>JBEKRD010000006.1:0-100827 GCA_049519075.1 Xanthobacteraceae bacterium | reverse complement strand
TTGCGGCCAGGCGCCTTGGTCGCCATGCGCTCGTGCAGAAAGGCGCGGAACGGTGCGATGCCGGTGCCCGGGCCGATCATGACGACCGGCACCGCCGGATCGGCGGGCAGGCCGAAGGCATGGGCCTTCTGAATATAGGCGCGAAATTTTGTGCCGGGCGCGATGCGTTCGGCGAAAAAGGTCGAGGCGACGCCGAGGCGGGGCCGCTTGCCGACGGTGTAGCGCACGGTGTCGATGGTCAGCGCGATGCGGTCGGCGACGACCTTCGGCGAGGAGGCGATCGAATAGAGCCGCGGCTGCAGCGGGTCGAGCGCTTCGATGAAGGCTTCGGGATCGGGTCGGACGCCGGAAAATTTCTGCAGCGCCGCGAGCACGTCAAGCGTCGCCGCATCGCCGTCCGGATCGCCGCCAGAGGACAGCGCCTTCGCCTTCTGCCGCCGCTCGCCGCCGGTGATGTGGGAGATCAACTGAAACAACATATCGGGCGCCAAGCCAAGCGACACGCCGTCGGTCAAGACCTCGCGCAAAGTGCGGCCGCCGATGGGAAAATCCGGCGGCGCGGACAGTGCCGCGATGACGGCCTCGACCAGGGCCGGATCGTTGCGCGGAAAGACACCGAGCGCATCGCCGACCGCGTAGTCGATGCCCGATCCGGTGAGATCGAGATCGATATGCCAGGTCTCTTTGTTCGAGCCCGTTTTGTTGAGCTTGGTGCGGGATAAAAACGCGATTTCGGCGGGCCGGTCGCGGGTCGGAACCGGCGCGGCGACGACGGCCGTGTCCGCAGCCGGCGCCGCAGGGCTTGCCGGTGCTTTGGCCTCGGCGGCCACGGAGCCGAATTCGGCATAAAGCGATTTCAGCATCCGGGTGGTCTCTTTGCCGCCCGGAATGCAGAGATTGAGTCGCTCCTCCTGTTTCACGACGATGGCGTCGGCATAGGCCTCGCAGGTGTAGCCGCATTGGCCGCAATCCTGCTGGCCCATCGCCGCCATCAGACGCCGCCGCAGCGGCCGGCCCGCCGCAAGCTCCATGCGCTCAGCCAGCGGGATCGCGGTGTCGTGCCAGGGCGTCTGTCCGTCGTCGCCGTCCGCGGGCGGGCCGCCGGCCGTGGATGCGCCGGCGATGTCGCCCAAAAGCTTCGCGGTTTCCTCGGGCGACAGCGCGTTGACGCCACCGTCGAGCGAGAGGAGACCGGCGAAGAAGCCGTTGAGCCAGGTGCGCTGCTCTGGCGAAAACGGCGCGCTGTCCGGTATCAAACTCGGGATCGGCGATGCTGTGTTCTGCATCACTCGATCGCCTCCGCGTCGTTGAAGGTTTTCAGCGCGTCGATCTCGTGCCGCCGCGTGAAAGTGAGAAAACTTTCCGCGGCGGAGGCGCGATGCGCCAGATAGGTCTTGAGCATGCGCTCGACCGTCCGCGGCGCGTCATCGGCTTTGACGTCGCGATAGATTTCGCGGCCGCAGGCGGCGTCGGGACCGAAGCCGCCGCCAACGACGATGTGGTAGCCCTCGACCTGATCGCCGTCGTCGGACACCACCACCTTGGTGCCGACCAGTCCGATATCGCCGACATAATGCTGGGCGCAGGAATTCGGGCAGCCGGTGAGGTGGATGTTGATCGGCCCGTCGAGACTGACGCGGGCCTCGCACCACTGCGCGATATCCTGCGCATGCTGCTTGGTGTTGGAATTGGCAAGCTTGCAACCGGCATTGCCGGTGCAGGCGACAAGGCCGGCGCGGATCGATGTCGCCTTGGTCGAAAGCCCGATCGCCTCGATCGCCGCTTCGCCCGCGGTGACGCAACCGTCGGCGACACCGGAGATCAAAAGGTTCTGCCAGACTGTGAGACGGATCTCGCCGTCGCCGAATTCGGCTGCGACTTTGGCGAGTCCACGCATCTGTTCGGCGGTGATCTTGCCAACGGGAAATACGACGCCGATCCAGTTTTGCCCGTTTTGCTTCTGCCCGTGCGCGCCGATATGCGCCAGCCGATCGAACGCCGGGCGTGGCGCGATGGCTTCGCTCGATACCCGCGAAAGCTTGCGGCCGAGCTTTTCCTCCATCGCGGCGATGAATTTCTCAAAGCCCCAGGCGTCGAGCACGTATTTAAGCCGAGCCTTGGCGCGATTGGTGCGGTCGCCGTTGTCGATGAAAACGCGCACCACGGCGTCCGCCACTTTGGTCGCGTCGGCGGGCTTGACGATGATGCCGGTATCGCGGGCGAAATCCTGGTGCCCGGTGATGCCGCCGAGCATGAGCCGGAACCAGATGCCGGGCTCGACGCCGAAACCGTCTTTCACGTCGACCGCTTGGAAGCCGATGTCATTGGTGTCTTCCAGCACCGGGATGACGCCGCCGCCGTCGAAGCCGACGTTGAACTTGCGCGGGATGCCGTAGAGCGAGCGATCGTTGAGGATGTGGAAATGCCATTCGCGCGCGTAGGGCCTAGTGTCGATGAGCTCCTGCGGATCGATGCCCGCCGTCGGCGTGCCGGTGACGTTGCGGATATTGTCGGCGCCGGAGCCGCGCGAGCACAGGCCGAGATCCTGGATGCCCTCGAGCACCAAGACCGCGTTTTTCGGTTCGATCTCGCGCATCTGCAGATTGGCGCGCGTCGTCACATGCGAATAGCCGCCGGCGTAGCGCTCGGCGAGGTCGGCGAGCCCTGCGAACTGCCAATGGGTGAGGATGCCGTTCGGGATGCGCAGCCGGCACATATAGGCTGTCTGCGTCGGCGCGCAGTAGAACAAGCCGAAGAAACGCCAGCGGAAATTGTCGTCGGCCTTCGGCGCTTCGTTGTTGGCGGCCTGCGCTTTGAGCTTCTCATAGCCGTCGAACGGATTGAGTTCGCGCTTGAACTTTTCCGGATCCGACAGCTTGCCGCCGGCTTTGACGGCGCGGTCCTGCGCGCGCAAGCCCGCGGCGTCGGGGCCGGTCGGCTCAGTTGGCGCGGGTGTGGCGCCGCCACCAGTCGCGCCGCGCGTCGTCTTGGCGATCTGCAGACCGGCGACGAAGCCTTCGAGATAGCGCTTCTGCTCCGGTTCGAAATCTCCCGACATTTCCTCTTCCGTCAGCTGAGGAGTTGCATCGTCCCGCGTACCGAAAGACGGCGCATTATTCGGCCGGCACGCCGGTCGGTGTCGGCGCCATGACCTTGGCGGCACCGCGCGGCTTGTAGGTGACGTAGAGGGCAAGGCCGGTGAAGGTGAAGCCGCCGACCAGATTGCCGAGCGTGACCGGGATCTGATTCCACAGCCACCAATCCGCCACGGTGACCTTGGCGCCCATCATCATGCCGGTCGGAATGATGAACATATTGACGACGGAGTGTTCGAAGCCCTGGGCGAAGAAGATGAAGATCGGCATCCAGGCGCAGGCGATCTTGCCGATGGTCGAGTTGGTGGTCATGGCGAGTACCACGGCAAGGCAAACCAGCCAGTTGCACAACATCGCTTTGACGAAGACGGTGACCATGCCGGCAAAGCCCAACGCCGCATAGCCGATGGTCTTGGCCTCGGCGGTCTGCACGATGCGCAGCGCGACGCCTGCCGGCGCCGTGGCGCCCATATTGGTCAGCGCGATGGCGATGAGCGCGCCATAAGCGACGCTGCCGATCAGATTGCCGATAAAGACCCAGCCCCAATTGACCAGCACCGAACCGGCGCTTGCTTCGCGCTCAAGCCAGGGCAGCGGCACCAGCGCGAAACTGCCGGTGACAAGTTCGAGGCCAAGCAGCACGATGGCGATCAAGCCAACCGGGAAGATCAGCGCCCCGACCAGCGGCACATTGGTCTGCACCGCGCCGGTGAAAGCGAGACTTGTGGCGACGCCGAGAATGGCGCCCGACAGCATGCCGCGGATCAAAAGATCGCGCGGGGAGAGCGCAAGCTTGCGCTTGCCGGATTCGAGCATCGCCACGGCGACATCGGCGGGTTTCACATAATCCATCGTCATTCTCCTTAGATGCTCGCGATAAAATCGGTCATCGTCCGTCGCGCCTCGCCGCATTCGGCGCGTCTTTTCAGGGTGTGACGCACATCCCGCGCTGGCGTGGAAGCACCGCGGTGCTCCGGGTCGATCGATTCTTGGCTCAGCCGCGCTGCTGAAGTGCTGGCTTTGGTCGTTGAGAGCCTGAGTTAGACGTGACTTCGCAAGACGCGTGCCATGCTCGCGGAACGAAAATATCTCAATATGTTCAACGGATTACGTTAAAATCAGCGGCAGAATGGCCGCCTTGACGAGACCGGATGCCCGTTTTTGCCGCAAATGGCCTTTGCCTTATGCAGGACAAAGACGGCCACTGCGATCGCGGAACTTTCGCCATTTCGCGATGGCCGGCACGGTAGGACGGCCACGGGCGAGCGCTGCTCACAAGCGGCGCGGCGCGCCGCGCCGCGCCTATCCTAAATCGGCATGGTAGTCTCTCGATATTGCGGCGGCATCAGACCGCCAGAAGCGAGGAAAGATGTCCATCGGAAGGCGGCAATTCATATCCGCGTTAGCCGGCAGCGCCTTCGCGTGGCCGTTCGCGGCGCGGGCGCAGACTTATCCGTCGCGGCCGGTGCAGATGATCGTCGGCTTCCCCGCGGGCAGCGCGCCCGACATTATCGCCCGCCTCGCCGCACAATGGCTGTCGGACGAGCTCAAACAACAATTCGTCGTTGAGAACCGGCCGGGCGCCGGCAGCAATATCGGCACTGAAATCGCAGTGCGGGCGGAGCCGGACGGTTACACAATTCTCGCCGACGTTCTGACCAACGTGCTCAACATGTCGCTTTATCAAAATCTGAGCTTTAATTTCATGCGCGACATTGCGCCGGTCTCACCTGTAGCAAACGCCCCCTACGTCGTCTTGGTCACGAATTCATTGCCGGTGAAAACCGTTTCGGACTTCATCGACTATGCCAAGGCCAATCCGGGCAAGATCAACATGGCCTCGGGCGGCATCGGCACTTCATCCCATATTTTTGGCGCGCTGTTCATGATGATGGCCGGCATCGAACTGGTGCATGTCCCGTATCGCACCAATTACATGTCCGACTTGATCGGCGGACAAGTGCAGGTCGTGGTCAACCCCGTTCCCCAATCGATGGAGTTCGTGCGAGCCGGCAAAGTGCGCGCGCTCGCGGTAACGACCGGGAAACGCCTGGAAGCGCTTCCAGAACTTCCTACCGCGGCGGAATTCGTGCCGGGCTACGAGGCGATCGGCTGGTATGGCATCGGCGCGCCGAGAGACACGCCCGCCGAGATCGTCGGCACGCTCAACAGGGCGATGAACTCAGCTCTCGCCGCGCCCGCGGCGAAGACACGGCTTGCCGATCTGGGCGTCGAGCCAATGCGGATGACGCCCGGTCAGTTCGCACAATTCATCGCCGACGAAAACGACAAATGGGGCAAGGTCATTCGTGCGGCCAACATCAAAGTGGAGTGATCTCGGCCGAGGTTGAAGCCGATAAATTGGGCAGCCGCTTTTGCCTCCGTCTCGGATCATCATTCTCAGGACCGCCAGGGCGCTTGGCCTCAGCGTGCCGCAAAGCAATCCGTGGCCGCCGATGAGATAATCGAATGCCGCTGATCCAAGCACGGTCCTTCATCAATCGTAGATCTTTCTCCGCGGCTCGATGATGAATAACCAAAAGCAACCGCAAGAAATGGCGATCACGGCGAGTACGATAAAGAACGTATCCATGGCTCAGGCTCCGGCTGAATTTTCAAAATGAGAAAGATTTGTGCCTGCCGACGGCATCGGCTGCCGATGATCGAGCGGCGAGTTCGGTACGTCGCCGCTTTGGTGGCAGCCATCGGGGGGAAATGAGCCCCGCCCCTCTACGTCATCCACGCCGCACTCGGCGCTTCATCCGTCCGAATAGCAATGGGCAAGTCGAATATTCGTTGCCAAGGCAACGTGCGTCCGTGCCCTAAGTGGCAGTCGACGCACTGGCCACTGCGCGCTCGCTTTGCCAATCCCTGCCGACGCCTGCGGTCGACGGAAACACCAGCGATTTGATGACGACCGGCACCGCGCCCGAGGTGTCGAGGATCGAGCCGATGTCGATATAGTCGAACTCCTTGAGCTCGAGCCCGTCGATCGAGACGATCGGGGTTTTAAGTTTTAGCTCTTCGCGATAATGGATGCCGATCAAGCCGCCGACGTCGCCGTCGCCGGCGAGCACGATGGGATGGCCGCGGGCGAGCACGGCGGCCAAACCGTCGGCTGTGCCTTTGCAGAAATCGTCGAGCCGCTGGAACGTCGCCGAGCCGCGCCAGGAAACGAAGACGGCGACGGGGCTATCGCCGTGGCCGAGATCGTGCCGTTTCAATGTGTCCTTGATCGCCGCGGCGACCGCTTTGGAGTCGATGTCATCGCCGTCGAGCGGCAGCGCGGGCGCGATCACCGGAACATTGCGCAGCGGCAGCGTTGTGAGCGGCGAGACGAAAATCGTCGAGCCGGACACCTGCATGGTATATTGCGAGGCGCCGATCACGGTGGCGCGGATGCGAGCGTCGGGCCGCGCCAGCGGCACGCCCCAGTCCTTGAGCCGTGTGCGCAGCTCCAGCGCGAGCTGCGGACCGAGGTCGCCGAAAGATTTTGCTTCGCCGCCGTAAACATATTCGGCAACGCCGCCGGAAAAGCTCACGTCGGACACCGCGCCGCGAAATTGCAGCGGATCGAGCCGCAACAGCTCAGCGCCGCCGGCGCGCGGAGTGCCGCCGCGCATCGCCTCAAACAGACGATCGGCCATGGCGCTGGCGAGCGCGCCTGCGCCATGTTCGTCAAGCGTGACGCCGGGTTCGAGCCGCAAGCCGAGCTCCGCGCCGAAGCGGCGGCCGGCCTCTTCGAGCCGCACGATGCGACGGGCATCGTCGAGCACGACGAGCCTCGCGCCGACGTCGAGCGCGGTGACGTCGATCACCTTGCCGTCGGCGCAGACCGCGATCTTGGCGGTGCCGCCGCCGACATCGACGTTCATGACCGGCGCGGCATTCTTGATCGAGCGCGCCGCCGCGCCCGAGCCATAGGCCGCCATCACCGATTCCAGGCTGTCGCCGGCCGAGACCGCGACCATCTTGCCGGCTTGGGCGGCGAACAATTCGCCGATGGCGCGCGCGTTCTTGCGGCGCACCGCGACGCCGGTCAGGATCAGTGCGCCGGTATCGATCTCGTCGGGATCGATCTTGGCGTCTTGGTATTGGCGGTGCAGGAACGCGCCGAGGGCCGCGGCGTCGATCGTTTCAGAATCGGAGTAGGGGGTGAGCAAAATGTCGGATTGATAAAAACTCTCACGCTCGGTGACGACATAGCGGGCATCGAGCCGCTCCAGCACGATGCGCGAGAACACCAAATGCGAGGTCGAGGAGCCGATATCGACGCCGACCGAGAGCACGCATAATTCGTCTTCTTCGCCGAAGGTGCGGCCGGTGCTGGAGAAGAAGATGCGGCCGCCGATTTCGTCGTTCATGGAAGAATAATCCGTGATCCGTCATTCCTTCGGCAGCAGGCCGCGGTAATCCCGCTCGTAATA
This sequence comes from Xanthobacteraceae bacterium, assembly GCA_049519075.1. Taxonomy (GTDB): domain Bacteria; phylum Pseudomonadota; class Alphaproteobacteria; order Rhizobiales; family Xanthobacteraceae; genus BOG-931. Next base: position 93,305 of record JBEKRD010000006.1, on the reverse strand, counting down.
TTCCGGCCGCATCCGGTTCTCGGCGCACTCTTCCCGCATGCGCTCGGCATATTCCTGCCGCAGGAACGGATCCTCCATGTAATAGGGGATCGCCGAGCCGCCTTCGGGAATGTCCATCGCGGTGTAGTCGGTGTGCTTTTCGCCGGGTGGGCCGGGCTCGCGGCCGGGATTATGCGGCCCGAACCAGGCGGTGAGCCGAAACGGCTCCTTCGAGGCGCCGAAATGCTGATGGAACCAGCGCGCGCCGCCGGGCGCCGCCGACACCATGCCGACCGGCTCGTAGTCGACGCGCTTGACCTGATCGGCCTTGCCGTCCTTCCAGGGCGTCACGCCCAGGTTCTCGGGCCACGTATAAGTGTAGCCCTTGCCCTTCACGCAGATCAGCACCGCGGCCGAAGTGTGCGCATGGGCCTTCGAATAATGGCCGTTCTCGTGCTGACCGATCCACAAATAGAACGTGTTGCCGGTCATGAACGGCTCGACGCGGCGCCAGCCGGGTGAGCGGCGATTGTCGAGCGGCAGATCGCAATTGACGATGTCGGGGATGAAATTGGTGCGCCGCATGGCAAGCCCGCGCACCGGATCGGGTTCGATGTCGTCCTTGTATTTGTAAAAATCGTCGGCGCCGGAGAAGCGGTCGCGGAACTGGTAGGGGCAGTTGAAGATCATGTCGGTATTGTTGATCAGATTCATCAGATTGGGCGCGGTGGTGCCGCCAAGCAGCAGCGCCGGCGCGGAACTCGCATTGACGATGCGATGCATGGCGTTGACGGGAATCGAGAACAGCGAGCCCTTCTGCCATTCGAAGACATGGCGTCTGGCATCGCCATCGAGCCAGACCTCGGTCGAGCCGCGGCCTTCGACCACCAGATAGATTTCCTCGTAGATGTGCTTTTCGGGGTTGAGCGCGCCCGCGCCCCGCACCTCGACCACATAGGCGCCCCATTTGCCTTCGGTGCCGAAGAGCTGAATGTAGCTGCCGCGGCCGCCCATGCGCGGCCAGGGCAGCAACGGCAGATTCTGCACCTTGCTGACGCCGATGCCGCGAAACACCGGAATGTCTTCGGATTCCATGAACAGGTCGTAGGGCGTCTTCGGGCGGCCGAACCTGCCGAAGCCGGCGCGCTTGAAGCCCGACGGCTCGTGCCAATGAACTTGTCCGGTTACTTCGTGCATGCGGGCTATGTCCTCCGGCGTCGCGCCCTTGGCAATGATGACGTTTGCGTTTTTTGCGGCAGCGCAGTGTTGCGTCGCGCGCGTGACTGTCGCTCGATTGCTTAGGCTTTCACCCCATGTACAATGCGCCCCAGTTCATTGCAACTGATCGCAACGGGCGCCTGCGTATTCCGAAGAAAGCCAACGCAAAGGGAAGCGACGGTCGTGCAAGAGCAAACAAAACCGGTCATGCGGCCGTATCTTACGGCGACGCGAGACTTCGCGTCCGGCAAGGACACGCCAAGCCAATTTCTCGAACGCTCGCTCGTCTTGATGGAACTGTGGGAACCGCGGATCGGCGCTTTTGTCCGCACCGATTTGCCGGCTGCGCGGGCGGCGGCGGATCGCTCGACCGAGCGTTGGCGCGCCGGCAAGCCGCGCTCGCCGATCGACGGCATGCCGGTTGGCATCAAGGACATCATCGAGACCGTCGACATGCCGACCGAGATGGGCTCGCCGCTGTTCGCCGGCTGGCGCTCGGAAAAGGACGCAGCCTCGGTACGCGCGCTGCGCGACGCCGGCGCCGTCATTCTCGGCAAGACCGTGACCACGGAATTCGCGGCGTTCGAACCGCGCGGTACGCGCAATCCGTGGAATATCGGCCACACGCCCGGCGGGTCGTCGAGCGGCTCGGCGGCGGCCGCCGCCACCGGCATGATCAGTGCGGCGCTCGGCACCCAAGTCATCGGCTCGACCATCCGCCCGGCGAGCTTTTGCGGCTGTTTTGGCTTTAAGCCGAGCGTCAATGCGCTCAATCGCGAAGGCAGCCACGATTATCAGAGCCAGAGCTGCACCGGCATTCTCGGCGCCGCGCTGCCGGATATCTGGCAGGTCGCGCACGAGATTGTCGCCCGCGTCGGCGGCGATGCCGGCACGCCCGGCCTGCAAGGACCGGATACGATGCCACAGCCGGTGAAGCCGCGGCGGCTCGCCGTGCTCGAAACCGCCGGATGGGAGTTTGCGTCGGTCGGCGCCAAGCAGCAGCTCGGCGAATGCGTCATGCGGCTGCAATCCGCCGGCATTGAAATCCGCAGCCGGCAGAACGACGACAAGGTTGCGGCGCTGGAAACCGATCTCGCCAATTCCGCGGAACTTTCGCACCGGTGCAACGGCTTCGAGACGCGGTGGTTCATGCACAGCATGCGCGACCGCGATGCCACCAAATTAAGCCGCGCCATCGTCGAGCGGGCGCAAAAATACGAGGATATGACGATCGCCGAGCATCGCGCCGACTTGAAAGAACGCGCGCGGGTGCGCGCCGTGCACGCCGAACTCGCCGCGAGCTGCGATGCCTGCATTACGCTGTCGGCGCCGAGCGGCGCGCCGGCGGGCCTCGGCTCGACCGGCAATCCGGAATTTGCCGTGCCGGCGTCGCTCCTTGGCGTGCCGGCGCTGTCGCTGCCGCTGTTTGAGGTCGACGGCATGCCGCTCGGCTTGCAGGTGATCGGCTATTTGGATCGCGATGCAGACGCCTTTGCGATTGCGGCATGGCTGCTGCCGGCGCTGTAAGATTTTCCTCGTGTGGGTTGGCGCTCAGTGTGGTTCGTCGACGATATGTGCGCGCAAAATCCCGACACCGCTGATCTCGACTTCGAGCGTGTCGCCGGGCTTCATCCACAGCGGCGGCTTTCGGTGATGGCCGACGCCTTCGGGGGTGCCGGTGGCGATCACGTCGCCCGGCGCAAGGGCTGTGAAATCGGAGCAGAACGCGATGATGTGCGGGATCGAATAGATCAGCTGATCGGTGCTGGCGTGTTGCACTTGCGTGCCGTTGAGCCACGTCGTCAAAGTCAGCCGGCTTGAATCGGGAATCTCGTCGGTGGTGACAAGCCATGGCCCAAGCGGACCGGTCGACGGAAAATTCTTGCCCGAGGTCACAGAAAATTTCTGGTAATCGCGCACGCTGCCGTCGACGAAGCAGGTGTAGCCGGCGACATGATCGAGCGCCTGCTCGGGGCTGATGTGACGGCCAGCCTTGCCGATGACGACGGCAAGCTCGCCCTCGTAATCGAAATTGTCGGAAACGCTCGGCCGGACCATGTCACCGCCGTGGCCAATAAGCGTGTCGGCAAAGCGCACGAACATGCTCGGCTGTTTCGGCAGTTCACGTCCGGTCTCGGCGGCATGCGAGCGATAATTAATACCGGCGCAAAGAATCTTTCCCGGCTGCGGGATCGCCGGCAGGAATTTTATGTCGCTGAGCTTGCGGTCGGGCTTGGCGTCTTGCACGGCCTGGCGGATGGCCGCCATCGCGCCTGCGGCAAGCGCTGAACGCAGATCGGGCTGGGCTATCTTGTCGTTGAGCGTCACCACGCCGTCGCCGCTGACCGCCCCGAACCAATCCCTGCCGTCTGCGACAAAACTCAAGAGCTTCATGGGGAGCCTTCTCCGTCCGCGTGTGGTCGCAGCGGAACATTTGTGCCAAAGTCGCGCCGCCGCAACTGGTACATAGACTTCACGGGAAAGGAAGCGCCGCGATGAACATCAAGGTTGGGAAAGAGGCGATTGCCGAGGCGTCGGTCAAGCTGCGCAATTGGGGCCGCTGGGGCAAGGACGACCACGTCGGCACGCTCAACCAGGTCACGCCGCAGGACATCGTCAAGGCGGCAAGCTTGATCCGCACCGGCAAGGTGTTCGCGCTCGGCATTCCGCTCGACGCCAATGGGCCGCAGAACGGGCTGTTCGGCGGCCGATTCAACCCGATCCACCAGATGCTGGCGACCGGCACCGACGCTGTCGCCGAGCGGCAGGACTGGAACAAGATCCGCTACGCCGACGATACGCTGATGCTGTGCGTGCAGGGCGCCACCCATTGGGATGCGCTCGGCCACGTGTTCTACGAGGACAAGGCCTATAACGGCCATGACGCCCGGCTGATCGATTCCAAGGGGCTCAACGTGCTCGGCATCGAGCACTCCAAGAACAAGATGGTCGGCCGCGGCGTGCTGCTCGACATCGCGCGCTTTCGTGGCGTGCAATGGATGGCCGACGGCGAGAGCATTTCCAACGACGAACTCGACAAATGCGCCAAGGATCACAACGTGTCGATCGGCCGCGGCGACTTCGTCATCATCCGCACCGGCCAGATGGAGCGCTGCCTCGCGGAGAAAGAATGGGGCGGCTATGCGGGCGGCGACGCGCCTGGCGTCAAATTCGAGAACTGCTACTGGTGCCAGGAAAAGGAGATCGCCGCGATCTGCACCGACACCTGGGGCGTCGAGGTGCGGCCGAATGAGACCAGGGATGCCAACCAGCCGTGGCACTGGGTGGTGATCCCAGCCATGGGGCTGTGCATGGGCGAAATCTTCTACCTCAAGGAGCTGGCCGAGGATTGCGCCGAGGACGGCATCTACGAATTCTTCTTCTGCGGCCCGCCGTTGATCATCACCGGCGGCACCGGTTCGCCGATCAACCCGCAGGCGATCAAATGATCATCGGCGAGACGCCGGAGGAGCGGCTTGCCGCGACGCTGCATCGCCACGACGCGATGATGTCGGCGACGACCTTCGAGATCACGGGCTTCCGCGTCGTCAAAAGCCTCGGTGTGGTGCGCGGCATCACCGTGCGCACCCGGTCGCTGCCGCTTACCATCGTCGGCGCGCTGCGAACGCTGTTCGGAGGCCGGGCCGGCATTTTCACGAGCCTGTGCGAGAAGGCGCGCGAAGAGGCGTTCGAACTGATGCTCAGCCATGCCAAAGACGCCGGCGGCAATGCCGTCGTCGGTGTGCGCTACGACACCGGACCCATGGTCGGAACGGCGGAAGTTTTGTGCTACGGGACGGCCGTGATCGTCGAGCCGGTGGTCGGACATTCGTGATAAAAATAACCCTCCCCTGAAGGGGGAGGGTGGCGAGCGCAGCGAAGCCGGGTGGGGCCGTGCGCGCGCTGCTAGTTCCCACCCCGGCGCTTCGCGCCGACCCTCCCCCTGCAGGGGAGGGTGAAAGGAGTACCTAATGGCCAGGCACCTCAAACGCGGAATGGACGCAAGCGCGATCAAGGCGGCCGACGCCAAAGTGCGGGAGACGGTCGAGGCCATCCTTGCCGATATCGATGAGCGCAAGGACTTAGCCGTCCGCGAGCTGTCGCAAAAATTCGACAACTGGTCGCCACCCTCGTTCAAGCTTGCGCCGGCGGAGATCGAACGCGCCATCGATCAGGTGAAAAAGCGCGATCTCGACGACATCAAATTTGCCCAGGCGCAGGTGCGCAATTTCGCGCAGAAGCAAAAGGATACGATGCGCGATCTCGACGTCGAGACGCTGCCCGGCGTGGTGCTCGGCCACCGGCACATCCCGGTGAATTCGATCGGCTGTTACGTCCCGGGCGGGCGCTATCCGATGGTGGCGTCGGCGCATATGTCGATCGTCACCGCACGCGTCGCCGGCGTGAAGCATATCATCGCCTGCGCGCCGCCGTTTCATGGCGGCCCGCATCCAGCGATCGTCGCTGCGATGCATTTCGGCGGCGCCGACGAGATATTCGTGCTCGGCGGCGTGCAGGCGGTCGCCGCCATGGCGCTCGGCACCGAGACCATCGCGGCGGTCGACATGATCGTCGGGCCGGGCAACGCCTATGTGGCCGAAGCCAAGCGGCAATTGTTCGGCCGCGTCGGCATCGATCTTCTTGCCGGGCCGACCGAGACGCTGATCATCGCCGATGACAGTGTCGACGGCGAAATCTGCGCCACCGATCTCCTCGGCCAGGCCGAGCACGGCCCGACCTCGCCCGCGATCCTGCTCACCAATTCGGAAAAGCTCGCGCGCGACACGATGCGCGAGGTTGAGCGGCTCCTGAAAATCCTGCCGACCGCTGAAATCGCCGGCAAAGCCTGGGCCGATCTCGGCGAAGTCATCGTCTGCGACGACGAGGCCGAGATGGTGCGCGAGGCGGACCGTATCGCGTCGGAGCACGTGCAAGTGATGACGCGCGATCCGGATTATTTTCTCAACAATATGAAAAACTATGGCTCGCTGTTTCTCGGCCCGCGCACCAATGTCGCCTATGGCGACAAGGTGATCGGCACCAACCACACGCTGCCGACCAAAAAGGCAGCGCGCTATACCGGGGGCTTGTGGGTCGGGAAATTCCTCAAGACCTGCACCTATCAGAAAGTGCTGACCGACGAGGCAAGCGCCAAGATCGGCGAAGCCTGTTCGCGGCTGTGCATGCTGGAAGGCTTTGTCGCCCACGCGGAGCAGGCCAATGTCCGGGTGCGCCGCTACGGCGGGAGGAACGTGCCCTATGGCGAGGCGGCGGAGTGACGTGTCACAGATTGACCTCGCTAAGACCCCTTCCTTCCGCCTCGACGGCAGGCGTGCGCTGGTCACCGGCGGCGGTCGCGGCATTGGGCTTACGGCGGCTTCGGCGCTGGCGTCTGCCGGCGCGCATGTGACGCTCGCGGCGCGCACCAAGAGCGAGATCGAGGCGGCGGCCGCAGCGATCCGCGCGCGAGGCGAACAGGCCGAAGCGCTAGTGCTCGACGTCACCGATGTCGAAGCCGCGCGAAAAGCGGTCGCCGCGGCGGCGCCGTTTCAAATCCTCATCAACAATGCCGGCATGAACCGGCCAGCGCTTCTGCCCGACGTCAAGGTGGAGGATTTCGACGCCATCTTTGCGCTCAATGTGCGAGCCGCGTTTTTCATCGCGCAGGCGGTGGCGACCAAGCTCGTCGCGGCGAAGCTCTCCGGCTCGATCGTCAACATCTCCTCGCAGATGGGCCATGTCGGCGCCGCGCGCCGCACCGTCTATTGCGCCTCGAAACACGCCATGGAGGGCTTTACCAAGGCGATGGCGATCGAACTCGCGCCGCATAACATCCGCGTCAATTCGCTCGGTCCGACATTTCTCGAAACGCCGATGACAAAGCCGTTCTTCGAGAACAAGGTATTTCGGGACGAAGTGTTGTCGAAGATTAAACTCGGCCGTCTCGGCCAGCTCGACGAATTGACCGGCGCCATCGTGTTCCTCGCTTCCGATGCCTCGTCGCTGATGACCGGCTCGGCGCTGCTGCTCGATGGCGGCTGGACTGCGGAGTGAGTGGATTTAGGAAAATGGTGCGTGCAGTCGTGTTCGCTCTGGTGGCGATGCTGTTTCTGCCGACGCTGGCGCGCGCCGACGATGCCGAGCTGCGGCAAAAGATCGTCGGCACCTGGACCCTGGTTTCGGTGATCTATGAGGACGTGGCGACCAAGGAACGCACGCCGGTCTATGGCGAGCATCCCAAGGGGATTCAAATCGCGACGCCGCAGGGCCGCTGGCTGGCTCTGGTGACGGCGGAAAACCGCGTGGTGCCGAAGACCGACGAGGAGCGCGCCCAGGCGCTCAAAACCATGATTGCCTATACCGGCCGCTATCGGGTCGAGGACGGCAAGGTCATCACCAAGGTCGAGGCGGCATGGAACGAGGCCTGGGTCGGCGGCGAGCAGACCCGCGCGGTCCGCTTCGATGGTGATAGGCTCTATATCGAGAGCCCGCCGATGGCGCATCCCAACATCAACAATAAAGTGGTGCGGGTGATCGTCGAATGGGCACGCGAGAGCAACTGACGTGCCGGTCGGCGGCGGGGACGGGGAGGGGACTTTGAGACTTCAGGCCTTGATCGGTGTCGTGCTCGCCGTGCTGGTGAGCGCGCAGGCTCCGGCGGAGAGCGCGGCACCCGACCGGCTGCAACGCATTCTCGACAGCGGCACGTTGCGCGTCGGCACCACCATGGACACGCCGGTGTTCAGCATGCGCAAACCGTCCGGCGAGCTCGAAGGCTTCGACATCGACGCCTTGGCGACGCTCGGCCCCGCGCTTGGCGTCAAGATCGACTATGTGAAGATGACATTCGGCTCGATGCTGGGCGATCTCGCGGCGGACAAGTTCGATGTCGCCATGTCGGGCATGGGCCGCACTTATGATCGCGCGCGGACCGCGACCTTCTCCAAGCCCTATTTGCGCTACGGCAAGCTGATGATGATCCGCTCAGCCGACAAGGACCGCTTCCGTTCGCTCGCCGACCTTGACCAGACCGGATTCAAGATCGCCTATAACAAAGGCGGGTTAAACGAGACTTTCGCCAAGACGATGTTCAAACAGGCGAGCCCCACGGGTTTCGACTCGAATGCGCTGGCGACTGCCGATCTCCTCGCCGGCAAGGTCGACGCGCAGGTCGCCGATTCCACCGCGGCCATTTATATGGCGCGGCAGGACCCGCGTATCGCCGCGCTGGATCCGGGTCAGGTCTTCAATCCGGTCTATGTCGCGATCCTGCTGCATCGGGAAGACCAGACCTTGCTCAATTATCTCGACATCTGGATCGATCAGATCGATATGGACGGCACGCTGGCCAAAATCCGCGCCAAATGGCTCGGCGAAGATTACAAATAGCGGGCTTGGCGCTGCTTCGCGGGTTCAGTTAAAGTCCGTGTATGGCCATCTCTGCCGATGCAAAAGCGGCGGGCTATGGGAGGAAACGGACATGAAACGCAAAACCCTATTCGGACTTATTGTTCTTGCAACGGCCGGCGGCTGGCTTGGCGGCGTGATGACGGCGCCATTGGCCATAAGTAAAGCGCCGCGCTTTCCGCAGCTGACATTGGATCAGCTCAACGACAAGCAGAAGCCGCTCGGCGACCAGATCGTGAAAGTATCGAGCGTCGGCATCGGCGGCCCCTACAATCTCATGCTGCGCAGCCCGGTGTTCGGGCAGAAAATGTTCGATCTGTTGTATTATCTGCGCTGGCAGACCTCGGTGCCGCAAAAGCTCAACGAATTTGCCATCCTGATCATTGGCCGGCAGTGGCGCTCGCAGGTGGAGTGGTTCGCGCATGCGCCACTCGCGATCAAAGCCGGGCTGTCGCCCGATATCGTCGCCGAACTCAAGGCCAACAAGCGGCCTTCGAATATGTCGCCGGAAGAAGCAGCCGTCTACGATTTCGTCACCGAGCTCACGACCAAGAAGGCGGTTTCAGACGATACGTTCAATCGCACGAAACAGTTATTGGGCGAGCAGCAGGTCGTCGATTTGTCGGCGGTCGCCGGCACCTATGTCTCGCTGGCGATGATGCTGGCCATGGCCGAACAGAGCATCCCGCCGGATAAAGAGGAGCCGTTCAAGCCCGGCGAGTAACGCCGTACGCTTAAGCCGTTAAGCCGAGATCGGATAGACCGCCTTCTCTCCCGACAGCACGCGCGCCACGTCGGCTGCACATTTGGTCTGCAATTCCTCCAGCGCCTCGACCGAATAGAATCCGGTATGCGGCGTGAGGATGACATTGTCGCGGCCGATGAGTGGGGAGTCTTTGGGCAGCGGCTCGTGTGTCACCACGTCGAGCGCGGCGCCGCCGAGGTGGCCGGAATCGAGCGCGGCGATGAGCGCCGTCTCGTCGATCAGCGGGCCGCGCGCGGTATTGATGAGGTAGGCGCCCTTTTTCATCTTGGCGAAGGCTTTGGCGTTCATCAGCCCGCGCGTCGCCGGCTGCAGCGGTGCATGCACCGAGATGAAGTCGGACTGCGCCAGCAAAGCATCGAAGCTCACGCCTTCGACGCCGGCTGTGGCGAGCGTCTCCGGCGTGACGAAGGGATCGTAGGTGATGACCTTCAAGCCGAACGCCTTCGCCTTCGGCACCATCGTGCGCGGAATGTTGCCGAAGCCGACCAGGCCCAGCACCTGGCCGTCAATCCGTCGCAATGGCACGATCGGCGGCACTTCCCAGCGGCCGGATTGCACGAGCTTATTGGCAAAGGTCACTTTGCGGGCGAGCGCGAGCAACAGCGCCATGGCGTGGTCGGACACTTCGCGCAGGCAATAATCGGGCACATAATTGACCTTGATGCCGAGCTCGGTCGCCGCCGGCAGGTCGATATTGTCGACGCCGAGCCCGAAGCGGCCGATCGCCTTGCAGTTTTTCAATTGCAGCAACAGATCGCGGGGCAATTTGGCGTAAGTGACGAGGATGGCGTCGGCATCGCGTGCCACGGCAAGAATGTCGTCGGCCGCGGGGCTCTTCGACATCCGGTACTCGGGATCGAGCCGCGCCAGCTCCTTCTTGGCGGGGTCGAGCGACGGGAACGGGCTGTCGGTGACGGCGATCAGCGTGCGTGGCATGGCAATACTCCGATATTAGCTCGTCGAGCCCGGCAGGGACGACTATAGCGCAAACACCTGCGGATTGACGCAGTTCGGCAGTTTCTTTCCTTCAAGGAGCGCAAGGATATTGTCGACGACGATATTGGCCATCGCCGTGCGCACCTCGGGTGTGGCGCTGCCGATGTGCGGCGTCAGCACGACGTTGGACATTTTCTTTAAGCCCGGGTCGATCTTGGGCTCGTGCTCGAACACGTCGAGACCGGCGCCGGCGATTTGCTTTTTAGCCAGCGCGCGGACCAGCGCCGCCTCATCGATCACCGCGCCACGCGAGGTGTTGACGAGGAAGGCGGTTTTTTTCATCAGCCGCAGCTCGCGGGCGCCGATCTGGTGTCGCGTGTCTTTGGTCAATGGTGAGTGCAGCGAGACGAAATCGGATTCGCGAAGCAGCTGATCGAGCGGCACGTAGGTCAGGCCCCCTTCGCGCTCTTCCAGCTCCGACTTGCGCCGCGGCGTCCAATACAGAACGCGCATGGAAAAGCCGTGGGCGCGGCGCGCCACCGCCTTGCCGATGCCTCGGTGGTAATCGCGGCGGTCACGGTGACCGGAATGCGCCGTTCCGTCGCCGCGTCGACGTCGATATTGGACGGCGTGATCGACTGTGCCGCGATCAAGCGCAGATTCGGATTGGCCGTCACCACGCTGCGGTCGATCTTGTCGTGCAGGAGGCAATACAGAATATCCGCCTTGCGCACGGCCTCGATTAGCGTGCGCTTGGGAATGATCCGGCTGGCATCGGCAAACACCGTGACCCTCGCTGCCGCACGCAGCCTTTGCAGCGCCTGCTCGGAAACCGGCTGCGTCACAAAGATGCGCGGCCGAGTGGCCCGCCGCGGTGCTTTGGCGCGGATCAAGCGTGCCACCGCACGACGCCGGCGACGCCGTCGACCGCGACCTGCGCGCCATCGGGGATGCGCTGCGTGGCGTCGAGCACGCCGAGCACCATCGGGATGCCGCGCTCGCGTGCCAGCGAGGCAAGGTGCGAGGTTGAGCCGCCAAGCTCGGCGACGACGCCGGCGACTCGGGGCAAAATGTGACTAAGCGCCGGTCCGGCGACGCGCGTCACCAGAATATCGCCCGGCCCGACGCGGCTGAATTCGCATTCGCAATTGACCACTACGGCGCGGCCGGAGCCCCAGCCGACGCCGGCGGGATGGCCGGTGAGGCCGGGATGTTTGAGCCAGATCTCCTCCGGCACGGTGGCCGGTTCGGTGTGCAATGGCCGCGCCTGCAACAGCTTAAAGCCGACGTCGTCGAGCGCCCATTCGATTTCGACCGGCATGCCGAGCACGTTTTCCGCCTTGCGCATCAGGCGTCCGAGCGCGGTGGCTTGACCGGCTTCAAGACAAGGCGCGCGCGCCAGCGCTTCGGGCACGGCCTGCAGCAATGTGCCGCCGGTATTGCCGGCACCATGCCCGCAGGCTTCCCGGTGATTTTTGCGGCCGGCGTCGTTCGAGCGAAGGAAGCCATGGCGGGTCAGCACTATGCGATCCGGCACGACTTCGCCTTGGGCGATCGCAGTGCCCAGACCCCAGGTGGCGGACAATAGCATCTGGCCGTCGGCGGTTTCGCTCAATCCCCCGCCGGACGCGCGCGCGGCAATAAGCGGCTGCACCAGCACCGCCATTGCGGTGTCGGCCGGATGGAGATCGTGCTGCGCCATCGAGCGCCGCGCTGTGGTGGTCCACAAGGCCGCCCAGCAGGCGCGTAACGCGGTGAGAAATTCGGCGTCGTCGACCACGCCGAGAAAACTCTCGAACTGGCCGGCGAAGCTTGAATCGACGCGATCCTCGACCAGCGACGAGGAGCGCACCGCCGCGGGCTTCGGCTCGGCCCACCACGCGGCGAGGACCTCGGCGAGAACGTCGGGCGCCAAATCGCTCTGATAGAGCTTGAGTCGGATTTCAACCGCCAGCCGCCGCTGCACCAGCGTATCCGCGGGCGGATATTCGCGCAGCAGATCGTCGAGACCGAGATGCGCGATCTGCCGCCGGTAGGCGTCCGCCGTGATGCAGAAGCCGCCGGGCGTCGGCAGGCCGGCATGCGCGAGCGCCGCGAGGTTCGCCGCCTTCGGCCCGACGCGGTCGGGTGCCGTGGCGGCGGGATCACTGAGCGGGAGGATGAAGCTACTCATACGACTCTCGGCAGTGCCAAATTTGCGGCAAACTTCCTCTCCCCCGCGGGGAGAGGAAAAATCATTTCACGTGATCGCCATAACCGGGTAGCGGGTCGACGACAGTGATCTGCTTGACCGGAAAGTTGGAGACGATCTCAATGCCGTCTTTCTTGACGATCAGCATTTCCTCGATGCGCACGCCGTAGCGGTATTTCTTGCCGTGCTGGGTTTCGAGCGCGAAGGTCATGCCTTCCTGGATGTCGATCGGATGATCGAGCGACCAGATGCGCGAGATCACGGGCGGATCGTATTGCGCCAACCCAAGTCCGTGGCCCCACAGGTTCGCCGCGGCCTGGTCTTCGTCTTCGTAGCCCCAGGTTTCCATCGCCGACGGCCATTTCATCGCGATGTCGCGGGTGGTGGCGCCGACCTTCACCGCGCCGATCGAGTCGTAGAGCCATTTGAGCGCGGTGTCGTAGGTGTCCTTCTGCTCCTGGCTCGGCTCCTTGCCGACGCAATAGGTGCGATAATAGCAGGATTTGTAGCCGTTCCAGGTCAGCGCCGCCAAATCCATGAACACGATGTCGCCGGGCTGGATGATGCGGTCGGAAAAATTGCGCCAATTCGGCCAGGTGTTCGGCCCCGACGAGACGATGACATCCTCGACGTCCTCCATGCCGGGAATGTTGTAGAGATATTGCATCAGGTGCGCGGTGACCTGGTTCTCGGTGACGCCGGGGCGCAGGAATTTCATGCACTCCCAATGCGTCGCGTCGCCGATGGCGCCGACGATGCGGAAGCATTCCTGTTCGTCAGGACTCTTCACCGCGCGCGCTTCCATCAGCGGGGTCATGCCGTCGACCCAGTTGATGTTGTTTTCCTTGAACACGTTGATCATGTTAATGTCGATGAAGTCGCAGCCGAGCTTCTGGCCGGCGACGCCGTTTTCCTTCATGGCCTGGAGCACCGCCTTGGCGAACTTGCCCACCTGCTGGACCGAGGCCGGGCCGGCGGCGCCCTTGATCCAGGCGAACGAGTGGCGCACGTTCTCCTTCGGCAGCCACGGCGAGTGGCGCTCGACCTGCATGCCGATGTCGCCTTGTTCGAACAAGATTGGCCGACCGTCGCCGCACAGCATGGCGTAGCGCAGGCCGGGCTTGAGCCGGCACCAGCCCGGGGTTAGCGTGGCGGTGATGTAGCGTACGTTCTCGTCATACATGCACAACAGCGCACCGAGACCGTGCTTTTTCATCATCGCACGCGCGCGCTCGATACGGTATTCGCGCAGCCGGTCCCAATTGATCCGTTGCTGCCAATCCATACCCGCGATGCCGAAATTCGCTCCCATAACGTGCTCCCGTTCCCTGTGCTATGCCGCCCACCTCTGTCCGAAAATTCGCGGTCATGCAAGCTGTCGCAACCGGGGAATTGCAGAAATCGACAAGGGCTATCGGCGTGGGGAAATTGCCGCGACGGCCGAACGGTAAAGCCTTACGGTCGCCGCCTCTGGAGAAGAGGAAAGCATGAAGAACATCACGCGACGCAAGCTCGCCCGCGGCGGGACGTTGGGGCTGGCCGGCGCATTGTCCGCAACACTGGGCGCGCCGGCGCTCGCGCAAAGCGGCAAGCTGCGCTGGCGCATGGTGACGTCGTGGCCGAAGCGGCTGCCCGGTCCCGGCATGTCGGCGGAGCGCATCGCGCTGCGCATCGCCGCGATGTCCGGCGGCCGCCTCGAAATCACGGTATCGGCCGCGGGCGAGGTCGTGCCGGCCTTCGAAGTCCTCGACGCCGTCGGCTCCGGCGTCGCCGAAATGGGACATAGCGCCGCATTCTATTGGCAAGGCAAGGAACCGGCCGCAGTGTTCTTCACCACCGTGCCGTTCGGATTGCTCCCCAACGAACACGCGGCCTGGATCGACGCCGGCGGCGGTCAGGCGCTATGGGATGCGCTTTATGCGGCATTCGACGTCAAGCCGTTCATGGCCGGCAACACCGGCGTCTCGATGGGCGGCTGGTTTCGCCGCGAGATCAACGGCCGTGACGATGTGCGTGGCTTGAAAATCCGCTCGCTCGGGCTGGGCGGTGAAGTCTATCGCCGGCTCGGCGCCGTCGCCCAGACGACGTCGCCCGGCGAAATTCTTGTCGCGCTGCAGTCCGGTGTCATCGACGGCGCCGAATTCGTCGGTCCCGGCTCCGATATCGCGCTCGGACTGTACCGCTTCGCGCCGTTTTATTATGGCCCCGGCTTCACCAAGCCGAACGGCAGCGGTGAATGCATCATCGGACTGAAAGCCTGGGCCGCGCTCGATGCCGAGCTGCAGGCGATCGTCGCGCATGCCTGCGCTGCGGAGGCAGCCTTTGCGCTCGCGGAAATGGAGCGGCTCGACATCGAAGCGCTCGCCACGCTGGTCACGCGCGACAATGTGCAAGTCCGGACGTTCCCTGCGGATGTGATCGCCGCGGCGCGCGCGCAAGCGCGCGACGTGCTGGCGGAGCTCGCCGCCAGGAGCGAGGGCGCGCGGCGGATTTACGATTCATATACGGCGTTCCGCGACAAGGTCGCCGCGTGGTCGCGCATCTCGCTGCAAGCCGATCTGGCGGCGCGGCAAGAATGAGCCTGCTGCGGAATTGTTTTTTCGGGCTGTCGATCTCGTCGAACCCTGCGCCCGTACAGTGGTGAGCCCTACAACGCGACCTACAGGCCCATGCGCCGCACGCGCCCCTCGACATGCTGCATTCGATGTTCGACGACCTCGATGAATTCAGCGAGCTCGGCGATCGCGTCGGCGAGCGCATCGAGTTTGTCGGCGGGGCTCATCATGCCTTTGACGCGCCGCGCGCACTCTTGGACTTTGACTTTCGACGACATGACCCGACACCCCCTTCAACCCATGCCAGGAGGCATTGAAGCGCAGAATGATTGAAAAAATTTTATCCCGTGGAGGGCAACCGGGTAAGTATTTGTACGGAGGACGACCTCTCCCCGCGCGCGGGGAGAGGTCGAGCAACACCGTTATTTCTTGAACTTCACGATCTTCTGCCGCTGCTCGCCCAGGCCGTCGACGCCCAGCGTGACGATGTCGCCGGGTTTTAAGAAGATCGGCTCCGGCTTCATGCCGAGCCCGACGCCGGGCGGTGTGCCGGTGATGATGACGTCGCCGGGCTCAAGGACGAAATATTGCGAGCACGCCCAGACGATGTGGCGACAGTCAAAGATCATGGTCGAGGTGTTGCCGCGCTGGCGCTTCTCGCCGTTGACGTCGAGCCACATCGCGAGTTTTTGCGGGTCCTTGATCTCGTCCTTGGTGACGAGCCACGGTCCGAGCGGGCCGAAGGTCTCGCAGCCCTTGCCCTTGGTCCATTGCCCGGCGCGCTCGATCTGAAACACGCGCTCCGATACGTCGTTGGCGAGACAGTAACCGGCGACGACGTCGAGCGCATTGTTCTTCGACAAATAGCGGCCACGGCTGCCGATGACGATGCCGAGTTCCACCTCCCAGTCGAGCTTAGTGGAATCCTTAGGCGTCATGGTGTCGTCGTTCGGGCCGCAGATGCAGGACGGCGCCTTGTTGAAGATGATCGGCTCTTTGGGGATCGCCATGCCGGCTTCGGCGGCGTGGTCGGAATAATTCAACCCGATGGCGATGAAATTGCCGACCTTGCCGACGCACGGCCCGATGCGCGGATTGCCGCGAACAAGCGGCAGCTTGTCGGCTTTGAGCTTACTCAGTTTGCTCAAGCTCTTCGGTGAAAGCACGTCGCCCGCGATATCGGGAACCACCTTCGACAGGTCGCGCAGCCGTCCTTCCTTATCGATCATGCCGGGCTTTTCGCGCCCCGGCGCGCCGTAGCGAACGAGTTTCATGATTTCATCTCCTTGGTGGCGGTTTTCTTAAATCGATACTTTGCCAGAGTGTGTCAGAACGCGCCCGGGAAGGCGCCGCCGTCGATGAGGATGTTTTGCCCGGTAATATAGCCCGACTGTGCCGAGCAGAGAAACGCGCAAGTCCTGCCGAGTTCGTCAGGTTGCCCGACGCGTTTGGCCGGCACGGTGCCGACCCGCTCGGCGAAGGCCGCGTCGTAGCTGATGTTCTTCTTCTTTGCCGTCGCTGCGATGTTGGAGGTGAAACGATCGGTTTCGAAGGTGCCGGGCAGCACGAAATTGATGGTGACGTTCGATGCCGCAACCGAGCGCGCGACGCCGGCGAGGAAGGCGGTAAGCCCGGCGCGGGCGCCTGACGACAGATCGAGCCCCGCGAGCGGCATTTTGACCGAGCCGGAGGTGATGTTGACGATGCGGCCGAACTTCTTGGCGATCATCGGATCGATCGCCTTTTGGATCAATTCCACGGCGACCACCATATTCGCGACGACACCGTCGATCATCTTCTGACGGTCAAGGTTGCGGAAATCACGGAACGGCGGCCCGGCATTGTTGTTGATCAGAATATCCGGCTCGGCGCAGGCGGCAAACAGCGCCGTCTGGCCGTCGGGCGAGGCGACGTCGGCTGCTACTGGGATAATTTTGGCGCCGGTCGCGTCTTTAAGCGCGGCGGCCGCCTTGGCAAGCTGTTCCGGGTTGCGGCCATTGATCACTACTTCGCAACCGGCCTCGGCGAGCGCCTTGGCGCAGGCATAGCCGAGACCGCGGCTCGATGCGCAAACGATCGCCTTGCGGCCGGCAATTCCGAGATCCATGGCGGTTCCTTGCAGATTAAATTGAGAGCCAGTGCGCGGCTTCGGGTCGGCAATGTTGCGGCTTGTCCTAACCGGTAATCGCGATTTGCGCCAGAGCGGTCACGCCGCGGGCGGTCGCGACGGCGCGTGAAATTGCCTGGCGATCCACGCTGAGTTTATAGTCGAAGCTTGTCCGCGCTCCTTGCCCATATTTCCGTCGCCGAGATCGCGCTCGTCGTGATTGTCACTATGATCTCCGCCGTCCTCGGCGGCATCGCCGGCTATGGTACCGGGCCACTGATGCCGCTCGTCTTGGTGCCGCTCGTGGGAGCGGAGCCGGTCGTGCCGATCATCGCCATCTCGTCGATGTTCACCAACGGCGCACGGTTGTCCGCGTTCCGCGAGGTGCTGCATGTGCGGCTCGCCGTTATCGCCTTTGTCGCCGCGTTGCCGACGTGTGTGCTCGGCGCGTGGCTCTACACGCTGTTGTCGAGCCGCGGCGCCGCGATCGTGATCGGCTCAACGCTCATCGCGACCGTGCCGTTGCGGCGCGTGCTTAAGCGCCACGGCCATCATCTGGGCGAAAAAGGTTTTGCCGCGGCGGCTGCCGGCTGGGGCCTGCTGGTGGGCGGCACCAGCGGATCGGGCGTCGTGCTGTTGTCGCTGTTGCTGGCATCGGGCCTAGAAAGCACCGCGGTGATCGCGACCGATTCCGCGATTTCCCTGGCGACGGGGGTCGTCAAGATCACCATCTTCTGGCTCGCCGGCGTGCTGACGCCCACCGTCGTCGTGATCGCGCTGCTGATGGGCCTTGTCGGATTCCCGTCGACGTTTCTGGCCAAGCTGATCGTTCAGCGTCTGCCGGTCCATGTCCACACCGCGATCCTCGACGCCATCGTCATCGTCGGCGGCACGGTGATGATTGTTGGCGCGATAGGGTAGACACGTCATTGCGAGGAACCAAGCGACGAAGCAATCCAGAATGGTGGATTAAGGCTGGATTGCTTCACTTCGCTCGCAATGACGATCAGGGCCACTTCACCAGCGGCGGCATCGACGACAGGATCGACTCGACGTTGCCGCCGGTACGCAGGCCGAAAATGGTGCCGCGGTCGTAGAGCAGGTTGAATTCGACATAGCGGCCGCGACGGACCAGTTGCTCCTCGCGCTCGGCATCGCTCCAGGGGGTGGTGAAATTCTTGCGCACCAATTGCGGATAGATCCCCAAGAAGGAGCGGCCAACGCCCTGGGTGAAGGCGAAGTCGGCGGCAAAATCGCCCGACTCCAGCCAGTCATAAAATATGCCGCCAATCCCGCGCATCTCGTTGCGATGCTTGAGAAAGAAATATTCGTCGCACCATTTTTTGAACTTGTCGTAGGGCGCGATGCCCGGGTGGGCGTCGCAGGCCGCCCGCATTGCTGAGTGAAAGGCGATGGCGTCGGCGTCGTCCTGGCTGCGGCGGCGGTCGAGCACAGGGGTGAGATCGGCTCCGCCGCCGAACCAGGATTTGGTGGTAACGACGTAGCGTGTGTTCATGTGGACCGCCGGCACATGCGGATTGTGCGGATGCGCGATTAGCGAAATGCCGGTGGCGTAAAAGCGCGGGTCGTCGGCTGCGCCCGGGATGTCTTTGCGGAATTCCGGGGCGAATTCGCCGAATACCGCCGAGACATGGACGCCGACCTTCTCGAACACGCGGCCCTTCATCATCGCCATCACGCCGCCGCCGCCGGGCGCGCCGGAGTGATCGGTGCGAAGCCAGGGTTTGCGAACAAAACGGCCAGCCGGGCGATCGCCGAACGGCGCGCCTTCGGGCAGCGCGTCCTCCACCGCCTCAAAAGCCGCGGTGATCTGGTCGCGCAAGCTCTCGAACCAGGCTTTGGTGCTGGTCTTACGCTGCTCGATCGTGGCGCTATCCATGGTACCTGCGAAACTTTGTTTTCGGACGCTGCAGTGGCGCGACAATGTCACAAAACCGCGCGAATATATCGATAGATCGCCACTTCACGCCGGAATCCACCATGCCGCATATTACGCCGCAAAATCACTTCAGCCGCCGCCGCATTATCGGCGCGGCGGCCGCAGGCCTCGCCTTGGCCGCGGCGCCGGCCGTGCTGCGCAATGCAACGACGCGGAGCTTTGCGCAAGGCTCGCATGCCGGCAATCCATTCAGCCTGGGCGTGGCGTCCGGCGCGCCGCGCTCCGACGGGTTTGTGCTGTGGACGCGGCTTGCTCCCGACCCGCTGTCGAACGATCCGGAAACCCCCGGCGGCATGAGCGGCGGCGACGTGCCGCTGCGCTACGAGATCGCCAGTGACGACACTATGAAAAACGTCGTCCGCCGCGGCACGGCGACTGCGGAGCAAAACTTCGGTTATTCGGTGCATCTCGACGTCGCGGGCCTCCAACCCGGCCGGTCCTATTGGTATCGGTTTCTGAGCGGGGAGGCGGAAAGTGCGGTCGGCCGCGCCATCACATTGTCGCCGCCGGGCGCGGCGCCCGACGCTCTGCGCTTCGGTTATGTCTCCTGCGCCAATTATGAGCATGGCTATTTTTCGGCGTACCGCCACCTGACCGAGGAGAATCCGGAATTCGTGATCTTCCTCGGTGACTATATTTACGAAGGCATCGAGGAAAACCGGCCGATCGTGCGGCATCACTCCGACGGCGTGGAAGCTGCGACACTGCCGACCTACCGCAATCGCTATGCGCAATATCGCCTCGACCCGGATTTGGCGCGTCTCCACGCCCAGGTGCCGGCGCTCGTCACCTGGGATGACCATGAGGTGCAGAACGATTATGCCGACCAATATTCGGAATATTTCGACGACCCCGCGCAATTTTTGCTGCGGCGCGCGGCCGCCTATCAGGCGTTCTACGAACATATGCCGGTACGGCCGATCCTGTCGCATCCGTACGGACCCTTGATGCGGGTCTATGATCGAGTCAGTTTCGGCGACCTGATCGAAATCTCGGTCATCGACGGTCGGCAATACCGCTCGCGCGAAGCCTGTTACGCGCCGCCAAACAAGGGCGGCGGACATTTGGAAACCAACGCCGGCTGCCCGGAGCGGCTCGACGCCGGGCGCACCATGATGGGATTCGATCAGGAGGCGTGGCTTTATTCCGCGCTGGCGCATTCGAAGGCGCAATGGAATTTGATCGCGCAAGACGTGCTGATGGCGCAATTACGGGAGAAAGATAACGGCGTCGACGGCTTCTGGACCGACGACTGGGACGGATATCCGGCCAACCGGGCGCGACTGCTCAAGCACATTCGCGACAGCAAGGTGTCTAATCCCGTCGTCGCCTCAGGCGATATTCACTCGTTTTTCGCCAACGACCTGCATCTCGATTTCGACGATCCGGCGTCGCCTTTGGTCGCGACCGAATTCGTCGGCACCTCGATCGCCTCCTATGGACCGCCTTACGATTTGATCGCGCAGGCGCTGCCCGACAATCCGCACGTCCATTTCTTCGAAAGTCGCCGGCGCGGTTATGTCTGCGTCGATCTGCAACGGGAAAAGATGCAGATACGCATGCGCGCGGTTGCCGATGCGCACGATCCGAAGGCCGACATCGCGACGTTAAAGACTTACGCGGTCGAGAGCGGGCGGCCGGGCGTGGTGGAGGCGTAGCACTTGCCTGCGCATTCCCGCGCAAGCGGAGGCGTTATCGCGCCATCCCCCCGGTCTGCCGCAACGCTTCGCCGGCGGCCATGGCGGCGGCCACGGCGATGTTGAGCGAACGCAGGCCGGGGCGCAACGGAATGACGAGCCGGGCATCGGCTGCGGCGTGAACATCGGGCGGCGCGCCGGCGGATTCGCGGCCGAACAGCAGGATGTCGTCGGCCGCAAAGCCGTAATCGAGATAGGACAGGCTTGCGGTCGTCGTGAATAATACCAGGCGGTGGTTGTGCGACCGCCGCCAAGTCTCGAAATCGCGCCAGGAGCCGTGCCGCATGATTGCGACGGCGTCGAGATAGTCCATCCCGGCGCGGCGGAAGGCGCGGTCAGTCACTGGGAACCCGGCCGGCTCGATGATATGGGCTGCGATGCCGAGGCAGGCGCAGAGCCGTAAAACCGTACCGGTATTCTGCGGGATATCGGGTTCAAAGAGGGCAATCTGCATGCTAGAGTCTGGCTGGCCCGCAGTGGCGGAAGGCGATCCGTGCGCTCCCACAAAGCCGGAGCGGTCGTGGTCGCGTCTCATTGTGGGTGTCGTCGCGGCCACACTTGCACTATCCCAGTAAGGGTGCCAATAAAACTCAGCCGGAATGCGTCGCCGCTGACCTTCCCCAGGCCGGTGGCGACCGGTCCTTCCGCCGCCTGCGCAGCGCGGATGGGGTGACCGGCAACACGGAAGAGGGTCGAGGCTGTGACAGCAATCTCATCGGCGGAGCCTACGCGCCGCGATTTTCTATACATCGCCACTGCAACGGTCGGCGCCGTGGGTGCGGCCGCCGCGCTCACGCCGCTGATCGGACAGATGAACCCCGACGCCTCTACAATCGCGGCCGGTGCGCCCGTCGAGGTCGATCTGGCGCCGATCCAAGCGGGTCAGATCGTCAAGGTGTTCTGGCGCTCCAAGCCGATTTTCATCTTCAATCGCACGCCGCAGGACATCAAGCTTGCCCAGGACGTCGACTGGCAGGCTTTGCGCGATCCGGCGCCCGATTCCGCGCGCGTCTTGCCCGGCCACGAGCAATGGCTGGTGGTGATCGGCATCTGTACGCATCTCGGCTGCATCCCGCTGCCGCACCAGGGCAGCTATGACGGCTGGTTCTGCCCCTGCCACGGCTCGCAATACGATTCCGCAGGCCGCATCCGTCAGGGGCCGGCGCCGCTCAATCTGCCGCTACCGCCGTATCAGTTCGTCTCCGCCAGCAAGATCCGGATCGGCGAAAGCTCGTCCGGCCAGGCATAAGGTTCGACTATGAGCGGACATTCCACCTATCAGCCGCAACACCCCTTTATGAGATGGCTGGAGCGGCGCCTGCCGATCGGCAGCCTCGTCTACTCGTCCTTCATCGCCTATCCGACACCGCGCAATCTGAACTACTGGTGGACGTTCGGCGGCATTCTCACCTTCATGCTCGGCGTGCAGATGATCACAGGCATCGTACTGGCGATGCACTACACGCCGCACGTCGATTTCGCCTTCAACTCCGTCGAAGGCATCATGCGCGACGTGAATTACGGTTGGCTGTTGCGCTATGTGCACGCCAACGGCGCCGCGTTCTTCTTCGCTGCAGTCTATATCCACATGGCGCGCGGCATGTATTACGGCTCCTACAAGGAGCCGCGCGAGGTGTTGTGGATCCTTGGCGTCATTTTGTTCCTGCTGATGGTCGCGACCGGCTTCATGGGCTACGTGCTGCCGTGGGGCCAGATGAGCTTCTGGGCTGCGACCGTCATCACCAATTTGTTCTCAGCTCTGCCGGGCGTCGGCGATCCGATCGTCACCTGGCTGTGGGGCGGCTTCGCGGTCGGTAATCCGACGCTCAATCGCTTCTACTCGTTGCATTACCTGTTGCCGTTCGTCATAGCCGGCGTGGTGGTGCTGCATGTCTGGGCGCTGCATGTAGCCGGGCAGAACAATCCCACCGGCGTGGAACCGAAGGAGGACAAAGATACCGTCGCGTTCACGCCTTACGCCACCGTCAAGGACGGCTTCTTCGTCGGCGTTTTCTGCATCGTGTTCGCCTGGTTCGTGTTCTATATCCCGAATTATCTCGGCCACTCCGACAACTACATCATGGCCAATCCGGGCCAGACGCCGACCCACATCGTGCCGGAATGGTATTATCTGCCGTTCTACGCCATCCTGCGCGCCATCCCGAACAAGCTCGCCGGCGTCGCCGCGCTCGGCGGCGCCATCGTCGTGCTGGCGTTCCTGCCGTGGCTCGACACGTCGCGCGTGCGTTCGGCGAACTACCGGCCGCTGTACCGGCAGTTTTTGTTTATGTTCTTCGCCGCGGTGATTGGGTTGGGCTATCTCGGCTCGCAGGAACCGACCGGCGGCTACGTCATCGCTGCGCGGATATTGACGGTCTACTACTTCGGCTTCTTCTTCGTCATCCTGCCGCTCCTGGGCCTGTTCGAAAAGACCAAGCCGCTGCCGAATTCGATCTCGGAATCGGTGCTGCGCCACGGCGTTCCGGCCGGTGCGTCGGCGCCGCCGCCGACGGGCGCCAAGAGTTAGAGGGCGGGTCATGACCATCAATCGCAATAGCTCCCGCAGCCTCATCGTCGCGCTTGCTCTCGCATCGGCGCTCACCGGTCTTGGGATGCGTCCTGCTTCGGCGCAGGAAGCTGAAGCCCCGCCGCGGCAGCATTGGCCGTTTTCCGGCCCGTTCGGCACCTACGATACCGCGCAGTTGCAGCGCGGTTTCAAGATCTACAAAGAGGTCTGCTCGAATTGCCACAGTCTCAAGCTGATGGCATTCCGCAATCTCGCCGATCCCGACGGTCCCGCCTTCTCCGAGGCGCAAGCGGCGACGATCGCGGAAGGCTACCAGATCACCGATGGCCCGAACGACCAGGGCCAGATGTTCCAGCGCTCCGGCCGCATCGCTGACTATTTCCCGCCGCCGTTCCCGAACGACCAGGCCGCGCGCGCCGCGCTCGGCGGGGCGTTGCCGCCGGACATGTCCGATCTCGCCAAGGCGCGCAGCTATGAGGCCGGCTTTCCCTGGTTTATTGTCGACGCCTTCACCCAATATCAGGAGGACGGCCCCGACTACATTCACGCCATCCTCACCGGCTATGCCGATCCGCCCGCCGGCTTCACGTTGGCGCCGGGCGCGCAATACAACAAATATTTCCCCGGCCACGCCATCGGCATGCCGAAGCCGTTGAGTGATGGCCAAGTCGAATATACCGACGGGACGCCGGCCACAGTCGATCAATATGGCCGCGATGTCTCGGCCTTCCTGATGTGGGCGGCAGAACCGAAGCTCGATGCGCGCAAGCGGCTCGGCTTTCAGGTGATGGTATTTCTCATCGTGCTCACGGGGCTGCTCTACTTCACCAAAAAGCGAGTGTGGCACGCCGTGCTGCACGATCCCGAATTGGAGAAGCCGCGGGCGCCGACCGAATATAAGAGCTAAGCCGTGTCGGCAATCGGGCGACCCTCACCATGATCAATGTTGCGCTGGAGAACGACCTCAAGGCTGCGATCCGCAACATCCCGGATTATCCCAAGCCGGGGATCATGTTTCGCGACATCACGACGCTACTGGGCGACGCGCGCGCGTTCCGGCGCGCGGTCGACGAACTGGTGCAGCCCTGGGCCGGCGGCAAGATCGACAAGGTCGCCGGCATCGAGGCGCGCGGCTTCATTCTCGGCGGTGCCATCGCGCATCAGGTTTCCTGCGGCTTCGTGCCGATCCGCAAGAAAGGCAAGCTGCCGTTCAAGCGGGTCAGTATCGGCTATTCGCTGGAATACGGCCTCGACGAAATGGAAATGCACGAGGACGCCATGGCGCCGGGCGAGCGGGTCATCCTGGTCGACGATCTGATCGCCACCGGCGGCACGGCCGAGGCCGCGGTCAAGCTGCTCAAGCAGATCGGCGCCGATGTCGTCGCCGCCTGTTTTATCATCGATCTGCCGGATCTCGGTGGCGCCGAAAAAATCCGCAAGCTCGGCGTGCCGGTGCGCACGCTGGTGACTTTCGAGGGGCATTAGACCGTGATCCGGAAAAGTGGATGCCGATTTTCCGAAAATATTATGCGCCAACGAAAAGTCTAGACACCGATCCGGTTCGGTCGGATCGGATCAGCGTCCTAGATACTTCGGCATTGAGTCAGTGGTCGACCCAATTGAGACGGGGCAGGTTGCGCTTGAGTTGCGCCGCGGAGCGAGAGTGCTTACCCGACCAACTTCGAGTGCTTCAGTTCAGCGCCCGAGGGCCGAACGCCGTAGACCCCCGCTGGCTTGGCGAACACATCTAGAATTCCTTCCAGTCCGGCTCGCTCTTGACGGCGGTGGCGAGTGCGGCCCGCATGCGGCGGACCGGTCTGTCGTCGTTGCTCCCGGCGGCGATCCGCGTCGGTGCGGCTGGACCACGCGACGGCGCTACGGGTAACGCGCGTTGCTCGCGGGCCTTGGCCGGTTGCACGGGATGTCCGCCCGCGGCACCGCCGTCGATCCGGAAAAATGCAACACGCTCGTCCATCGCCTTGGCCTGATACTCGAGCGTCTTGGCGGTGGCCGCGTTTTCCTCGACCAGTGCCGAGTTCTGCTGCGTCACCTCGTCCATCTGGGTGAGCGCCTTGTTGACTTGCTCGATGCCGGCCGCCTGCTCGTTGCTGGCATTGGCGATGCCGGCGATTATCTCCGCCACCTTCTTGATCGAGTCGACGATCTCTGTGAGCGAGGCGCCCGCGCGGTTCACAAGTTCGACGCCGTCCTTCACCTGGCCGTTCGAATTGGTGATCAGGTCCTTAATGTCTTTCGCGGCCTGCGACGAGCGCTGCGCCAGGCTGCGCACTTCGGAGGCCACGACCGCAAAGCCGCGGCCGGCATCGCCGGCCCGGGCGGCTTCCACCGCGGCGTTGAGCGCCAAAAGGTTGGTCTGGCGGGCGATCTCGTCGATGACGCCAATGATGTCGGAGATCTTGCGCGACGAATCCTCGATTCTT
This sequence comes from Xanthobacteraceae bacterium, assembly GCA_049519075.1. Classification (GTDB taxonomy): domain Bacteria; phylum Pseudomonadota; class Alphaproteobacteria; order Rhizobiales; family Xanthobacteraceae; genus BOG-931. The sequence continues at coordinate 67,521 of JBEKRD010000006.1, read as the reverse complement.
GCCATGGCCTGGACCGCCTGAGCGACCACTTGGCCGCCGCGGTCGGCAACATCGCGGGTAGCACTGGCTGAGCTATTGGCCACTTGCGCGTTCTCGGCGTTCTTCTTCACCGTGCTGGAGATTTCTTCCATCGAGGCGGAGGTCTGCTCCAGGCTTGCCGCCTGCTCCTCGGTGCGCTGTGACAGATCGGTCGTGCCGGTCGAAATCTCCACGGAGGCGCTGGTGACTTCGCGTGCCGAATCGGTCAACGCGCGAATGGTCTCCTGCAGTTCCGTCATCGTTTTGTTGAAATTGTCCTTGAGCTCTTTGTAGGTTTCCGGGAATGCTTCGGTCAGGCGGAACGTCAGATCGCCGCTCGACAGCTTGGCCATTCCGGTACCGAGCGCCTTGATGGCCTGGTGTTTGCTCATCCGCGGCTCTGGCGCGCTCCGCGGCGATCTTTGCCTGCGCGCCAGCTTCTGCGCGCGCGAGTTGCGACTGCCGGTCGGCCTCGACTTGCTGGCGCTGCACCGCTTCGGCGGCTTCTGTCCGAGCTTTTTCGGCGCTCAGGACTTTGAAACGCTCAACCGCATTCGACACGTCGCCGATCTCGTCCTTGCGGTTGAGGCCCGGCAACACCACGCTGAAATCTCCCGCGGCGAGTTTCAGCATCGCCTGCTGGATTTTCACCAGCGGTCCGGTCACTCGGCGTGTGACCAGCAGGAACATCGCGCCGCTCAGCACCACCGTCGCCAGCAGCAAGGCGAGTTGGCCCCAAAGCCTTCGTTGCGCCCACGTGCGCTGGGCCGCCGTGTGTTCCTTAGCAACATCCAACGCCGCCTCGAAGGCGCCCACCAATGTAGCAAGCTGCGCTGTCTCCCTCATGGAAACTTCTCGCGGAGTTAAGGCGAGTTTCTCACCCGCCACCAGAGACTTCAGCGTCTTCATGCGAAAAGCGGTATCTTCCGGTCCGAGAAACCCATTCCGGCCTGCTTCGATCGCCGCCGTGAGACGAGACGGCAGCGACATCCTAGAGGCAATATCCTCCAGCGCCGCCCAGACATTTTCGAGCCTGCCCATGTTACCCGCATATTTAACAAGCGGGTCGGGCGGAAGCGGCAGCCCGCCGAGCGCATTGAGGATCATACCCGAAGCGTCTCCGGCTGCATTGCGCGCCATGAAGCCCAGTTGCTTCATATCCAACAACTGGTCGACATAGGCATCCTCAAGCATCACCGATTTGGCCATCTGTGCAGAAGTTTTTTCGAGCGCGGCCATGACGTCGTCGCCCGCTTTGAAATATTCTTTCCACAATCCCGGTCGGCGCGCCGCCATCGGTTGCGTGAAGGCCGCCGCGGATTCCTGCTGCAATGCTATGTGCTTAGTGACCGCCTGATTGAGAACGGCGATCGCGTCCTGTCGACCGGGAAAATCCGCGGCTTCCATTGCGGCCAGTCCTGATTTGAATGTCGACATCAGGACATCACGGCCCTCCTTGACCTGGGGGTCCAACGAAGTGGTTTGCTGATCGGAATTCAGTTCACGGACCGTCGCCGAACGTTCGGAGCGCACAGTATGCAAGGCGATGAAGAGATAGGTAGAGGCTTCGGTGACGTTGGCGATCCGGGTCGCCGCCGCCAAACGGTTCCACGAATCCCACGCACCGAGCGCCAACATGATCACAATGCCAGTGGCCAGCACGGAGATGACGGTCTTGAGAAGGACACTGATCTTAAAACGACTAAACATTACGTTCTCCAAATTGAGCTAACAGACGACGGACGTTGCGGATGAATCCGGAGAGAAGCGGAATCTTTCCGCACAGTCGGCGTGATCCGACCGCCAGAATTCCCAACCCGAGGGCGCCGTATTGATCGTCGTCGATGACGAAATTGATGAAGTCCGCTGCGCCAATAGCAGCGCCCCCGGCAACCGCACCGGCGCCGCCGGCAACGGGGGACAAGTTAGTCTCATCCATGTCGATTGCTCGCCCGACGTCACGCTCAAGGCGAGCGGAGATCGGCGCGACAAAAATGCATCGGCGGGACTTCAATTATCTTAATATTGAAAACACCAGCAGGTGGATTTAGATAACCCAGATCAGCCACGCACCCGCCACGCCGGCTCCTTTGGGCCACCCCGCAGCGAAGAGTCCAGCTCGCCGATGATCAACCGCAGCTCGAGTTCGCGGAATTGCGCGAAAATGTTGCCGATCCAACTGTGCACTTCAGTCGGTCCGCCCGGCTGGCTCGCCATATAGGCGCCGAACGAGAAACCCGGCCGGTCGATGACACCGCGCACGATCGGGGACAGCCGCGGGATACGGATGAGGCTGCAGTCCGGGCGGCTCGGCGGAAAGTCCTTCGGGATGAACATGAAGGAAGCCGCTTCGTTGTGGACCGGTACGAAAATCGTTTGCGGCAAGCGGCGCCGCAGATCGGCATAGCCGCGGGCGCTGGTCGGCGCCGAATCGGTGATGAAGAGCACGATTGGGTCGATCAGCCGCCGCCGCGCTTCCTGCTCGAAGCCGATCTCCGCCATTACGGCGAAGAACTGCTCGGCCAAGCCGTAGCCGAGGTCGATGACGGTGGTCCGCCAATTATCGGCGACCAGCCGGTCAAATAGCGCCATCTGACCGTGCGTCTCGGCAATGTCGACGGTCCAGACCAGATTGTCGAAATAGCCGGCAAAGGCGGGCTCGCGCGGGTCGAGGTCGTAACCGACGAGCGGCCGGCCTGAGAGCCGGAAATATTCGATCAATAGCCGGGCGAGCAGCGTCTTGCCCACGCGGGGATGCTGGGAGGTGACGATAAAAAGCGGCGTGTGCTGCGCCATGCCCGCGATCGGTCCGATCCGTTTTTCACCACAACCACGTTATGATGAAATATCCAGCGCAAGGCTAGAGCGGCGCACGACCAGAGCGATGGACGTCGCGGGGGCAGGGGGAACGTCCCCCGCGCGGATTATTGTGCTGATCCGGGCGCGGTCGAGCTACGACCGGTTGGCGCCTTGGGCGCGCGGTGCGGTCGACACGCTGCCCGAAGTATCGAAGATATCCAGCAGCTTGACCCGATCGTACTCGGCCCAGACGTTGCCGAGCCAATGCCGCACATAGCCGCGCAGCACGAACGAGTAGTTGGCCGCTTCGCCCTTCAGATTCTTGTTGGCGACGAAGGTCAGGAACGGAACCGAGGCGAGCTCGACCTGCTCATAGGCCATTTCATTGAGCTTCGGGATGGTGATGGCAACCGCGTCCTTCAGCTTCTTGAAATAGCCCGCATAAGTCGGCTGATCCCACTCGAAGAAGCTCGTATTGTTGAGGAAGTTCTTGACCAGGAAATATTTGGCGTCGGCGGTGAACGGCGCGGTATCCTCGATCTCGTTCAACGAGGCGATCGACGAACCGAGGATGTGGAAAACGACGAAGGTGATCTGGCCCTTCTTGACCGCATCGAGGAAGCCGATGTCGCGCAGCGCGCGGAGCGTCGGCGACAATTGCCCGGCGCGCACGTCGACGACCGTCACCGTGGAGTCGGTAGTCGACAGCGTGTCGATGATCCGCATCTGATCGGGGACTGACGTGGCGTCAACGATGTCCGCCACGTCGCCGTGGAAGCGCTTCAAGGTGCCCTTCGGCGATTCAGTGTCAAAAGCGCGCGTCGGTACGTGATGCGCCGCGAAGTAGTCGAGCAACGTGCGGGCTACCGTCGTTTTGCCCACGCCGCCTTTGTCCGCGCCGACCAAAATCAAAGCTGGTTTAGCCATTTTTGAACCCTCACCGGCGTTGTTGCCGCGATTAGATGCGTTCAGTTCGGCTGCGCAGGCCTGCAATTAAGTCAGGAGCCATGAGACCGCAGCCAAGCCGAGCGCGTCGCGTCCTCCAACATCAGGTTTCGGTTCTACACACCTGTGGCACGGTTTGGAAGCCTCCAAGGCCGCCGGACGCCCCGCAATGCGAGTTCGGGCCTATTTGTAAGTTGTTAAGGTTAATCTGGCCGCCCGGCTGGCCTAACTGCCGCGGTGCGGACCCCACGGCCCGGGCTGCGGAGCGGTATCCGGCATCGCTGTGGAGCCGGCCTGCGGGTCCGACCATGGGCCGCCCGAAGCGTCGGGGTTGTCGGATGCCCCGGAAGGAGACAGCCGCGGGCTGGATCTGTCGCCGGCAGTTTCGCTACCCCACGGGCCGACCGGCGCCGCTTCATCGCCGTGATCGGCCGGCTCGTCGCCCGGCGGCGGCAATGCGATCGGCCCCGGATCGTGGCCGCCAGCGAATTTGACCAGCGCGGCGACGCGATTATCGACGCTCGGATGGGTGTCGAACAGTTCGCCAAAGCCTTCGCGAGGGTTGTCGACGCACATCTCCATGACTGCGGATGTTGCGCCCGGCAGTTCTCCGCGACCCTCGATCTTGCGCAACGCCGAGATCATGGCGTCGGGGTTTTTGGTGAGCTCCACCGAGCCGGCATCGGCTAGGAATTCGCGCGAGCGCGACAGCGCGAGTCGAATGACGAATGACAATATATAGGCGACAATCAGAAGGGCTATCGCGATCAGGATCGCGGCACCGGCACCGCCGCCGCGGCGATCGTCTTCGGAACGCGAGCCGCGAAAGCTGAGACCGTTGTAGAACCAGAGCCGAAACACGAGCTCCACGAAAAACGAAACGACGCCGGCGATGACGACGGCGATCACCATCATGCGGACGTCGCCGTTGCGGATATGGGTCAGCTCGTGGCCGAGCACGGATTCGATCTCCGCGTCGTTCAGCCGGTTGAGCAGTCCCGAGGTGACGGTGATCGAATATTGCTTGGCGTTCATTCCTATGGCGAAAGCATTGAGCGCGCCGGAATCGATCACTTTAAGCTTCGGCGTCGCGATACCGCGCGAGATGCAAAGGTTCTCCAGAAGGTTGTAAAGCCGCGGTTCATCCGCGCGCTGCACCTCCCGGCCGCCGGTGATGGCGTCGATCATGCTCTGGTGGAAGTAATAGGCGATGACGATCCAGAGCACCGTGCCGATCGTTGCGAAGGGCGCCGCCTGTACGAGATCGACCCAGGCGATCTGCAGCAGCGTATCGAGATCGGCGTTGTACGACAGTGCCGCCGCCACCAGCGCGCCGGCATAGATCAGCACATAGACGAGAAGGAACAAACTGCCGAGCAGCACATAGGAGCGGCGCCGGTTCGACTGGATATGGCTGTATAGACCGTAAGCGGCCATCGTCAACACCACGCGGTCTGGGCTCGTCGCCGTTCCGGATTGAGGACGTTAGAACTTCACCGCCGGCGCTTCGCCGACGGTGGCGCGATCGGCGCCGAGGTCGAAGAAGTCCTTAGGCGCAAAGCCGAAAGACGCGGCGAACAAAGCCGCGGGGAAACGTTGAATGCCGGTGTTGTATTCCTGCACCGCATTGTTGAAGAAACGTCGCGCCGCCGCGATCTTGTTCTCAAGATCGGTGAGTTCTGCCTGCAACTGCTGGAAATTGGCGTTGGCCTTGAGGTCGGGATAGGCTTCCGAGAGCGCGAACAATTGGCGCAGCGCGCCACTCAGCATGTTCTCCGCAGCCGCCTGCTGCGCCGGTCCCTGCGCCGACACGGCGGCGTTGCGCGCTTTGACGACCTCTTCGAGCGTGCCGCGCTCGTGTGCGGCATAGCCCTTCACGGTCTCGACGAGATTGGGGATCAGGTCGTGGCGCTGCTTTAGTTGCACGTCGACGTCGGCAAAGGCCTGACTGACCCGTTGCCGCATGGAAATGAGGCCGTTGTAGATGCCGATCGCCCACACGATGACGACGACGATCACGGCAAGAATGACGATGGCCGAGGTGGACATGCTGGGCTCCTTTTGGGCGGCGTAATCGTAGCAGACGCTAGAGCGGGTTTTCCATCCGCAATCAATAGTATAACGCCTTCTCGGGCGATAAAAAACGCCGTCGCCACGCGCCGCGCTGATCGCCCTGCCCATATAGGAGCGTTAACGCCGCCGTTAAGGATAGGCTTCGATCAACATCGCGTGGCCGCGCCCTGTCGGATACAAAATCACCGACACAAACAGGTGCGCGCAATGTCCGAGCAATATCTCGGCTCCGTCCCGCCCGACCATGCCACGGAAGACGCCATGCCGGTCGGGCCACACGGGCTCGATTTGGGTGGACACGATTCGAACGGACACGATTCCGGCGAACGCCCGAACGGTCCCGGCGTGTTGGCGGAAGGTGCCGCGGATCAGGACATCACAGAAGCCCGTGCGCTGGTACAAATGGCGCGCGAACAGTTGGCGCGCGATATTGCGGATATCGAACGCGCCACCGCCGCACTGCGGCTCGCCGAACCGGCGCTGCAATCCTGGAGCAAGCCCACGACACAGACCGCCGCGAATCCGAGGCCGTTATGGCTTCTCATCGGCGTGTTGTGGCTGTCGACCGCGATCGTCACCGTGGGCGCCGCCGTCGCTATCGCGGCCCTTGCCGGGTAAAGCGCTCCACTGGCCCTCCGTATATTCCCCCTCGATCTGCGGACCAAAATGTTAGACATTAGTTCGTCTTTGCGGTCATCCAAGAGGCTCCAATAAGCCGCGAGATGGTGCGCGCGACGTTTTGGGGAGGAATTGTTGTCAGCTCAGCCGAATTCGAAGTCCGTCGAAAGCCAGACCATCGCCAAAGTATCGAGGCGCCTCTTGCCGTTGGTCGCGGTAGCCTATTGCATCGCCTATATCGATCGCACCAACATTTCGGTCGCCGCGCTGTCGATGAACAAAGATCTGGGTTTCACCGCCTATATGTATGGTTGGGGCGCCGGGATCTTCTTCTTCAGCTATTTCCTGTTCGAAATCCCGAGCAATCTGATCCTAGAGCGCGCCGGCGCGCGGCTGTGGATCGCCCGCATCATGATCACTTGGGGCATTATTTCGGGTCTCACCGCCTTCGTCACCGGACCGACCAGCTTCCTGATCGTGCGCTTTCTGCTCGGTGCCGCCGAAGCCGGCTTCTTCCCGGGCATGATCCTCTATTTCACCTACTGGTTTCCTTCTGAATATCGCGGCCGCGTGATCTCGACCTTGTTCATCGCCCAGCCGGTCGCCAATGCGCTTGCTTCGATCGTTTCGGCGGCGGTTCTCGGCATGGATGGCGTGCTCGGTTTCAAAGGCTGGCAATGGATTTTCATCATTGAGGCGATTCCCGCAGTGGTATGTGCCGTCGTGGTAATCGCGGTGATGACCGACCGGCCGGAAGTCGCCAAGTGGCTCGCCCCCGACGAAAAGAAGTGGCTGCAGTCCAAGCTCGCCGAGGAAAATCGCAAGATCGCGAGCTCGGGCACGCTCACGCTCCTCAACGCGTTGTGTGATCCGCGCGTGCTGGCATTGTCTGCCATGTATTTCATGAGCGTCACGGCCAATTACGGCATTGTTTTCTTCATGCCGCAGATCATCAAGGGCATCGGCTTGTCCAACATGATGACCGGATTCGTGTCGTCGGTGCCTTACATCGTCGGCACCGTCGGTCTGATCATCTGGGGTTGGTCGTCGGATCGCAAGCCGGAGCGGCGGTGGCATCTCATCGTTGCGTCGACGCTCGCCGCCATTGGCCTAGTGTTCGCGGGCTGGACCGGAGCATCGTATTGGGCGTTGCTGGGAATGTCGGCGGCCACCGTCGGCATCTACGGTTCGCGCGCCGCGTTCTGGCCGATGCCGTCGATCTTTCTCACTGGTACCGCCGCGGCCGGCGCGATCGCGCTGATCAATGCCGTCGGCAACCTCGGCGGCTATGTCGGCCCCTTCATTGTCGGCTGGATCAAGGATGCGACCGGCAGCTTCGAGGCCGGTCTCTATTTTCTCGCCGCATGTTCGCTCGCCTGTGCGGTGATCACAGTGTTCGCCACGCGCGCGGCGGGCGGCTACGACACAACGAAGCCCGGCAGCGTGGCCGAGCCGACCGGGTAGGATTGGCCACCGCGACCGACCCGAGAAATCAGTAGGCGTTATGGTAGGCCGTGGGCGACAGCACTGTGCGGGCGATGATCTTCAAGTCGAGCCACAGCGACCAATTGTCGATATAAAATAGGTCGAATTCGACGCGCTTCCTGATCTTGTCGTCGGTGTCGATTTCGCCGCGATAGCCGTTGATTTGCGCCCAGCCGGTGATGCCGGGTTTGACGTTATGCCGGCGTGCGTAGAGCGAGATGCGGCGCTCGTATTCGTGATCGTGCGACAGCGCGTGCGGGCGCGGGCCGACCAGAGACATGTCGCCGGTGAGCACATTGAACAATTGCGGGATCTCGTCGATGTTCCAGCGCCGCAGCCAGCGTCCGACGCGGGTCAAGCGGGGATCGTCGCGCGTGGTCTGGCGGACGAAAGCGCCGTCGTCGAGCGGGCGCATGGTGCGGAACTTGATGATGCGGAACGGCTGCTGATTGAAGCCATAGCGGCGCTGGACGAAGAAAATCGGGCCGGGACTATCAAGCTTGATCAGGATAGCGACCGCGACGAGAAGCGGCGTCATCGCCAGCAGCGCCAACGCCGCGAACAATAGATCGAAGCAGCGCTTCTCCACGATCTCGGCGCGCGACAGCGGCAGGCGGGTCAATTGCAGGCTGGCCAGCGGTCCGACCTTGGCGAGCTCGACTTCGTCGAATTTGTGCAGAATCTGCTCAGGTCCCAGATGCAGTTCGACGGGCAGCGCCAGGAAAGTCTCGGCGCAGCGATTGATGATTTCGGTGGCCGACCAGGGCAACAACAGATAGATCGCGTCGGGCTCGAGCGTGCGTACGGAGGCAACAGCCTCGGCGAGATCGCGATCGAGCACCGCGCGCCGGGTTTCCGTCGATGCCACGGCCGCGACCGGGGTGAGGAAGCGGCAGCCGACGATGTTGAGCCCGAGCGTCCACGGTTCGTAATGCTGGATGAAGGCGCCGATATGCGCGCCGGTGCCGATCAGGCAGATGCGCTGCGCCGAAATCAGCCCGGCGGCGCGCGCTAGCGCCGTGACGCGCACGATCACAAAGCGAAGCACAATCAGGGCGATGAGCGTGGTGAAATAGAACAGCACGATCCAGCCGCGCGAATAATCGAGGCTGATGCGGGCCAGAAAGCCGAGCATGAGCAGGCAGATCAGCGTGACGTTCCACAATTGGATGGTGCGCCGCGCATGCGGCCGGAAGGCGTAGAAGTTCGGTAGCCGGTACTCGCCGCTGAAAATGTTCAAGGCCGAGAAAATGCACGCCGCGAGCGCGCCGACTTTGACATAGGACAGGTCGCCGACGTCGCCGTAGACGACAAGGAAATACGCGACGCCGGTGATAAACGAGGTCGCCATGATAGTGGCAACGTCGATCAGGAAGGTGGCGCTGGCAAAAGTGCCGCGCGAAAGCTGCGCCCAGCCGCGCAACAGCCGGCTCGTCTGCGGCGTGGAGGCCAGCGTGTAACTGGGTTGTACGTTCATCGGCGCGGCCGCTGTCGCCTTTTGAGTGCACGCGTCCCGCCGCCGCCCCGAAATGGCACAGCGCGGGTGATCACGCCGCAAACTCGCCAGAAGCGTGCCAGCGGCGGCGGACAGCGATGCCGCGCAGGTGCGCGACGCCAAGGCTGTGCTAAGAGGTGATGTTAAGATTAATCGGCCGGCGCAAAAGCCGGCGAGGTGAGGAGACCCCATGCAGGGCAAGATCGCGCTCGAAGAACATTTCTCGATTCCGGAAACCGCCGCCGATTCGGTCGGCTACTTTCCCGAACCGGTGCAGAAGGAAGTGCTGGCGCGCAACGCCGATATTCACGGCCGGCGGCTGGCGCTCATGGACGAGCACGGCATTGAAACCATGCTGCTGTCGCTCAACGCGCCGGCCGTTCAGGCGATACCCGACAAAGCGCGCGCTCACGACATCGCCCGCAAGGCCAACGACTATCTGGCCGAACAGGTGCACAAGCGACCGGACCGCTTTCAGGGCTTCGCCGCGCTTGCCATGCAAGACCCGGAGCTCGCGGCGCGCGAATTGGAACGCTGCGTCAAGGAGCTCGGCTTTCGCGGCGCGCTGGTCAACGGATTTTCGCAGGTCGGCGACGCCGAGACGATCGTCTATTACGACCTGCCGCAATACCGGCCGTTCTGGGCGATGGTCGAACGTTTAGACGTGCCGCTTTATCTGCATCCGCGCAATCCGGTGCCGCGCGATGCGCGGATTTATGACGGCCATCCCTGGCTGTTGGGACCGATCTGGGCGTTCGGCCAGGAGACCGCGGTGCACGCATTGCGGTTGATGGCTTCAGGCCTGTTCGACGACTATCCGCGGCTTCAGATCATTCTTGGCCACATGGGCGAGAACCTGCCCTATGCGATGTGGCGCGTCGATAATTCCAATGCCTGGATTCCCAACCGCAACGGTTGGCCGGCGAAGAAGCGCATGGCCGAGTATTTCTGCGCCAATTTTCATCTTACCACGTCGGGCAATTTTCGCACTCAGGCGCTGCTCAACGCGATGCTGGAAATCGGCGCCGATCGCATCATGTTCTCGACCGATTGGCCGTTCGAGAATATCGATCACGCCGCGAATTGGTTCGATGCCTGCCCGATCAGCGAGCCCGACCGGACGAAGATCGGGCGCACCAATGCCATCGAGTTATTCAAACTGGGCGGCAATTGACCTGTGTGGCAATCGACTTGGGCGGCCGATATCAACTCGCATCGCGCAGCTTCACCGCTCCCTGCAGGTCGACCGAGACCAGTTGCGACACGCCGCGTTCGGCCATGGTGACGCCGTAGAGGCGGTTCATCCGCGCCATGGTGATCGGGTTGTGGGTGATGATGATGAAGCGCGTCTCGGTCGAGCGTGCCATTTCGTCGAGCAGGTCGCAGAAGCGCTCCACGTTATAGTCGTCGAGCGGCGCGTCGACCTCGTCGAGCACGCAGATCGGCGCCGGATTGGTCAAGAAGACGGCGAAGATCAAAGCCAGCGCCGTGAGCGCCTGCTCGCCGCCGGACAATAACGACAGCGTCGCCGGCTTCTTGCCCGGCGGTTTGGCCATGATTTCGAGACCGGCCTCGAGCGGATCTTCGCTCTCGATCAGCTGCAATTCGGCATTGCCGCCGCCAAACAATTCGCTGAACAGCTTCTTGAAATTCTCGTTGACGATCTGGAACGAGGTGAGCAGCCGCTCGCGCGCTTCATGGTTGAGACTGTGGATGCCTTGCCGCAGCCGCCTGATCGCCTCGATGAGATCGTCGCGCTCGGTGGTGAGCTTGGTGTGCTGGGCTTCGACCTCTTGCAGCTCCTGCTCGGCGAGCAGATTGACCGAGCCAAGCCGTTCGCGCTCCTGCTTGATGCGCTCGATCTTGGCCTCGACCTCGGCGATCGACGGCACCGGCGCGTCCGGCTTGAGCTCGGCGATCTCGGCCGCCGCGGCGGGTTCGACGCTGAGCATTTCGCGGATCTCATGCTCGATATCGGCAAGTCTTCGCTTGGCGGCGTCGTGGCGTTCGTCGGCGCGCGCCGCTTCGGCGCGGGCTTCGCCGACGGCTTCGAGCGCGATACGTGCAGCCTTGTCGGCCTCGGCGAGCGCGGATTCCGCTTCCGCAAGCCGATCCGCCGCGGCACGGCGTTCGGCGGTCGCCGCCTCGATCGCGCCGATCAGCGACTGCCGCTCGGCGGCGAATTTTTCCGGCGCGGTGGTAAGTTCGGTGCGCTCGGCGGTCGCTTCCTGGCTGCGCAGATCGAGCGTCTCGATCTGTATCGTGGCGCTGCCCTTGCGTTCGTTCCAGGCTTGCCGTTCGGCGGCGATCGCCGCCAGGCGGTGATTGGCAAGTTCGGCTTCGCGGGTGAGCGTTTGCGCTTCGACCCGCACTTCGGCGCAGGTGCCGCGCTCCTGCGCGATGGCTTCGTTGATCGCCGCGAGCTTGTCCTCGATTGCGGCGGCGACCGGCAGCGCGGCCAACGCCTGATCCGCCTCGGTCCCCGCAAGGCTGTTTTCATCGCGGCCAGCGACGATGCGCGCCCGCGCTTCGCGGAGCGCCGATATGCGCGCCGCGTTGCGGCTGATCTCACGCTCGGCGGCGGCATGGTCTTCGCGCGCGGCATCGGTCAAGTGCTGCGCGTCGCGCCAATGGGCGCGCGCCGCGGACTCCGCGGTGGCAGCGGCGGCAACAGCGGCTTCCGCCGTCTCGACCGCGAGGCGCTTTGCCTCGACGTCGGCGCGCGCGGCGACGAGTTCGCCTTCGATCGCCTGCAGCCGGCCGCGTTCCGCAAGCCGCCGTGCCGCGCCGGTCGGCGCATGGGCGGCGACCGTAAAGCCGTCCCAGCGCCAGTAATCGCCCTCGGCCGACACCAGGCGCTGGCCCGGTTTGAGCATGCCCGGAATAGCGGCAAGGCGAGCGCCCTCGGCACGCTCGACGACGCCGATCTGGGCGAGGCGGCGGGCCAACTCCGGCGGCGCTTTGACATATTCCGCGAGCGCGATGACGCCTTCGGGCAGCGCGGGATCGGAGGGATCGGGCGTCGCGCCGGCCCAGCGCATCGGTGCGGAATCGCCTGTCGGCGCGTCGAGATCGTCGCCCAATGCGGCGCCGAGCGCCTTCTCGTAGCCCTCCGTCACCGTGAGCGCGTCCATCACCGGCGGCCACAGATTTTTGCTCTCGACCGCCAAGAGCTTGCTGATGGTCTTGGCCTCGGTTTCCAGCCGCTGCACGCCGCGCTCGGCGGTAGCGAGCGGCGCACGCGCGGCGTCGATCTCCGCGCGGGCACGTTGATGCGTGGCTTCCGCGTTCTGTGCGGCGTTTTCGGCTTCGGCGAGCGCGGTCTGCGCGCCGGCAAGTACCGCTTCGAGCGCCGGCAAATCGGGCGCGCCGCTGTCGGTCGCGGCAAGGCCGGCATCGATATTGATCAATTCGGCCTCCAGCCGCGCCGCGCGCTGCTCGTGCTCGCGCAGCGCCGTCTGGAGCTGATTGCGGCGCGCGGCCAAATCGGCGAGCGCGCCGGTGAGTTCGGCGAATGACTTTTCCGACACGGAGAGCGCAGCATCTGCCGCGGCGACCCGCTGATTGACGCCGGCGAGGCGCGCGTCGCCTTCCTGCGCCGCCGCCTTGAGCGCGATCTCCTCGGCGTCGAGGCGGCCGAGAGCTGTTTCGGCATCGGCCGCGAGCGCCCGCTCGCGGCCTAAGTCGGCTGAAAACTGCTCGATGCGGCGGTCGAGTTCGCTGATGCGCTCCTTGGCGCGGGCTTCTTCGCGTTCAAGCGTTTCGCGCGCGATCAACAAACGCTGTAGTGCCGCGGCGGCTCTGGCCTCGACCTCGCGTAATCCGGGCAGCAATGCGGCGACGTCGGCTTGGCGGGTCGATATCTGCGCTTGCTCGCCGGTGCGCGCCGCGACGACGCGAACCGCTTCATCCTTGCTGTGCTGGGTAACGCCGACCTCGGTGGTGGCATCGATCCAGCGCAAGTGCAGCAACAGCGCCTCGGTCCGGCGCACCTGAGTGGATATATTGCGGTAACGCACCGCCTGACGGGCCTGGGTCTTCAACGCCGCGACCTGGCTGGCGAGTTGACCGATGACATCCTCGGCCCGCGCCAGGTTTTGCTCGGCGGCCCTCAGCCGCAACTCTGCCTCGTGGCGGCGCGCATGCAGTCCGGAAATGCCGGCGGCCTCTTCGAGCACGCGCCGGCGCTGATCGGGCCGCGCCTGGATGATTTCGCCGATGCGGCCCTGGTGCACCAAGGCAGGCGACCGCGATCCGGTCGAAGCGTCGGCGAACAGCATGGCGACGTCGCGGGCGCGCGCCTCGCGGCCGTTGACGCGGAAGGTCGAGCCTTGCTCGCGCATGATCCGGCGTGAGACTTCGAGCGCCTCGAACTCGTTGAAGGCAGCCGGCGCGGTGCGGTCTGAGTTGTCGATGGTGACCGCGACTTCGGCATGGTTGCGCGCCGGGCGCTCGGTGTTGCCGGAAAAAATGACGTCGTCCATCTCCGAGGCGCGCATTGCCTTATAGGAGGCTTCGCCCATCACCCAGCGCACCGCCTCGACCAGATTGGACTTGCCGCAGCCGTTCGGACCGACGACACCGGTCAATCCCGGTTCGATCTCAAAGTCGGTTGGTTCGACGAAGGACTTAAAGCCGATCAGGCGCAGCCGCGTGAGCTTCATTCGCTTGGTACGTCCATCACTTGTTAAGTCCAGACCCCCTTACGGCGGTAGCCGAGGGAATCGCGAAAGGCGCACGCCGAGGCTTCATCGCTGAAGCAAAAGTCCTCGGCGCGGGGAGGGGTGCCGCATCGGCGCGGAGAATGAATCGTCACCCCTCCGAGCGCAACAGCGCAGCCGATTTATCCAGACTTTCGTTATCGGGGTGCCCGCCGGCGGCGCCGCTCGCGGCCGCAGCAAGCGGCCGAGTTGGGGCAAAAAACCCTTATCCTTCCTTCAGATAGGGGTCGATTTCCTTGGTCATCTGGTCCATCGAGAGGTCCCCGACCAGTTTCTTGCCGTTGATGAAAAAGGTGGGTGTCGAGTTAACCCCAAGCTTCTGGACGGCGTGATCGCGGACCGCCTGGATAGCGTCAAGCAGCTTCTGATTCGACAGGCACTGGTTGAAGGCGTCTTCGGTCAGGCCGAATTGCTTAGTGATTTCCTTGAGCGCCGGGATCGGCTCCTTGACCACCCAATCGGTCTGTTTGGCGAATAATGTTTCGACCACCGGCATATATTTTTCGTTGCCGGCGCAACGCGCCAGCATGAAGCCGGCCGCCGCCAGCGCGTCGAGCGGGAAAGCGCGCAGCGTGTAGCGTACCTTGCCGGTATCGATGTAGCGCTTTTGCAATTCCGGGAACGTAGTCGCCGAGAAATGCGCGCAATGCGGACAGGTCATCGAGGCATATTCGATGACGGTCACCGGGGCTTTGTCGGAACCGACCCAGATGTCGCCATCAGGACCGGCATCCGCCAGATCGGCGGCGGACGGCGCGTCGTCGGCGCGGGCAGGGCTCACCAGTAGGGAGGGAAGGAGACCGGCCGCAAAGCCGCCCCCGGCGAGGCCGAACAATGCAGTAGCCGAGAGCAATCGGCGGCGTGTAAGCGACAAGGGCAGCTCCTGATTCAACAAGGCCTGGGCCATAAAGCTTGGTTCAATAGCGCATTTCGTGCCGCAGGAATGTGGCATTAGCGCGCCATTGCGCCAAGCCCCATCGTACCGAGCCCGTTCTACCAAGCCCACCCGGGAACGTTGCGCCGCCGCCCCAGTCACGGTCGCTTGACGGCCGCCCCGAGCCGCGCCAGCGCTTGCTTGAGATCGTCGTCGCCAATGTCCGACAGCGTTGCAGCGACACGGGCCGCGGCGGCGGGGTCGAGTACGCGCATCGTTTTGCGCTCGGCGTGCCGCAACGGCGCTTGGCGGAGCGCCAGCCGAGCCACGGCGCGCCAGCCGAGAAACTGGTTGACGCGTTCGCAGATCACGCTTGCGAGATGTTGCACCTCGATTGCGGCCGGGCCCTCGACGCGGAGCACCAGCGTGCCGGGTTCACGTGCCTCGCCTTCGATCGGCCGAGTCCATTGGATCTTGATCGGCTCGCTATGGGCTGCCACTTCCGCGCCGACGATTTCCGGCCAGCGCGTTACCAGTTCGGCCGAAGCAAAACCCTGCTTGTTAAAGGTCTCGCCGACGACCTTGCCGATGAGGTCGCGCAGCGGCTTGGCGAAGGGGCGCGCGGGCTTGTTCATGATACGCAGCTCTGTCATCCCTACGGGCGATGGCGGTGAGTAGGACGCTAGCAGCGAAGACGGCCGGGCGACAGCGCGGTAAGCGCCGGGGGGCGATTTCGTCACCGCAACCCACCGATCTGCTCGCCTGGTACGACCGCCACCGCCGCGTGCTGCCGTGGCGCGCGCCGCCTGGCCGGCGCGCCGACCCGTACCACGTCTGGCTCTCGGAAATCATGCTGCAGCAGACCACGGTCAAGGCCGTCGGTCCCTATTACGCGCGGTTCCTTGCGCGCTGGCCCGATCTCTCCGCGCTCGCCGCGGCGCTGCTCGACGACGTGCTCAAGGCCTGGGCCGGGCTCGGTTATTACGCCCGCGCTCGTAATCTGCATGCCTGTGCCCGCGCCGTGGTCGAACGCCATGGCGGCGAAATTCCGCAGAGCGAGCCCGAGCTGCGCGCACTGCCTGGAATCGGCGCCTATACCGCCGCTGCTATTGCGTCGATCGCCTTCGACGCGCCGGCGACGCCCGTCGACGGCAATGTCGAGCGGGTGATCGCCCGGCTTTATGCCGTCACGACGCCGCTGCCGGGCGCCAAGCCGGAAATCTCACGCCTCGCCCGGGCGCTAACGCCACAAAACCGCGCCGGCGATTTCGCCCAAGCCATGATGGATCTCGGCGCTACCATCTGCACGCCGAAGAATCCCGCCTGTGCGTTGTGCCCCTTTAACCAAAACTGTACGGCGCGTCGGCGCGGCGAGGCGGAGGCCTATCCGTATCGAACGCCGAAACGCGAAGGCGTCTTGCGCCGGGGCGCGGCATTTGTCGCGCGGCGCGCGGACGGTTTCGTGCTGGTGCGTACGCGGCCGACAAAGGGACTGCTCGGCGGCATGACCGAAGTGCCGACGACCGAATGGTCAAAAGATTTTGATGAAAGCCAGGCGCTCGATGGAGCGCCGGTATTCGGCAAAGTCAAATCGCGAAAGCTGATCGCGTGGCATCGCATCGCCGGCACGGTGCGGCACGTCTTCACGCATTTCCCGCTCGAACTATCCGTTCATGTGGCCGACCTACCCGCGCGCACGCCGGCGCCGAAAGGGACCCGCTGGGTCGCGCGCGATGAGTTGGCCGGCGAGGCGCTACCGAGTGTCATGCGCAAGGTTTTGGCGCATGCGCTGCCGCTCGATTGAAGGACGAAAACAAACATGCTTGAAGGAACTGCCATGAAAACGCTGCTGCCATTGGCCGAGACGATCGCAAAGCGTCTGATCGCGCGCCGCGAGAGCATCGCGGTTGCCGAATCTTCGACCGGCGGGCTGATCGCCGCGGCCTTGCTGGCCGTGCCCGGCGCCTCCGGCTATTTTCTCGGCGGCGCGGTGATCTACACAAAAACCTCGCGCGCGGTGTTGCTCGGCATCGGCGACGCCGACATGGCCGGCATGCGGCCGGCGACCGAGGCCTATGCGCTATTCCTCGCGCGGCGGATGCGCGAGCGGCACGGCGCGATCTGGGGCCTTGGCGAAACTGGCGCGACGGGCCCAAGCGGCAATCGTTACGGCGATCCGGCAGGTCACACGTGTATTGCGGTTGCCGGTCACGCCGAATGCGCGGTCACGCTGCGTACGGCTAGTTCCGAGCGGCTGGCGAATATGAATGCCTTCGCCAAACGCGCGCTTGAACTGCTTGTTGAAGTAATACCTGGGACGTAACGGCTTTACTCGGCAACCTCGCCCATCTGCGCCCGTACCCGGGCTCGAAGCGTATCGATTACCATCAAGCCTTTTGGCGTCTCGACATGCCAGAAGGTCCAGCCGTTACAGGCTTCGAGGCCTTGGGCGAGCGCGCCGATGCGGTGGATCGAGCCTACGGATTCGCCGAGCGAGAGCGCGCCGTCGGCGCGCACCAGCGCCTTGTGCCGCCGCTTGGCATCGACCAGTTTTATCCCGGGCGACACCAGGCCGCGCTCGATCAGCACCGAGAACGCCACCCGCGGTGCCTCGCGCGCCGTCATGAACGAGGCGAGCGCGGGTTCCGCCATCGGTTCGGTGGCGCCGATGCGGCGCTCGGCGGCTGAGGCGTAACCGCGATCGCGCTCGATGCCGATGAAGCGGCGGCGCAGGCGGCGGGCCACCGCGCCGGTGGTGCCGGTGCCGCTGAACGGGTCGAGCACGAGATCGTCGGGGCGGGAGGCTGCGAGAATGACGCGGGCGAGCAGGGCTTCGGGCTTTTGCGTCGGATGCAGCTTCTTGCCGTCTTGGCCTTTGAGCCGCTCCTCGCCGGTGCACAGCGGAATAAACCAGTCGGAGCGCATCTGAACGTCGTCATTGCCCGCCTTGAGCACTTCGTAATTGAACGTATAATTGCGCTTGGCGGCGTCGCGGGCCGCCCAGATCAGGGTCTCGTGCGCATTGGTGAAGCGGCGGCCGCGGAAATTCGGCATCGGGTTGGATTTGCGCCAGACGATGTCGTTGAGAATCCAGAAGCCGAGATCCTGCAACAGCGACCCGACACGGAAAATGTTGTGATAGGAGCCGATCACCCACAGCGTGGCACTGGGCTTCATCACCCGGCGCGCGGCCATGAGCCAGGCGCGGGTGAAATCGTCATAGGCTTCGAAGCTGGAGAATTTGTCCCAGTCGTCATCGACCGCATCGACCGGGGAATCGTCGGGACGCTTGAGATCGCCGGCAAGCTGCAAATTATACGGCGGGTCGGCGAAGACGAGGTCCACCGATTGCGCCGGCAGCTTCGTCATTTCGGCAACGCAATCGCCGACCAAGATGCGCGCGGGCGCTTGCGGCGCCGATTGCTGCTCTGGCGACTCAAGACTCACGCGGGGCGCCCTAGCGGACGCCCCGCGACGCGACACAACCATGACTCAGAACTCTGACTCAGGCGACGCTATCGGCGACGCGGGACCTACAACCGACGAGCCGGATCATGGCCGCTCAAGGTAAAAATCCGCTTAACCAAAAACCCCGTGAAGTAGGCAATAAATGCCGGGAAACACTTGGTTAATCGCGCGTTACGAAGTGCTGATTTCGGGCTGCTGGGCGGCACTAAAACCAGATAGGCGAAGCGTCCGCGCATTGCGGATTAGCTCAGGGAGAATGCACCATGCGCACTGATGATTTCCGTCCCAGCGACAACGTTGAAGACGATCGCGAAGCAAGTGCGTCGCGCGGTGGCGGCGTGCCGGGTGGAACCGGCAGCCTTGGCATCGGCACGGTCATCATCATCGGTTTGATCAGCTGGTACTTTGGTATCGATCCGAGCGTGCTCCTCAATGGCGCGCAAATCCTCACCGGCGGCGGGACTAGCTCGCAGCAAAGCACCCCGGCGCCTCAGGTCAGAACGGGTACGCCGAATGACCCGACGGGGAGATTTGTCGCCTTGGTGCTCGGCGACACCGAGGACCGCTGGACAGAGATTTTCGCCGCCAGCGGCAAAACCTATCATCCGCCGAGGCTGCGGCTGTTCTCTGGCTCGGAGCCGACGCCCTGCGCCTTCGCGCAGTCGGCCATGGGACCGTTTTATTGTCCGCGCGATCAGCGCGTCTATCTCGACACGTCGTTCTTCGACGATCTGCAGAGGAAGTTCGGCGGCTGCTCCGACAGCACGGCCTGCAAGTTTTCCGAAGCCTATGTGATCGCGCATGAGGTCGGCCATCACGTTCAGGACGAACTCGGCATCCTGCCGCGGGTGATGCAGGCGCAACAGGGCGCCGCGAGCAAGGTCGAGGCCAACCAGCTGCAAGTGCGCGTCGAGTTGCAGGCCGACTGTCTGGCCGGCATTTGGGCCAACCGGGCGCAGCAAAAGCACAGATTCCTCGATCAGGGCGATGTCGATCAGGCGCTGCAGACGGCTTCAGCGATCGGCGACGACCGCCTGCAAAAAGAGATGCAGGGTTACGTCGTCCCCGATGCCTTCACCCACGGCACGTCCGAGCAGCGCAAGCGCTGGTTCCAGAACGGCTTCAATTCCGGCCAGATCTCGGCCTGCGATACCATGGCGGCGCGCGCGCTTTAGTGTAATATCGCTGTCGTATACCGTTCCGCTCGCACCGGCCTGGGCGGAATGGGCGGGATTAAGTTGCGTGTGGGTGTGGTCATGCCAGGCGTTGATGCAAGCAAACAATTCGTGCCGCTGAAGATCGCGGTGCTGACGGTCTCCGACACCCGCGATATGAAGGACGACAAGTCCGGCGCGTTGCTGGTGCAGCGCATTGTCGCCGCCGGTCATTACATCGCCGAACGCAGTCTGGTGCACGACGACATCGACGCCATCCGCGGCCGGGTCAAAGCCTGGATCGCCGATCCGATGATCGACGTGATCATCACCACGGGCGGCACCGGCTTCACCGGCCGCGATGTCACGCCGGAAGCGGTCGAGCCGCTGTTCGAGAAGAAGATGGACGGCTTCTCGGCGCTGTTTCTGGTGATCAGTTTCCCGAAGATCGGCACGTCTGCGATCCAGTCGCGCGCCACCGCGGGCGTCGCCGGCTCGACCTATATTTTCTGCCTGCCCGGCTCGCCCGGCGCCTGCAAGGACGGTTGGGATGAGATCTTGGTGCACCAGCTCGATTACCGTTATGGGCCGTGCAATTTCGTCGAGATCATGCCGCGGCTTGACGAGCATTTGCGCCGGCCGAAGGCGCAGGGCGCCAGCATCTAGCTTCGCTCGCAATGATGAAGCTACAATTCCATGTCCCAGTGCTCGCTGACCACGGGTTGGCCCCAGCTGTTGTGTTTTTCGCTGCGCGTGAGCTTGAAACCCGCCTTCTGATAAATGTGACGCGCGGCGGTGAGCACGCTATGGGTCCATAGCGTGATTTTCTGATATCCGGCGCGCCGCGCAAAGCGGATGCATTCGTCGGTCAGATGCGCGCCAAGGCCAAGCCCGCGCGCTTTCGGATCGACCAACAGCAGGCGGATGCGGGCGACGTTTGCGGTTTCCTTGGCGAGGAAGATGCAGCCGACGTTCTCGCCGTCCATTTCAGCGATCCAGCCGCGTTCGCGCTCGGCATCGTGGTTGTTGACGAAATCGGCCATGATTTGCGCGCAGACCCCCTCGAATGGCGCGAGCCAGCGATATTCCTGCGCGTAAAGCTCGGCATTGCGCTTGACCACCCAGCCGAAATCTCCCGGAACCGGGGCGCGCAGCTGATAGCGGCGTCGCTCCGCGGGCTTTGGCTCGGTGTCGCCGCCGAGCAGCGTCTCGATGGTATCCATCGCCGCGATCAAGCGCGCCTGATCGGCGGGCGCGAGCCGGTCAAGCATCGCTCCGGTCGCGTGTTGCGAGCGGGCGTCGAGCGGCGCGTAGGCCCGCTTGCCGCGCGCCGTGAGCGCAAGATGGCTTTGCCGCGCATCGCTGGCGGAGGTGGTGCGCGCGATCAAGCCGGTTTTTTCAAATTTGCGCAGCACGCGGCTCAGATAACCGGCATCGAGATCAAGCGCGCGCCCGACATCGCTCGCGGTGGGCGATCCCTGCCGCGCGATTTCATAGAGCACGCGCGCCTCGCCCAGCGAATAGGGACTGTCGAGATAGGTCTTGCGCAACACGCCGATCTGCCGCGTGTAAAAGCGGTTGAAGCGCCGCACCATGGCGATGCGAGAATCGGCACTGCGGCTTTGTCGGTCCGGCATGGGGGCAGCGTGGTCCAGATAGTTGACTTAGTCAAGTATCTAGTCGCGCATCCAGGCGCTGCTGGCCAGCCTGGCGATGCGGCGACCGCCGATGCGGCGGAGCAGTTCGGCTTCGGGATCGGCGGCGCTTTCGCGATGGCCACCGAGGGCGTCATATTGGTGCTTGCCGATCAGCAGTCCCTGCTCGGGACGCGGCCGCGCGCCGAGCGCCGCGACCACAAGTGACAGCGCCTCGCGCAGTGCCGGCTGGGCCGGTGCGCCGCGGCGGAACACCGCCGTGCGAGGCTCCACCGCAGAATCCTCAACGAAGCGCCTGACATCGACCACCCAGGCTTGGTCGAGGACGGTTCCCGACCGCAAGAATAACAGCCAGGGCGCCCGCGCAGCGGCGGCGGCTGTCTTCAGCCTAAGGCCTAGCGGGCCCGCAATGACCAGGAAATTGCAGCCGGCGACATCGGCAATTGCCGCCGTTTCGTCGCTCGAGCCGGCGTCGGCCACCAGCACTTCGCTGACCAGGCCGTCCGTCGCGCCGGACACCAGCGCGGATAGCGTCGGCACCAGCGTGCGTTCCGAATTTTGGGTGGGGATAATGACGCTCAGCATGCGCCGCGGCTCCCGCCGCTCTCCCCCCGCCTGATCGTGGCCATTTGCCGTCCCCCGAGGCTCAATAGCCCTGATACGGCCGGCTGCAAGGAACGCCAAGGGGTGGCGAAGGGCTCAAAGGCAGGTTTATCGGCGTTTCCGCACTCAGCTTGTGATCACGAATAGTTGTTCTTGTTTTGTTCGCATTGCAGCGTTAGCTTTGGGCCGGGAGTCGTCAGGTCGTGAGTCCTCCCGAGCGATGAACCGTCACGAATGGGTCGCCTCGAATGCGTAACATGTCCGCTCTGAAACGCCCGCCGGCACCGCTGCTGCCCTCCGCGCCGGCGGGCGAGCCGGGAAGCGCGGTTGATCGCGAGCGCCGGCGCGGCCGCGGCACTTTGTCGAATGCCTCTGGGCGTTTTGAACCGCTCGCACGGGTTGCCTTCGATGACGGCTGGCAGGGCCTTGAGGACCTGCCGCCGTTTAAGACCACGGTGACGGTCGACGCCACGCGCAAGATCATTGCCCGCAACGACTCGCCGGATATTTCCTTCGACCGTTCGATCAACCCTTACCGCGGCTGCGAGCACGGTTGCGTCTACTGCTTTGCGCGGCCGACACATGCCTATCTCGGGCTGTCGCCGGGGCTCGATTTCGAGTCCAAACTGTTTGCGAAGCCGAACGCGCCGGAATTACTGGAGCGCGAATTGTCGGCCCCGGGTTACGTGCCGAAAATCATCGCCATCGGCACCAATACCGATCCCTATCAGCCGATCGAGCGCCACCATCAGATCATGCGCCGCATCCTCGAAGTCTTGGAGCGCGCCGGCCACCCAGTAGGCATCGTGACCAAATCGGCGCTGGTGTTGCGCGATCTCGACATTCTCACCCGTATGGCCAAGCGCGATCTGGTCAAAGTGGCGATCTCGGTGACGACGCTCGATCTAAAACTGGCGCGCACCATGGAACCGCGCGCCTCCACGCCGCCCAAGCGGCTTGACGCCTTGGCGCAACTGGTCAAAGCCGGTGTGCCGGCGTCGACCTTGGTTGCGCCGATCATTCCGGCGCTCAACGATGCGGAAATCGAGCGCATCCTCGATGCGGTGGCGGAAACTGGCGTGCGGCACGCAGGCTATGTGCTCTTGCGCCTGCCGCTTGAAGTGCGTGACCTGTTCCGCGAATGGCTGATCGCGAATTTTCCGGACCGTTACCGCCACGTCTTCAAGCTCATCCGCGACATGCGCGGCGGCAAGGATTACGACGCCACTTTCGGCAAACGCATGACCGGCTCCGGCCCGATCGCCTGGATGATCGGGCGACGCTTCGAAGTCGCCTGCGAGCGGCTCGGCTTCAATCTGACCAGCGTGAAAACCACCACCGAGCATTTCCGCCACCCGCGGCCGGCGACGCAACAGCTCGATATGTTCTAGGGCGCGGGGGCATTTGTCGCAGGGTTGCGTCGGCAAAGCGCTCCGCGCAACATCGCGGCATGAGTCGCAATGGAAACGCAGCCCGTGCGGCCCGGCTGCCGCTCGACGAAGAGATCGCTCGGCCGACGTTTCGCCGCGAGCGCGCAGCGCTCAAGCGCGGGGTGTGGCCGATCGCCGGCTGCGACGAGGCCGGCCGCGGTCCGCTCGCCGGGCCGGTCGTCGCCGCTGCCGTGATTCTCGATCCCGACGACGTGCCGCGCGGGCTCGACGACTCCAAACGGCTCACCGCCGAGCGGCGCGAGGTATTGTACGAACGCATCTGCGCGCGCGCGCAGGTCGCGGTGGCGATGGCGCCGCCGTCGCGCATCGACCGCGACAATATTCTGCGCGCCTCGCTATGGGCGCTGGCGCGTGCGGTCTTGGCGCTTCCGGTCCAGCCGCGTCTGGTCTTTGTCGACGGCCGCGATCATATCGATGTGACTTGCGACTGTGAGGCGGTGATCGGCGGCGACGGTCTGGTCGCCTCGATCGCCGCCGCTTCCATCGTCGCCAAGGTGACGCGTGACCGGCTGATGGCGTGTCTCGGTTCAGCCCATCCGGGCTACGGCTTCGAGCGGCACATGGGCTACAGCGTGCCCGAGCATTTTGCCGCGCTTAACCGGCTCGGTCCGACCGTCCACCACCGCCGCTCGTTCGCCCCGGTGGCCCTGGCGTTTGGCTTGTTGGGCGCTCAATCGGACGCCGTCGCCGGCGACACGATCAGGGACGTATTGCCACTCTAGCGCGGCGGCCGTATAGGGCACGGCCAAACGATCGTTTGGCGCTCGTGCTTTCCGTTGCCCGCCACTCTGATTTTTTGCCAATGTTTTACGTCCCCCTGTACGTCGAACTGCTGCGCTCGCGCCCCGCCCTTGTGTTCTGGGTGGCGACGCTGGCGCAGGCATTGTTGTGGCTTATCGTGCCGATGCTGTTTTACGCGGCGCCTCCCGCCGATTTGGCGCAGCTCCTGGCCATCGGCCACGAATTGCGTTTTGACGCCGAGGTCGGCCCACCGCTCGCCTACTGGCTCGCCGAGATGGCGTTTCGTATCGCCGGCCTGTTCGGCGTCTATGCGCTGGCACAGGTCTGCGTGGCCACGACCTATTACTGCGTTTTCGCGCTCGGCCGCGCCATCGTCGGGCCGGCGCATGCCGCCATGGCGGTGCTGCTGATGGTCGGCATTTCGCTGTTTACGGTGCCGTCGCCGGATTTCGGTCCGCCGATCCTGACCATGGCATTGTGGGCCGTGGTGCTGCTGCATTACTGGCGCGCCGTGGTGCTTGGACGAAAGCGCTCCTGGTATGTGCTCGGCGCTGCCGCGGCCCTCATGCTGCTCACCACCGATGCTGCGCTGATCTTGCTCGGCACGCTTTTGGTCTTCACCGCCGCCACCGAACGCGGGCGCGCAGCCCTCCAAGCGAGCCAACCTTGGCTCGTCGTGATCGGGCTCGCGGTGTTTTTGTTTCTGCACCTGCTTTGGCTCGACGGCCCAGGCGCCAGCCTGACGCCCGTGCTCGACCGGCTGCGCGAAGCCCAGGCCGGCACAGCCAATACGGCGCTGTGGCTGCGGCTTCTGATCGCGCTCGTGCTGGCGCACGCGGGCGCCGTTATTCTACTGGTGCTGGCGGCGGGCTGGCCGCGCGTGCGCGCCGGCCCCGCGCCGCCGCTTGAGCGCAGGCCGGTCGCTCCTTTCGCTTTGAGCTTCGCCAAGGTTTTCGCGCTGGTGCCGGGTTTGCTGGCGACGATTTTCGCCGTCGTCTTCGGGCGAACGCTGCCGCTCGGCGGCGCGGCGCCGCTGGTCGTGCTGTCCGGTCTCGCCGTCGTCATCGCCACTGGCGACAGCATCGCGCTCTACCACCAACGCATTCTCGGTTTCGCCTGGGCCGGATTGTTGGTGGTGCCGGCGCTGTTCATACCGTTGCTGATCGTGCTGTTGCCGTGGACGGCCGGCACCGACCTGCAGGTCGCGCAGCCGGCGACCGCGATGGGCCGCTTCTTTGCCGACAGTTTCGAGCGCCGCACCGGGCAGCCGCTCGCCGTTGTCACGGGCGATCCGCGCACCGCGGCGCTCGTCGCGCTTGCCGCCCCAAGCCGTCCCAGCGTGTTTTTCGACGCCGAGCCGGCGCGCTCACCCTGGGTCACCGCCGACGACATCCGCAGCAAAGGCGCCGTGGTGGTCTGGCTGACGGCGGACACCGCGCCCGTGCCGCCGCCGGACATCAAGATTTATTTTCCCGATCTTGTCGCCGAAGTGCCGCACATCTTCGCCCGGCCGGTGCAGGGCCAGTTGCCACTCTTGCGCATCGGCTGGGGCGTGATCAGGCCGGGCAGCGTGGCGCCGGCGCGTTAGAGCACGATCTCGAAAAGTAGAAGATTTTACCGTGACACTCTGGCGCTCGCACCGTCGCCTGTACGCTTTCCGTCGTGCCGAGTTTCGCGGTTATGGCGATGGACGGGCAAAATGCGGCCGTCGCCGCAGTTAAGCAGCGAAAATCCGGCGCCAGGGCAGCCGCGAGCGGCGAGATATTCATACACATTGGCCATGACCGTTCCATCGTAGCCCCCGCCACCTCCCGCGGCCAACGAAGCGGACGTGGGGCTCAAAATGGCGCCCAAAATAGTGACAGCTGCGAGGGGCAACTTCCTCATGAATTCATTCTCCAACAAG
Organism: Xanthobacteraceae bacterium; assembly: GCA_049519075.1. Lineage (GTDB taxonomy): Bacteria > Pseudomonadota > Alphaproteobacteria > Rhizobiales > Xanthobacteraceae > BOG-931. Next base: position 41,515 of record JBEKRD010000006.1, on the reverse strand, counting down.
GCCCATTCGCGAAGCAGTCTGCGCACCGTTCGCTGGCCTCGCAAGTGGACAGTTCCATACACATCACTTTGCTGCGGAAGATGTGTAACTCTCCACACCCCCAACCGGAACGGCTCCGACCATAATGATGCCGATTAGTGGAACCCACCGACGACGAAGCCGCCCTCCGGGGCGCTGTGGTCGTAATACGGAGCGTAGTATGGGTCATCAAGCTGCCCACCAGCCGTCGGCGAAACCACCGCCGAATTATAAAACTGTGGGTGAACAACTCCGTGGTTCCCCGAATGACGAATCGTCTTGGCAATTGCCGGCGATGCAAATGCAATCGCAAGGGCCGCGGCAACAAACGCCATTTTTGAACTAACCATAGCCGTTCTCCCGGTTACGAGCGCAGCAAGGCTCGATGCCTTTCGCCCATTCTAGGCCACATAGGTCGTCGATTGGCATTCGTAAGGGGCGTCTCGTTCCACGGACGATCAATTAATGGCGGAGGATCCAAGACGATTATATTTTGGTATAAGTGGACCTACCAAAATGGATGCGGCCCGATGGACATTCAAATGAAGCGCGACGAGCGAAAGAAAATGCTGCGATTCGAGAAACGAATCTTATGAACGCCACCGCGTTTTCGTCGTGGCAGTTTTGGGCGGTGTTGTCTGCGGTATTCGCGGCGCTCACGGCAATCTTCGCCAAAGTCGGCGTCGCCAATGTGAATTCCGACCTGGCGACGTTCATCCGCACCGTCATCGTGGTCGTCGTGCTCGGACTGATTGTCTACGCAACGCGGCAGTTTCAAAATCCGACGGACATCTCCGGCCGCACCTATCTGTTTCTGTTGCTGTCGGGTCTTGGCACCGGCGCATCGTGGCTATGCTATTTCCGCGCGCTGAAACTCGGCGACGCGGCGCAGGTCGCGCCGATCGACAAATTGAGCGTGGTCCTGGTCGCTGTGTTCGGTGTAGTGTTTCTCGGCGAGAGACTCTCGGCGGTGAACTGGCTCGGCGTCGCGCTGGTCGCGGCGGGTGCGATCCTGGTGGCGGTTCGCTGAGCTAAGCCGCGCGCACATTCAAGACGAACTCCATAGGAGAACCGCCATGCCAAAACTGTCAGGCTTCACTTCGCTCGCCACGCTCCCCGAGGAGCGCGTCACCGACAAGATCAGCCGCAAGATCGCGGCCGGCGAACACGCGATGATCGTGTGGTGGAGCATGAAGGCCGGCGCGCACGCGGCCGCCCACAAACATCCGAACGAACAGATCGCCTGGTTGCTCAAGGGCAAGATGGACTTCCGGCTCGGCGGCGAGCGGCGCGGCTGTGGACCGGGCGACGTCGTGGTGATCCCGGCTGGCGTCGAGCACGAGGCATTTTTTCCCGAGGACACTGAGGTGATCGACGTGTTTTCGCCGCCGCGCGAGGATTTTTTGGCTGGCGGCGTCCCGGGCTACATGCAGGTGAAGTGACCTCAGCCCAGCGCTTTCTTCAGCGCCAGAAAATCCCGCCAGACAAAACGTTTTTGCAGCGGGCTGCGCAACAGGAAGGCCGGGTGGAACGTCGCCAGCGCGCGGATTTCACGGCTGCCGGTGTCGTAGGCAAACCAGCGGCCACGCGACCGGGTGATGCCTTCCTTGACGCTGAGCAGGGTTTGCATCGCCGGGCCGCCGAGGCAGACCAGAATATCCGGATTGGCAAGTTCAATCTGGCGGCGGATGAAGGGCAGGCAGATCGCCGTTTCCTGGGGCGTCGGCGTGCGGTTGCCGGGCGGCCGCCACGGCACGACGTTGGCGATATAGGTCGTCGTGCGATCGAGCCCAATCGCCGCCAGCATCAAATCAAGAAGTTTTCCGGAACGGCCGACAAAGGGCCGGCCGGTGACGTCCTCGTCATAACCCGGTGCCTCGCCGACCAACATGACGCGGCTGTGCGGATTGCCGTCGGCGAACACCAGCTGGGTGGCAGTCGCGCGGAGCGCGCAGCCCTCGAAATCGGCCAGCATTGCGCGCAACTCGTCGAGCGTCTTGGCGCCACGCGCGGCCTCGCGTGCCGCCATGACCGCGGTTTCGGGCGAAGCCGGCGCAGCAGGCGGCACGCGCACCTGTCCTTTCGCCGAAAGGGAAGGGGTGGATTGCCGCATACCGGCCGCGGTGGGCCCTTGTTGAGCGATGGCCGCTTGCCCGCTGCTTCGCGGTTGGACGGCGGCATTGTCGGACCTGCCGCTGTCTGCGAGAGGCGGGTCGGCCATGCGGTCAACGGGCTCCTCCCCGACGAGCGCGTCGGCGCCGGCGTCGAGGTAGAAGGCAAGGAGCTCGCGCGCTTGGCGCGCGGGATTTTGGCTTTCGGCGTTCATGAGTCAAGCGATCCGCGATTGTCATCGCATTAAATTCGTGAAAAATCATCGGTTATCGCCCGGGACAGGAGCAAGTCATGAACACATCTGAGCTTCCGGCCCGGGAGGCGATGGAATTCGACGTCGTTATTGTCGGCGCCGGGCCGGCCGGCCTTGCGGCTGCGATCCGGCTCAAGCAGCTCGCTCCCGATAAATCCGTCGTCGTGGTGGAGAAGGGCTCCGAGGTCGGGGCTCATATTCTCTCCGGCGCGGTGATCGATCCGATTGGGCTCGACAGCCTGATCCCGGAATGGCGTAACGAGGACACCCCGATCAAGACGGCGGTCAAGGCGGACCGCTTTTACATGCTGAGCGCATCGCGGGCGCTGCGGCTGCCGTCCAGTTTGATGCCGCCTTTGCTGAGCAATCACGGCAATTTCATCGTCTCGCTCGGCGAGGTTTGCCGCTATCTGGCGGGCAAGGCGGAGGCGCTCGGCGTCGAAATCTATCCCGGCTTTGCCGCAACCGAAGTTTTGTTCGAGACCGATGCGGTCGTCGGCGTCGCCACTGGCGATATGGGCCTGGCCAAGGACGGCCACCACAAATCCGGCTTCGCCCGCGGCATGGAGCTGCGCGGCAAATACACGCTGTTCGCCGAAGGCGCGCGCGGCAGCCTGTCCAAGGCTCTGATCGAGCGCTTCGGCCTTGGCGAGGGCCGCGAGCCGCAGAAATTCGGCATCGGGCTCAAAGAACTCTGGCAGGTCGCTCCGGAGAAACACCAAAGCGGGCTCGTGCAACACACTTTCGGCTGGCCGCTCGACAATCACACCGGCGGCGGTTCTTTCCTTTATCACTACGGCGACAATCTCGTCGCCGTCGGCTTCGTCGTCCACCTCAACTATCGTAATTCCTATCTGTCGCCGTTCGAAGAATTCCAGCGCTTTAAGACGCATCCCTTGGTGCGCGACACCTTCTCAGGCGGCAAGCGGCTTTGCTACGGCGCGCGCGCCATCAGCGAAGGCGGCTGGCAATCGGTGCCGAAACTGGTGTTTCCCGGCGGCGCACTGGTCGGTTGCGCCGCAGGCTTCCTCAACGTGCCGCGCATCAAAGGCAGTCACAACGCCATGCTGTCCGGCATGCTCGCCGCCGATCATGTCGTTGCGGCGCTGGCGCAAGGCCGCGCCAATGACGAGCTTGCGGCCTATGAGGCTTCGTGGCGCGCTTCGCCGATCGGGCGTGACCTGTGGCGGGTGCGCAACGCCAAACCGCTATGGTCGAAGTTCGGGACCCTTGCCGGCATTGCGCTCGGTGGGCTCGACATGTGGACCAACACGCTGGGCTTCTCGCTGTTCGGCACGGTCAAGCACGGCAAACCGGATTTTGCGACGCTCGAGCCGGCGGCGAAATGCCGGCCCATCGCTTACGCCAAGCCCGACGGCAAGCTGACATTCGATCGGTTGTCTTCGGTTTATCTGTCGAACACCAATCACGAGGAAGACCAACCGGTGCATCTCCTGCTGCGCGACCCGGCGTTGCAGAAAGCGTCCGAGCATGACGTCTACGCCGGACCGTCGGCGCGCTATTGCCCGGCCGGTGTCTATGAATGGGTCGAGGATGCTGGCCAGCCGCGTTTTGTTATCAATGCGCAAAACTGCGTCCACTGCAAAACCTGCGACATCAAAGATCCGAACCAGAATATCACCTGGGTACCCCCCGAAGGCGGCGGCGGGCCGAATTACCCGAATATGTAAGGAAGCCGTGGCGCCTTTTGCCGGAATTGCGCTGCCGCGATTTCGCCGCCGTTCGGGCCTAAAGCCCGTTTCGGCGCGGGAAAGGCGGGGCGATTGCCGGGTTTGTGTCCTTGCGGGCATGCGGCAAAACGGTCATTCTCACGCTGACTGAAGATACCGGGCGCTCGATTCCTGCTTCGCCGCTTCGGTCCGCCAATATCCAGTTCGCAAATGGAGATGTCGTGATTCATTCGCTGCTGCCCCGGCATGCCGCCATCTTTGGCATCGCCGTAGCATTGAGCCTGCCTGCAGCGCTCAACGCCCAAGCTCTTGCTGCCCAGGCGCCGGCGCAACAGGAACTCTTGCCCGAGAATGCCGCCGGCAGCTATTTGGCGGCGCGCCACGCCGGCGCCGAGCGCGATGCCGCGGCCGCCGCAGCATATTACCTCAATGTGCTGAAACTCGATCCGCGCAATCCGGATCTGCTCGGTCGCACCTTTCTCTCGGTGCTGACCCAGGGCGATGTCGACGAGGCGAGTAAGCTCGCCGAACGGCTTCTTGCGGTCGATCACACCGACCGCATTGCCCGCCTGGTGTTGGGCATCCGCGAGCTGAAGCAGAAACACTACGGCGCTGCCCGGCAGGATTTTTCGCAATCGGTGCGCGGTCCGGTGACTGACCTGACGGCGACGCTGCTGACAGGATGGGCGTTGTATGGCGAAGGCGATACGCACGGCGCGATCGATTCCATGGACAAGCTGTCGGGCCCGGATTGGTACGCCATCTTCAGGGATTTGCATGCCGGACTGATCTTCGATCTCGCCAACAACAAGAAAGAGGCCGGCAAGCGCTTCGAGCGAACCTACAAGGCCGATCCGACGGCGCTGCGCGCGGTCGAGGCCTATGGCCGCTTTTTGTCGCGTAGCGCGGGCAAAGATGACGCACTCAAAGTCTACCAGGGCTTCGACAAGGTGCTGCCGGACCATCCGCTCATCAAGCAGGAGATGAAGGAGGTCGCCGATGGCGGCAAGCTGCCGCCGCTCGTCGATTCGCCACAAGCCGGCGCTGCCGAAGCGCTCTATGGCCTCGGCGCCTCGATCGGACGCCGTGGCGGCGAGGATTTGGCGCTCGTCTATCTGCAGCTGGCGCTATATCTCGACCCGTCGCATGCGATGGCGCTGCTTTCGCTCGGCGATCTCTACGAGGATCTTAAAAAGCCCGATCTCGCCATCAAAGCCTACGAGAGGGTTCCGGCAAGTTCGCCGCTGTCGCGCAATGCCGGAATCCAGCTAGCCGTCGATCTCGATTCGCTCGATCGCACGGCGGAAGCCAAGAAGCGGCTCGAGCGGGTCATCGCCGAGCATCCCAAGGACACCGAGGCGATCGTCGAACTCGGCAATATTCAGCGTGGCCGCAAGGAATTCGCCGATTGCGCTCAGACCTACGGCAAGGCCATCGACACCTTGGCGAACCCGGAAAAATCGAACTGGGTGATGTTCTACTTCCGCGGCATCTGTTACGAGCGTTCGCACCAATGGCCGGCCGCCGAAGCCGACATGAAAAAGGCTCTGCAACTCTATCCCGAGCAGCCGCTGGTGCTCAATTATCTCGGCTATTCGTGGGTCGATCAGGGCGTCCATCTCGATGAGGGCATGGACATGATCCGCCGCTCGGTCGAGCAGCGGCCGGACGACGGTTACATCGTCGACTCGCTGGGCTGGGCCTTTTTCCGGACCGGCAATTACGACGAGGCGGTCAAGAATCTCGAGCGCGCCGTCGAGCTCAAGCCCGAGGATCCGACCATCAACGATCATCTCGGTGACGCCTATTGGCGGGTTGGGCGCATGCTTGAAGCGCACTTCCAATGGTCGCACGCCAAGGACCTCAATCCGGATAAGGAAGACCTGCCCAAGATCGAGACCAAGCTCAAAGACGGTCTGCCGGCCGATACCTCGTCGGCGGCCGCCGCCGAAAAGCCCGACTCGGCCGATGCCGATAAGGCGAAGAAGGCCGGCAACGGCGGATAAGGCGCCTCCTTGGCTGCAAGTCTTAATGCAACCGTGCTGGTCGAATCCGCGCCGGCCAAGGTCAATCTGACACTGCGGGTGCTCCGCCGCCGCGCCGACGGCTATCACGATCTGCAAAGCCTGGTCGTGTTTGCCGGCTGCAGCGATCGCTTAAGCTTGACGCCGGGCGGCGTGCTCGCACTCACGGTCGACGGACCGCGCGCGGCGTTTGCCGGCGAGACCGCCGACAACCTTGTGCTCAAGGCGGCGCGAGCGCTCAAGGAGCGTGTCCCTAGTATTGCCTGCGGCCGTTTTCATCTCGAGAAGAACCTGCCGGTCGCAGCTGGCCTTGGCGGTGGCTCTGCCGATGCCGCCGCGGCACTGCGGCTGCTGGCGCGGGCCAACGCGATCGCGCCCCTCGATCCGCGGCTCTATGCGGCGGCCGGTGCCATCGGCGCCGACGTGCCGGTCTGTCTCGATCCGCGCCCGCGGCTGATGCACGGCATCGGCGAGCAGCTCTCCAAGCCGATTGCCCTGCCGCCGCTGCCGGCCGTGCTGGTCAATCCCGGCGTGGCAGTTGCGACCAAGCTCGTATTCGCCGGCTGGAAGCCCGCCGTGGGAACCGGCGTGGACTTCGATATCCCGGCACTGGCAAAACTTTCGAGCGTCGAGCAGCTTTCGCAGCACTTATTAGCGCAATCGAACGATCTCGAAGCACCCGCGGTCACGATCGCCCCCGTCATCGCGGATACGCTCGCGGCCTTGCGCGCGCTCGCCGGCTGTCGGCTCGCCCGCATGTCGGGCTCGGGCGCGACGTGTTTTGGATTATTTTCGTCAGTTGCCGAGGCCGCCGCTGCGGCAAGAATCCTGTCGATCAATCATCCGAACTGGTGGGTATGCGACACCACGCTCGGCTAGTGCGTTCGCGCGATACAGAAATCCACTGTCTCGACCAAGGCGGCTTTCATGGGTGAATCGGGAAACAATGCCAGCGCGTCGCGGGCGATGGCGCCGTAATGGTGGGCGCGGCCGATGGTGTCCTCGAGCGCACGGTGCTTGGCCATCAGACCGATCGCATGATCGAGGTCGGCGTCGGTGGTCTCGCCGCGCTCCAGCGTGCGCCGCCAGAACTCGCGCTCGGCGTCGCTGCCACGGCGGAAGGCGAGCACGACCGGCAGCGTGATCTTGCCTTCGCGGAAATCGTCGCCGATGTTCTTGCCGAGACGGCTGGCGGCGCCGCCATAGTCGAGCACGTCGTCAACCAGCTGGAAGGTGATGCCGAGATTCATGCCGAAGGAGCGGCTGGCGGCGGCTTCCGCCTTCTGCCGCACCGACAGCGCCGGCCCGACCTCGCAGGCGGCGGCGAACAGTTCGGCGGTCTTGGCGCGGATCACCGCGATATATTCATCCTCGGTGGTCGCCGTGTTCTTGGCAGCGGCAAGCTGCATGACTTCGCCTTCGGCGATCACGGCGGCGGCGGCGGCCAGGATCTCCAGCGCCTTGAGGCTGCCGACCTCGACCATCATCTTGAATGCCTGACCGAGCAGGAAATCGCCGACCAATACGCTCGCTTCGTTGCCCCACAACATGCGCGCGGCCATCCGGCCGCGCCGCAATTCGCTCTCATCGACCACGTCGTCGTGCAACAGGGTTGCTGTGTGCATGAACTCGACCGCGGCGGCGAGCTTAATATGGCCGTCGCCCGCGTAACCGGCGAGCCGCGCCAGAGCCAGTGTCAGCATCGGCCGTAACCGCTTACCGCCGGAATCGATCAGGTGTTTTGCGACCTCGGGGATCATGGTCACTTCAGAACCGGTGCGCGCGATGATGGTCGCGTTGACCCGGTTCATGTCGGCTGCGACCAGCTCGATCAGCGGCTCGATAGACGGCTCACGCGGACTTTCGAAGGGGACGACAACGGCCACTTAAGCTTTCTCCACAGCGGGCTTGGCAGCATAATTGGGGCTTGGGAGCATACTTCCGAGCATAGAAACGCTATGGTGACACGGCAAGTGCGTCGGCAAAATTGCACCGAAGTTTATCGATTCGCCGGCAGCGGGCCACCGGCTCTGCCACTCGACGTGGCGGCGGAGAGGTGGAATGTCAAGCAACGAACTGCCCACACGGAACGCTATCGTGCCAGGCCTGGAAGAGGATCGGTCCGACGCCCGCCGCTACGAGGTGGCCGTTCTGGTGCCTTGCTACAATGAAGAGCACGCCGTCGCCAAGGTCGTGGCCGACTTCCGGGCGGCGCTGCCGGCCGCAACCGTCTATGTCTACGATAATAATTCCACCGACGGCACCGTCGAAGCCGCCAAAGGCGCCGGCGCCGTGGTCCGCCGCGAGAGCCATCAGGGCAAGGGCTATGTCGTGCGGCGGATGTTTAACGACATTGAAGCCGATATTTACGTGCTGGTCGACGGCGATGCGACCTATGACGCGCCGAGCGCGCCGGCAATGATCGGCAATCTCCTCGAGGATCGGCTCGATATGGTGGTCGCCACCCGGGTCGATCATGAGGCGGCGGCCTATCGCCCCGGTCATCGCACCGGCAATCGGCTCCTCACCGGCTTTGTTGCCCATATTTTCGGCCGCGCCTTCACCGATATCCTGTCCGGCTACCGGGTGTTCTCGCGCCGTTTCGTCAAATCGTTTCCGATCCTTTCCGGCGGCTTCGAGATCGAGACCGAACTGACCGTGCATGCGCTTGAACTCGAACTGCCGGTCGGCGAGGTCAAGACGCCATATTATTCGCGGCCGGCTGGCTCCGCTTCGAAGCTATCGACCTGGCACGACGGCTTTCGCATTCTCTGCACGGTGCTGAAAATCTACCGGGCCGAGCGGCCCCTGCCGTTCTTCGGGGCCTTTGGCCTCGCTCTCATCATCATGTCGATCGGGCTCGCCATCCCGCTCGTCATCACCTACCTCCAGGAAGGGCTGGTGCCGCGGCTGCCGACCGCGGTGCTCTCGACCGGGCTGATGCTGCTCGCCTTCCTCTCGATCGCCTGCGGCTTGATCCTCGACACTGTCACGCGCGGGCGGCGCGAGGCAAAACTGATCGCCTACCTGACGTTGCGCGCGCCGGGCGAGGAACGGCGGCGGAACTGAAGATTTTTGGGGGGAGAGATTGCGCGAACTCGTTCGCACCAATGATGCCGTGCTGATTTCGGCGCTCGAGGCGCTGCTCAATGGCGCGCGCATTGCCCATATGGTCGTCGACCAGAATATGAGCGTTCTGGAAGGCTCGATCGGCATTTTCCCGCGCCGCATCCTGGTCGGCGACGATCAGATCGACGCGGCGCGGCGCCTTCTCGAAGAGGCGGGCTTTGGCGACGAACTGCGCCCGCAAAACTGAGTCACCAAGGCTGCATTAGATGTCGAGTGAATTGTCCGCGGAACGCGGCGAGTTGAGCGAGGACGCCGTTCTCGACGGCAGGCTTGTCCTGCGTCAACCGCGGCGCGGTCATCGCTTCGGCCATGATGCGATCCTGCTCGCTGCGGCAACGCCGGCGCGTGCCGGCGAACGAGCGGCCGATCTCGGCGCGGGCGTCGGTGCCGCCGGATTGGCGCTGGCGCGTCGCGTCGACGGCGTCGCGGTGACGCTCATCGAGCGCGATCCGATGCTGTCGGAGCTCGGACGCGAAAACGCCGAGCGCAACGGCTTCGCCGTGCGCGTGCGCGCGTTTTGTCTCGACGTTGCGGCGCCGGCGGCTGCGTTCGCCGCCGCGGGGCTTGCGCCGGAATCGCTCGATCACGTGCTGATGAATCCACCGTTTAACGCGCCGCATAATCCGTCGCCCGATCCGGGCCGGAGTGCGGCGCATACGGCATCAGACGACACGCTCGCGCAATGGCTCGACACTGCGGCGCGGCTCCTGCATCCCGCGGGAACAGTCACGCTGATTTGGCGCGCGGACGGGCTTGGCGCCGTGCTGGACGCGCTTGGCGCTGGATTTGGCGCGATCGCCGTCATGCCGATCCATCCCAAGCCCGGCGCGGCCGCAATTCGCGTGCTGGTGCGCGCGATCAAAGCCAGGAGCGGGCCGCTTGTGCTGTTGCCGGGCTTGGTGCTGGCCGACACCGACGGCAGGCCGACCCGGGAAGCCGAGGCCGTGCTGCGCGCCAATGAGAGTTTGCCCTGGGCCGCTCCGGCCGCCGCCGGGAGCCGATAGTGGACTGAAACCGCTAATGAATTCCGGGGATGCGCCGAAATACGCGAAGGCGAATGCTGCTCAGAAGCGAGGCATCAGGCTGGAAAGGAATCGGGCGCGGTCACGCCACGCGGCGTGCTTTTCTTTGCTTCGGAGCGGATAGGAGCATACGAAAGGCCAACGAACACGCTGATTATCATCAGGAGAAAATAGATTTTCATCGGTTCATTGCCTTTGCGGCGTGATGGAAGTGACCGTCTAAGCAAGAAGCATTCCACGCATTAAAAAACGGTTACTTGAGGGTAAATGCGATACGTCTTATTTGAGCTTTCATGACCCAGCCTTGGAACGGGGAACGCGTGCGAGACATTTACGGCCGCGCAGCAGCGGCACTGCGCCCCCTTGTGCCGCAGCGTTTTCGCCGCGACCGCCCGGTCGTGCCGGTGGTGCGGCTCACCGGGGTCATTGGATTTTCTACCCCGCTGCGGCCGGGCTTAAGTCTGGCCGGCATCGCCCGCACGCTTGATCGCGCCTTTGCCACGCGCAATGCCGCAGCGGTCGCGCTCGCTATCAACTCGCCGGGCGGTTCGCCGGTGCAATCGCATCTGATCTTCCGCCGCATTCGCGATCTCGCGCGCGAGCATGAGCGCCGCGTCATCGCCTTCGTGGAAGATGCGGGCGCCTCGGGTGGCTATATGATCGCTTGCGCTGCCGACGAAATCATTGCCGACCCGTTTTCGATCGTCGGTTCAATCGGAGTGGTCGGCGGCTCGTTCGGCTTCGACAAGCTGATCGCCAAAATCGGCATCGAGCGGCGGCTCTATACCTCGGGCGAGCACAAGGCGATGCTCGATCCGTTCCTGCCGGAAAACGCCGACGACGTCGAACGGCTGAAGAAGCTGCAGCGTGAAATCCACGACGACTTCATTGCGCTGGTCAAATCGCGGCGCGGGGAAAAGCTCACCGGCCCGGAAACCGAACTCTTCTCCGGCGAATATTGGACCGCACGGCGGGCGATGGAACTTGGTTTAGTCGACGCCATCGGCGATTTACGGACCGTGCTGCGCGAACGATTTGGTGATAAGGTCGTTACACCCTTGATCGCCGCCGAACGCGGCCTTTTGGGACGCCGCGTCTTCGGTGTCGATCGGGGCGATACCGCGCAGGTCAGTCTTGCCGAGGATGTGATCTCCACCCTTGAAGCGCGCGCGCTTTGGGCGCGCTATGGGCTTTAAGGCATGATTCCGAAACGTCGGCGCCGGTATTCGGATAAGATCATGCTTAATCGTTAGGCCGGAGTTCAGCTATGCCGCCGCTCATTGTCTTCGCGCTTGGCGCCATGGGCGCTGCCGTGTTGGTGCGCTGGTGCGTCAAGGAAGTGCACCGCGTCAACGCCGAACTCGACGAGGTGCGCGCTCAGGCTCCGGTCGAGCCGCTGGACCGCAATGCCTTGCCGAAATTAAAACCCGATCCGGAAACGGGGGAGTACCGGCCGGGGTAGTTCCTCGTCATTCCGGGGCCGCGCGAAGCGCGGAGACACGTCTACTGCGTGTCTTTGATGTCGCGGTCGTGAACGACGCGGCCCCACTTCTCGTATTCGGCCTTCATGAATTTGCCGAAGCTGTCCGGAGAGCCGCCGGCTGGCGTTGCGCCGGCTTGAACGAGCTTGTCGCGAGTTTGCGGGTCGTCGAGCGCCGCGTTGACGGCTTGGTTCACTTTCGCAATCACCGCCGCCGGCGTTTTGGCCGGCGCCAGCAGGCCATACCAGTTCGATGCATCGGTATCGGGATAGCCCTGCTCGGCGAGCGTCGGAACGTCGGGCAAAATGGCATCGCGCTTGCCGGACGCCGCGCCGACTGCGACCAGATTGCCGGCCTGGATTTGTGCGATCAGTACCGGCACATCGGCCGAAAGCACTTCGACCTGTCCGCCGAGGAGATCGGTCAAAGCCGGAGCCGCGCCGCGATAGGGCACGTGCAGAAATTGAACGCCGGCGGATGCGTCGAGCAGTTCCTGCGCCAGATGCGGCGGCGAGCCGATGCCGGTCGAGGCAAAGGGGATGGTGCCAGGCTTGGCCTTGGCCAGCGCGACCAGTTCCTTGACCGATTTGATGCCGGACTTCGGCGTGACGACCAGCACTTCGGTCACCGTTGTAACGAGCGCGACCGGCGCGAAATCCCGCAAGGCGTCGTAATGGATATCGGCCATGATATGCGGCGACACCGTCACCGCGCCGGCGGTGGTGAGGAAAAGCGTGTAACCGTCGGGATCGGATCTGGCGACGAATTCGCCGCCCAGCGTGCCGTTGGCGCCTGGCTTGTTGTCGATGACGACGCTTTGGCCCAGCGTTGCTTTCATTCTTTCGGCGACGATCCGGCCGACGAAATCGGTGGGTCCGCCCGGGGGGAAGGCAATCACGATGTGGATCGGACGGCTGGGAAAGTCGTCCGCTTGCGCCACCGCCGGCGCTGCCAGCGGCAATGACACGGCAGCGGCGAACAGGATAGTCCGAAGCTTTCGCACGATGTTCTCCCCCCGGATCAAGGCGTTGGCCGGTCGCGGATCAGGTAGCAGGAATCGGATATCAAGTCTCGTGTCGGATTGCTGATGCCGGCTCCCCGGTTACTGCCGACTTGACCTGACCGACGCGTTCCACCAACAACGGCACCATGGAAGCTTCGACCGATTTGCCGCCCCATATGCGTCCGCAGCGCTCGTTCCAGGGCCTTATCCTGGCCTTGCAGCGCTATTGGGCCGATTGGGGCTGCGTCATTTTGCAGCCCTATGACATGGAGGTCGGCGCCGGCACCTTCCATCCGGCGACGACGTTGCGCGCGCTCGGGCCGAAGCCGTGGAATGCGGCCTATGTGCAGCCGTCGCGTCGGCCCAAGGACGGCCGCTATGGCGAAAACCCCAACCGCTTGCAGCATTATTACCAGCTGCAAGTGATCTTGAAGCCCTCGCCCGACGACCTGCAGGAGCTTTATCTGAAGTCACTCTACGCGATCGGCATCGATCCCAAGGTCCACGACATCCGTTTTGTCGAGGACGATTGGGAAAGCCCGACGCTCGGCGCCTGGGGGCTCGGCTGGGAATGCTGGTGCGACGGCATGGAGGTCTCGCAGTTCACTTATTTTCAGCAGGTCGCCGGTTTCGAATGCGCGCCGGTCGCGGGCGAACTGACCTACGGCCTCGAGCGGCTGGCGATGTATGTGCAGGGCGTCGAAAACGTCTATGAGCTCAATTTCAACGGCCGCGACGGCGCGCGAAAGGTCAGCTACGGCGACATTTTTCTGCAGGCCGAGCGGGAATATTCGCGGCACAATTTCGAATATGCCGACACCGACATGCTGTTCGAGCAGTTCCGCATGGCGGAGCAGGCCTGCAAGAAATATCTCGAACTGGGCTGGGACGAGGCGAGCAATCGCAGCCGGCATCGTATGGCGCTGCCGGCTTACGACCAGTGCATCAAGGCAAGCCACGTGTTCAATCTGCTCGACGCCCGCGGGGTGATTTCGGTCACCGAGCGGCAGAGCTACATCCTGCGGGTCCGCGATCTGGCCAAGGCCTGCGGCGAGGCGTGGCTCGCAACAGAAGGCGGAGGTAAGGGCGCATGAGTGGAGCGGAGAAAGACAAATGAGTGAGTTACCTGAAATCGGCGGACGCAAACCGATCCCGATCGATGTCGAGGCCGGCAAGAGCTATTGGTGGTGCGCCTGCGGGCGCTCTAAGGCGCAACCGTTTTGCGACGGCTCGCACAAGGGCACGCCGTTTCAGCCGCAGGAATGGAAGCCGGAAAAAAGCGAACAGGCCTTCTTCTGCACCTGCAAGCGCTCCTCGCATCAGCCGCTATGCGACGGGAGCCATAAGACGTTGCCCTGATGCCCGATCTCCTGCTCGAACTGTTCTCCGAGGAAATCCCCGCGCGCATGCAGGCGCGGGCGGCGGAGGATTTGCGCAAAGCGGTCACCGACCGGCTGGTGGCGGCCGGTCTCGTCTATGAGGGCGCCAAGGCCTTCGTGACGCCGCGCAGGCTTGCGCTTTCAGTGCACGGCGTGCCGGTGCGCCAGCCCGATCTGCGCGAGGAGAAGAAAGGCCCGCGCGTCGGCGCGCCGGAAGGCGCCATCGCCGGGTTTCTGAAGGCTGCGGGCCTGAAGTCGATCGACGAAGCCAAAGTGCAGCCCGATAAGAAGGGCGATTTCTACGTCGCGGTGATCGAGAGGCCGGGCCGCGCCGCGATCGACGTGATCGGCGAAATTCTGCCCGAGGTGATCAAAAGCTTTCCGTGGCCGAAGTCGATGCGCTGGGGGGCGCCGTCGGCAAAGCCCGGCGCGCTGACCTGGGTGCGGCCGCTGCATGCGATCGTCGCCACTTTCGGGCCGGAGACCGAGGAGCCGGATATCGTGCCGTTTTCGGTCGGTGGCATCGCCGCGGGCAACGAGACCCGCGGCCACCGCTTTCTCGCGCCTGAGCCGTTCACAGTGCGCCGGTTCGCCGATTACGCGACAAAGCTCGACAAGGCCAAGGTCGTGCTCGACGCCGAGCGACGCAAAAATATCATTAGCACCGAGGCCAAGCAGCTTGCCTTCGCGCAAGGGCTCGAAGTGGTCGAAGACGAAGGTCTGCTTAACGAGGTCTGCGGTCTCGTCGAGTGGCCGGTGGTGCTGATGGGCTCATTCGATCAGCAATTCCTGCAAATCCCCGAAGAAGTGATCCGCGCCACCATCCGCAACAACCAGAAATGCTTCGTGCTGCGGGATGCGGCGCACGCCAAGCTGGTCGACAAGTTCCTGCTGGTCTCCAATCTCGAAGCCACCGACGGCGGCAAGGAGATCGTCGCCGGCAACGAGCGCGTCATCCGCGCGCGGCTGTCGGATGCGAAGTTTTTTTATCAGACGGACTTGAAGACGCGGCTGGAGGAGCGGCTGCCGAAGTTCGAGCACATCGTGTTCCACGAGAAGCTTGGGACGCAGGCGGAGCGCATTAAGCGGATCGAGCGGCTGGCAGCAGAGCTTGCGCCGCTGGTCGGCGCAGACGTCGAGAAAGCAAAGCGTGCCGCGGTGCTGTGCAAGGCGGATTTGCTCACGGAAATGGTCGGCGAGTTTCCCGAACTACAAGGCACGATGGGAAAATATTACGCTGAAGAACAGGGCGAGGACGAAGCCGTTGCGCATGCTTGCGCAGATCACTACAGGCCGAGAGGTCCGGACGATCTGGTGCCCAGCGAGCCTGTTTCGGTAGCCGTTGCGCTGGCCGATAAGATCGACACGCTAGTCGGCTTCTGGGCCGTGGGCGAGAAGCCAACTGGAAGCAAAGATCCTTATGCGCTACGCAGGGCGGCGTTAGGGATTATCAGACTAATTCTAGAAAGCCGAAAGCGTGTGTCCTTAGCGAGATTAATAGCTGACGCCTACTTCGTTCGACTTCTTTCCTACCAAAGGAATAATGTGATTGTCCTGTTATCTGATCGTAGTGACCGAGGATATACGTCGGTTACGGCGGCCATTCACCCGCAACATGCCGCCAAAGCCAAGTTTGATTGGTCCAAGGAAGCGATACTCTACATCCCGCAAACATTGCAGAAGGGGTATGATACCCAAAACTCCGTTTTATCGACCTTGGGACCTCAGCAAGGCGACACGATAATTGGAAGGATCCCAGCGCGCGATCAGCTTCAATCGGAGCTGATATCCTTCTTTGCCGACCGACTCAAAGTCCAGCTCCGCGACCAAGGCGCACGGCACGATCTCGTCGATGCCGTCTTTGCGCTGGAAGACCAGGACGATCTGCTCCTCGTCGTCCGCCGCGTCGAGGCCCTCGGTAAATTTCTCGACACCGAAGACGGCAAGAACCTGCTCGCTGGCTACAAGCGCGCGACTAACATCATCCGCATCGAAGAGAAGAAGGATAGCCGCGAATATACCGGCGCGCCCGAGCCGCAGCGGTACGAGCTTTCCGAAGAGAAGGCGCTGGCCCAGGCGATCGATGTGGCCAAGGCCGAGGCAACGCGCGCCGTGGCGGCCGAGGACTTCGCCGCCGCGATGACGGCCATGGCGAAACTGCGCCCGCATGTCGATGCCTTCTTCGACAAAGTGACGGTGAATGTCGAGGACAAGGCGTTGCGGGAGAACCGGCTAAAACTCCTCAACGAAATTCGCGCCGCCACCCGCGCCGTGGCGGATTTCTCCAGGATCGAGGGGTGAAGACGAGGCCTTTCACCCGTCATGCCCGGCCTTGTGCCGGGCATCCACATCTTGCTCGCCACCAGGAGCGAAAGACGTGGATGGCCGGGACAAGCCCGGCCACGACGACTGCCTAAACGTCCAGCTCATGCTAGAACCGAACGGCGGCTCGTGCGTTTAGGCTCTATGCATTGCCGGCCGCGCCGTCCTGCCCGATTGCATTCCAGCCCAAAGGAAAAATCATGGTCATCACGTCAGCCCATATCACGCCGCTTGTCGCGCTCATGGCCGGTATTCTCATCCTGGTGATGCCGCGGCTGCTGAACTTTATCGTCGCGATCTACCTCATCATCGTCGGGGTGATGGGGCTCAACGGCATCTACCATTTCATCCATTAGCGCCGGCCAAAGGCGGCGGTTGCATCGCCCGCCGGGAATTGCCATCACTAGCCGCCCCCCAATCGATCAGATGATGTCATGGCCAAATCGCGTGCAAAAGCGTCCCGTTCGGTGGTGAAGAAATCGCCTGCTCGCGGCAAAGCCTCCCGGCTTGCCGCGGCGAAGCGGCCGGCCAAAACCGGCAAAGCCAAATGGGTCTATGCCTTCGGCGGCGGCAAGTCGGCCGGCCGCGCGGCGATGAAAAATCTGCTCGGCGGCAAGGGCGCGGGCCTTGCCGAGATGGCCCATCTCGGCCTGCCGGTGCCGCCGGGCTTCACCATCACCACCGAGGTCTGCACCTATTTCTACGCGCACGGCAAAACCTATCCGAAGGAATTAAAGGCGCAGGTTGAAGCCGCGCTCGGCGAAATCGGCCGCATTACAGGGAAGAAATTCGGCGACGGTCAAAATCCGCTGCTGGTCTCGGTGCGCTCCGGCGCGCGCGCGTCAATGCCCGGGATGCTCGACACCGTGCTCAATCTCGGACTCAACGACGTGACGGTCGAGGCGCTGGCGGCAAAATCCGGCGATCCGCGCTTTGCCCGCGACAGCTACCGGCGCTTCATCACCATGTATTCCGACGTCGTGCTCGGCATCGGCCACCATCATTTCGAGGAGATTCTCGACGAGCATAAGGACAAGAACGGCTATTCGCTCGACACCGACCTCAACGCCGACGATCTCCAGCAGGTCATCGCCCGTTACAAAGAGCGCGTCGAGGAGGAGACCGGCAAGCCGTTTCCGCAGGATCCGCACGCGCAATTATGGGGCGCGATCGGTGCCGTGTTCGGCTCGTGGATGAACCAGCGCGCCAACACCTATCGGCGCCTGCACGGCATTCCGGAAAGCTGGGGCACCGCGGTCAATGTGCAGGCCATGGTATTCGGCAATATGGGCGACACTTCGGCCACCGGCGTCGCCTTCACGCGCAATCCATCGACCGGGGAGAAAAAACTCTACGGCGAGTTTTTGATCAATGCGCAGGGCGAAGACGTGGTCGCCGGCATCCGCACGCCGCAGGAAATCACTGAAGCCGCGCGCAAGGAGGCGGGTTCCGACAAGCCGTCGATGGAAGCGGCCTTGCCGGAGGCCTTCGCCGAGCTCAAGCGCATCTACGCCAAGCTCGAGCGACACTACCGCGACATGCAGGACATGGAATTCACGGTCGAGCAGGGCAAGCTCTGGATGCTGCAGACAAGGAACGGTAAGCGCACCGGGCTCGCCGCGCTGCGCATCGCCGTCGAATTGGCGCAGGAGAAACTGATTACCAAAGAGGAGGCGGTAGGCCGGGTCGACCCCGCAGCCCTCGATCAACTTCTGCATCCGACCATCGATCCCAGCGCCGAACGCAAGATCATCGCCACCGGCCTGCCTGCGTCGCCTGGAGCCGCTTGCGGCGAAATCGTGTTCTCGTCCGAGGACGCCGAAACCCTCAAGAGCCAGGACCGCAAGGTGATCCTGGTGCGGATCGAAACCTCGCCCGAGGATATTCACGGCATGCACGCCGCCGAGGGCATTTTGACCACCCGCGGCGGCATGACCTCGCATGCGGCGGTGGTGGCGCGCGGCATGGGCAAGCCTTGCGTCTCAGGCGCAGGCTCCTTGCGCGTCGATTACCGCACACAGACCATGACCGCGGGCGGCGTCACGCTGAAAAAAGGCGACACGCTCACCATTGACGGCTCGACCGGCCAGGTGCTGGCCGGCAGAGTGGCGATGCTAGAGCCGGCGCTCGCCGGCGAATTCGCCACCGTCATGAAATGGGCCGACACCGTGCGCAAGCTCAAAGTGCGCGCCAATGCCGACACGCCGGCGGATGCCCGCGCGGCGATCAAATTCGGCGCCGAAGGCATCGGGCTTTGCCGCACCGAGCATATGTTCTTCGACGAGGACCGCATCCGCGCGGTGCGCGAGATGATTCTCGCCGACGACGAAAAACAGCGCCGCGCGGCGCTGGCCAAGCTTTTACCGATGCAACGATCCGATTTCGTCGAGCTGTTCCAGATCATGGGCGGCCTGCCGGTGACCATCCGGCTGCTCGATCCGCCGCTGCACGAGTTTTTGCCGCACACGGAAGAAGAGATTGCCGAGGTGGCGGCGGCGATGGGCGCCGATCCGCAAAAACTCGCCAATCGCGCGCGCGAACTGCACGAGTTTAATCCGATGCTCGGCTTTCGCGGCTGCCGGCTCGCCATTGCTTACCCCGAGATCGCGGAAATGCAGGCCCGCGCCATCTTCGAAGCCGCGGCCCAGGTCAGCCGCGAGACCGGCAAGCGGGTGGCCCCGGAAATCATGGTGCCGCTGATTGCCGGCAAGATGGAGCTCGACATCGTCAAGGAACGCATCGACGCCATGGCCGAGAAGGTCGCCGCCGAGACCAAGAGCAAATTGCACTATCAGGTTGGCACCATGATCGAGCTGCCGCGCGCGGCGCTCAAAGCCGGCGAGATCGCCGAGACGGCTGAGTTTTTTTCGTTCGGCACCAATGATCTGACGCAAACCGCCTTCGGCATCAGCCGCGACGATGCCGCGAGCTTTCTCGGCATCTATACGGCGAAGGGCATTTTGCCGGCCGACCCGTTCGTGTCGATCGACCGCGACGGCGTCGGCGAACTCGTCCGCATCGCCACCGAGCGCGGCCGCAAGGTGCGGCCGAATATCAAGCTTGGCATTTGCGGCGAGCACGGCGGCGATCCCGCTTCGGTGGCGTTCTGCCACGAGGTCGGGCTCGATTACGTGTCGTGCTCGCCGTTCCGGGTGCCAATCGCTCGGCTCGCCGCCGCGCAGGCGGCGCTGGGCAAGGTTTTGGGGGCTGAGGGCTAGGCGATGGCAGCGGCACTGTTGAGGCTTTCCAACAGCGAAGCCCGTCGCATATAGGCCTTGGCGCGTTCGGGATCCTCCGCCGTCCGCCGGAGTTCGTCGAAATTCCTCGAACGCACGGCAGGATCCCGCTCTTCCATCAGCCGCTTGTTGGCGATGGTCTGGGTCTGCACGTAAGTTTCGGCCGCATGGCGGCGTTGACGGTCATACCGGTCGAGCGCTTCTTCGCTGGCGGTGCCATGCAGGACGGCTGCGAGCTTCTCCACGAGATTAAGCGCGTCGTGGATGCCGCCGTTCATGCCCATGCCGCCGATCGGATTGTTGACATGCGCGCTGTCGCCGGCAAGCAGAACCCGGCCTTTGCGGAACGTCGCCGCGACGCATTGTGCGACGTGATAAACATTAACATATTCGATGTCGTAGCGTCCGCTTTTGGGAAAGAAACGCTGCAGGCGCTCCTCGATACGATCAGGCTTAAGCGCGGTCTCTTCGGATTCGTCGGACCGCGTCGGGAAGATCGCGCGCCAGAGGCCGGGGTCTTTTTCGCCGCGAACTTTGAACAAGTTGCACCACTCGTCGGGGTCGGAGAAATAATTGCGAAACACCAAATGCGGGTTCACTGCGGCGAAGTCGAAGCTGGTGGCGATCTTGATGAATTGTTCGGGATAGCGAAATCCTCTGAATTCGATATCGGCCAGTTTCCGCACCATGCTCCTGCCGCCGTCGCAGCCGATCACGAAGTCGGCGTGGTAAACTTCGGCTCCGCCGGGCGACGCCACCTCGACGGTAACCCCGTCAGCGGTCTGCGATAATGATGATACTTTGTGACTGAAGCGGACGTCGAAGTCCGAGCCGTTGGCGAATTCCCGGGAGATGGCCGCCGTGAGCTTGTATTGTTCGTACTGCAAGACGAATGGAAACTGAAATTCGTCGCGCATCCGGTCGAGATCGAATTCCGCCACCACGTTACCGGCCGCGCGATCGTGAAAGCGGTATTTGGCCGAGATGAAGCCCTTGTCGAGGATGCGGGACGTTATGCCGATCTCGTCCAGCATCGCCAAAGTCGGCGGGTGAATGGACGCCGCCCGCTGGTCTTTCACGGGCGCCGGCTCTTGCTCGAACACCGTGACCGGAATGCCACGCTTGCTCAGCGCCAGCGCGCACACGATCCCCACTGGTCCCGCTCCGACGACGATGACGCGTCCGGTTCTGCTCATTTCGGAGTGTTCACTAAGCTCCTGCGCCGAACGACGCTATTGGGCCGCGAGTCCCATATCAGGTATCGCCTTGCGCCAGTACTCCACGTCGGCGGCAATCCGCGCCTGAAATTGGTCGGGCGTCACGGCGGCCGGATCGACGCCGATTTGCGCCAACCGTCCGGTGAACGCCTTATCCTGCTCCGCCTTTAAAATCTCGCGCGCCAAGGTGTCAACGACGGCTTGAGGCGTTTTGGCCGGAACGAGGATGCCGTTCCACGTCGTCACCTCGTGACCCGGAAATGTCTCCGCGATGGCCGGGACGTCGGGAAGGCTTGCCGATCGCACAGCCCCACTCGTTGCCAAGAGCCGAATCTTGCCCGAACTCAGAAACGGCCGCAGCTCAACCGGCGTCGCGGAGACCAGTTGCACGCTGCCGCCGAGTAGATCGTCGAAGGCAGGCGCCAGGCCGCGATAGGGCACCATGGTCATGTCGAGCCCGGCGCGCTTGAGAAACAGCGCCGCCGAGATGTGGGAAAGGCTGCTGGTGCCCGCCGTGCCATAGGTGAACTGCGCCGGGCGAGCCTTCACGTAACTCATCAACTCGGTAAGCGTCTTCGGCGGAAAGTCGGCGTTGGTCGTCAGCACGAAGGGGCTCGTGGCGACGATCGAGACCGGCTTGAAATCCTGTATCGGATCGTAGGCGATCTTGTTGGTGAACGGCGCGATGGCAATCTGGGTGATGGTGGAGAAAAGGAGCGTATAGCCGTCCGGCTGCGCGCGGGCGACGTGCTCGGTTGCGATGATACCCGCGGCTCCGGCTTGATTCTCCACGACGAAGGCTTGACCGAGCACCGACTGAAGCCGCTCGGCCGTGATCCGGGCGAGCGTGTCGGTAATTCCGCCAGGGGCGAAAGGAACGATGAGGGTGACCGGGCGGTCTGGCCATGCGGCGTTGGCCGAGGCCGTCGTCAGCGCGGCAACGATCAGTGCACCCACAAAGCGGGCGAGCATGGAACTTTCTCACACAGTGGCACGCCGAGTCTCAGCCGCGCCGGGCCTCGCGGTCAATCTGTAATTCTGAGCACATGCTGCCTGATTTAACGGCGCTGCACGCCGACGGGCGGCTTTGGACTTCACGCGCAATTGCACAGCGATGCCGTCCACGTTAGCGTGCGGGCCTACGCCGTCCCAAGAACTCTGTGCGGCGCCGCGAACCAAAAGGAGAGATCGGTCATGGCAAAGCTTCGACACCTCGCGATCGCGGTCAAAGACCCCGAGAAAACCGCAAAATTCTTCGAACAGGCGTTCGGGATGACCCGGGCCGGCAGCGCGATGCGTGGCGTTTACTTGACCGATGGCGTGATGAACGTGGCACTGCTCAATTTCGCGGAAGAGCCGGTCCCCGGTTTTGAGAATCAAAAGGGTTACGAAGGCATCATCCACTTCGGCATGTGGGTCGACGACGTCGAGGAGATGGATCGGAAGATCAAAGACGCCGGTGGGTCCTACATGACGGGACGGTTTGAGAAGAACCCGAACGTCTTCTATGAGGTCAAATACAAGACGCCCGAAGGCATCGTTTTCGACGTGACCGCGAATGGCTGGAAGGGCGCCGTAAAGGACGTCGTTCCGGCCTCGGAGAGCCAAGCGGCGTGAGCCAAGTCACCTGAAGCGGGCGGAGCCCGGCGTAATGGCCTCAAGAGCGTCCGGAGGCCGAAGCCGGCGCTCATTCAGCCGCCGATGATGTCTCTTGTCTCTTCAAACATCTCATCGACCGAAATCGGACGCGGGACGAGTTTCTGGCGCCAGATATAGTCGGCAATCAATTGCAAGCTTGAGCGATTGGCCTCGATGCCGAACGGCGCCGGATCGGGCTCGGGTGGCGGCGGCGCGCGGCGCTTGGCCTCTTGCAACAATCGCCAGATCTCGCGCGCAGTCTCAGGATCGGCGCGCACATCGTCGGCGCGCAGCACGACGAGGTGATTGATCGGAATGACTTTGTGCCGGGCGTACCAGCGTTTTGCTTCCGCCTGCGGATCGCCGAAAATCGACTTCACGCGCGGATCGTCCGAGGTCTCGCCGAGCACGGCGTCGAGTTCGCCGTCCAGAAGCATGGGCACGATCTTCTTGCCGATCGGTGCCCGTTTCGTGGTGTCGTGATATTCGGCGACGTGCGGATCTTCGAACGTGATCCAGTCGATGCTGTCGAGATCGACGCCGTAATCTTGGGCGAGAATGCCGCGGATCCAGGCGCCCGTGGTGGTGGTGAAGGAACGAATGCCGACCCGTTTGCCGTTGAGATCGCGCGGCGTAAGTTCGCCCTTTGAGGCGTTGTAGATCGCATAAGGATGCTGGAAACGGCCCGTCATCGTCGCCGGCAAAAGCGCCAGTTTCTTGCCATAGGCCCGCGCCAAGAGATAGGTCACGACGGCCATTTCGGAAAAGTCGTATTTGTTCTCCCGGATCATGCCCTTAAAGCCGTCCCAGACCGGAACAATTTCGGTAAATTCGATACCGAATTTGTCCGATTTCACCGCGCCCGTCTTTAGGGGCGCGGTGTAGGGATAGTTGCCGAGAAGCGCTTTGAGCGTCCTTGGCGCGACCATCGCGTCAATCCTTCAGGCTCGGATAAAGCGCCAGCGCTGTTTTGCCGAAAATCAAATCCTGATCAGACGCCTTGGCGAAGGCAAATGCCTGGCGCGCCGCACCGAGGATTTCAGTCAGCGTGCCGGTCGAGTTCGGAAAATTCGAGCCCCAGGCTATCCGCGAAGCGCCAAAGGCGTCGATCATCTTGCCAAAGAGTGTTTCGGGTGTGCCTTTGCCCCAGCTTTTGGGTGACACATTGATTGGCGTAATCTTCAAATACACCTGAGGATATTTAGCGAGTGCGATGAATTCAGCCGCCCCGGCGTAGGGCGGCCCGTCCTCGAATGGGACCCGCGCCAAGTGGTCGATGATGATCGTGACCTTGGAAAACCTATCCATGATCTGGCGCAGCAGCGGGATACCCTGCTGTTTCATCTGCACGCAGACCGGAATGTTCTTCGCCGCGGCATGTTCCCAAAACGGATAGGTGGCCGGATCGGCGAACCATGTGGACTGGTCCGGCAAGGTGCTGCCGGTCGTGAACAGCCGCATGCCGGTGCAACCGCGGCCGAGCCAGTAATCGAAAGTCTTGATGGCGTCGGCTGCCAAGACGTCGATCGAATAGACACCCGTGAAGCGCGACGGTACGGCTTCGACGGCATCCGCGACATAGCTGTTGTCGTAACCGTAGGCGGTGGACGAATGCACGATCGCGGCCTTGGCGACGCCGGCGTCGTCCATCGCTTTCAATAGCGTGTCGTAAGTGGTCGGTCGTTCGCTCGACCACGCCGATTGCGTGCCGCCGAGCGGGGCGAGCGGATAGCGCTTGGTGTCCGGCGAAACGATGTGGGGATGAATATCAATGACTGGCGACATGGGCCCTCACGCGGTGCTTGGTTTTATGGGTTGATATCGACAAAGACTTCGTTGAGCTTGGGACGCGACGGGATCAGGCCCTGCTGCACGGCGTAGGTGATAAGCGCCTCGATGCTTGGTCCGTTCGCGGCCATGCCATAGGGCAGCGGATCGCCCATCAGGGAGAAGAAGCCGCGATAGCGTTTGTCCTCCGGAGCATCGCCCTGGCCGAGCTTGAGCTGCTCGAGATAGGGCTTTTTGGCGGCGACAAACGCGTTCATCAGCGAACGCGCCAGCCACGGATGGCGCGCGATATGTTCATCCTTCACGACGATAAGACCGTGGATCGGATAGATGCCGCTGCGGCGAAACCAGTCGGCTTCGATTTGCTCGACATCTGCGAACAGTTCCGGATAGGTGCCGCCGGCTCCGCCGGTCGGCGCATTCATGTCCCAATTGCCGATTGGCGGTCCGGCGCGGCCGACGCCGGCCGGCCCGGTAAATCCGGCCTGAATCTCGCCTGACGCCATCATGCTTTGCAGCGATTTGCCTTCCGGCGCATGGACGACGTTTGCCGGCAATTCGAGCCTCGCGACATGCTCCTCGTCATCCACCACCCAGGTCACTTTCGATGCATCGAGGTCGTATTCATTGACAAAAATGCCGCGCGTCCACACCCCGGTCGTCACCGAATAGGCGCGCACGCCGACCTTCTTGCCTTCGAGATCCTTGGGCACCCGGATGCCGGCGTCCGGCCGGACCACAAAACCGCCGTGATGAAATCTGCGCATCACGAAAATCGGCAGCGCGATGTAAGGCGCACCGCGGGCACGCGCGATCATGTAGGTCGTCGGCGCCATCTCGCAGATGTCGAACTCGACGTTACGAACCATCCGGCGAAACGCCTGGACGATCGGCACGACTTCGACGAAATCCGCGTCCACGCCCTCGACCGCAATGGCGCCCTTCTTGATCGGCGCGGTGTGGCCGTAACTGCCGATCGCAATCTTAAGCCGAGGCCGGTCGGGGCCGGCGGGAACCCTGCTGCTCGCCGCTGCTACGCTCACGTCACGATCCTCTTCGTCCGGTTACTGTTTCGGGATGCCTGCTTTGTAGATGACCATGCGCCATTTTTCGATATCCGCCTTCAGGCGGCGCGTCAGCGCATCCGGCGTGCTCGACAGCGGCTCCATCCCGAGATCGGCCATTTGCGCGCGGATCTCGGGCATTTGTAGAACGGCACTGATTTCCGTGTTGAGTTTGGCGACGACGTCGGCCGGCGAGCCGGTGCGGGCGGACAGTCCGTTCCAGCTGGTCACGACATAATTCGGATAGCCGCTGGCCTTGACCGTGGGGACGCCGGCAAAGAGCGGTGACGGTTCGTCTCCGGAAGTGGCGATGATCCTGATCTGCTTGCCGGCCACCATCGGACTGAACGCCGCGTAATAATCGAAGCCGACATCGACATCGCCGCGAACGATCGCGGTGATGAGTTCCGGCGTGGTGCGGAAGGTCACGATCGCCGCATTCGTTCCCGTGGCCATCTTGAACAGCTCGGCCGAAAGGTTCTGGGTACTGCCGGCTGCGATTGTGCCGAAATTCAGTTTGCCCGGATTTTGCTTGCTGTAAGCGACGAGCTTCTGGACGCTATCGAATTGGGTATCCATTTTCGTCGCCAACAGCATGTCGAATTGCGCAAGCAACGAAACCGAGGTGAAGTCGCGCGTGACATCGAAAGGTAGCGAAGCAAACAGGCTGTGACTGATCGCGGCGCTGTTACCTGAAAGAAACAAGGTGTAGCCATCCGCGGGAAAGCTCAATGCGCCCTTACCGGCCACGATACCGCCCGCGCCCGGCCGATTGTCGACGAAGAAGTTCTGGCCCATGCGCTCGCTGAGCTTTGCGGCGACCAAGCGGGTCGAGACATCGGCAACGCCGCCGGGCCCAAAAGGCAGGATGACGCGAACCGGCCGGTCCGGGTAATTGGCTTGCCCCTGAGCGGCGGCCGCAAATGCCGCCATCGCCATGGCGGCGATCGCTGACACGCCAATGCCGCGCCAGGCACTGCGAGGAGAGGGCATGTGTTCCTCCGGCGGCGTCCGTGCTTCAGCGAAGCCGGGATTGTGTGATGCGCCGATTTTGGCGGCGATCATGCCCGCCCTCGGCTTCTAGTCCATTCCGATTAGCCTCTCGACTTGATATAGAAAACGTCTCGAAAGCACCGGGCGTAGCGTGGGCGCAGCCATAAAACCGCGTTTTTAGGGAGCCCTAGGCGATATAGGAAACATACCCCATGATTGATTTCAGGCTTCTGCGCCATTTCTCCTATTTCCTCGCCGTGGCCGACGAAAGACACTTCGGGAAGGCGGCGAAACGGCTGGGCATGTCCCAGCCGCCGCTCAGCCAGCAGATCCAGGTGCTGGAGAAATCGCTCGGAGTGCGCCTGTTCGAGCGCTCGCGCCAAGGCGTCCAACTCAGCCGCGAGGGTGCCGCCATCCTCGCGCCGGTACACCGTTTCATGGAGCACGCCCAACGGCTGCAGCAGGCCGTGACCGACGCGCGCCAGGGCCGCACCGACATTGTGACTGTCGGCGCGATTAACTCCGCGATGTTCGACATCATGCCGCGGTTGATGCGCATGGCGAAGCATATTTATCCGCAACTTTCTCTGTCGGTGATGGAGGCGCGGAGCGCCGAAGCCCTCTCGGCGGTGCAGAGCGGCGAGATCGATATCGCCTTCGCGCGCTTCGACGACCGCATCGCGTCGCTGGAGGTGCGTCCTATCCTCTACGACCATCTCGTGCTCGTGCTTCCGGTCGATCACCCATCGACGCAACGCAGCCGAATTGGCCTCGCCGAGCTCGCCGACGAGAACTTTGTGCTGTTTCCCCGGCGCTCCAGTCCGAGCTTCTTTGACCAGATCACGAGCGCCTGCCGCGACGCGGGTTTCTCGCCGCACGTGCTCTATGAGATCCATTCCGTGGTTTCGCAGATCGCCTATGTCGGCTGCGGGGTCGGCGTGGGCATGGTGCCGAGCCGCGCGATGCGGTTTGGCGGCGGCGATGTGGTGTTTCGGCCGCTGGTTGAGACGATCAACGTGGTGAGCATTGCGGCCGCCTGGAATCCGGCGCTGCGCAAGGACTTGGTGCCGTTGATCGTCGACATTGCGGCGGAAATCGGCGCCGATCGGAAAGCGTTGTCCGTTGCCGGAGCGCCAATGGAACACGACGCGGGGAGGTCTCCGATACCGGGAGGAACGCATGGCGCGCGTCGTTCGGGTAAAAGGCGAAAGTCTCAGCGCACGCCGGAAAAAGCTCTGTGACGAACCACGCGCGCCTTGGCGCGCCCTAATTCAAGCCGCGACTTCGGCGAGGAAATCTTCGATTTGCTTGCGTAGGTCGTCGACCGCGGTTTCCACCGATTGCGAGGTGTCGAGCACGGTCCGGGCCGATACGCGCGTTTGCATGGCGGCGCCGGCAACGTCGGTCAGCGCCCTGGCAACAGTCTCGGACGCCTGCGCGGCGCCGGTAACGTTGTGAGCGATATTCCCGGTCGCGGCATTCTGCTGCTCGATCGAGGCTGCGACCGCGGAGGTAAAGTGCTGGATTTCGTGCATTCGCCCGGTAATGCGGCGGATCGAGTCGACCGCACTCGTCGTCGAGCCCTGCACCGCGAGGATCTGGCCCCCGATCGCCTCGGTCGCTTTTGCCGTTTGCACGGCGAGCGTCTTGACCTCGGAGGCGACCACGGCAAAACCGCGGCCGGCCTCGCCGGCGCGTGCGGCTTCGATGGTGGCGTTGAGCGCCAGCAAATTGGTCTGCCCTGCGATGTCCTGGATCAACCTGACGATATCGCCGATCTTTTGCGCAGTGTCGGCGAGGATGGTCATCTCGGCGCTGGTCGCCTGCGCTTCGTCTACCGTCACGCGCACCACGCCGTGGGTCTGTTCGATCTGATGCGCGATCTCGGCAATCGAGCTTGACAATTGTTCAGTGGCGATCGCGGCAGTCTGCACGCCGGTCGAGGCCTTACGGGACGCGTCGACGGCGCTTTCGGCGCGCTGCGAGGCGTCGTTGGAGACCGCCGACAGAACGCTCGCGGTCGATTTCATGGCGGTAGCACTGTCGCCGAAGGTTTTGACCAGCGGCGCCATACGGCCGCGGAAAGCGGCAATCAGGGCCTCGATCGTGGTGCGCCGGCGCTGCTGCGCCGCGGTTTCGTCGCGCTGCTGTTGCCGGCACAGCTGCGCGGTGATGTCCTCATGCGTCGCCACCCAGCCGCCGTCCGGGGTCGGCGCATTGATGGAATGCACGGTCCGGCCGTCATTGGTGCCGATGTGCCAGCCCATCAATTTCCCCGACGCGATGCCTGCCGTGATCCCGTTGCAATACTCGTCGACATCGCCGGTGAACAGGCCGGTATCCTTGCGGTGTTGCATCAACTCGCGGAGCGTGCAGCCCGGCTTCACGATCGCGGGCGAGAGCTTGTACATGTCGAGATATTGCCGATTGTAGAGCACGACGCGCCTGAACTTGTCGAACATGCACAGGCCTTGCGACATGTGGTTCAAGGCGTCCATCGCCCGGCGCATTCCTACCTGCAGGCGCCAGGTCGCGACGCCCAGAGCGAGCGAAAGCGTCACCGCGACGGCAAGGCCGGCGGATTGCCAGTCGTCAACGATCGAAGCTGCAAAATTGGCCATTCTGGAATGATTGCAAATCCAGCGGCGAGTATCGGGGTGCGCGCATTGTATTTTGGTTAACAAAATACCCCTCGATTATTGCTCTATGATAAGGCGCGCGTGCCACTGTAGCCACGGTTTGCTTGAAGTGGCGATCTGTGCCGACGCATGGTGTCACTGCGCGGCACCCGGAACCGGCAAGCGGCGCGATGCGAGATTAACGCCTTCGCAACGTTAACACGACAATAAATAAATCAGTCGCATTCGCGCCACTACGGCTGCGTTTGCTGAATGACGCGGGCGTTGCGTGCGGACGTTGCGTGTACGGGTGGCGTGAGGGGTAATGGTTGCGTCGCGTAACCGGTTGATGAGCGCCTGTTATCCAGCGCGCTTCTGGCTCAGCGCGTGTCTGATCGCGCTGATGCCGACATCTATCGGATATCAGGATCTGGCCGCGCTGATCGCGCGCGATCGCGGCGGCGCCGCCGCGAGCTGGCACATGATCGCTTCGCCGTTCGGCACCGTCGAGGCTGCGACGTTTCGCTACACGCGTCCGATCGGCTCGACGATCCCGGAGCCGCTCGGCCTCTTTCAGACCGTCAACTTCGATCCGCGGTCGCTCGATGCCTATGCATGGAAAATCGACGAGCCGCTGACGGAGCGGCCGGCGCGGCAAATCGACTATCCCTCGGTCAATCGCACCCACAAGGGCGACCGGCTGCCGGCGAGCAACGTTACGCCAGCGCCGTCCGATCCGGCGCGCTTGCCGCAACTCCAGCCGATCAATGCTCCGGCCAATTCAACGGACGCGCCGCCGGCGCGACCAGCTCCGCCTGCGGTTCCGACACTGACCAAAGCGGACCGGCACGCCGACTTGCCCGCAGCGTCCCCGACCGCCCCGCAAATGGATGCGCACGACGACGCAGCCGCGCCGACGCCGGCGGCCCCGGCCGGTCATGACGCCGCGGCCCATGCGGGCGCCGCCGATGACGAGGTGATCGCCGACAAACCGCCTGAATTACCCGCGCCCGGCGAGATCAATGAAGCGTCTTCGCCTCTCGGTGAACTGTCGTTCCTCGACGACGATGCCGGCGACCGCAGCGGCCAGGTCTATTTCGGCAGCGGCGCCATGGGTTCGCCGGCAGGCCTGCAGCGCTGGGAGCCGGGGGCCGAGCCGATCTTAGTGACACCCGCCGATTCCGGCATCAAGCTTGCGGCGCTCGAAGAAACCGACGGCGAAATCGGCGCCAATGCGACGATCGCCGGCAAGGATAACAGCCGGCTGTTGAGCCCCGCGCAGCAGCTTGGACTCGAGGGCAAGCCGCGTGCGCGTGCGGAAAAATGCCTCGCCGACGCGGTCTATTTCGAAGCCCGCGGCGAAGTGGTGAAGGGCCAGGAGGCGGTCGCGCAAGTGGTGATGAACCGCGTATTCTCCGGCGTCTATCCGCACGATGTGTGCGGCGTGGTTTATCAGAACGCCAATCGGCATTTGGCGTGTCAGTTTACCTTCGCCTGCGAGAACAAGGACCTCAACAAGATCGACGAGCCGGATATGTGGGAGCAGGCCAAGCGTATCGCCAAGGATATGCTCGACGGCAAAATCTGGCTCGCCGAAGTCGCCCACGCCACACATTACCACGCCTATTGGGTGCATCCGAGTTGGGTGCATGAGATGGCGAAGCTCTACCATCTCGGTGTCCACACGTTCTATCGTCCGCTTAATTGGGGCAATGGCGACGACGAGCCGGTCTGGGGCAAAGGGCCGGCTGCGATTGGCGTGCGGCTCGATCCCGAAGTCTTGAGCGAAGATCCGCAGCCGGCGCCGAAGAGTTTTGAAGGCGAAGTGAAAGGTCCGCAAGCGGCGGTCACGGCCGCACCGCTGACTGACAAGAGCGCGCCGACCACGAAGCTTTAGCGATCACATCTCGATATCGAGGCCGACGTCGAGATTCTGCACCGAATGGGTCAGCGCGCCCGAGGACAGATAATCGACTCCGGTTTCGGCGATCGCGGCTGCGGTGTCGAGGGTGATGCCGCCCGACGCCTCGACAACGAGGCGGCCGGCAACCAAAGCGACCGCGTCGCGCATCGACGCAAGGTCGAAATTGTCGATCAGCACCACGTCGGCTAAGCCGACATCGAGCACTTCCTTCAATTGATCGAGCGAATCGACTTCAATCTCGATCTTGACCAGATGGCCGGCGATCCGTTTGGCGCCGGTGAGCACTGCCTTGATGCCGCCGGCGACCGCGATGTGGTTGTCTTTGATCAGTATGGCGTCGTCGAGACCGAAGCGATGATTGGCACCGCCGCCGCAGCGCACCGCGTATTTTTCCAGCGCGCGCAGTCCGGGGGTGGTCTTGCGCGTGCAGACGACGCGCGCCTTGGTATGGGCGATGCGGCGGGCGAATTCGGCGGTCGCGGTCGCGATGCCGGACAGATGGCCGAGATAGTTGAGCGCGGTGCGCTCGGCGCCGAGAATGGCGCGCGCATTGCCGGAAATCGTCATCAGTTTGGTCCCGGCCGCGATCGCCGCGCCGTCGCGTGCATGCGGCACGATCTCAAGCTCGTCCGACAGCTTCAGGAACGCAGCAGCCACAAGCGGCAGGCCGGCGCTAACGCCCGGCCGGCGCGCGGCCACAACGGCGCGGCCTTTGGTATCCTCCGGAACGGTGGCGATCGATGTGATATCGCCGGCGCGACCAAGATCCTCCTCGAGCGCGCGCAGCACCGCCGCTTCGATCGCAAGCGGCGATAAAAAAGCGTCGGGGCGGAGCAGCGACGTGGTCAGAGACGTTGGCAGCGACATGGCAAAGGTCATGGTCGACGGCAGGGGGCTGGGAAATCCATAGTCACTGCCGCAACATATGGCAAATAGCGGGCCGCGCGAGGAACCTGATGGCGCAACAAAGGGAGGGAAATTTTCATTTGGGCGATTGGGGTCGGCCGCTTATGCTGTGCGGCTTTCCGGATCCGGGTCTGACGAGGGCGCCATGGACGACCAAACCACGCGCGGCGGTGCGATCAAGGCTGCTTGGCGCACGCCGGCGCTGATCATCGGCGCCGGCTGCCTGATCGCGTTGATGTCGTTTGGGCCGCGCTCCTCGCTCGGCTTTTTTCTCACTCCATTGTCGAGCGCCAATCACTGGGGCCGCGATGTCTTCGCCTTTGCCCTGGCGATACAGAACCTGTTGTGGGGCGTCGGCCAGCCGCTCGCCGGGATCATCGCCGACCGATTCGGTGCCAACCGCGTCTTGTGCGCCGGCGCGCTGATGTACGCCGCCGGCCTCGCCTTGATGGCCCACGCCAATAGTGCGCCGATGTTCGATCTTTCGGCCGGTATGCTGATCGGTTTTGGCCTGTCGGGCAGTTCGTTCATGGTCATTCTGCCGGCGCTTGGCAAGCTGTTGCCCCCGTCGTTGCGCTCGCGCGCCTTCGGCTTTGCCACCGCGGCGGGCTCATTCGGGCAGTTCCTTTATTCGCCGGTCGCGGTCGCGTTGATGGACAGGTTCGGCTGGCAACAGACGCTCATGATCTTCGCCTTTTGCATGCTCGCCGTGCTGCCGCTGTCGCTCGCGCTGGCGACGCCGCCGGCCGAAGCGAGCCGAGGGGCAGCGCCGCAATCACTGCGCCAGGCGCTTGGTGAAGCCTTCGCGCACCGCTCTTACGTTTTGCTGGTGCTTGGATTTTTCACCTGCGGCTTCCAGCTTGCGTTTATTACGGTGCACATGCCGTCTTATTTGGTCGATCGCGGCTTGTCCGCACAGGTCGGCGGCTGGACGCTGGCGACGATCGGGCTGTTCAATGTTGTCGGGTCGGTCACTTCCGGCTGGCTCGGCGACCGGATGCCCAAACGCTATCTGTTGTCATTC
Organism: Xanthobacteraceae bacterium; assembly: GCA_049519075.1. Taxonomy (GTDB): domain Bacteria; phylum Pseudomonadota; class Alphaproteobacteria; order Rhizobiales; family Xanthobacteraceae; genus BOG-931. The sequence goes on along the minus strand of JBEKRD010000006.1, from coordinate 8,673 downwards.
ATTTATTTCGTCAGGGCCGCCGCGATTTTCGCCTTCATTTCGTTTCCGGTCACGACGTTCACTTGCCTGGCGTTCGGCGCCACCATGGGGCTGATGTGGCTTTCGACGGTACCGCCGACCAATGGCATCATCGCGTTGTTGTTCGGTACGCGGTGGCTCGGTACGCTGGCGGGCTTTGCCTTCTTCAGCCACCAGGTCGGCGGCTTTCTCGGCGTCTGGCTCGGCGGCATCGTGTTCGACCGCACCGGCTCCTACGATCCGATATGGTGGTTGGCGATCGCGTTTGGTGTGATCTCGGCGCTGATCAATCTGCCGATCGTGGAGAAGCCGGTGGCCCGCATGGCCGCGGCGCCGGCTTAAAGAGCATCGGCATGGCGACGTTCAAGGCTATCGTGGTCGACAAAACGGAGGCCGGCCAGACGGTGCGGCTCACCGACTTTGACGAAAAGGAATTGATGGACGGCGATGTTACTGTCCGCGTCGAATGGTCGACGGTGAATTACAAAGACGGCCTCGCCGTCACCGGCAAGGCACCGGTGGTGCGCCGCTTCCCAATGATCGCCGGCGTCGATTTTTCCGGCACCGTGGAAGCCTCGTCGCATCCCAACTGGCGGCCGGGCGACAAAGTCATCCTCAACGGCTGGGGTCTGGGCGAGAGCCATCTTGGCGCCTACGCGCAAAAGGCGCGGGTCAAGGGCGACTGGCTGGTACGGCTGCCGGCCGGCATCAGCGCGCGCGATGCCATGGCCATCGGTACCGCCGGCTATACCGCGATGCTCGCGGTGATGGCGCTTGAACGGGCAGGGCTTGAGCCGACGCGCGGTCCGGTGGTCGTGACCGGCGCCGCCGGCGGGGTCGGCTCGGTCGCAGTCGCGCTTCTTGCCAAGCTCGGCTATGCGGTCATTGCCGCCACCGGCCGGCCGGAAGAGGCAAGCTATCTCAAGGGCCTCGGCGCCAGCGAGATCGTCGACCGCAAGGAATTGTCCGGGCCCGCGCGCCCGCTCGCGAAGGAACGCTGGGCCGGCGGCATCGACGCAGTGGGCTCGACGACACTCGCCAATGTGCTGTCGATGACACGCTATGGCGGCGCCGTCGCCGCCTGTGGACTTGCCGGCGGAATGGACTTGCCGACTTCCGTCGCCCCGTTCATTCTACGGGGCGTCTCGTTGCTCGGCATCGACTCCGTCATGTGTCCGTTGCCGTTGCGGCAAGAGGCCTGGCGCAGACTGGAGACCGACCTCGACCGGTCCAAGATTGCGGCCATGGTCAGCGAAATTGGCCTCGACCAGGTCATCGCGGCGGGCCAGCGCATTGTCGAGGGGCAGGTCCGCGGGCGTATTGTGGTTAAAATCGGGTAACCGGTTTGGAATTTAGCGGCAAATTTAGACCGTGATGCGAGGGCGCTATGGTAAGGGGACGGTTAAGAAATCTTGTTAACCTTGTCCTGGTGTTGAGAGCGAAACCACCGAGCGTAAAAGTATCCGGAGTGGAGTCTTCGATGTTGCTGCGCGTCGCTATCGTTTGTGCGGGTCTTGTGGCTACCGGGGCATTGGCGGCCGGCACGGCCGTCGCCGAAGACCTCGGGCCGGACCAAGCCCGCGCCTTCGTCGTCGGCAAGTTGTTCTCTTATACCTGCTTTGAGGGTACCGCGGGGGTCGGCCGCGTGTTCGCTGACGGCTCGGTCGTCGGTACCATAAAAATTCGCGGCCAGGGCGAGACCCGCTTCGCCGCATTGCCCGCCGGCACGCTCAGGGTGGATGGCGGCTCGATGTGCGCGCATCTGTCCGGCTTGCCAATTACCCCATGCTTTCGCGTTCAGAAACTCGATTACAAGAGCTTCCGCGGTTCGATTTCCGGGCTGGGTTTTGCCTATTGCGATTTTGCCCAGCGCAATCCACGCAGCCAGCTGATCAGCGGTTCGCCCGAGTCGGCGCAAGCGACCCCGGTGGCCAATACGCGGCCGAGCCCGATCGTGACGACGCGGCCGGCGTTGCGGCCGGCGTTGGAAGAGTAGCCTTCTTCCTAGGAACCATCACTCCAGGTCGAGCCGGAATGGCTCAGCCTCCGCGGTGACGATGCCGCGGCCGATGGTTTCGACCGCCGCGACCATGCGGCCGTCGCGGCCGAGGAGCCGGTCGGCAAGCGAGACGATGCGGCTATTCGGCGTTGCCGTCGGCGAAGCCCGCCGTAGCGCCTGCGCGATGCCGCCCTCGTCGCGGTCGGGATTGAGCGCGCAGACGGCAGCGAAAGCGCTCGCGGTCGAGCGGCTGATGCCCATGTAGCAATGCACCACGAGCGGGGCGCGGCGGTCCCAAACGCGTACGAAATCCAGAAGCTCCGCGACGTGCGCTTCGCCCGGCATGACGTAGCCGTCGAGCGGATCGGAAATGTCGTGCAGGCGCAGCCAGAGATGGTTTTCCGGCGCGATCGAGGCCGGCCGTTCCAGGCGGGCCTCGTCGCCGATCAGCGACACGACGTGGCGCGCGCCGGTGCCGTCGACGGTTTCTTGCAGGCGCGCGAGCGAGCAGACGTGAATCATGGAGTCAACGCGATCATGGAATCGACCGATCATCGCCGGTTTCTTTTCATATAAATATCGCGGGCGGCGCAAGTGTGACTTCCTGCGCCGCCCTCGCTTATTCGCCGAGAAGCTTGACGAACCGCTCGGCAAAGCGTGCCTGCGCCGTCTCGGCGGGCCAGGGCTTTAAATAATCGCGTTCCAGCGCGGCGGAGAACTTCGGCGGACGGCCGAAGAAACGCCGGGCTTCTGCGGCCGCGAAGCCGGCGAGGCGGGTCGCTTCGAGATATGCGGCCTGCCGGTCGGCGGCTTTGATCAACTGCTCGATCTCCGGCGCCGATTGCGCCGGCAGGCCGAAGCGCAGATGGATCGCCGTCAAGAGGCGGCGCTCGACGGCCTTGTAGGCGTCGCCGATCACAGCCTTGAACGGCGAGATCATGTCGCCGATCACATATTCGGGCGCGTCATGCAGCAGCACCGCCAGGCGCAGGTTGCGATCGAGCCGCGGTGTCCGCGCCCGCGCCAAGGCCTCGACCAGAAGGCAATGCTGCGCCACCGAATAAATATTGGCGCCGCTGGTTTGCCCGTTCCAGCGCGCCACCCGCGCCAGGCCATGCGCGATATCCTCGATTTCGATATCGAGCGGGGAAGGATCGAGCAGGTCCAGCCGGCGGCCCGACAGCATGCGCTGCCAGGCGCGCGCGCCTAAGCGACCGCGCGATCGGACGCGCTGCGATTTTTCAGACACGGCCTTTCAATCCGAGCGCGGCGCACGTCGCATGACGATGGCAGGTGACGAGATGATCGTTGACCATGCCGACCGCCTGCATGAAGGCATAGACGATGGTAGGCCCGCAGAATTTGAAACCGCGACCAGAGAGCTCCTTGGACATCGCGCGCGAGATCGCGGTTTCTGCCGGCACCTGCTTGGGGGTGCGAAAGGTGTTGTGCTTGGGCTGGCCGTCGACGAAGTCCCACAGGAACTCCGAAAAGCCCGGACCTTTCTCCATCACCTCGAGCCAGGCACGCGCCGAAACTACGGCGCCCTCGATCTTGGCCCGATTACGCACGATGCCTGCGTCGGCCATCAGGCGCTCAATCTTGTTGGGCCGGTAGCGCGCGATTTTTTCCGGCACAAAGCCGTCGAAGGCGCGGCGGAAATTTTCGCGTTTGCGCAAGATGGTGATCCACGACAGGCCGGCCTGGAAGCCGTCGAGCACCAGCTTTTCATAGAGCGCGCGGTCGTCGTATTCCGGCACGCCCCATTCCTCATCGTGATAGGCGATGTAGAGCGGATCGTCCTTGGGCCACGAGCAGCGTTTGACCGGCTGATCTTGTTTTTCGTGGGTCGGTCGGGCGTGGGTGAGATCGGTCATTCGGCGGCCTTGTTTTCTCCGGGGAACGCAAACCGCGCCCAGTCTGGCTTGACGAGGCGGATCGCTGCGCCACCGGCGGTCAACGGCTCGCCGCGCGCGAGCGCATCGGCGACGCGGTCGAGGCGCAACAGCGCCAGTCCGCGGCCGTTAGCGCCCGAGCCCATAACTCCGACCGAATGCTCCCCCGCCATCACCGCAACGCCGGCCACCGGCACGCCACCATCGAAGTGCACCGGTACGGCGCGGGTGCGCGCAATGCCGCGATGCTCGATCCGCGACACCACTTCCTGGCCGACATAGCAGCCTTTGGTGAAATCGACGCCGCCGAGCTGGTCCATATCGGCCTCATGCGGAAAGGCGTCGCCATAGGCGAAATCGACGCCGCCGCGCGGCACGCCGAGCGCAATGCGATGGGCTTCGTAGGCGCTCGCGGCCGCGAGGTCTGCGCCGAGATCGGCCGCGGCGACGGCGGCAAGCTGCGGCGGCATAATCGCGCGCAAGCCGAGCGCCGGCAGGCGCGGATCGACATAGCGCAGCCCGTAATCGCCCATCTCGCCGTCGCCCCAAGCCCGGTCCCCGGCTCCGTTCCACGCCGTGAGCACGCCGAGCCGTTCGGATAAATCTTCGACCACGACCTTGGCGCGCAACTTGTAGAGATTGAATTTGGCAATAAGCGTCGGACCAAACACGCGCGGGATGTCGAGAAAGAAACCACCACCCGCGAACGCGGACTGCGACCCGGGCGCCTCGACCGCGATGAAGTCGGCGATGATCTTACCCTGCGGCGTCAGCAGGGCACAAAAACGCGCGGCTCCGGGGGGAAGCTTGAGAATATCGGCGGTGACCAGACCATGGAGGAAATTCCGGGCGCCATCGCCGGCAAGCCTAAGCACACCACGGTCTGGAAGGAGGGCGGCCTTCATGCGGTCCGAGCCTTCATGTGTCGATGCCGTTACAGGACAAGGCCTTTAGGGGCCGATGCCTAAGCCCGCTACGATGTTACCGCAAGACTTATCTCGGCGGCCGGCACGTCGTCAGAATGTGAAACTCTTTCCTGTAATATGGATGATCGGGCGAGCAGCGGTCTTCTGATTTATTGAAATATTTCAGTGCTATCGTTGCGCCGCCCGGCGGAACGGTTATCCGGAATTCAACATTTTAGCCCGTGCGTTCGGGGGAAGTTGCCCCGGACGCCCATTGGTATCTCATGATCGACGAATTGTTGTCCTTGCGCGCGCTTGTGGTGTCGACAGAACACGGTCTGCGCGATTTGTTCCGGCAGGCGTCATCGTCTTCAACGGTGCCGCTCGAAGTCGTCGAGGCGACCGACGCCAGCAGCTGCCGCGCCCCCGCGGCGACAGCCGATCTTGCCTATCTCGACGGCGCGTTGGAGCTGGACGAATTAACGCGCGTAACCGCGACAATCCGCGCCGCGGCGAAGCCCGCATTTACAGTGCACCTTGTCGCCGGCGCCGCCGCGCCGATCTTTGAAACCGACGGCCTCGCCGGCAAGCCGTCGCGGCTCGAAGAGGCAAAATGGCTGCTCGATCGTTCGATTCGGGTGCGGCTGCCGAGCCGCGTGCTCATTGTCGACGATTCGTCCACGATGCGCACCATTGTGCGAAAAACGCTCGCTGCCACACGCTTCCCGCTCGAAACGAGCGAGGCAGACGAGGGCATGTCCGCGCTCGAACGGGTGCGCGAAGGCGCCTTCGACATCGTGTTTCTCGATTATAACATGCCGAACTTCAATGGTTTGGAGACGCTGGCCGAATTCAAGCGCGAGCAGCGCGGCATAACCGTGGTGATGATGTCATCGACCGAGGATGACGAGCTCGCCGAGAAAGCGCGCGGTTTTGGCGCGGCGTTTCTGAAGAAGCCGTTTTTTCCCCCCGACATCGAAGCCGTATTGTCGGGCTTCTACGGCCTGCGCGGGCTCAATTCAAAACGGGCATAAGGACTTGAGCGTCGGTCCCCGCTGTCGTGTCTCGATCCGTGGAGCGGGAGGAGATTGCGGCGTTACTGGCGCAACACTTCGACGGAAAACTCGCCGTTGCGAATACGTGCGCTGAGGTTGTCGGCATAGCGAGCGGCGGCTTCCTCGCCATAGGTCGAGATCAGCTCGGCCCATGCCAAGAACAGCGCGGTCTGCGCCAGGCAGTCGCCGTCGACGCCGTCGCGCAACGCTTCCGTCCAGGCGTCCTGCAGATATCCCAGCGCCAGCTGCTTTTGCTCTTGCTCCGCCAACGGTTCACGTGGCGCAAGATTTTGCGTCGCAATTCTCATCACTGTCACGCTCGCGCCGCGCTCCGGCGGCCTCCCTACCCAGCAGCCAGGTTAGCACGCTATCCGCGGGCCTTTGAGTGCGAACCTTGAGGCAGGGTTAATACCGGAGGGAATTCGATTTTATGCGTTAATTTGCGTAGCGGGCGGTGATGTCGCGGGCGATCTTGGCGCCCTCTACGAGATAACGGCGAATGACGACGTTGGCCGCCGGCGTGCAGGTCCGGTAGCTCTGCTGGAAGCCGTGATAGCCACGGTTGAAGCTCGCGACCATCGCATCGTGGCGATCGCCGGTCGGCGCTTCTGCATCGATCAGCGCTTGCGCTTCGGTGCGCCATTTCTGGCCTTCGTTCGAGTTGCAAATGCCGCGCAGGAAATGCAGCGAGCCTAAAATTTCCGACAATCGCTGCAGATCGTGATCGTATGGCGCGGGCCGCTCCTGCTGCGGCGGAGCGGAAGGCTGGGCCGGGACGGAGGCCTGTGCCGGAGGTTTCGCGGGAGCCTGCGGTTTGACCACGGGTGCAGGCGTGAGCGGCGCGCCCCAGAACTGGGCGCCGGCAGGGACGGTGAGGCAACAAATCAGCGCGAGAGCCATGAAGATTCGCAGCATGTTTCCCGCCGACATAATGTTGCAGCGGGCGACACGGAAGCCATGAGAACGCGGCATGGTTGAGGCGAAGCTCATCGCGCTGCGGCTAAGCGTTCGGCCGCCGCAGCGACGATCTGCGCCAGCCCCTCGGTCGTCTTTAGGCCGGCAATGTCGGCGGGGGCAAGCCAGTCGGCTTCGGCCAATTCCTCGTTGAGCGAGACCTCACCCGCGATGAAACGGGCGGCGAACGGCAGAATGACAAAATGCCGCTCGACGCGTCCGGCGTCGTCGCGTGCGATCGCCTGGCGAAAGCCGACCAATTCGACCGGCGCGACATCAAGCGCGGTTTCCTCGCGCACTTCGCGGATTACCGCTTGTTCCAACGTTTCGCCGAGTACGACGCCGCCGCCCGGCAGCGTATAGAGACCGTGGGCGGGCGCGCGCGCCCGGCGCACGATCAGAACCCGGCCAGCGCGGAATATCGCGGCGCTGACGGCAAGATAGGGCCGCGTCGGATAAATTCGGGCGCTGTCGTTCATTCAAATCGGTTCCACTTCGTCCTATATCTGCTTAGCCATGTGCGGACGTTATGTCATCATCTCGACGCCTGAAGCGATCCGGGCGCTGTTTGCTTATGGCGAGCAGCCGAATTTCCCGCCGCGCTACAATGTGGCGCCGACCCAGCCGATCCCGATCGTGCGGCTGGCTGACGGTAAGCCCTCATTCACGCTGATGCGCTGGGGTTTGCTGCCTTCCTGGGTCAAAGATCCAAAAACCTTTCCGCTCCTCATCAATGCGCGTGGCGAATCGGTGCTGGAGAAGCCGGCGTTTCGCAACGCCATGCGGCGGCGGCGCTGCCTCATTCCCACCGACGGCTTTTATGAATGGCAGGTTGTGGGCAAAGCCGGCGCGCCAAAGCGTCCTTTTTTCGTGCATCCCAGGCGGGGCGCCGATGGCAATACGCCGCCGCTTGCTTTCGCTGGCCTATGGGAAACCTGGACCGGCCCGAACGGCGAGGAGCTCGACACCGCCGCCGTCATCACCACCGGCGCCAATCGTACGCTCGCTCCGATCCACGACCGCATGCCGGTCTTTGTGCCGCCGGAGGCTTTCGATCTGTGGCTCGACTGCGCCAATGTCGAGGCCGATGTGGCCGCGGCCCTGATCAGCCCGGCCGACGACGGCTTGCTCGAAGCCCATGAGGTCGGCCCGGCGGTCAATCGCGTCGCCAACGATTCCGCCACGCTGATTGCGCCGGTGACGGCCGCGGCGCGCGAGCCGGTCGTGGCGGAGGTGCCGGTCAAAAAAGAAAAGCCGAAAAAGGCAAGCGAGCCGGATGGGCAGACCTCGTTGTTCTAACGTGTTTCAGCTCGCGAACCGATCGGGCAGTTCATTCTTCGACGGCCGCGATGTCATCGCCATCACGGCAGCGGCAATCGCGTTGCCGCAAATGCTGGCTGCGATCGGCAGCGTGTAGCTGTGATTGAAGTCGAAGGCAAAGCCCGCCGCCGCGGGGCCGATCAGCGTGCCGAACCCGGCGCTGGTGTAGAGAATACCGATCAAGCCTGAAACATTGCGGCCGCCAAAATAATCCATCACCACGGCGGGAAGAAGCGCCACCCAGCCGCCATAGGCGATACCGAAGAGCAACGCGAAAACGGCAAGCGGCCAGAATGTCGTCGAAGTCAACCAGATGACCAGCGCGAGCGCCATGCCGACGAACATCGCCGTAAGCGCCAATCGCCGCCCGAGCCGGTCCGCCAGGCCGCCGAGAAAGAAGCGGCCGATGGTGCTGCCGATACCGATCGCGCTCACCAGAAGTACGGCCGAAGATTGCGCGATGCCGTGATCGACGGCGTAGGGGGTGAGGTGCACGAACGGAACGAAAGCCCCGAATGAGCAGAACA
>JBEKRD010000005.1:0-83133 GCA_049519075.1 Xanthobacteraceae bacterium | reverse complement strand
GGACTGGGACAGGGTTTGGCGGGTAACGCCCGTTCGGCCCACGTCCCAGGAAACACGGCCTGGGCTGAGCGGTGGCATTCATTTGCGCCGCAAGCGCCGCGGTGGAGCGCCGAGAGGCGAGCGCGCCTGCGCAAGGCGCGCGGCCGTGCCTCGCATGCACGGCCATGGTAGGTGCGCCTGTCGGCGCTCCGCCTCCCTTCCTTTTATGAGGGAGGCACAGGGAATGGCTTGGGTGGGGCAAAACTCGGATGCAGAGGCATCGCGAGGACGGGTCGATTATTGCGCAGTTGCCGGCGCAAACCAGGCTATCGCGAGCCTAGGAGCTCACTGTCTGGCGGATCATCTGTCTGATGCGGAGCGCTAACCGGCCTTTGACGGTAGCGCGGTAATTGCCGTTTCCAAACGCATGCGCCATGCCGCGCGCTATCAGGCGATGCGCTTGGTCGCGGGTCAGTCCGTTCGGGCGCAGACCCGATGCGACTTCTATCAAGGCGTAGAGGTCGCCGCGTTTTAGGTCCTTGGTGATCCAGGCTTCGGCGTCAAATTTGATCAAGACGTTGAAGCCGATCGCCAAGACGACAAAGCCGCACGCGAGATACAGGATACTCGTCATCGACCCAACCTGCCCAATACCATTCAATTCTGGCATTTTGGCCGGATTGGATGCAACCCCGCAGTTCAATATTGAACACCCCTTGAACCTGTGCCTTGTTCGGCCGGGGCACGCCACCGAGAGTAGCCTCGGCCTAGATCGGCCAGGACTGTCAGACTCGACCGGGAGGACGCCGTGGCCAAGGACACCGTATTGTCGCGCGAATTGAAGGCGCTGCAGGCCGAGCTTTCGGCGTCGCATCGGCAGCACCGCGCGCCGCCCGCAGCTCTGGAGTCTGCACGCACAGCGACAGCCGAGCAGCCGGAAGATACGGCAGGAGCAGCGCAACTCCGCGAGGAGCTTGCCGAGTTCGTCAACGAAATCACTGAATTCGTCAAAGACGCCGAAAATAACGTGTCGGCCCACCCCACCGCCAGCGTGCTCGGCGCCATGTCGGTCGGACTATTGATCGGCTACCTCATCGGGCGACGCTAGGAATAGAGCCATGATCGATAATTTTATTCGTGACCTTCATCTGCTTTGGAAGGCCGATTCTCTGATCGGAAAAATCTGGCTTACCGTCACGGCGCGCCGATTTGGCCTTTATGCATTTGCCGGCCTGATCGCCGTCTTCGGGCTCGGCATGACAAACCTCGCGGGCTTCTACGCATTGCAGGCTTGGTCGGGGCCGGTCGGGGCGGCCTCGCTAATCGCGCTCGGCGACTTCGTCCTCGCCGTCATCGTCATGGTGATCGGCAGGAGCGCGGCGCCGGGCCCGGACCTCGATCTGGCCTTCGAGGTCCGCAAGATGGCGATTGAAGCCCTTCAGGCGGACGCGCGCGAGGTGAAGGCCAACATCGATGCGCTCGCGCAGGACATCCAGGACACCAAGAATCGCATCGCGGGGATCGTGCATAACCCCCTGGACGCCGCGACGCAGAAAATTCTCATTCCCGCGGCGCTTTCGATGATCAGAGGGCTGCGCGCGAAGGCCGGCGACAAATGAAGACCTGCGACAAATGAAGGCCTGCGACAAATGAAGACCTGGGACAATCAATGACCGACGCAGCACATCCGAAACCGCGCGAAGTCAAAATCCGCGTCCATGACGGCGTCGAGATCGCGGTCGCGCTGTATATGCCTAAAGGGGAGGGGCCGTTTCCGGTTCTGCTGGCGGCCTCGCCATATCGCTACGACAACAATACGCTGCCGGCGACGCCGCAGTTTCTTTGGCGCGAGACCGGACCGATCGATCTCTATGTCGAACGCGGCTACGTCTACGCCCATATGGACGCGCGCGGCTGCGGCAAGTCCGGCGGCGAATTCCGCTTCCTCGACAAGAACGAGCAAAAGGATCTCTACGACGTCGTCGAATGGCTCGGCCGCCAGGCCTGGTCGAACGGCAAGGTCGGCGGCATGGGGCAATCCTATTTCTGCATGCTGCAATGGTGGATGGCGATCCTTAAGCCGCCGTCGCTGGCCTGCATCGCGGCTTTCGACGGACTCAACGATCCGTATCGCGCGTCGGTCTATCAGGGCGGCATGCTGGGCGATTTCTTCGGCAGCTATTGGTGGAACCAGAACCGCATCATCAACAGCCATCCGACGAACGGCGAGGAGCCGCGCGAGCAGACTTGTGACTTAAATTTACTGCTGCAGCAGCATCCGACCTACGACGATTTCTGGCGCGAGCGCTGCGCCGCCGAGCGGCTCGACGAAATCAAGGTGCCGCTTTATTCGGTCGGCGTCTGGGGCAAGGTCGATCTGCACACCCGCGGCAATATCGACGGCTTCCGCCGCGCCAGCGGTCCGAAGAAGCTGAAAATGATCGGGCCGGTCAATGCGTTTGTCGCCAACCGCGAGTTCAACTCCCGCGAATTGCACGACAAGCTGTTGCTGCCCTTCTACGACCATTATCTGAAAGGCCTGGCGACGGACTATCAGGAGCGGCCGGCGGTCGAATATTTCGTGCGCGGGGCCGAGGCGGTGCGCTCCGCCGAAACCTGGCCGCCACCGGGCCTGCGCGCCGTCACCTGGCATTTGAGCGGGGCGAAGTCGGGAAGCGTAACCTCACTCAACGATGGCACGCTCGCGCGGGAAAAGCCGGCGGGCGAAGCGGAAACGTCCTACAGCTATCCCAACCCGGGCTGGATGATGGGCGTGGTCGGCTTTGGCCCGAACAATCAGCCCGATCCGGCGCGGCGCGTGCTGACCTTCACCACCGCACCGCTTGAGGCCGACCTTGAGATCGCGGGTCCGATCAAGCTCACGCTCTATGCCTCGTCGACGCGCGACGACATGGATTTTTTCGTCAAATTGTCCGAGCAGATGCCGCAATCGGCCGAGGACCGCGGCAGAGGCCTCAATCCGGCGTCCTATTGGATCACCAAGGGCTGGCTGCGCGCCTCGCACCGCGCGCTCGACCCGGAAAAATCAACGGAGCTGGAGCCGTATCACGCTCATAGCGATCCCACCCCGATCGAGCCGGGGAAAGTCTACCGCTTCGACATCGGTATCGAGCCGATGGCGCACCGGTTCAAAAAAGGAAATCGGATCAGGCTGGAAGTGGTCAACGGCGACTCTGTCGTCACCGACGTGCTGTGGACCCACTATTATGCGCCGAGCAAGATCGGGACCGACACGATCCACCACTCGGCGGCGCACCCTTCGGCGCTGACCCTGCCGGTGATGGAGGGCGCATAAGGCGGCCCGTTCAGATCCCGAGCGGCGCTGCCGCTTGAGGTTAACGAAAGCTTTCGTTAGATCGCGTTTTGCAGAGCAGTGAAGACGGAGACAAGGTGGGCGCCAAGGTTCTTCACGCCCGGAATGATGGCGACGGAAACACCGGAGGTGATGAGACCGTATTCGATCGCCGCCGCGCCGGATTCGTCTTTCAGGAAACGCTTCAATTGATTGATCATTGTCGCCCTCATTGGTGATGTTTCCTCAGGCCGAATGATATAGCAGAAGAGGCATGGTAAATATATCGCGTTCTAAATTAACGATGAACCGGTAAACGGCGGTGTTTGTTAACGATGCGGCGGCTCCGCGCTCACAGCCGCTCGGCGAGAAAGCGCAACAGTCGCGGCGCGAGGAAACCGGTATAGCTACCCGGCTCTTCGATCGGATCGTTCATCCAATAATGCGGTGCGCCGGGCACGATGCAGGGCCGCACGAAGAAGCCCGCCTGCTTGAGCGCGAGCTGGAACGGTTCGGTCTGCGCTTTGCGATCGACCAGGTCGTCTTCGGTCCCGGTGACCAGGAAGACGCCGATCGGGTTGTTGGCGAAGGTCGCATAGCTCAGCGGGGAAGCGTCGAAATAAAGCGGCCGGTCTTCCATCGGCGGCGCGCCGAGGAATTTCTGGATATTGTTGTCGCGGCCGCCCTGCAGCTGATAGGCGGTCCACATCGCGGTGACGTCATAGATGCCGTAGACGCCGACCAGCGCCTTGACGCCGGCATCGACCGAGGCGAAGGCGTCGTGCGGATAGGCGCCGACGAATTTCTTGCCCGAGAGCGCAGCCAGCGCCGCCAGATGCGCGCCCGCCGATGCGCCGAGAAGTCCGATCCGCGCCGGATCGATGCCGAAGGCGGAGGCTTTGCCGCGAACAAATTGCACGCCGGCGAGCACGTCCTGCACCGCTTGCGGGAACGTCTTTTCCTTGGCGGCGAGGCGATACGAGACGGCAAACACCGCGATGCCGCGCGCCGCCAGGAACGGTCCCCAATATTGCATCGCGCTGCGGACGCCGGCGACCCAGCCGCCGCCATGGACGGCGACCAGCGCCGGCACGGCTTTCGCAGTCTCGGCTTTCGCATTCTTGGGCAGATAAAGATCGCCCAGCAGTTCGACGCCGTCATGCTTGGCATAGACGACGCCGTTTTGGATCGTGACGCCCGCATCCGTCATTCGCGCACCCCCGATTGGTCTCGGCTTCGATGGCAAACCGCATTTGTCGTGGTAGAACACCCTGCGCGGCATTTAAAGATCCGGCACGGAGCGTCATGCCGAGTGGCGGCTTCGGATAAGATCACGTTCGAATGGAAGCTTGGGAGAAGAAATGTTGCAAGCGGCACGGAGCGGTGAAGGCTCGCTCGTCGTCGAGGGAACGCGCATCGACATGATCGAGCGCGGCGCGGGGCCGCCGCTGCTATTTCTTCATGCCGAGAATGGCATCGAGCCCTCCACCGCCGCGATCGGGGAATTGGCCGAGGCCGCGCATGTCATGGCGCCGACCCACCCGGGCTTCGGCCGCTCGGAGCTGCCAACGGGCATGCGCACGATCGACGACCTGTCCTATTTCTATCTTGACCTCATCGAACAGCTCGGACTCGCCGATCTCACCGTGGTTGGGGTATCGCTCGGCGCCTGGCTTGCCGCCGAGATCGCGGTGAAGTCGACGGCGCGGATAGCGCGGCTGGTCATGGCCAATGCCGTCGGCATCAAGGTCGGTGACCGCGAGACCCGCGACATCGCCGACATCTTCGCGCTCACCGAACCGGAATATCTCGATATCGCCTATTGCGATCCGAATCTCGGCCGGCGCGATTACAAGACGCTGCCCGATGCCGAGGTGCTCGCCGCCGCCCGCGCCCGTGAGGCCACCGCGCGGTTCGCTTGGAATCCGTATTTCCACAATCCCCGGCTCAAAGACCGGCTGCACCGCATCGACGTCCCGACGTTGTTCTTGTGGGGCAGCCATGACCGCATGCTCAGCGAAGCCTATGGCCGGGCTTATGGAGCAATGATTCCGGGCGCGCGCTTTGAGCTCGTCGCGCGGGCGGGGCATTTTCCGGATCAGGAACAGCCCAAGCTTTTTGCTGAGCGTGTCGTTGCTTTTATCAACGGGAAATAATGGAATTGTAGGAAGCGCGCGATGAGAGTCTACCAGTTCTCCGAACAGCCCTATTATCCGGTGTGGAACGATCATTCCGGTTCGTTGCGCGTCAATTTGCCAAATCGCAAATGCGACCCACGCGTCGCCGCCGACCTTTTTCATCGTTATTACGACGAATACCAGCTCTGCGACGAGCTCGGACTCGATATCATGCTCAACGAGCATCATCAGAGCGCGACCTGCATGTCATCGACGGTGCTGGTCGGGCTATCCGTGCTGGCGCGCGCCACCAAAAAAGCGCGGCTTCTGGTCCTCGGCTATCCGATCGGGCACCGGCCCGATCCGCTACGCGTCGCCGAGGAGCTCTCGACCATCGACGTGATCTCGCGCGGCCGCCTCGATATGGGGTTCATCAAGGGCATCCCGTACGAGATCCCGGCGTCCAATCGCAATCCGGTGGAGCTTATGGAGCGTTTCTGGGAGGCGCATGATTTCATCATCAAGGCGATGACCACGCACGACGAAAATTTCAACTGGGAAGGCGAATATTTCCATTATCGCCAGGTCAATATCTGGCCCCGGGTTTGGCAGGAGCCGCATCCGCCGATCTGGTCGACCACCGGCAGCACCAGCCAGGCCCGCGTTCTCGGCGAGCGGGGTTACGTCATGGCGACGCTCGGCACCGGCTACGGCACGCGCAAAATCTATGACGCCTATCGCAAGAGCTACGTCGAGACATTCGGCCGTGCGCCCGGCGCCGACCGCTTCGCCTATCTCGGCCTGGTCGCGGTCGCCGACGACAAGGTTGAAGCGCGCCGCCGCGCCGAGCTGATCGCCGGATATCTGCGCACCAGCGCGATCGTACACGCACCGTTCCGCAATCCGCCCGGCTATCTGCCGGCCGAAGACAATGCGCGCCTTCTGCGCGGTGAATCGCCGCCGCGCGGCTTCACCAAGCACGGCCGCCCCGTCAATATGCACGCGGCCAGCACGGACGACCTCATCGATGCCGGCATTTTGTTTTGCGGCACGCCCGATGAGGTCTATGACCAACTCGTCGACTTCTGCGGGCACTGCGGCGGCATGGGTAATCTCCTGATGATGGGCCACGGCGGCGAACTCTCGCACGCGCAGACCGTCGACAATCTCACGCTGTTTTCCCGCGCGGTTCTGCCCCGGCTCAAGACCTGGAAGCAACCCGACGCGGAAGCCGTGGCCGCAGCAGTTGCGGCATAGCGAAGCCTGTTCAAGGGCTGGAACAAATCTTGATTTTGGTGCGGGTCTGGCTCATTGCTTTGCCAAGGCCGCCGCGCCGATCGGGTAAGTTCCTGTCATGACCACGCGTATCACCATCCGCAAGCCGGACGACTGGCATCTTCACCTGCGCGACGGCGAAATGCTCAAAGCGGTGCTGCCGTTTTCGGCAAAAAACTTCGCCCGCGCCATTTTGATGCCGAATCTGGTGCCGCCGGTGCGCACGGCGGCCGACGGTTTGGCCTATCGCGAGCGGGTCAAGGCGGCGCTGCCGCAAGGCTCGACATTCACGCCGCTCATAACCTGTTACCTCACCGACGACACCGATCCGGATGACATCGAGCGCGGCTTCCGCGACGGACTGTTCGTCGGCGTAAAACTTTATCCGGCGCATGCCACAACGAATTCGGCGTACGGCGTCACCGATTATGCCAAGGTCGCGCGCGTTATGGAGCGCATGGAAAAGATCGGCATGCCGTTTCTCATGCACGGCGAATATGTCGCGCCCGACGTTGATATTTTCGACCGCGAAGCGGTCTTCATCGACCGGCTGTTGTCGAAATGGGTCAAACAATTCCCCGCCTTGCGCATGACCCTGGAACACCTTTCAAGCAAGGAAGGCGTCGATTTCGTGCGCGGCTCATATCCGCAGGTCGGCGGCACCATCACGCCTTACCATATGATGCTGACCCGAAACGATTGGCTCGGTCATGGGCTGAAACCCTACATGTATGTGATGCCGGTGATAAAAACCGCGCGCGACCGCGCGGCATTGCGCAAGGCGGCGACGTCCGGCGAGGCCTGCTTTTTCCTCGGCACCGATTCCGCGCCGCATCCCTATGCCAAAAAGGTGTCGACGAGCGGCACGCCCGGCATGTTCAATGCTCCGGTGGCGATCGAAACTTATACGCAGGTATTCGAGGAGGAGGGCGCCCTCGACAAGCTCGAAGCCTTCGCCTCGCTCAACGGACCCAAGCACTACCGTCTGCCGCCGAATGACACGACGATCACGCTGGAAAAAATGCCTTGGACCGTGCCGGAGGAGGCCAAAGTCGCCGGCCCTGACGAGCGCGCATTGATCTATCGCGGCGGCGAGACTATCGCATGGCAGGTGGTCGATGAATCCGTTGCTTAGTTTTTGGAGACGACAATGGCAGGCTTCCCCGAAAAGGCGGTGATCGCCGAACTGACGGCGAAAATGCTGCTTGAGGTCGACGCCGTCCGGTTCATGGCCGACAAGCCGTTCATTTACACCTCCGGCTGGGCGAGCCCGGTCTATACCGATTGCCGACGGCTGATCTCGTTTCCGCGGGTGCGCCGGACCTTGATCGATTTCGGCGTGGCGACGGTCGAGCGCGAAATCGGCTTTGAGCAATTCGACGCGGTCGCCGGGGGCGAGACCGCGGGTATTCCGTTCGCGGCCTGGATGGCGGACCGGCTGATGCTGCCGATGCAATACGTGCGCAAGAAATCGAAGGGCTTTGGCCGCAACGCCCAGATCGAGGGCCATCTCGAGGCCGGCGATCGCGTGCTTCTGGTCGAGGACTTGACCACCGACGGGCGCAGCAAGGTCAATTTCTGCGAGGCGCTGCGTGGCGCCGGCGCCGTGGTCGAGCACGTCTTCGTGTTCTTCTTCTACGACATCTTTCCCGAGGGCAAAAAAATCTTAAGCGATCTCGGCATCACGCTGCATGCGCTTGCCACGTGGTGGGACGTGCTGGAGGTGGCGAAGAAGAGCGGCAAGTTCGATAAGGCCAAGCTCAAGGAAGTCGAGAAATTCATGAAGGATCCCGCCGCGTGGTCGAAGGCGCATGGCGGTGCGGCGCAGGCGGCGGAGTGATCTTGACCCGCGCTTGGCGATTGGCGATTACGGGCCGGCCGGGCAAGGGGAACCGCATGAATTGCCGTAAAACTGCTGCCCGCCTTCTGCTGTGGCCGGCATTATTGTTCGCACTTGCCGCGCCGGTACGGTCCGAGACCTTTCCGTCGCGGCCGGTTCACCTGATCATTCCCTATGGGCCTGGCGGCATTGTCGACTTTGCCGGACGGGAGCTGGCGCAAAAGCTCGGCGAGGCTTTAGGGCAGACAGTCGTTCCCGATAACCGGCCCGGCGCCGGCGGCATCGTCGGCGTCGATGCCGTCGCGCACTCCGATCCTGACGGCTACAACGTCGTGCTGATGGATCCCGCCATTGTCATCAATCCGACGCTGCAAAAGCAACTGCCCTACGACATTTTCAAGGATCTCGTGACCGTCTCGCGGGTGAGTTCCTCGCCTGAAGTGCTCGTCGTGGCCCCGCAGCTTGGGCTTAAAACCTACGCGGAATTCGTGGCCTACGGCAAAGCCAATCCGGGTAAGCTGTTTTATGCGTCCGCCGGTATCGGCTCGGCGCCGCATCTGGCGGCGGAGATGTGGAAATTGCGCACCGGCGTCGATGCCGTACACGTGCCCTATAAGGGGATTGGCGGCTCGTTTACCGACATGATGAGCAACAAGGTCCAATTCGCGTTCTCCAGTATCGCCGGCGCGCTGCCGTTCACCGGCGATGGCCGCATCATTCCACTGGCGACAACCGGTACGGTGCGCTCGCCGGTCTATCCCGATCTGCCGACGGTGGCCGAGGCAGGCTTGCCGGGATATTCGCTCGATGTTTGGCTCACACTTTACGGCCGCGCCGGAATGCCAGCGGACGTGCTTCGAACTCTCAACGCGGCGGTGAATAAGGCGCTGCAGGACCCCGAGCTCAAAGCATCGTTCGCTAAATTCGGGCTCACCCCGGTCGCGGCGAGCTTGCAAGACAGCGCAGCCTTCACCAGATCGGAATACGAAAAATGGAAACAGGTCATCACCGACGGACACATCACTCTCGACTGAGGGCCTCACGCCGATGACAGAGCCAGCTTCGAATCCTTGGCCGACTGAATTACGCCTGCACAAGGATCGCAGGACGCTCACCGTGGCCTTCGATGACGGTCAGAGCTTCGATCTCGCCGCCGAATATTTGCGCGTGCGCAGTCCGAGCGCCGAGGTGCAGGGCCACTCACCCAGCGAACGGCGCACCGTTTCCGGCAAGCAGGATGTGCAGATCATGGAACTGCACCCGGTCGGCAATTACGCGGTACGGCTGGTGTTCGACGACCTGCACTCGACCGGAATTTTCAGCTGGGATTATCTGTCCGAACTCGGCCGCAATCGTGAAGACTATTGGCGCGCCTATCTCGGCGAACTCGCCGAGAAGCGGCTCTCGCGGGAGCCGGCGGCCCGCTAAAAATAAGGGGAAGTTTTTATTTGTTTTACCAAGAATCTTAGTTGCGGATTTAAGGGCTCACTAGAGTCCCACCGGTATTTTCCCAATGCGTCTTTTGACGCGTTCTCGAGCGCGGCGAGCTGCACGAGGGGCGACTAAACGGATGAAGGGATCTAAGTCATGAGCCGGATGGCCAATGCGGGCAATTTGCTCTGGAAGTTTCTGCGGAATCAACAGGGTGCGACGGCGATCGAATATGGGCTGATCGCCGCTGGCATAGCAGTCGCGATCATCGCCACGGTCGCGGCACTGGGCTCCAACCTCAACACGACGTTCTCAAGCGTGTCGAGCAGCCTGAAATAAGCAACCGCGGTAACCCGGCACGGCCACGCTCGACCGATCTTGGTTCGGGACGATCGGGGCGGTGTCGGGATCGGTTGTGCGGCCTCTGGCGGGCAGGGCCGTCGCGCCTTTTCGCCGCTGTCGGTTTTCGCGCAGATTTCGTAGGTCCTCCCTCCGGTCGTAGCCATCGGGCACGCTGGTGTTCATCCGACACGAAAGTGCTAGGATCACCAGGGGCAGCCGGAAGCAACGCTGCCAGCTAGGGAGGAAAATCCGATGAAGTTGCGTAGTTTGACCGCTATTGTTCTGGCCACAGGCCTTCTCGCCGCCGGCGCGGCCTATGCCCAGCAGCCGGCCGCGCCCGCCGCGCCGGCGCCGAATCCGCTCGATGTCATTCCCGACAAGATGCCGTTCAATATCCCCTTTGGTGAACCGATCTCGGTGGACAGGGCGCAGTCGGTGATTCAAGCGGCCATCGCCGAAGCCAAGAAGCGCGGCTGGGAGATGAATGTCGCTGTGGTCGACCAAAACGGCGATCTGAAGGCCTTCGAGCGTATGGACGGGGCCCAGCTTGCCTCGGTTTCCATTTCTCAACACAAAGCACGAACCGCGGCGCGGTATCGTCGTCCGACCAGGCTATTCGAAGATGCAATGCAACATGGCGTCGTTTACGTCGCGACTCTCGATGACGTGATTGCCTCGCGCGGCGGCATCCCGCTGGTCGAGGGCGGCAAGATCATCGGCGCGGTCGGCTGTTCCGGTGGCACCGGCTCCCAGGACGAGGCGATCTGCACCGTCGCCGCCGCCACGATCAATAAGTAACAGGCGCTGCGACGTTCCTTAGGGTCGTGACAGGGCTAGGGGAGGGCGACAGCAATGCCGCCCTCGTTGCGTCATAGAATCGGATATGAGGTGGAGGTGGTGGCGGAATCAGCGCGACAGCGCTAAGCGCGGCGAGGAAAGAGCGAAATGGCGATCGTTCCGGCCCGTCTTTGTCTGCGCTTTTTGCTCGCCGCCGGCCTGGTTCTGTCGCCGGCAATGCTTCGCGCGCAGTCCGCTGTGACCTCTGCGGCGCTGGCGCAGTATCATCAGGCGCTTGAGACGTATAACCGCGCGCAACAGATTTACGCCGCCGTCGCGGGCGCCTATTGGCACTCGATCACCGAAAAGCGGCAATTGCGCAACGCCAAGCGCGCGCGCGGCGAGGCGCTTGCGATCGACGACTACGTGCTCGATCAGCCGCCGACCTATACCGGACCGCCACGACCGCGCAATCCGCTGCAGCCTGAAGCGCCGCCGCATCGCGCCTATGTCCCGGTGGTCACCGATCTTCTTGCTGCGGCGCGCGAGCAATTCAAATTCACGCCGCGGTTTCCACAGACCGATGGCGAGTTCAAACGGGCCTATGCGCTCACTGCCGCCGCGGCCGGGCTGACCAAGGACCAGGTGGTTCGAATCTACGGTTTCGAAGCCACCGGAAACGGCAATTACGATGTCGAGGCTGGGCTCGAATATAACAAACACGGCCGGGCCATCACGACGGCGCTGGGCTACAATCAATTACTGGCGACCAATTCAGTCGAGATCGTCGCCGAAACCGGCAATCAATTTCTCAATGCCCTGCGCGCCAAGACCGCCCAACTGCCGGACGGTCAGAGGTTCGTACTCGACGGCAAGATCGACACGTTACGCAAAATGATCGCGTTCGCGCGCAGCGTTCCGGACGCCTGGGATCAGCATGAGATCCTGGCCAATACGCCGAAGGGTCTTGGGGTGCATGCGCTCAATCTCGATCTCGACATCGGTCCCTTGTTGCAGACGCAAAAGCTTCTGGATTCTGTCGTCTTTGCCCGCCGCAAGGGCTTCGCCGCGCCGCTATCCGCCGCCGAGCTCGAAATGATGAATCTGACGGGCGACGGCAATGGTTTCGACATGGTGACGATGCCGCAGCCCTGGCGCGAAAAGGTGCCGACGGCGAACTTCTTTCGGCCCAGCGGTTATGCCGATAATCCGGTGGCGCAGCGGAACAATGTCGTTGCCAAGCTGATCGCAGCAACCGATGCGCGCATGGATGAGGAGACAAAAAAGCCGGGCGCCAGGGAGTTGGCCGCGGCGTTCCGATGATCGCGTGCGCCTTGCCGTATACGGCGGAACCCCAAATTAAGGCATTGCGACGCCGCCGGAGGCCGTTACGATGGTGTGCTTCCATCGTGTTGTATTAAGCCATTGCGTTTTAAGGGCGGCATGAAGCGGCGCGAATTCATTGCGTTTCTTTCCGGCGCGGCGGCGTGGCCGCTCGCGGCCCGCGCCCAAAGTCCGGCGCCGCCAAATACGACTCCGGCGGCCCAGCCCGCGGACAATTCGATTGGCCAGGTCGCGACACTCAACGGCGACGCGACGGTGACGCGCGGCAGTGTCGCTACGCCATTAAAGATTGCCGATCCCATCTTCAAAAGCGACACCTTGCAGACCTCCGCGGCCTCTTCGCTGGGCGTGACCTTTGACGACGAAACCACTTTCAGCCTGTCGCCGAATACGCGCATAGTGGTCGACAATTTTGTCTATGCGGCGGATGGCAAGGCCAATGCCGCCTCATTCAACGTCGCGCTTGGCACCGCCTCTTTTGTCGCGAACCTCGTGGCCAAGACCGGCGACATGAAAGTCACCACGCCAAACGCCACCCTTGGCATCCGCGGCACCACCGGCATTGTCGAAGTCCCGCAAGCGGGCGCGGCGGCCGCTGCGCCCACCATCAAGCTTTACCCGGATACTGACGGCCATGTCGGCCAGATCGAGGTGTTCGACCGCCAGGGCGGCCGACTCGGCACTTTGACCCAGGGCGCCAGTGCCTTTTCGCTTCGCGTCGGCGCCGGCGGCCGCCTCGCGGCGGTGCCTTACCGAATTCCGCCGCAGGAATTGGCGCGCGATCGCGGCGTGTTGCAGCGGCTCTCCGCCTCGCATGCGATCGGACGGCAGATGACGAACCGGCGGCAACAATTGCGCGGCGGCAATCGCCAGCAGCCGAACAACCTGCGTCCGGGAGGCCGGCCGAATAACATCAGGCCGCCGGGTCGCCCGCAGCAGCCGTTTAATCACCCGCCAGGCCGGCCCGGCCAGCCACAGCCGCGCCCGCCGAGGAACGGGCCGAACAACAAAAAACGGTAACCGGCCCCGGAACACCGCCGCCAACAAGCGAGGAAACGCATGCGAGCCTATCAATTGCCGAAAGGCGGCGCCGGTATCGACGCGCTGGTTCAGGTCGAACGCGCCGATCCGAAACCGGCGCATCGCCAGGTCCTGGTGAAGGTCAAGGCATGCTCGCTCAATTTTCGCGATCTCGGCATCGTGCGCGGCAGCTACCGCATGCCGGTGCGTGACAATATGATCCCGCTGTCCGACGGCGCGGGCGAGGTGATCGAGGTCGGCGCGGGCGTCACCCGGGTCAAGGTCGGCAATCGTGTTGCCGGCAATTTCTTTCAGCGCTGGAGCGGCGGCGAGCCCGCGGCCGACGTGCATAAGAGCGCGCTCGGCGGCGGCATCGACGGCATGCTGGCGGATTATGCCGTGCTTGAGGAAGATGGTGTGGTGAAAATACCGCCGCATCTGTCGTTCGAGGAGGGCGCGACGCTGCCCTGCGCCGGTGTCACCGTCTGGCACGCCATGATGGAGCACGCCAAGCTCAAGGCCGGCGATACGATCCTGCTGCAGGGCACCGGCGGTGTCTCGATCTTCGGACTACAATTCGCGCGCGCGATGGGGATCCGCGCGATCATCACGTCGTCGAGCGACGACAAGCTCAAGCGCGCCCAGGCGCTCGGCGCGAGCTTCGGCATCAACTACAAGACGACGCCGGACTGGGACAAGGCGGCGATCGAATTCACTCGCGGCAGCGGTGTTGATCACGTGGTCGAGGTCGGCGGTGCCGCGACGCTGGCGCGCTCGTTCGGCGCCATTCGCGTCGGCGGCAGCGTTACTTTGATCGGCGGTTTGAGCGGCGGTGCGACCGAACTCAATCCCGGGCTGATCTTCTCCCGCCGCGCCAATGTTCAGGGCATTTCGGTCGGCTCCACCCAGATGTTCGAGGCAATGAATCGCGCGATCGAGTTCAACGCGATCAAGCCGGTCATCGACAAAGTGTTCTCCTTCGCCGAGACACCTGAGGCCTACCGCCACATGGCTTCGGGCGCACATTTCGGCAAGATCGTCATTCGCGTAGGTTGAAGAGAAATAGAGGCGAGGGAGAAACCGCGGTGTTCGACCGACTGCTCGTTGTGGCATTCGCCGCGGCGCTCGCGAGCGCGGGCCCTTCCGCCTCGCCAGTCGCGGCGGAGGACTTTCCGAACCGTCCGGTTACTATCATTGTTGCCTCAACGCCCGGCGGTGGCACCGATATCGTTTCGCGCATCGTTGCCGGGCAGCTTTCCAAGCAACTCGGCCAACCGTTCATCGTCGAGAACATTGCAGGCGCGGGCTCACTGACGGGCACCGTTGTCGCCGCCAAAGCGCGCCCGGACGGTTACACGCTGCAGACCGGCCTTAACGCCAGCATGGCGGTGAACCCCAGCCTGTTCGCTAACCTGCCCTACGATCCCGTTCGCGACTTTGTCCCGGTGGGGATGCTGGCGGAATTTCCGTTTGCTGTCGTGGTGAGCAACAATTTTCCGGCGCACTCGATCCAGGAACTGATCGCGCTTGCAAAGGCCCGTCCGGGCGAGATCAATTACGCGTCGGCAGGCAACGGCACCGGGCAGCATTTGTCCATGGAGCTGTTCAAATTGATGACCGGCGTCAACATCGCGCATGTGCCCTATCGCGGCGCCGCGCCGGCTTACGCCGATGTTATGTCGGGCCAGGTGCCGGTTTTCTTCGACAATCTGGCGAGCGCCTTGGGCCAGATCAAAGGCGGCTCGGTGCGCGCGCTCGCGGTTACCGGCAAACAACGCTCGCCGCTGTTGCCGGATGTACCTACGGTCGCGGAGTCCGGTGTCCCGGGCTACGAATATTACGTTTGGTTCGGCCTATGGGCGCCGAAAAACACGCCGCAGCCGATCATCGAGAAACTCCACGCGGAAGTAACTAAGGCCCTCGCCAGTCCGGCGGTGAAAGAACGCATCCTCGCCGACGCCGGCGAGCCGATGGCTATGCCGCTCGCCGACATCGATCCGTTCCTCAAAGCCGAAATCGCCAAATGGGCGGATGTGGTCAAACGCTCGGGTATTGCGGTGCAGTAGGTTACGCCCCCTGCACCTCGATCTGCACGTCGACATTACCACGGGTCGCGTTCGAATAGGGGCAGATTTTCTCATGAGCTTCCTTAGCGAGCGCCGCCAAATCGGCTTGGGCAAGACTTGCGTCTGCGACGTGAAGCTTGACAGCCAACCCAAAGCCACCGCCGTCGCGAGGGCCGATCGAAACATTGGCGGTGACGCTGGCCTTTGAGGCATCCTTCTTGTGTTGTTTGCCCACATAATCCAGCGCGCCGCCGAAACAGGCGGCGTAGCCCGCCGCGAACAGGTGCTCCGGCGTCGTCGTGTTGGGTTTGCCGGGGCCGCCCATGGCCTTCGGCACTGAAAGGTCGGCGCGCACCGAGCCGTCGCTCGCCTCGGTATGGCCGTTGCGCCCGCCGGTTGCTGTCGCAGTGGCGGTGAAGAGCGGTTTGATCGTATCCATGACAATGCTCCGATAGGGGAAGGGGAAGTTATTAAATCCGCCTATCAGAGATATGTCGAAATTCACCGGATGCACCCCGGGGAGCGCCGCCACCTGGGACGGGCGGTCAGGCCGTATTCAGGCGGTCATAATGTTACTTGGGCGCCACGAATTGCCTGCGGCTCGTCGTGGCTTGAATAGATAACGATGCGGTCGGCGAGCTTGGACAACACGCGGTTCAAGATTCGCGTTGCCTGCTCCGAGTCCAGATGTTCGACAGGCTCATCGAGCAGCACCAGCGGCGCATCGGAGAGAATGGCGCGGGCGAGATTGAGGCGCTGGGCTTCGCCAAGCGACAGCATGTCCTGCTCGATCCAGGCGTCGAGTCCGCCTGCTGCCGCGACCCGATTCTCGAGTTCGACGGCGGTGAGCACCGCCCAGCAAGCCTCATCCGGAGCGTCGGGAGCGAAAAGATTTTCCCGGATCGTATCAGCGAGTATCGCCGCGTCATGCAGGCAAAGATGCGACATCGCGCGCCGGCGCGCGGTGAGGAGGATGACGCCATCGCCAGTGAAGCGGCCGTCGGTATCGGCGCCGATCCACCCGGCGATCTGCTTCAGCAGCGTCGTTTTGCCTACGCCACTTGCGCCGATCAAGGCGGTCGGGTGGCCGGCCGCGAACGTGATATTCAAAGGCGCCCCGAGGCCGCGTCCGTTCGGGTCGCGTCTTGGCACGTTCATCAGTTCCAGCTGCCGCAAAATGGTAGAGGAAAGCGACGGCGCCGCGGCGACGCTCGCACCGGCGCTCCAGTCCTCAAGTCCTTTGCGCGCCGCACGCTCGCGGACCCGTGCCAGCGCGATGCGTGAGATGCCCACTGTCGTTTCGCCGAAGGCGAGCCAGCTGAAAGCCAGAAACGCCGGAACAAGAAGCCAATTGCCGCGCGCGCCGGCATGCCACGCCGCGGCGAAAACGCCAAGCGCCGCCAGGGGGCCAAGTAGACCTGCTGCCATGTCGAGCGCGGCAAACTTGCGGCGTTGCGCCAGCTGTTCGGTGGCCACGTTTTTGAAATGCGCGAAGGCCAGTCCCGAAATCTTCGCGAATGAGCGCTCGGCTTTGAGTGCGACAATGGCGGCGAGCGCGGCACCGAGATGCCGGCCGGCGCTGCGCTGTGAAATCCGAATTGCCGTCCACCGTTGGGCCATGCGCGGCATCGCCCGGTGCAGCATTATACCAATAATCAGGAGAAGCACCCCGATCGGGACGAGCGCCAAAGCATCAAGCCATGCGGTCGCCGCGATCAGCACGGCGATTCCGGCGAGCAGGACGACCACCGGCATGGTCACCCTCAAGCGCGCATAATCAACATCTTCGACGTCGTCCAAATAGTCTGCCAGTCGATCCTGGTTGCCAAGCTGCCAACCAACCGCGCGGGTGGCTGGCGCAAAGGCCATCGCGGCGAATAGCCCGGCTCGGCGCTGTACCTGATCGAGCAGCGCTGCGCGGTGTCCCACGATGCGCTCGCCATATTTGCAAGCGGTCTTGGTGAGGGCGAACAGACGGACGAGTGCCGCGGGCGTGTGGAAGTTGAACGTCAGGGCTGCGGGTCCCAGTCCCGCCAGCGCCACGGCGCCGAGGAACCAAACCGACACCCCGGTCAGCAAGATGCCGGACACCGCTGCCGCCACGGCCAACAGAATGGCGAGGCGCCAGGGTGCTTTGGCGACCCGCGCTGCGGACGTGTCGGACGGCGCCGGCGCGATCGATTTGGTCATCGCCGGAACACTCATGCTGCGATTGCCGTTCGTCGTTGCTTCGGCAGTGTCAGGGCGTGATGCCGGTCGGCAATTTCGATCAGCCGGTCGTCATGCGTTGCGACAATGACCAGCCGACGTATGGCAACCTCCGTCAGCACGCGACGGACGAGCGTCGCCGTCGTCGGGTCGAGCTTGGCCGTCGGCTCGTCGGCAAAAACCACGCGGTCCGAGATCAAAATGCGAGCGATCCCGATCCGCATGCGCTGGCCGCCGGATAGATTGGCGCCGCCTTCGGCAATGCGGGCGTCGAGCCCGCCCGGCAGCAGGGTTTCATCGATCAGCCCGACGCTTTCCGCCGCTTGGCGCAGCGCCGCGCGGCTGACGCCGGCGCAGTTCCAGGCAATGGCGTCGGAAAGCTTTCCGGCGGGCAGGTAGATCTCTGTCGACATCCAGACGCAGCCGGATGTCGTTACCTGCGGTAGTGCAACGTCCGATGACGGGTCCTCAATCCCTGCCAGCATGCGGAGCAATGTCGATTTTCCCGCTCCGCTGGGTCCCGAGATTGCGATCAGGCCGGTCGTGGGCAGATCGCTCGCGTCGAACCGGTCGATGTCGTCGGAGATGAACGGCTTCGCGTTTTCGGTTTCAGTTTCAATCGAAGCGACGACGGCGTCGCCGAAGTACCAGTCGAGTTCTTTGGCCGCCGCTTCGCCCTCGGCCTTGATGTGATACTGCTCGGCGAATCGACGAAACGGCGTGAAGAAATCGGCGGCAATCACCAGGATGAACAGGCTTTGCCAGAGCTCGAGGCCGGCAAAGCCGGGCAGGCGGACGAGGCCGAGATGGCCAAGCCCGAGGAAGACAGCGAGCACGGCAATTGCCAGGGCGGAGAAGAAATCGATGACGCCGGCGTTGAGGAAGGCGACCCCGAGCACACCCATCGTGCTGTGGGCATAGGCCGCCATTCGCCGCTCGATCTTGCCGCGTTCGCGGGCCAAGGCGTGATTGGCCAAAATGGTCGGCAGCGTGCGGATACGATCGGAAAACTGAGCGGCGAGCCGGCCGAACGCATGTTCTTGGGCTGCTGCCTTGCTGCGGACCGCCCCGCCAAGCAAAGCAAAGAACAGAATCATGACCGGAATGGCGAGCAACAGCGCTAATGCGGCCTGCCATGACACAATGCAGATCGCGGCGGCGGCAAGGAGCGGACCTGCTGCGAGCATGGATTTCGCCGCGGCGTGGCCGATCGTCAGGCTCGCCAGCCGTTCGGGATGGCGCTGCAATCCGGCAATGAGCCGCCCGGCGGCCCGAGTCCGTATTCGCGCGGATGACATTTTTGCGAGCGCGCGTTGCAGGGCGGCTCGCAGGCCGTTGCCGACTTGGGCCTCGGCGCGTGCCGCCGCCACATCGGCGAAGAAGCCGGCGCCGCCCGATAAAACGAGGCCGGTTATCGCAGCCAGAAACGCGCGCCCGGAAAAAGTTCCAGCTGTGATCAGACGACCGGCGAATATCGCCAACGCCGCCGCAAAACCGAGGCGCAACAGCATACGCGCGAACTGCCAGGACAGCGTCGAGCGCAGGCCGTCGACACCGATTGCGCGGGCGAGCCTCAGTGCACCGCCAGCATCGGGCGGAGTTCCCGTAACTGGAAACGGCGGCTCACAGCCATGACTTTCGCAGCGCGCCGCCGCGTTGGGCTCGTTCGACAGAACCATGGGTATCTTGATGCACTGATTGCTGAGGCCGCCCTTTGATCTCGATCAAGGTTCGCGGTGTGTCCGCAGATATACCCGAGTCTGTCAGCAAAAGGGCTCGCCATGACCAATCCCCTCCTCGTAGAGCTTTCACGGCTGCAGTTCGCGCTTACCGCGATGTATCACTTTCTCTTCGTGCCGCTTACGCTCGGGCTGTCCATTCTGCTGGCGATGATGGAATCGGTCTATGTGATGACGGGGCGCACCATCTGGCGCGACATCACCCGATTTTGGGGACTCTTATTCGGCATTAATTTCGCCCTTGGTGTCGCGACCGGCATCACCATGGAATTCGAATTCGGCATGAACTGGGCCTATTATTCCCATTATGTCGGCGACGTGTTCGGCGCGCCGCTCGCCATCGAGGGATTGATGGCGTTCTTTCTGGAAGCGACCTTCGTCGGCATCTTTTTCTTCGGCTGGGGCAAGATGTCGCCGCGTGCGCACTTGGCCGTGACTTGGCTGATGGCGCTTGGCACCAATCTGTCAGCGCTCTGGATTCTCATCGCCAACGGCTGGATGCAACATCCGGTCGGCGCGGCGTTCAATCCCGCCACCATGCGCATGGAGGTGACGGATTTCGCCGCGGTGCTGCTCAACGAGACCGCGCAAGCGAAATTCGTGCATACGGTGTCGGCGGGTTATGTCTGCGGCGCAGCCTTCGTGTTGGGCGTTTCGGCATTCTATATTTTGCGCGGGCGGCATCTCGAAATCGCCAAGCGGTCGTTTGTGATCGCCGCCGCCTTCGGCGTCGCCGGGGCCCTCTCAGTCATCGTGCTGGGCGACGAAAGCGGATACACCATCACCGACAACCAACGAATGAAACTCGCCGCCATCGAGGCGATGTGGGAGACGGAGCCGGCACCCTCCTCGATCACGGCCTTCGGCATTCCGGATATGCAGGCGCACACCACGAATTATGCGATTCGTATTCCGTGGGTCATGGGTCTGATCGGAACCCGTTCGATCGACGAGCAGATTCCCGGCATTTTCGATTTGGTGCAGACCTCGCAGGCGCGCATCCAAAACGGCCTGACCGCCTATGCCGCGTTGGAGAAAATCAAAGCCAATCATGGCGACGTCGCCGCGCGTGTCGCATTCGACAAGAGCCGCGGTGATCTCGGTTATGCATTGTTGTTGAAGCAGTTTGTCGACGATCCGTTACAGGCGACGCAGCAGCAAATCCGCGATGCGGCCTGGTCGACCGTTCCCAGTGTGCCATCGCTGTTCTTTGGCTTCCGATTCATGGTGCTGTTCAGCTTCATCCTGCTGGCCGTGTTCCTGACTTCACTGTGGTACACGATGCGTGAGGCGGAAGCGCCGCGCTGGCTGTTTCGGGTGGCGTTGCTGGCTTTGCCATTGCCGTGGCTCGCCGCGGAATTGGGGTGGTTCGTCGCCGAATTCGGCCGCCAGCCCTGGATCATCGACGGCGTGCTGCCGACGTTCTTGGCCACGTCGGAACTCGGTGTCTTCGACCTGGTGATCACGATCATCGGTTTCACCGTGGTTTACGCCACTCTCGCCGTCATCGAAGTCACGTTGATGGTGCAGGCGATCAAGAAGGGGCCGGACGCGTTTGTCGCCGGCGCCCACGTCTTCGGGGCAATACACGGCGGTCCCGATGCGTTAGCTCCCGCCGAATGATCCACTGCGCGCTCAGGCTAAGGAACTAAGATCATGATCGAGACACTCTTCGCCTACGTCACGCTGCGCCTGATCTGGTGGGTATTGTTGGGCGTGCTGCTCATCGGATTTGCCGCCACCGACGGCTTCGACATGGGTGTCGGCGCGTTGCTGCCGTTCGTCGCCAAGACCGACACCGAACGCCGCGTGGCGATCAATACCGTCGGCCCCGTCTGGGAAGGCAATCAGGTGTGGTTCATCCTTGGCGGCGGCGCGATTTTCGCCGCGTGGCCGGCGCTCTATGCGCTGAGCTTCTCGGGCTTCTACCTCGCCATGTTCCTGGTGCTGTTCGCGCTCATTCTTCGCCCGGTCGGATTCAAGTACCGCTCGAAACGCGAGAGCGCGGCGTGGCGGCGCAACTGGGACTGGGCGCTCTTCGTCGGCGGCACCGTGCCGGCGCTGATCTTCGGCGTGGCGGTCGGTAATACGCTTGAGGGCGTGCCGTTCCATTTCACCGATGATCTGCGGCCGATCTACGAGGGCACGCTGTTCGGGCTGCTCAACCCTCTGGCGCTGTATTGCGGGTTGGTGTCGCTTTCTATGCTGGTCATGCACGGCGCGGCCTGGCTCGCCTTCAAGGCCGAGGGGGCGGTGGCTGATCGCGCGGCGGCCTTCGGATCGAAGGCGGCGCTCATCGCCGCTATTCTGTTTGCCGGCGGTGGCGTGCTGATCTGGCTTGGCTTGCTCGGCGGCTATGAGGTGGTGAGCCCGATCGTGTGGGACGGTCCGTCCAACCCGCTCGGCAAGACCGTGGTGGTCAACGGTCAGGCTTGGCTGCAAAACTTCCGGCACACGCCGTGGCTATCCGTGGTGCCGGCGCTCGGCATTGTCGCGCCGCTCTTCGCCGCGATTGGCTTCCGCCTGCGTAAGGCCGGGTTGACATTTTTGATGTCCAAGCTCGGCGTCGCCTGCATCATTGCCACCGTCGGTCTGGCGATGTTTCCGATCATCTTGCCGTCGAGCACGCACCCCAACGAGGCGCTCACCGTGTTCGATGCGTCGTCGAGCCGGGCGACGCTCCGAAATATGCTGATCGCGACCGTCGTGTTCCTGCCGATGGTGCTGGCCTACACCGCCTGGGTCTATCACGTGCTGTGGGGCAAGGTCAGCGAGGCGACCATCGAGGATGCTGGCGCCACGGCCTATTGAGACAGCGGAGACAACACGATGTGGTATTTTTCCTGGATTCTAGGCCTCGGACTGGCGGCCACCGTCGGTATCCTCAATGCGCTCTGGTATGAGCTGCGTATCGTGCGCGAGAAGGATCAGATCAGCGCGGCGCCGATGCGGACGCCTTAATAGAAGCGCTGACGCCGTCGATTCTGGAATGTGTTGGCGACACGAGACCGAGATCCGATTCAACGACGTCGGTTCACGGTCTCGATTTCTTTTTCGCGCATTCTTCGCTCCTAACAAATGGCTTCCACGTTTGCGGACCAGGCTTTAGCGCGCCGACGATAACAGCAAAGCAGCAACAGCTACGCTTGGGAAATCGCCCTTCGCACCGCATCCTGCGCGCGCAATGGATCACCCCGCCGCCCACCGCCGTGAGTGCCGCCTGTATAACAAAAATATGCGGCCGGGTCGCCGAGTAACGTATTGAAAATGTTATGTATTTTCTATCGCGGCGGGTCGTTTCGTCTAACATAATTGTACTTGGATGCCCGCGCGGGCTTCGTCATTAAGCGCCGTTTCGGCTGCAAGCCGTTGAAATATAATGATTATTACACCTGGGCCGAGCCTTGGCACGGCTCTTGCCATTACAGGGATGGGTAAAGACCAAAGCAAAGGCCTCAAACGAGGCAAGAAAAATAGGAGTTAGCCATGACCGCATTACGCAAAATGATCGTCGCCGAAACCTCCGTCACGGCAGTCGTCGCCAGGGCAAGCGGACTGAAAAACATCGCGCTCTTTCTAGCTGCGCCGTTTATCGGCTTGGCTTACATCGTCGCCCTTCCGTTCTACGGCCTTGCGGTGCTCACCGTGCTGGCCGCCCGCATCGCCGGCAAAAACGAGAATGTGAGAGTCCTCGGGGCTGCGCTAAGGCAAATCGCAATGACAATCGCGGCGCCGTTTGTCGGGTTGGCTTTCGTCGTGTTCTTCCCAGTGATCGCTTTAGTGGTGCTGCTCGGAATGGCCGGCAAAGCGGCAACCGCCAGAGCTTAACATGGCCAACTAGGCCTAGCCTGAAGGCGATGGCCGAGGCCGGGGTTCACCCGGCCTCTTTTTATTTTGGCGCGGCCATGGCCGCGCGATCTGTATAGGAAGAACATGCACCGTCGCTTGCGGGTAAGCTGCTGAAAATATTACATTTTCTCCGCAGTTGCAGATCTGTCCGTCTAACAAATTTATACTTCACTCGCCGCCCAAGGTTCATCATCCCGTTGCGTGTCTTTGCCTAACATATTGAAATATAGAATTTATCTGACTTGTGCTGCGCCCTGGCACGGCTCTTGCCATGACAAAGATGGGTAAGCACCCAAGGAAAAAAGCCTCTCAGGGGCAATAAAAATAGGAGTTAGCCATGACCGCATTACGCAAAGTGCTTGTTGTCGACGATGATCCGATCGTCCGCAAAAGCTTTGACCGGGTTCTCAGTGGCAAGGGTTACGCCGTCATCACCGCCGCGAGCGGCGAAGAAGCGCTGCGTCGCCTGAATGAGGAAAAATTCGATCTCGTTTACAGCGACATCCGTATGCCCGGCATCAGCGGACTTGCGGTAGCCGAAAACGTCCGTGCGCGTCGGTCGTGGACTCCGGTCGTGATCATCACGGGTTACGGCACCGAAGCCGCCGAAGCGCGAGCCAATGCGGCGGGCGTCTCCGGCTTCCTGCACAAACCGCTTTCCCCCGACATGATCGAGGTCAGCGCCCGCGACGTGCTGGCGGCGTCGGCTGCCGTGCCTGAACCGGTCCGTACGACGGCCAGCGCAGAAGCCACCGTGGCGGCCCCAGCGCCCGCCGGTAGCCTCGTCAAGAACATCGCTCTGTTCTTTCTCGCCCCCTTTATCGGCTTGGCTTACATCGTCGCCCTTCCGATCTACGGCTTTGGCGTTCTGGCTGTGCTGGCGGGTCGCGCCGCCCTCAAAAACGCAAAAGTGAAGGCCATCGCTCTGGTGCTCAAGCACACTGCGATGGTTTTTGCCGCGCCGTTCGTCGGGTTGGCCTATGTCGTGCTGTTCCCCTTCATCGGTCTGGCGCTGCTCCTGTGGATGGCAGGCAAGGCGGCCACCGCCAAAGCCTAATGCGGCCGACTGGGCGTCGCCAGAAACAGGCGACGGCCCTAGGCCGGGGCGGTTCCCCGGCCTCTTTTTATTGCGGTCGCGACGGCGCAAGCGGCGCTGATTCTTTTTCTTTCCATTCATCGCAGACGTACTGGCACGCCCCGGGGACGGACGGTGCAGAAAATCACGACGGAATCTGCGCTAGATCAATGAAATGCCGACCGGGCTACCGCAGATAACGCCCGTAGGTGTGATAGGCAGGCTCGGTCACCGGTTCCGAGTATTTATTGAAACCGACGGTGCGATGAGGACAATTATGGCTGGCTGCGGCGCCCTGCTCAAAGTTCCAAGAGCGTCCTTGTGCAACGGCCTTGCGCTCGCGGCCGTTGTCGCGGTCCTCGCACTCCTGACAATCGCCATGCCGCCGGCCTTTGCCGAGGATGCCGCGCCATCGGTCTCCGACCAATGTCTCGGCTGTCATGGCAGCGACGGCATGGAGAAGACGCTCCAGGACGGCGCGACGCTGAAGCTTCATATACCCGGCGACATTTTCGCCAAGTCTGTTCACAGCTCAATCGGCTGCACCGGCTGCCATTCCGACGTCGATCTCGCCACCCATCCTCCGGCGGATAAGGAAATCCCGAGCGCCCGCGGTTTTTCCATCACGATGACGCAAGTTTGCAGTGGCTGTCACGCCGACAAATTCGAACAATGGCAAACCAGCATCCATGCCGCGCTGGTCCGTTCGAGCAATCCGGCTGCCCCGATCTGCACCGATTGTCATAACCCGCACGCCGTCATCAAAGGTGCGGCGGCATCGATCGAGCAGATCCCCTGTAAGAAATGCCATACGGATATTTACGCCGCCTATCTCGGCAGTATGCACGGCAAAGCCCGGCTCAAGTCCGCGGATAGTCCTGCGCCGATTTGCACCGACTGCCACAGCGCCCATGCCGTACAGCCCACCGCCCTCGGACTAGGCCCGGACGCGGCTTGTTCCGGGTGTCACGCCGATCTGCTGGAGTCGCACGAGAAATGGCTCCCCAATGCTGCGTTGCACTTCGAGGTGGTGTCTTGCCCGGCATGCCACGCCCCCAAGGCGCAGCGCAAAGTCGATCTCATGCTGTTCGACAGCAAAGACGCGCAGCCGCTCGGCAGCGAGCAAGTCGGCGTACCGCTGTTTGAAGCCAGCTCCAAATCGGACAGCAAGGGGATTGATGCACAGACACTGGCAACGCTGCTGCAAACGCTTAATCGCAGCGGTCTATCCGGCAAGACCGTGTTGCGCGGCCGGCTCGAAGCCGCCTCCGGCCCAGAGTCGCATATGCTCACCGACAAGAGCCAGGCGATTAGTGATTGCCGCACCTGTCACAGCTCGGGCTCGCAACCGTTCGAGAGCGTGACCATCTCGGTGGTCGAGCCGCAGGGCCAACGTGTGGGTTATGGTGTCAATGCCGAAGTGCTGAACTCAGTGGTGTCGGTCGAGTCGATTGGCGGCTTCTACGCAATCGGGGGCACCCGAATCAAGGTGTTGGATATCCTCTTGGCGCTGGCCGTTCTCGGCGGCGTGGGCTTCGCCGTCGGGCACGTGATTTTGGGTTGGATATTCAAATACCTTGGCTTGTACCATCCGGCGATCGGCGGTCACCGTGCCGATCTGCACGATCACCCGGACGACGGCCAAGGTCCCAAGCCGGCATGACCTCACGCTAACGCTAAAAGGAACAGCGCATGATACGACTCTACATCCATCCGCTGCCGGTCAGGCTTTGGCACTGGACCAATGCCGCGGGCATCGTCCTGATGATCCTCACCGGGATGCAGATCCGCTATGTAGGGCTTATCAACATCCTTTCGTTTCGCACAACGGTGCTGCTGCACAACACCATTGGTTTCATTCTGATCGCCAATTTCTTTCTGTGGCTCGGCTATTATCTCACATCCGACCGGATCAAGGTCTATCATCCGGAGTTAAGTCCACGGCAGCATTTCCTCGGCGCCTGGCGGCAGGCCTATTACTACGGCTATGGCATCTTCAGAGGCGACCCCAATCCGTTCCACGTCAGCGTTTATCGCAAATTCAATCCGCTGCAGAGCATGCTCTACCAGATCATCATGATGATGCTTCTGCCGATCCAATTCTATACCGGCATTCTGATGTGGGACGTGAAGCGGTTCTCAGCCCAGGTCGACTTCTTCGGCGGCATACGCGTCATCGACACCGTGCACGTTCTGATCTTTATCTTCCTGGTCTTTTACGTGCTGGCCCACGTCTATCTCGGCACGCTCGGCCATACCCGGACGGCGCATTTCAAGGCCATGCTGACGGGCTATGAGGACGTGGACGAAGCGACCGCCGGGGAGTGAGGTCGAAACCCGAGACGTGAGCCGGCGCGGCCCAGCCTTAAATCCGAAGCGATTGCGCGCTAATTGTCGTCGACGTCATGTTCGCTGTCGCGAACGCGGATCGTGTATTTCTTCATCAACGCCTGGAAGTTCGGACGCTGCATGCCGGTGTCTTCGGCGCTTTTGGTCACATTCCACTGATTGCGCTTGAGCGCCTCGATCACGAACTGCTTCTCGATCTCTTCTACCGACTTCTCGCGTGCGGCCTTCTTGATCCGCTTCAGTTCGTCGCCGGTCTTCGGCACGACGAAGTCGTCGGTCCGGTGGGACGGATCGATAATATTGACGAGGTGGGCGTGGCGGATCACGTTGTCGCTGGTCAAAATCGCCGCCCGCTGGATGACGTTTTCGAGTTCGCGCACATTGCCCGGCCACGCGTAATTCATCAGCGCGCTCATGCCGCCCTCGGAAATGTCGGTGACCTTCTTTCCAAGCTCGGAGCTGAACGACTTGAGAAAATGATAAGCTAACGCCGGTATGTCCTCCTTCCGCTCCCGCAGCGCCGGAACATGGATCGGGAAGATGTTGATGCGATAGAAGAGATCGTCCCGGAACGTACCGGCAGCGACCATCGCGTTGAGGTCCTTATTGGTGGCGGTGATCAGCCGGAAATGGGCGGTTTGCGTGCGGGTGTCGCCGACGGCTCTAAATTCGTGTTCCTGCAGCGCGCGCAGTAGCTTGGCCTGGATCGGCATGGAAAAATTACCGATCTCGTCGAGAAACAAGCTGCCGCTCCCGGCGACTTCGAACATGCCTTTTTTGTTCGCGACCGCGCCGGTGAAGGAGCCCTTGACGTGACCGAATAACTCGCTTTCCACGAGGTTCTCGCTCAGGGAATTGCAGTCTACCGGGATAAACGGCTTATCGCCGCGCAAGCTGTTGTAGTGGATGGCGCGGGCGACCAGCTCCTTTCCGGTTCCGCTTTCGCCGGTAAGCAAGACCGTGGAATTGGTGGGCGCGCCTTGCGCGACCAGTCGGTACACGGCCTGCATCGCCGGGCTTGAGCCGATGATATTTTCGAAGCGGTATTTCGAGCTAACCTCGGTCTTGAGATTGAGATTCTCCTGCAGCAGATGCCGCCGTTCCAGCGCGCGTTGCACCACGAGCTTGAGCTCGTCGGGCTCGAACGGCTTGGAGATGTAATCGAAGGCGCCGAGCTTCATCGCCTGCACCGCGGTGTCGATCTGGGACAGACCCGTGATCATGATCACGTCGGTATCCGGATGCGCCTCCTTGACCCGGCGCAATACTTCCATGCCGCCGAGGTTCGGCATCATGATGTCGAGGATCATGACATCGTAGGTGGTGTCTTCGACTTTGCGCAGCGCCTCCTGGCCATCGTGTGCGACCTCGATCTGGTAGCCTTCGTCGTCGAGAATCCGCAAACAACTCCTGATGACGATTTCTTCGTCATCGACCACCAGAATCCGCGTGCCCATCAGACGCTCCCGCTCGGTTTGCTCTCGGCGCCAGCGGCCAGCGGGGTCAGCGGCAGAAACACGCTGAACGTCGTTCCCTCACCGACTTTGCTCTGCACTTCGATGGTGCCGCCATGGGCCTCGACGATGCCGTGACTGACGGAAAGGCCCAATCCGGTTCCCTTGCCGACATCCTTCGAGGTGAAAAACGGATCGAAAATCCGCCGTAGGTTGCTATCGGGAATGCCGCAGCCGGTGTCGACGATCGATATTTCGACCATCGGTACCGGCTCGCCGGATTGGGCAGACCGCCGCGGTTCGGCGGTTCGACGCGTGCTGATCGCGATGCTGCCCTTTTTCTCGACGGCGTGCTGAGCGTTGACGATCATGTTCATGATCACTTGCTTGATCTGATCTGCGTCGATCCAGATCGGCGGCAGCGTATGGTCGAGATCCATGGTAACCCCGATATCGCGCAGGTCAGCGGGTCGTTGCACGATGCGCGCGGTATCCTCGATAATTTGGTTGATGTCGTTGAATTTTTTCTCCGGCTGCTTCTCACGAGCGAAATCGAGCAGTCGCTTGATGATCGCCGCGCATCGCTTGGTCTCGCGAATCACAAGATCCATGTCTTCCGCGTCGGGACTCTGGTCGGGCATTTTCCGGCGCAGAAGATGCGAGAACGTCAGGATCCCAGTCAGGGGATTGTTCAATTCGTGGGCCACGCCCGAGGCCAATAGTCCGACCGAGGCCAACTTCTCCCCGCGCATGGTTTGCGCCTGGGCGCGTTGCAGTTCTTGCGTTCGTGACTCGACCTTTTGCTCGAGCGTATAGGTCAAATCGCGCAACTCCTCCCGCGAATTGCGCAACGCGTCGGTCATGCTGTTGAATGAGCCAGCGAGCTTGCCGAATTCGTCGCCGCTGCGCACCGGAATCGGCTGGTCGAGGTTGCCGGCAGAGACCCGTTGCGCCACCCCTTCGAGGTCCCGCAATGGCAGGTAAATCAAGTGGTGCACGAAGTAGCCGATCGCCAGCGCCGCCAGCGCAATGAAGCCTAGGGAAAATCCCGCGATTTCGAGCGTGCTGCTGCGCAGCTTGCGATCGATCTCGTCGAGCGAGTAGTTGATGTCAAGTACGCCGAGAACAGAGGTGTCCTTCTTGTGCTGATGGCAGGGAGCATTATAGCAGGACGGCTCGTTACGGATCACTTCCATGCTGCCGAGCAGCGGTTTGCCGTCGGCACCTTGGAAAGTCCAGGTTTTTTCGTTGGGTGGAACGCGGTCGAGGGGCTGCTCGTTGGCATGACAGCGCGAGCAGGCCTCGGCGTTGCGGTCCACTGTTCCGCCAATCTCGGGCGCGTAGGTTGAATGGGTGATCCGGCCGTCCTGGCTGAGAATTCTGACGCGTTCGATTTTTTCCTGATCGGCGACGTCGTGGATAATCCGGTCGACGTAAGTGGGCTCGTTCTGCAGCATGGCAAAACGAGTGCTCTTGCTGATCACCTCGGAGAGCTGGATAACATGATCGGACACTTTGGCGACGATTTGATTGTGCAAATAAAAGGCAACGGCCGCGGTGAACAGCAGCATGGCCACTGTGAGCGCTATCGTCAGATAAAGCACAAGCTTGAACTTTAGCGTTTGCGGCTGCATGGGTGCCGTTACGTCTCTCTCATCGCTGGAACGGGCCGTACCCCATCAACAGCGCGCTATCGCCGCCGAAGCCCCCTCGCGCCCTGATTCTGCCAATCGGAAGAGCATCCTAGCAGCCAATGGCGGATCGGGTATTGATTCGTATCAAACGGCACCTTCGCCGCAAATTGGCAATGCGGAACGGTCACAGGGGCCGGTCTTCGTAGCCGCGGCGGTTGCAGGAAAAACCTAGTATGCGCGGATAGCAGCGGCCAACTGACCGCGCCGGCATCATCATGCTTCTGCGGGAATCGATCCATCACTATTTACGGCCCAACGGTAATCGCGTAGTTGGCGAAGCAATTTGCTCCGCAGTTCTTGTTGCCTGACGCCGCCATCGCGTTATGATCTCAGCGCGAGGACACGCCTTGCGCGAATGTCCAGATGGATCGATTGACGCAGAGGTCGACAATGAAAAATATGAAGACGATCAAATCGGTGGTGGTGTGTGGGACCGTTGCGACGGCGGCAGTGGCATTACTTGCGTTCGCGATGCTCACATTCGCAACGCCGAATGCAATGGCAAATCCAACGATCGCCAAGGCGACTGGCCAGCCTTGCACGAAATGCCATACGGCGCCGCCTGTGCTCAATGACTACGGCAAGCAATACAAAGACAGCCACAAATAGCCCGACGCAGCTATTCAGCGTTCGCCACTGGTATCAATTCAAACTCGGAATAAACCTGAGACTGGGTCGGCGTCCTGCGCCGGCCCAGAACGACTGTGGCGATCTGGGCTAGGGGCGTTTGATGTCGGCGGCCGATCGTCACCCGAACGTCGCGCTTTATTTTGCAACGCGTGACGGGCAGTCGCGGCGTATTGCGGACTATATGGCGCGCCGCCTCGTTGAAGCGGGATTGGTTGCCACGGTGCAAGATTCTGCGCTCGCCCAAATTGCATCGATGGATTTGGCCGAAAATTTGGCTGCGGCTTCGGTCGTGGTCCTGGTCGCCGCAGTCCGCTACGGCCGGCATTTGCCTGAGGCGGAGCGTTTCCTGGCGATCTACCGATCGCTCGATGCGCCACCACCGCTGGCGCTCGCCTCGGTCAATCTGACCGCCCGTAAGCCGCTCAAGACCACGGTCGCCGGCAATGCCTATCTGCGCAAACTTATCGCGCGCTATCGCCTCGCTCCGGCGGTTGCGGCTGCCTTTGCGGGAAAACTCGATTATCGCCGCTATCGCTTCGTCGATCGTCAGATCATCCGCTTGATCATGCTGCTGACGCGGGGACCGACCGACCCGAACACCTGCATCGAATATACGTCTTGGCGCGAGGTCGATGAATTCGGAGCGCGGATCATCGAGCTGTTGCGACGCGCCGAAGCGCCGTCTGGTGTTTCGGCGACAGTCCGGAGTGGTTATTGAGTCTCTGTCTGCTCGCCGGTGGGACCGCAGCATCACTTGCCTCGACTCGAAACATGCCGACGTGAGCGGTCATGGCTGCGGCTTGAGTTTCCAGCATTTTTGAGGTCGCCGAACACTCCTCCACCAGGGCGGAGTTTTGCCGGGTGACATCG
This sequence comes from Xanthobacteraceae bacterium, assembly GCA_049519075.1. Lineage (GTDB taxonomy): Bacteria > Pseudomonadota > Alphaproteobacteria > Rhizobiales > Xanthobacteraceae > BOG-931. The sequence continues at coordinate 51,761 of JBEKRD010000005.1, read as the reverse complement.
TCCATTTGGCTTAATGTTTTGTTGATCTGTTCAATTCCACTCGATTGTTCGATGCTTGCCGAGGCGATTTCGGACACAATCGCCGCGACGCCCTTGATCGCCTGAACGATTTCGGTCAGCGTGCTGCCGGCGTCGTGGACCAGATCGACGCCCTCTTGCACCTGGCTGTTACTGCTGTTGATCAGGTTCGAAATGTCCTTGGCAGCTTGTGATGATCGCTGCGCAAGGCTGCGCACTTCCGATGCCACCACCGCAAAGCCACGTCCGGCGTCGCCGGCGCGCGCCGCCTCGACTGCCGCATTGAGCGCGAGCAGATTGGTCTGTCGCGCGATTTCGTCGATCAGGCTGATAATGTCGGAAATCTTCCCCGACGATCCCTTGATCCGCGCCATGGCTTCGACCGTTTTTGTCACGACTTGCCCGCTGCGGTCGGCGAGATCGCAGGCGCCGCCTGCAGACTGGCTGGCGTTCCGGGCATTCTCCGCGTTGCGTTTCGCGGTGGCGGAAATTTGTTCCACCGCCGCCGAGGTCTGCACCAGGCTGGCCGCCTGCTGTTCCGTGCTCCGCGATAAATCGGCCGTGCTGCTCGAAATCGCCAGAGAAGCGGTGCTGACATCCCGCGTCGCGGCGACGATAGCGCCGATCGTCTTCCGCAGACCTTCGACTGCGGCGTTGAAGTCATCGCGAATCTGCTGGGAGGACTCCGTGAAACCCTCGTCCAGCCGCACCGTGAGATCGCCCTCGGAAAGTCTGGCAAGGCCTTGGGCAAGGGCGCCGACAACCCCTGTCTGCTCTTCGGCGTTTCTGGCACGCTCTTCCTGCATGTGGCGCTGGGCGTCGCGCTGAGCGGCCTGGAGGTGACGCTGCGCATCGCGCGCCTCCTGGCGTTGCTCCGTCACTTCACGCTCGACGACCTGCTTGGCCTTCGCGGCCCTGCCCAGCTCGAGCAACGCCTCGCGCATTTGGCCGATCTCATCGGCAGATCGCGCGGCGGTGAGGTCCCCGGCCTTTTCGGCCGCGGCGAGACGGGGCTTGCCGACGAATAAAATGCCGATGACCCGTCCGTTGGCCAGGATGGGTTCGTAAATCGCGAAATGCGGCATGTCGAAGATGTTGGCGTCACCGCGATAGGTTTTGGCGGCCTGCAGTACGCGGTCATAGACGGGACCCGTCGCGAGGGCCGTGCCGATGACGCGTGACCCGTCCGCTTTGCGCACATTTGTCGTGACGCGCTCGTCTCCCATGAAAACGGTCACCAGCGTCCCGTCCCGCGCGCCGATGCCATCGACGAGCGCGAGATCGCCGTTGACCGGCTTACCGCCGAAAAAAAGCGTGTTGCCTTCGCGTCTTGGCTCGCCGCATCCGTAGAGCGTTTGCCGCAGCGCATCGAGATCGACATCGAGAGCCGCAAGCGTCCTGGCGTCGAGCTCCTGTTGTATCGTGACCCCAGCCATTGCGACGAGCTCCCGCCTGATCGTCCCGATCGGGGCAAAGATGCGTCGCACCAGGCAGTACATGAGGAGACCGGCGGCGAGGATCACGCCCGCGCCGGTGATTAGGTTCGTCATTACAAGATTTTGCAGGATACTGAAGAAACCGGCTTTCTGCAGGCCGACATAGGCGATGCCGATCACAGTATCGCCGTTGAGGATCGGTTCGTAGATCGTGAAATAAGTCTCGCCGAGAATGTTGGCCTCGCCGCGATAGGTTTCGTGCTTGGTAAACACGGAATCATAGGCCGGTCCGGGCGCGAGTTTCGTGCCGACCGCACGCGTCCCGTCGGGCTTCATCACGTTCGTTGCGACCCGTATATCCTGCATAAAGACTGTCGCCGTACCGCCCGCCACCGCCTTGACGCGATCCACCGCCTCGAAATTGTTGTTGATCAGCGTCCGACCGAAATACAGCTCGTCGCCTTTGCGGGACGGGGCACCATACTCGGAGAGGATCGAATCGAGCAGCTTGATGTTGATCGTGAGGCGGCTCTGGGCGCGCTCAGACATTTCTGTCTTGGTAATTGTGACCGAGGTCCAGATCGACACCGTGACGGCTGCGAAAATGCTCAGCACGCCGATGAGTGTCAGACGTGAGACGAGGCTCAGTCGCGGTACGATTTTGCCGAGCCGTGAGCGGATCGATAGCGCCGAGGACGCTGCGCCCGCCGGCGGTGAGGCGATGGTGCGATCGGTCATGTCGCGACGGCAGCTCCGCTCGAAAATTCGCGGCGGTCGGAGGCGCGCCTACGGACCGGATTGAGGATTCTTCCCAAGCGACATGGTGAGCGGGAAAGGTTCCGAACTTCTGAATAAACGACCGTCCGGCGCGGTCTTATAACCTAGATCAATATCGTCACGCGAAAGTCGAGCGTGGTTTGCCGGGGCCCATCGGTTGCGGCGCCCCGGACCGCCGACCTCCCGCAGGCTGCAGCACGGCAGCCTCGCTGCTTTTAAGGACACCGATGCCGAGCCACAGGGGGAAGGCTGGTGGGCGCTGTAGGGATTGAACCTACGACCTCTCCCGTGTGAAGGGAACGCTCTCCCGCTGAGCTAAGCGCCCATTTAACGCACATATTCGGATCGGGCCGGGATTTAAGGTGCGACCCTTGCGGGTGTCAAGCCAAGGACATTTGCTTGAGCATGATCTTTTCCGAAAACCGGTGTCCACTTTTCGGGATCGTGCACTAATTCGTTGACGCAACCCGCGAGGCCGTCGATTGCAAAGCGCGAATGCGGTCGGCGAGTGTGTTCTTGTTTTCAGGCGCGCCGTCGTCGTTTTCGGCCGTTGCGTCATTGCGGGCGCTGTTGACGGCGGACGCATTGCGGCCAGCCGCGGAAGCTTCGACCGCGAGCATGGATTCGATCGGCGAGCCCGGGCCCTCCAGCGTTGCGGTGAGGCGGGCGACTTCGGCGGCGACGTCGTTGATGCGCTCGCGCAAAAGGGCATTCTCCACCCGCTCAGCCGCCCAAGACGTTTCCGCATCGCGCTTCATCGTGCCGATCTCGCGCTGCAGCTTGGTGCGCTCCTCGATGGCGGTGGCGAGTTGGGCCTCGAGTTGGGCGATGTCAGAGCGGAAGCGGTCCACCGCAGTGCTGCTGCGGCTGCCGGACGTCGCAATCTCGCTACGCAGATCGGCCTCGATCTTGCGGGCGGCTTCGAGTTCGCTATGCATGCGATCGAGTTGGTAATCGCGTTCGGCGAGCACGCGGCCCTGATCGCCGAGCCGGACCTCAAGGTCCTGAACGCGGCGGTTGAGCAGTTCGGCTTCGGTGGTCTGCATGTACAGCTGGCGCTCGAGCTCGGTAGTGCGCGTGCCGAGATCGCCGACTTTGCCGCGCGCCGCGCTCAACTCGTTGGCCGCCGTTTCGGCGTCGGCGCGTTCGCGCGCCAGCCGCTGTTGGGTTTCGGCGACCGCGCGTTCATAGTCGGCGACGCTGACCTTCATCGATTCGACCTGGGTGCGGAACGCCGCGATTTCGGTGCGTTGGCTGTCAGCGACGAGCGAACGCTCCCCAAGCTCTGCCAATAGCTTCGAGAGTTCCGCCTCCTTGTCGGCGAGATGACGCTCGGCTTCGCGCAGTGAGCCCGATTTGATCTGGAATTCCTCCTCGGTGGCGCGCAATTGATCGCGCAGCGTTCGGTCGCGCGCTTCGAGGGCGAAAATGGTGGCCGTCTTCTCGCCAAGCTCTTTTTTGAGCTGATTGATGGCGTCGGACTTTTTGCCGAGTTCCGCGAGTTGCGAGGTGGTCTTGGTTTTCATCTTCTCGACGCTCATCTCGAGCCGTCGAGTCGACATCGCGAATTCGGCGCGCAGCTGATCCTTGTCGGCGCGGATCTCGGCGATCGACAGCGGCGTCGCCGCCTCGAGGCGCCGCATGGTCAAGCGTACGGCGCGATTATGGACCAGAGGCACGAACAGCAGGCAGAGCAAAGCCGCAGCAAGAAATCCGATCCCGAAAAACATGACCGGTTCGATCATGACGCTACGCCTCCAGCCCCCTCCTGTTTCTCCCCTGCTTACGGGGAAGGGAGGGGACGCATGACCATGCCATGCGGGTGCGGACTACACCACATTCACTGCTGATTAACCTAAACCGACTTTGTCCGCCGCGCCATCGTTTCGACGCCGAATGTGCTTGCCGCCCCAAGAGACCGGCGGCGGCGGCTCAGAACGGATTCCACGTCGGCCGTTCGGTGAATTTGAGGTAGCCGAGATTGGCGCCAAGCCGGAAGCCGACGCCGGAACGGATCGGCACCAGCACGATATCGTCGGCCGTGAGCGCCGTCATGCCGAAACCGCCGATGAAATAGGCCGAGCCGTTGATGCCGCCGAAACGCTCGAAGATCGCCTTGGTACGCGGCAGATTATAGACCAGCATCATGGTGCGCGCGCCATCGGCGCCGGCATCGAAGCCGACGCTCGGCCCCTCCCAGAACACCCGCAAATCGCCGGCATTCTTGGTGTAAAGCGTGCCGTCGCCATAGCGCAGCCCGCCAACGAAGGCGCCGCCGGCTTCTTCGCCCAGAATGTAGCCGTTGGGCTGACCCCATTGGCTGCACGCCTTCTCCACGATCATGGCGAGACCGCGCGAGACGCCGCCGAAGAAGTGGTGGCCGGCATCGACCAATTCGTTCGGCGAGAATTGATTCGACGCAGGCGACGACGGCTGCGGCGGGGAGGACGCAGCGTCGCCGGGTTGCGGCGCGCCCTGGGCGGCAGCCGGCGCGATTTCGAGCATGGTCGCAGCCAAGGCCACGGCAATTGCCAGACCTGCAAAAGCCATCCGCGCGGCGAGATTTGTGGTGCGATTGCCGCTGCGATTCTCAGTCCGATTCATGGCCACCTCCCGGCTTAACCCCTTGCTCACGCAATGCGGTCTAACTGAAGGCACGAACAAGACCCGAATCGGTCCAGCCTTTGCCGAAACTATGACGACAGCGCAACGAAAACGAAAGCAATACTGCGCCGGTCTGGCGGCTTACGCCGGTCTTGCGATTTATGCCGGCCTCACGATCGCCCTGGCCCTCACCGGACCGATTTCGCCAGCCGCGGCGACCGAGCAAATCGTGGTGGACTGGCACAGCGGTCTGGCAATCGCGGGCTATGACCCGGTCGCTTTCTTTACCGACGGCAAGCCAATAGCCGGCAGTGCCGAATTCGAGTTGCGCTATGCCGGGGCGGTGTGGCGCTTCGCCAATGTCGGCAATCGCGACGCCTTTGCCGCGCGGCCGGACATCTACATGCCCCAATATGGCGGTTACGACCCGCTCGGCGTCGCACGCGGGGTCGCAGTCGCCGGCAATCCGAATGCCTGGTTTATCGCCGGAGAACGGTTGTTCCTGTTCTACGACGGCGCCCGGCGCGATAAGTTCGCCGCCGATCCGGTTCGGGTGATCGGTTCGGCCGACCGCAAGTGGCCTGATGTGTTGCGCACGCTCATCCAATGAGCGGCGCGCCCGAGGCGAGAAAAGCCGGAATCAAAAGCTCAGGACCGCCATAGACAAGCGGTGAGCCGTCGGGCGTTACCATGTTTCCCCCCGCGGCCCGGAGGATGGCGTGACCCGCCGCGATGTCCCAGTCGTGGGTGGGGGCGAGCCGAGGATAAAGGTCTGCTGCGCCTTCGGCGATACGGCAGAATTTTAGCGATGACCCGCATTGCACGACCTTTGCCTCTGGATAGCGGTCGAGATAAGCGCGCGTGCGCTCCTCCAGATGCGATCGACTGACCAGGACGACGAGGTCGTGTTCCGGGGGTGACCGGGTGCGGATCACCGTCGGCAGCGAGCTTTTGCCTGCGGCGAACGCTATCCGTTCGGCGCCGCGGCCGACGATGCCGCGCCAAGCCGTGCCGAGAGCCGGCGCCGTGATGATACCAAGGATCGGGATGCCGTTGCTTAAGAGTGCGATATTGATGGTGTATTCATCGCGCCCGGCGATGAATTCGCGGGTGCCGTCAAGCGGATCGACAAGAAAGTAGCAGGAGTCCCCGCCGCTCGGCGGCATGATTGCCGGTCGTCGATTGCAAGCGGCCTGTTCCTCGGAAATGACCGGTACCGCCGGCGCGAGGCGCGTGAGACCCTCGCAGATAACAGCCTCAGCCGCTTCGTCCGCCGCCGTGACGGGCGAACCATCGGCTTTGCAGCGCACCCCGGCTTTGCCTCCGCGGTCCGTGATGGCGCGCGCGGCCCGCGTCGTGATGGCCGTGAGCTCATCCATGAGCGCGGCGCAGGCCTCTATATTGAAGGTCGGCACGGACGGCTCCTCAAAGCGTGATCCCGAAACGCGAAATCGGTCTCCGGGCGGGATCGTAGGGTCGAAGCCGGTGCGGTCTAGCACGGCCGCTCAAGAGGGGCACGAGCCAGGGGACACGCCTGGGCGCAATTGCCGAATCGCGCGTGCTGTGACACGCACGGGCACCATTCCCGTAGCAGCGGAGCCATCGATGTCCGCCCCCGTTTCCGGCCCTATAGCGCTCGGCGCCCTCGATCTTGCGGCGCTGCTGTGTTCCCGCGTCTGCCATGACCTGATCAGCCCGGTCGGCGCCATCGTCAATGGTCTGGAAGTCCTGGAGGAGAACAAGGACGAAGAGACTAAGACTTTCGCGCTCGACTTGATCAAAAAGAGCGCCCGGCAGGCCTCCGCCAAGCTGCAATTTTGCCGGCTCGCCTTCGGCGCGGCCGGATCGGCCGGCGCCCAGATCGATCTAGGGGATGCGGAAAAGGTGGCCCGCGGGCTTTTCGAAGACGGTAAAACGACGATCGTCTGGAATTTGCCGCGGGAATTGGTGGCTAAAAATCGGGCCAAATTGGTACTGAACATGCTGCTGGTCGCCGTCGGCGCCATCCCCCGCGGCGGTACGCTCACGGTCGAGCCGGCCGGGACCGGCTTTCGGGTCGGGGCGTCCGGGCTCAACGCCCGTTTACCTGCGGCCGCTGCCGACCTTCTTGGCGGCAGCCCGGCGCACACTGTCGACGCCCATGCCATTCAGCCCGTGTATACCGGCATTTTGGCCCGCGACTGCGGGCTGACGGTTTCGGCCGCCGTGGATGGTGATGGGGTGGCAGTTACCGCTCATTGACGGTGTTTTGGCCGATGTTTTGCCGGCAATCGCCGGGCAATCGGCATGTTCCGCAACTGAAATTAAACCCTTTGCCAACAGACTGAGCCTGCCCGATCAGGCGTCGCGCGCCTGGCGAGGCCGGCGCGCGCCGTGCGCGCCGGACATCGAAACGCACGCTCTGCATGAGCCGGTGGTGCAAAAGCCGCCGGCGGCGATGAGGCGCCTGGTATGGACGAGCTGCTGCGGGACTTCCTGAACGAAACCGGCGAGAGCCTCGACCTGGTCGACGCTGAGCTTGTGCGTTTCGAGCAGGACCCGAATAACGGCCAAATCCTCGGCAACATTTTTCGTCTGGTCCACACCATCAAGGGCACCTGCGGCTTTCTCGCTTTGTCGCGGCTTGAGAGGCTGACTCATGCCGCCGAGACCCTGATGGGCAAATTCCGCGACGGGATGCCAGTCACCGCGGAGGCCGTGACGCTCATCCTGTCAACCCTCGATCGCGTCAAGACGATCCTCGACGGGATCGAGCGGTCCGAGCAGGAGCCAGTGGGCGACGACAGCGACCTTATCGAGCGGCTCGCCTCCATGGCGCGGCAAGAGGGCATCCCGCGACAAGAACATCCGGCGCGCCAGGAAAGCCCGTCGCCACAATCGGCAGCAGAAGAAGCGCCCGAGCGGGCCGCTGTCGAATCCCGCGCCGCGCCTGCGATCGAAGCCGGTGCCAAGCCCGCGGTCGAAGCGGTCGATAAACCCGCCGCCGAGGCAAGCGAGAAGCTCGCGACCCATTCGATCCGCGTCAGTGTCGACACGCTTGATCACCTTATGACTACGGTTTCGGAGCTAGTCCTTACGCGAAATCAGCTTCTCGAAATCGTGCGCCGGCACGAGGATTCCGATTTCAAAGTGCCGCTGCAGCGGCTGTCCAATGTCACCGCCGAGCTGCAGGAAGGCGTCATGAAGACGCGCATGCAGCCGATCGGCAACGCGTGGCAGAAATTGCCGCGCGTGGTACGCGACCTTGCCGCCGAGCTCGATAAGGACATCGAACTTGAACAGCACGGCGCCGAGACCGAGCTCGATCGCCAGGTACTCGAACTGGTCAAGGATCCGTTGACCCATCTCGTGCGCAATTGCGCCGATCACGGCATTGAGGGCCCGGCCGAACGCATTGCCCTTGGCAAACCGAAGAACGGCACGATCCGGCTCAGCGCCTGCCACCAAGGCGGTCACATTATCATTGAGATTGCCGATGACGGCCGCGGCCTCGATACCGCGCGCATCCGGGCCAAGGCGCTCGAGAGCGGCCTTGCCAGCGAAGCGGAAATGGCCGCGAAAACCGATGGCGAAATCTGCAATTTCATTTTCGCGCCCGGCTTCTCCACCGCCGCGGAGGTGACCAGCATCTCCGGCCGCGGCGTCGGCATGGATGTCGTGCGCAGCAATATCGAGCAGATCGGCGGCACCGTCGATTTGAAGTCGGTCTCCGGCACCGGCACAACATTTACCATCAAGATTCCGCTGACGCTCGCGATTGTCTCCGCCCTGATCGTCGAGGCGGGAGGCGAGCGCTTCGCCATTCCGCAACTCTCCGTGCTTGAGCTCGTTCGCGCCGGCGCCAGCGGCGAGCATCGCATCGAGCGGATCAAGGACACGCCGGTGCTGCGGTTGCGCAACACGCTGCTGCCGCTGCTGCATCTGAAGGAAGTCTTGAAGCTCGGCACAGCCGACAGCGAAGGCGGCTTCGTCGTCGTCACCCAGGTCGGTAACCTGGTGTTCGGCGCCATCGTCGACAGTGTGTTCCATACCGAGGAAATCGTCATCAAGCCGATGTCGTCGAAGTTGCGGCATATCGGAGTGTTTTCCGGTACCACCATCCTCGGGGATGGCTCGGTCATCATGATCCTCGACCCCAACGGCGTCGCGCAGGCGCTCGGCCGCGCCGCGCAAGCCGCGCAAACCGATGCACCGGAGTTAAAGCAGAGCGAGCTCGATGCGGCCGAGGCCACGGTGTCGCTCTTGGTGTTCCGCGCCGGCTCGCAGCGGCCAAAGGCTGTGCCGCTCTCGCTGGTCACCCGGCTCGAGGAGATCGACTGCCGCCGCATCGAAATCTCCGACGGCCGTCATCTCGTGCAATATCGCGATCAGCTCATGCCGCTGTTGCGCATCGACACCGAGACCGGGCTGAAGCGCGAAGGCGCCCAGCCGATCCTGGTCTTCTCCGATCACGGCCGCTCGATGGGGCTGGTGGTCGACGAGATCGTCGATATCGTCGAGGACAAGCTCGACATAGAAGTCGCGAGCAACCGCCCAGGCGTGCTCGGTTATGCCGTGGTCAAGGGGGTGACGACCGAGATCGTCGACGTCGGACATTTCCTACCGCAGGCGTTCGAGGACTGGTTCCGCAATCGAGACGGTATCGCCGCGCGCGGAGCACGCAGCGTTCTCCTGGTCGACGATTCGGCGTTCTTCCGCGACATGCTGGCGCCGCTGATCAAGGCGGCCGGCTACCAGGTGGTTGCCGTCGCTTCGGCGGCCGATGCGCTGGCGGCGCTTAACTCCGGCACCCGGTTCGATCTTGTCGTCACCGATGTCGAGATGCCGGAGATGGACGGCTTTGCGCTCGCCGAGGCGATGCGGCGAGCGCCAGGCACTGCGGCGATACCGATCATTGCACTTGCAGCGATGGTGTCCGCAGACGCGATCGAGCGCGGACGCGCGGTCGGCTTCCACGATTTCGTCGCCAAATTCGACCGCACCGGACTGATCGCCGCGATCAAGGAACAGAGCGCCGGCGTCGAGCATGCAGCGTGACACGATGAACGACCCAACCAAGCTCACTGAATACGTCACCTTTAGCGCCTCAGGCCAGCTGTTCGGTTTGCCGATCGAGCGCGTTCAGGACGTCTTCAAACCGACGAACATCACGCGTGTGCCGCTTGCCGGCTCGGAAATCGCGGGTGTGCTCAATCTTCGCGGTCGGATCGTCACCGCAATTCACCTCAGCGCGAGACTCGATTTGGAGTCTCGGGCCCCGGCGGCGGCGCCCAAAGGTTCGGCGCCGATGGCGATCGGCATCGAATCCGCAGCAGAATCGTTCGGGCTTCTGGTCGATTCTGTGGGCGAGGTGCTCAAGCTCACCGAGGCGGATCGCGAGCCGAACCCCATTAATCTCGATCGCAAGCTCGCGCGCGTATCCTCGGGCGTGTTTCGGCTCGATGGTCAGCTCCTGGTCGTGCTCGACGTCGACCGGGTGCTCGATCTCGGCGGCGAAGCCGTGGCCGCGTGAGCGAGAATGAAAAGGGTTGCAAGCGCATGAATCCGAAATGCGGTCACAGGTTTTCCGGCTTCGCCACGCTCGCTTGCGTGGGCGAAGTACGACTGGAAACCCTCCATGTTCAAAGACGACACTTCAGACTGGATATTACGACGGCTTCGCCCGTGCAGGGCAGAGTGAGGAAACGATGAAAACGTGCATGATTGTTGACGACTCCAGTGTCATCCGCAAAGTGGCGCGGCGCATCCTTGAGGGGCTCGAATTCCAGATCCTGGAAGCCGAGAACGGCGAAGACGCGATCGAAACCTGCCGGCGCGAATTGCCGGACGCGATCCTGCTCGACTGGAACATGCCAAAAATGGACGGCTATGAATTCCTTCGGCTGCTGCGGCGCTTGCCGGGCGGCGACAGGCCCAAGGTGGTGTTCTGCACCACCGAGAACGATGTCGCGCATATCGCTCGTGCGCTGCACGCCGGTGCCAACGAATACATCATGAAGCCGTTCGACAAGGATATCGTCCAAGCCAAGTTCCAGGAAGTCGGGCTGATCTAAGGCGTGATCCGAAAAGCGGAAATTGGTTTTCCGAAAAGATCATGCCGCAGACCGTAAGCTGCAGCGGCGCGTTGCGTCGGTCAATGTAAGACAATCAAGAGTGCGCGTAGCATGAGTATCGTTCTCGCCGCCACCATATCTGCGTCCCGGGCCGAGCGGCCCATTCGCGTGATGGTGGTCGATGACGCCGTCGTGGTGCGCAGCCTGCTGGCGCGCTGGGTCGACGCCGAACCCGATATGCGAGCCGTCGCGTCGCTGCGGACCGGACGCGAGGCGGTGACGCGGATCGACCAAAACGATGTCGATGTCGTCGTCCTCGACATCGATATGCCGGAGCTTGACGGCATTTCAGCCTTGCCGCTGCTTCTGAAAAAGAAGCCCGGCCTCGTCGTAATCATGGTCTCGACGCTGACCCGCCGCAGCGCCGAGATCAGTCTGCGGGCGCTGGCGCTCGGCGCCGCCGATTACATCCCGAAACCCGAGACCACCCGCGAGACCACCACTTCGGCCCCGTTCCGCCGCGAATTCATCGAAAAAATCCGCGCCCTCGGCCGCAACCGCTCGCCATCGCGCGCCTATGCGCACGGGCCGGCGCTGCCGTTGCACCAGCGGTCGCCGACGCCGCGCAGCGCGACGAGCCAGCCGTCTGCCGTCGAGCATGACGCTCCGCATTTGCGGCCGTTCGGCCTGACGGCGCCGCGCGCGCTCGTGGTCGGCTCCTCGACCGGAGGGCCACAGGCGCTGTCGGTGCTGGTCGAAAAGCTCCCCGCCGCGATCGATCGAGCGCCGCTCCTGATCACCCAGCATATGCCGCCGACCTTCACCACGGTGCTGGCCGAGCACCTCTCGCGTATCGGCGGCCGCGGCGCGCACGAAGCCGAGGATGGCGAGCCGGTGCTGGCCGGCGGTATCTATGTGGCACCCGGCGGCCGCCACATGCGCGTCACGCGCGGGCCAGACGGCGCCGTTAAGATCGCACTCGGCGACGACGCGCCGATCAATTTCTGCAAGCCGGCGGTGGATGCGCTGTTCACATCGGCGGCAGCGGTCTGGGGCGCGGGCTGTCTCGGCCTGATACTCACCGGAATGGGTGCCGACGGCACCCACGGCTCGGCCGACATCGTGGCCGCAGGCGGCAACGTGATCGCGCAAGACGAGGCAACCTGCGTCGTTTGGGGCATGCCCCGCTCGGTCGCGCAGGCCGGACTGTGTTCAGCGGTGCTGCCGCTCGACAAGATTGCACCCAAGATCATTCGGTTGTTTTCGGGAGACCGCTCGTGACGCCGCTCGATTACGACTTCTTGCGCAAATGCCTGAAGGACCGCTCCGGCCTCGTGCTGTCGGCCGACAAGGAATATTTGGTGGAAAGCCGGCTATTGCCGGTTGCACGCAAGGCCGGCCTTGCCAATCTCGGCGAGCTCGTCGGCGCGCTGAAGGCCGCACCGCAGGGCGCATTGATGACCGCGGTCGTCGAGGCCATGACGACTAATGAATCCCTGTTCTTTCGCGACAAGACGCCATTTGAGCATTTCCGACTGACGATCATGCCGGCATTGCTGGCGGCGCGTCGCGCAATGCGTGTCATCCGGATTTGGTGCGCCGCGGCGGCAACCGGCCAGGAACCGTATTCGCTGGCCATGTGTCTCAAAGAGATGGCGAGCGACATAGCCGGCTGGCGTATCGAGATTGTCGCGACCGACATTTCCAATGAGGTGTTGGAGAAGGCGCGATCGGGCCTCTATACGCAGTTCGAAGTGCAGCGCGGACTGCCGATTCAGCTCCTGATCAAGAATTTTACGCAAAGTGGCGAGCTCTGGCAGATCGCGCCGGAGCTTCGCGCCATGGTGAAGTATCGGCAGCTTAACCTGCTCAACGATTTCTCGCAGCTCGGGACGTTCGACATCGTATTTTGCCGCAACGTCCTCATCTACTTCGATTCCGACACCAAGACCGACGTGTTCAACCGCTTGGCGCGGATCACTGCCGCCGACGGCTTTCTCGTGCTGGGTGCTGCGGAAACCGTCGTCGGGCTGACCGACCGCTTCAAAATGACGCCCGACAAGCGCGGCCTTTACGTGCCGAATACATCGCCGCCGCGACTGGCGAGCGCCGGCAAACCCATGCCACGCCTTGTCGCCGTCGGTGGCGGGCGCTAAGCAGGCGCCTGCGCCAACAAACAAAAAACCCCGGCCAAAGGCCGGGGTTTTGATTTGACAGCCCGCAAAAAAGCTCAGGCCGGGATTTTGACCTCTTCCTCGGCCGGCTCGCGCAGCACGTAGCCGCGGCCCCACACCGTTTCGATGTAGTTCTTGCCGCTCGAGGCATTGGCGAGCTTTTTGCGCAGCTTGCAGATGAAGACGTCGATGATCTTCAGCTCCGGCTCATCCATCCCGCCATAGAGATGATTGAGGAACATTTCCTTGGTCAGCGTCGTGCCTTTGCGCAGGCTCAAGAGTTCCAGCATCTGGTACTCTTTGCCGGTCAGATGCACGCGGGCGCCATTGACCTCGACGGTTTTGGTATCGAGGTTGACGCACAGGTCGCCGGTGTTGATGACGGACTGGGCGTGGCCCTTGGAGCGGCGCACGATGGCGTGGATACGCGCCACCAGCTCGTCCTTGTGGAACGGCTTGGTCATGTAGTCGTCGGCGCCGAAGCCGAGACCCCGCACCTTATCCTCAATTCCAGCAAGCCCCGAGAGGATCAGGATCGGCGTCTTCACCTTCGAAACGCGAAGGCTGCGGAGCACCTCAAAGCCCGACATGTCCGGCAGATTCAGATCGAGCAGGATGATGTCGTAGTCATAGATCTTCCCGAGATCGATGCCCTCTTCGCCGAGATCCGTCGTGTAGACGTTAAAGCTCTCGGATTTGAGCATCAGCTCGATCGATTGCGCGGTCGCGCCATCGTCTTCAATTAGCAATACGCGCATGCCAGTCCCCTTCTTCGCCGCGCGGGCTCAAGGTTGGCGCGCCGCAGCGGCGGCCCCTGGAAAAACGCCTTCTACAAACTGATTCGGAACATTAACGACGCTATGGTTAACAAAACCTGATTCCATCGCGCAAGCACCCTGTAGGCAAATTCTTGCGAATCGCCTTAAGATGTTGCTCGGCAGTGGTTTTTTAGCCACGTGTGAGTTCATGTTCCAAATTAAGTTTCGGCGCTAACCGACTCATACGACTCGGCCCTTCCATTCTGGATGGGCGAGCGTGCCTTAGCCCTAAGGACGACTGCGCAATGATTAACGGCCCGGGTAAACAACCGATTAATATCGGGCTCAGGAGGGTAACCATTCTTTTGCGGCCGTCGCGGCCGAATCACTGCTGCCGGAGGAGGGGCCGCCGATGAAGGCGCTCGCCGAACAGATCAACGAGCTTGACGGCATCTCGATTTATGGCCGCGTGGTCGGCGTGCGCGGCCTGATGGTGGAGGTGGCGGGGCCGCTGCACGCGATGTCGGTCGGCGCCCGCGTGATCATCGAGACACCCGCCAAGTCCATTCCCTGCGAGGTGGTAGGTTTTTCCGGCGTTAACGCCTTGCTGATGCCGTTCGCGCCGCTGGAAGGCGTGCGGCGGGGCTGTCGGGCTCTCGTTACCTCTGTCGCCGGCGCGGTGCGGCCCTCGGCAGCCTGGCTTGGCCGCGTGATCAATGCCTTAGGCGATCCCATCGACGGCAAGGGTCCTTTGCTGTTCGGGCCGTCGCCCTATCCGTTCCGCAGCATGCCGCCGCTGGCGCATCAGCGCCGCCGCGTCGGCGCGCCGCTCGATCTCGGCGTCCGAGCGCTCAATACGTTCCTGACCTGTTGCCGTGGCCAGCGGATGGGCATTTTCTCCGGTTCCGGCGTCGGCAAATCGGTGCTGCTGTCGATGCTGGCGCGCAATGTGGCGGCCGATGTCACCGTCATCGGGCTGATCGGCGAACGCGGCCGCGAGGTGCAGGAGTTCTTGCAGGACGACCTCGGCGATGTCGGTCTCGCCCGTTCGGTGGTCGTGGTCTCGACGTCAGACGAGCCTGCTCTGATGCGCCGCCAGGCTGCCCATGTCACATTGGCCATCGCCGAATATTTCCGCGACGAGGCCAAGGACGTGCTGGTGCTGATGGACTCGGTGACGCGGTTCGCCATGGCGCAGCGCGAGATCGGGCTTTCCGCCGGCGAGCCACCGACCGCCAAGGGCTATACGCCGACCGTTTTCACCGAATTGCCGCGGCTTCTGGAACGCGCCGGCCCCGGCACTGAGGAGGGCACGATCACCGGTATATTTACGGTGCTGGTCGACGGCGACGACCACAATGAGCCGATTGCCGATGCCGTGCGCGGGATTCTCGACGGCCATATCGTCATGGAACGCGCCATCGCCGAGCGCGGCCGCTATCCGGCCATCAATATCCTCAAATCGATCTCGCGCACCATGCCGCGGGCGGCCGATCAAGCCTATCTGCCGATATTGAACCGGGCCAAGCAGATCATGGCGACCTATGCGGATATGGAGGAGCTGATCCGGCTCGGCGCCTACCGCGCCGGCACCAGCCCCGAAGTCGATGAGGCCATCCGCCTGCACAAGCCGCTCGAAGAATTCCTCTCCCAAGGTAAGGAAGAAGCAACCAGCTTGGCCGAAGGATACCGCCGTCTGGCCCAGATCGTGGCCGGCACGGAAACCGAACGCTAACGTTATCGTGCCACGATCGCCTATCGGGAGCGCCGCCCGGACAAGTTCGGGCGGCTCTTTGGTCCCGTGGTTCCCGGCTTGGCTTCGGGGGAGTAGTAGTCGATGAAGTCCCGTGAGACGCTCATTCGCCTGAAGAAATTTCAGGTCGACGAAAAGCGACGCAAAGTGGCGCAGATCGAAACCATGATCGCCGAATTCGAGCGCATGGCGGCCGATCTCGAGCGCGAAATCCGCGTCGAGCAGGACCGTGCCGGAATCCACGATCCCGGTCATTTTGCCTATCCGACTTACGCCAAGGCCGCGATCGCGCGACGCGAAAACCTCAAGCGCTCCGCCGACGAGCTGCGTATCCAGCTCGACGATGCGAAATCCGCGCTCGGCGAGGCCTTCGACGAGCTCAAGAAGGTCGAACTGCTCGACGAGCGTGACCAGATGCGCGAGCGCGAGGTGGAAAGCGCCGCCGAGCAGGCCGAACTCGACGGTATCGCGCTGCTGCGCGCTCGCGGCGTCGCGCCGGCGTAAGCCTCTCGACCGACCCGATCAGCAAGTTCCTCCGCCGGCAGGCTCCCGGTACTGGATTCCTGTCTTGGCAATGAACGCCGCCGGCCTGGCCCGACGCCCGCGTCCATTCGGCCGCCGTTTCGCTCTCGACGAAGACCACACTCCGCGGCGATAATCGGGCCGGGGTGAGGGACGCCCCGGGGTTATCAGGGGCCGCGCCGCCATGTTGATGCCGACCGAACTTGTCTGGCTGCTCGGCGCCGTCGCCAAAGGCGATGAGGCCGCGTTCGAACGCCTCTATGACGCTACGCGCGCGAAACTCTACGGGGTGCTGCTGCGTATCTTGGGTAGACCGGCATTGGCCGAAGAGGTCATGCAGGAAACCTATCTCAAGGTTTGGAAGATGGCCGACCAGTTCGACCCCGCGATTGCCAGCCCGATCACCTGGATGGTGGCGATGGCGCGCAATCGGGCCATCGATATCGTGCGCAAAAGGGGAGATGTCTCGATCGAGGACGAGCCCGAGGCATTCGAAGTCGCGTCCGAGGCGCCGCCGCCGCTCGCCCGACGGGAGATGACCGAGGAGCTCAAGCGCCTGCTGTCTTGCCTCGGCAAGCTCGATCCGGAAAAGCAGCGCATCGTGCTGTTGGCCTATTACAGCGGCTGGAGCCGCGATCAGCTTGCGCAGAAGCTCGATATTCCGGTCAATACGATCAAGACCTGGCTCCGCCGCAGTCTCATCGAAATTCGCGAGTGTATGGGGACCAGAGCATGATCCCGAAAAGAGGATACCGGTTTTTGGACATGATCATGCGCAAAACGAAACAGCATGGTCCCGAAAGGCGGCTGCCGCTTTTCGGATAGGATCGTGCTCAACTGAACAATGAGTGGTGGAAATGTACGACGACGATCGGGATGCTCTGGCCGCCGAATATGTCTTGGGAACGCTGTCTGCCGACGAGCGGGACCAGGCCGAAGCCTTGCTCGCGATCGATCCGGGCTTTGCCGAGATCGTGCGCGTCTGGGAGCGCCGGCTCGGCGAACTCAATGTGATGGTCGAGGCGGTGGAGCCGTCGCCGGAGGTTTGGAGCAAGATCCGCGCCGAGATCAATGATAATCCGTCATCAAGCGCAGCCGATGTGGAAGCCGCCGCCCCTGCGCTTGAGGAGACTGCGCCGCTGGCCGCGCCGGAGGCGATACCGGAGACTGCCGCTGGAGTACCGCCGGAACCTGCGCCCGAGTTCGAACTGATCCCGCAGCCCGGGCCGGTCGCGTCCTCGGAGCCAGTGCCGGATCTGCCGTCAGAGCCGGCGGCAGATTTAGCCGCCGACGCGCCACAGGATTTCGACGAGAATTCGGCGGTTGCCGCACTGGCGTCGAGCCTGCTCCCGCCGGAGCCGCAAGCCGAGATGCCCGCGCCGCCGGAATCGCTATCGCCGCTCGTCCCGCCGCTGGTCGGGCGCGGCGCCGAGATCATTGACCTTCAGCGCGGCGTGCGGCGTTGGCGCGGCGTTACGGTCGGCATGAGCGCGCTTGCGGCGTTGCTTGCGATCTATATCGCGGTTGAGCAGTTCGCTCCCGGACTCGTGCCGCTCGGCCGGCAACCGCCGACAGCCGTCGCGGTGCGACCGCAGCCGCCCGGCTCCCGGCTCGTGGCGGTGCTCCAGCAGGAGCCCACTGCGCCGGCGTTTCTACTGACGCTCGATCCGCAGAATCGTACCTATACGGTACGCACCGTTTCCGCGGCCCCGGAAGCCGGCCGCAGTTACGAGCTATGGCTGATTGCTGGCAAGAACTCGGCCCCGCGTTCGCTCGGCCTGGTCGGAGCTGAACAATTCACTACCCGTCCGCTGCCGGCGAGCTTCGATGTCGCCACCATGCGCGGGGCGAATTACGCCATCTCGCTCGAACCCTCCGGTGGTTCACCGAAAGGCGCGCCGACTGGGCCGATCCTGTTCACCGGCAAAATGGTCGAGTCGGTACCTGGATCGCCGCCAAGTTAGGCCGCGACGCGCGCAACACGCCGCGTTTCAAAAGCAAGCGACCTTAGCGAATAACGGGCATATGCCCGCTCAACGTGGTCGGCTGACCGGCTTTGACGAGCGCCGTTGTGCCGAGATCGACATTGCTGCTCACCTGCGCGAAGATGCCGACGACGGCGACCAGTATCGCACAAAAAAGGCCGATCACCACGATCTTCAAGTGAGTGGCACGGTCGGCGTTATACATCGAATGGTTCATGACGACCTCCCGTTTCTGCCCATTAGTCGCGGCAACCGGGCTAAATGGTTCACGCAATCCAACAACGATCCCCAACAAATAGGGGCTGTTTTTCGTGATGAAACGCGTCTTCACCGAAGCTTGAAGACCCGTGATAACGGTTGATCGAGGGGTTTGTTCCGGGTGACACGGGCTGCGCCGGCCGGGGCGCCAGAAACGACGTCCCGGGTCAGATACTGCCGACCGTCTTCAGCCGCGCCCGCGGGTGGATTTCCGATTGCGCCAAAACGCTGGTCTGAGCGCGAAAACGCTCGACGATACCACGCACGAATGGCCGAATCGCGGGGGAAGTCACCAGCACCGGCGCCTCGCCATCGCGCGCGGCTTGTTCGAATTTCTCCCGGACCAGATTGATGAATTCGGTCAGCTTCGACGGCTGCATCGCGAGGTTGCGCTCGTCGCCCTGGCCGACGATCGATTCGGCGAAGGCCTGTTCCCATCTGGCGGTGAGCGCGATAATCGGCAGCGTGCCGGACGGCGTCACGTGTTGGGCGCAAAGCTGGCGCGCCAGTCGCGCGCGGACATGTTCGGCCAGCATCGCGGCATTGCGCGTTCCCGGCAGCCCATCGGCGATGCCTTCGAGGATCGTCGACAGATCGCGGATCGATACCCGCTCGGCGAGCAGAATCTGCAGCACGCGCTGGATGCCTGAAATATTGATCTGCGCCGGCACAATGTCCTTGATCAGTTCGCTTTGCTCCTTGGGCAATTCCTTGAGCAATTTCTGCACCTCGCCGTAGGACAGAAGCTCCGACATATTGGCCTTGATCAATTCGGTGAGGTGGGTGGCGAGCACGGTCGCGGCATCGACGACGGTCAGACCCTTGACCGCGGCCTCCTCCTTCAGCGATGCGTCGATCCAGGTCGCGGGCAGTCCAAAAGTCGGCTCTGTGGTGTGCACGCCGGGCAGCGTCACCTGGCTGCCGGACGGATCCATGACCATGAACTGGCCGTGCCAGACCTTGCCGCTGCCGGCTTCGACCTCCTTGATCTTGATGACGTAAGTGTTGGCGTCGAGCTGCATGTTGTCGAGGATGCGGACCGCGGGCATGACGAAGCCCATCTCGATCGCGAGCGACCGGCGTAACGCCTTGATCTGCTCGGTCAGCCGCTCAGATCCATCGGGCGCGTTGACCAGCGGCAGCAAGGCGTAGCCGAGCTCGACTTTGAGGTCGTCCATCTTGAGCGACGCCGTGATCGGCTCTTCGACCGGCTCAGCCTTGGCGACGTCGGCCTTCTTGACCTCGGCCGCGACCGCCCGTTTGCTGCGCCGATCGATCAGATAGGCCAGGCTCGCGGTGCCGCCGCCGAGCGCAAAGAACGGAATCATCGGAATGCCCGGCAATAGCCCCAGAGTCAGCATGACGGCGGCCGACATGCCGAGCGCTTTGGGATAGCCGGAAAGCTGGCTCAGCAATGCCTTGTCGGCGGCCCCGGCGACTCCGGCCTTGGAAACGAGCAGGCCCGCGGCGGTCGACACGATCAGGGCCGGCACCTGCGTCACCAAGCCGTCGCCGACGGTGAGCAGTGTGTAAGTGCGGGCGGCTTCAGCGAAAGTGAGGTCCTGCTGGACGATGCCGATGACCATGCCGCCGATGACGTTGATCATGACGACGAGGAGGCCCGCGATGGCGTCGCCGCGGACGAATTTCGAGGCGCCGTCCATGGCGCCGAAAAACCCGGACTCGTCTTCCAGAGTCCTGCGCCGCTGCCGCGCGGCCTTTTCGTCGATCAGGCCGGCGTTGAGGTCGGCGTCGATCGCCATCTGCTTGCCCGGCATGGCGTCGAGGTGGAAGCGCGCCGCGACTTCGGCGATGCGCCCGGAGCCCTTGGTGATGACCACGAAATTCACGATCACCAGGATGGTGAACACGATGATGCCGATGACGAAATTGCCGCCCATGACGAAGTGGCCGAACGCCTCGATGACGTGGCCTGCGGCGGCGGTGCCCTCGTGGCCGTGGGCGAGAATGAGGCGGGTCGACGCCAGGTTGAGCGACAGCCGCAGCATGGTCGCGATCAGCAGCACGGTCGGGAAGGCCGAAAATTCGAGCGGCGTCTGAATAAACAGGCTCGTCATCAGGATCAGCACGGAAAACGTGATCGAAATCGCGAGCGAGAAGTCGAGCAATATCGGCGGTAATGGCAGGATGAGGATCACGAGGATCATCATCATGCCGACGGCGAGCGCGATATCGCTGCGCCGAAGCATAGTGCCGAGGTCGGCCAGCCGCGACATTGCCGTGTCGCCGCCCTGCGCCGGAATTGCTTCAGCCATGCGGGTTGATCCGCTCCGTTTGCGGTCGCGTGATTCAAAGCTGTGCGCGGCGGCTAGGGGGCCGCCGACACGGAGAAGTGGAGCCGCGCTCGAGTCCAAGGCAGTCCCCGTCAGTACAGTGGGAACGGGTACGCCTCCCAGGCAAAATGTGCCGGGTATATGGTTAGCGGGTGGTTAACGACAGGCGGGGTTCTCGGCGTTAAAAGTCTGAAGGGCGCCGCTGCGGCGCGAATCGGAAGGTCGTGAGGTAGGATGTTCTTGATTCATCGTGTTGCCGTGATCGCCGCTGCCGTGGTTACGGCCTCCGTCGTCCACGCCGCTGTCGTCCATGCCGACGGCATCGATCCCGGGCTGTGGAAGGTCATTACTCGTACTGCAACCGGCGGCGTGATCGGGCCGCCGCATGAATCGTCGAAATGCCTGACCGCCGAACAGACCGGCGACCTCGCCACCACGTTCTCGCCGGTTGCCGGTACCGTCAATTCCGTCTGCGCGCCGATCGAACGCAACCTCGACGGTCCGCGGCTCACCTGGCGGCTGGTTTGCAAGGGGCAGCTCGATATGGAACTCACTGGCGAGTTCAACTTCGACAGCCCGCATCACTACACGGCGACGGTGCAGACCAAGGCGGCCATGGCCGGAATACCAATGGTCGATTCACAAAATACGCTCGAAGGGCAATGGCTGTCCGCATGCTCGCCATAGGCGTTCGCTCATGGCTCATCGCGGCGGCGGTCGCGGGCTGCGGCATCCATGCCGCTGTCGCCCATGAACGACCCGACGCTTTTGTCGATGCAGCGACGAGCGTGCCGGGGCTGGTCGTCGAGATGCGTTACGCCAGCTCACATAATTTCGTCGGCCGGCCGATCGACGGCTACCAAGCGCCGCACTGTCTGCTCACCCAGGAGGCGTCCGCAGCGCTCGCCGCGGCCGTGCGCGATGTCGCGGCGCAAAATCTGGTCATCAAGGTGTTCGACTGCTACCGGCCGGCGCGGGCGGTTGAGAATTTCGTGCGCTGGGCGCGCGATCTCGCCGACACCGCGGGCAAGGCGGAATTTTATCCCGACGTCGACAAGCGCACATTGTTTCGGGATGGCTATATCGCGTCGCATTCCGGCCATTCGCGCGGCTCGACCATCGATCTGACGTTGGCGACGACGGAAGGTCACGAACTCGATATGGGCACGCCGTTCGATTACTTCAGTCCGCGATCATGGACCGCGGATTCTACGATCACGCCGCAACAACACGCCAACCGCATGCTGCTGGCATCAGCTATGCGGCGGCGCGGTTTTCGCGGCTACGACAAGGAATGGTGGCACTTCACGCTGCGCAACGAGCCGTTTCCGGAGACCTATTTCGATTTTCCGGTGAAGTGACCTAGAAGATAAAGTGGCATTCTCAGCGCAATGAGCTTCCGACCAGGTAGGCTCCGAGCAGCAGCAATCCGATGAAAAAACAGCGGCGGAACAGCGCCGCTGACAGGCGCCGGCGGAGCGCTTGTCCAACCCCCATTCCGGCGCATGCCACCGCCACGGCAACAAGCGTCGGCGCGGCCGTGGCAATGCCGAGCGCACCCGCGAACACGAGGTTGGCGGCCAGTGCAATTGTCGAAACCGTGAACGCCAGGCCCAAGGCCTGGACGAACTCCTCCTTTTCCAGTTCAAGCGCCTGCAGGTAGGGCACCGCGGGGATGACGAAAATGCCGGTCGCGGCCGTGATGACTACTGTTACCGCTCCGACCGCAGGGCCGAGCCATGACTCCTGGAACCTAGCGATCGTGAAACGGGTTGAGCGAAATCCCGTGCCGGCATAGGCGATCAGCGCCACGCCCAAAAGCAGACCGTTGTATTGGGCGTGATTTCCGGTCATCAAGCCGGCGCTAGCCCAAGTGCCGAGGCATAAGCCGAGCAGCATCGGCCACAAGCGGCGCATGCTCGACCATAAAAATGGTCCCGCCGCCATCTGCCAGACATTGGTAAGAAAGGAGGGCAGTACAAGAATCGCGGCCGCCTGCAACGGCGTCATGACGATGGCGAGCAATCCCATCGAGATGGTCGGCAGGCCGAGACCTATAACGCCCTTTGCCAACCCCGCCAGCGCGAAGGCGGCGGCAATGAAGACAATCTTCTCATCCGGCATCCGATCAGACTGCTACGGTCCTGAACCATTCGCAATTCGCGGCGGAAACAGTCAGCCTTCGGCCGTGGCGTAGTCTGCAAAGGGCGACGCGGACGCGGGCGGCCTGTGGTTCACAGCCCCAGATAAAACTTCTTGATCAAATCGTTGTTGTTGAGCTCGTCCGTCGAGCGGCCCTCAAAGGCGATCTTGCCGTGGACGATGACATAACCGCGGTCGGCTATCCGGATGGCCTGGGTGAAATTCTGCTCGGCCATCAAGACGGTGAGCGAATAACGCTGCTTCATTTCATTGATCGCGTCGATGGTGCGGCTGACCAGGATTGGCGCCAAACCCACTGATGGCTCGTCAACCAGAAGGATCTTTGGCGCCAGCATCAACGCGCGGCCGAGCGCGAGCATCTGCTGCTCGCCGCCCGACATGCTGCCAGCAAGTTGCTTACGGCGCTCGGCAAGGCGCGGAAACGTTTCGTAGCAAACCGCGAGATTACGCGAGAGTTCGACGCGCGCCTTGGGACGGAATGCGCCAAGCAACAGGTTCTCTTCGACCGTCAGCAGCGGGAACAGCCGGCGGCCCTCCGGAACCAGCGCGATGCCGAGATCGACGATTTCCTCCGTGGTGCGGCCAATGAGATCGTGGTGGATGCCATCGATCTCGGCGATGATCGAGCCCTGGCTTGGCCGAACGATGCCCATGATGCACTTCATGAGCGTCGACTTGCCGTTGCCGTTGGTGCCGAGCAACACCACGGTTTCGCCGCCACTGACCTTGACGGAAACGTCGTCGATCACGCGCACCGCGCCATAGGCGGCGTGAATGCCGGCGATGGTGAGGCTGCTAGCCAAGATAGGCCCTTTCCACTTCCGGATTGCGCATCACTTCGTCCGGCTGTCCGTCGGCGATCTTGCGCCCGGAAACCAGCACAACGAGGCGGCGCGAGAAACTCATGACGGCGCGCATGATGTGCTCGATCAAAACGATGGTGACGCCCTTTTCGTTCAAGCGCACCAACAGCGCCAGGATGTCCTCGACTTCGGAGTGGGTGAGGCCCGCCATCGACTCGTCGGCGATCAAAAGCTTGGGTTCCGCCGCCATGGCGCGCGCCAATTCGAGCTTTCGCATCTCGACTTGGGTCAGGTCGCGGGGTAGCCGCCGTGCCTTGGCGTCAAGCCCGACTTCGCGCAATAGGTCGACGCATTGTGCTTCGATGTCGTGCGCGGAGCGATGCGTGCCGCGCGCCGCGACGGCGTAGAGCAGCGGAATGCGGATATTGTCGAGCAGGCTCAGACTGACGAACGGCCGCGGCAGCTGGAAGCTGCGCGACAGGCCCATGCGCGTGCGTTCATGCGCGGCAAAACCGTCGATCGAGCGGCCGTCGAAATGGACGGAGCCTTGTTCATTGCGCAGCGTGCCGCAGATGCAATTGACCAGCGTCGACTTGCCGGAGCCGTTGGGCCCGATAAGGCCGAGCCGCTCGCCCGCGGGTACCGACAGCGAAATGCTTTCCAGCGCGACGAAGCCGCCGAAGCGCTTGCCAAGATTGTCGATGCGCAGGAGGTCGGTCACGGCACGGTCTCCGGCGACTCGGTTTCGACGTGGCGACGGCCGACGAAATCGTCCGGCTTGCGCTGCAAATATTTATGCACCAGCCCGACGATGCCGTTCGGCGCGACGATGACGAAGCCGACCAACAGGCAACCGACGATCAACAGATTGACCGCCGAGGAGATGGTGACGGTGGCGATCTGCTGCAGCGAGCCGAGCAGTACCGCGCCGATCAGCGGGCCGACCCAGCTGGTGGTGCCGCCGATCAGCGGCATGGCGATCGAATTGACGGCATATTCCAGCCCGAAGGTCGACGACGGCTGCAGATAGCCGATGTAATAGGGAAACGGCGCGCCGGCCATTCCCATTAGCGCGCCGGAGATCGTGGTGGCCACGAGTTTCAAGCGCAGCGTCGGCACGCCGGAGGCCTCCGCCGCAAGCTCGTCGTCGCGAATGGTGGCGAAACCGTAGCCGAGCCGCGAGCGTTCGATCAACCGTGCGATCGTAATCGCCGCCACCGCGAGCAGCAACATGATCAGGAACAGGTAGCGGATGTAATTGCCGATCGGATAGATTTCCTCGGGCCGTACGATATACGCGCCGCGCGAACCGCCGACATAATCCCAGTTGACGACCAACGTCTCCATGACGACGGCGAGTGCCAGCGTGGCGATGGCGAAAAACGCGCCGCGCAGCCGCAGCGTCAGATAGCCCATGCCGAAGCCGACCAGCCCGGACACCGCGCCGCCGACGACGATCAGCAGGGGGATCGGCAGCGGGTAGAATTTGTAGATGGCGACGGTCGAATAGGCGCCGAGCGCGAAAAAGGCCGCAGAGCCGAAATTCACGTAGCCGCAATAGCCGCCGAGAATGTTCCAGGCGGTCGACAGCACGACGTATTGCAGCACGACGTAGCCCGCGAAAAACACGTAGTCATTGCCGAAGGCGATCGCCCCGGCGAACACGGCGGCGGCGATGACGAAACAGATCAGGAGAAACAGCGGCGTGCGCACGGTTCACCGTCCCATCAGGCCGGACGGTCGCACCGCCAGCGTCAAGAGCAGAAGGCCGAACGACACGGCGGGCGCCCATGACGGGCCGTAGAATGTCGAAGTCAGGCTTTCGACGATGCCGAGCAACATCGCGGCGATCACGGTTCCGGGCAGACTGCCCATGCCGCCGAGCACGCAGATGGCGAAGATACGGCCGATATATTCGCGCCCGACCGACGGTTCGACCGGCTGGATGATGATCAGAAAAGCACCGGCGAGCGAGGCCGTTGCAATCGAAATGCCGAACGCAATGCGCTTGATGCGGACCGGATCGACCGCCATGAGCCGTAGCGCGAAGTGATCCTGCGCCACCGCCATGATGGCGCGGCCGATGAACGTGCGCTTGAGAATCAGTTGCAGGATGGCAATGAGCAGGAGCGAAACCAGACACGGCACCAGGATGCGCAGCGGCATGTCGAGACCGCCGAAATGCACCGACGGACCGATATAGGCCGCGTCGACGTAGCGGTAATCGACACCGAAATACAAAACGAGCGATACCTCGGTGATGAACAGAAGCCCGAAGAAGAACGCGAGCCCACGCAGCGATTCCTGGCCGCGCTTCTCGAACGAGACGTAATAGACCTGATAGATGCCGGCGCCGAGCACGTAGAACAGCGGCGTCGCCACGATCGCGGTGACGATCGGATCCACGCCGAAGGTCGTGTTGACGATATAGGCGACATAGGAGCCGAGAATGATGAAAGCCGGATGGGCGATGTTGACGATGTCGAGGATGCCGAACGAAATCGACACGCCGCACGTCACGGCCGCATAAAAGCCGCCGATCAGAATGCCCGATGCCACCGCGTTGATGAGAAGATCGAAGGAAAAGATCATTACTCAGCCACTTTGCCCCACACTCGTTCACTCAGCCGCACGCGAGTGTGCAGGAAGCGCTACGAATTGGCTAATGAAAATCTCTCCCCGCGGGGCGGAGAGAGGAAGGTATTACGCTGCGGCGCGCACCCGGTCCGGGATGGCGAGCGGCTTATTGGCGCTGTTGAGGAATTCGATGGTCGTGAAGACCATCTCCTTGTCGCCGAGATTTTCAAGGTCGTGGACCTTGTACTGGCCGGGGCCATAGGTCTCGTGCCGGGTCTCGCCCGGCTGGTAGCTATATTCGACGGTGGTGCCGTCATTAACATGCTGCCGCCCGCGGCCTCCGGTGACCGCGGTCCAGAAATAGTCCAGCACATGGCGGTGGAAGCCGATACGTTCGCCGGGGGCCAGCCGGATGATCCAGACCCGCACGCGTTCGCTTTCGGACAGCAGCGTGGAGCCGACACAGCCGTTATTATTCTGCCGCTCACGCTCAAATTCGGCGGCAATGGCGGCCGGCCATGCCGATTTGTCGGCATGATCGGACGTCTTATCCAGCATGGTCAGAGCCATGGTGTTCCTCCAAGATTTGTGGGCGCAGTATAGAAAACTCTTCCGGCCAAGGGAATAGTCAAGGAAATAGCGGGATATAGGCAATGGAGAGGAAACGCCGCGCGCTGATCATCGGCGGCTCGATGAGCGGGCTTTTGGCCGGCATCGCGCTGTTGCGGCGCGGCTGGGACGTCGAGGTCTTCGAGCGCGTCGAAAAGGAGCTGGCCGGGCGTGGCGCCGGCATCGTGGCGCAGACCGAGCTGATCGCGCGCCTCAAAGCGCTCGGTCTCGATACCGGCGATCTCGGCGTCGCCATGTCGACGCGCAAAATCCTCGATGCGGCCGGCCGCACCGCCGTCACGCTCGAATGCCCGCAGGTGCTCACCGCCTGGGAGCGCGTCTACCGCGTGCTGCGCGATGGCTTTCCGCTTGCCCATTATCACCGCGGCTGCGGGCTCAAGGCCTTTGAGCAAAGCGGGCAGGGTGTGATGGCCCATTTCAGCAACGGCAGCGCGGTCGCGGCCGATCTTCTGATCGGCGCCGACGGCTTACGCTCGACGGTGCGCCAGCGATGCCTGCCCGATCTCATGCCGCGCTACGCCGGCTATGTGGCCTGGCGCGCGTTGTTGCCCGAAAGCGCGATCCCTCAGGCGATCCACCGCGAGCTTTTCATGCTGATGACATTCTGCCTGCCGCCCGGGGAGCAATGCCTCGGCTATCCGGTGACCGGGCCGGACAATGAGCTGCGGGTTGGGCAACGCCGCTACAACGTGGTGTGGTACCGTCCGGCGGACGAGGCGACGGAGCTGCCGCGGCTTCTGACCGACAAGACCGGCGTTACCCATTCGATCTCGATTCCGCCGCCGCTTATTCGCGCCGAGCCGATCGCCGCCATGCGCGCCGACGCCGAGCGGTTATTGGCGCCGCAATTCCGCGAAATCGTGCGCCTGATCGACGAGCCGATTCTGCAACCGATCTACGATCTGGAGTCGCCGCGGCTCGCCTTCGGGCGGGTCGCCGTCATCGGCGATGCGGCTGCCGTGGCGCGACCGCATATCGCGGCCGGGGTCTCCAAGGCTGCCGACGACGCGGCGGCGCTCGCGGTGGCGCTCGAAGCCGAGGACGTCGAAGGCGCATTGCGCCGCTTCGAAGCGCAACGGCTGCCCGAAAACAGAAAAATCATCGAGCGCGCACGTCATCTCGGCGCCTATCTGCAAGCGACGCAGACCGCCGAAGAACGCGCCCGCTCGGCGCGCCACAGCATTCCGGAGGCGGTGCTCGCGGAAACTGCGGTTCTGGATTTCTTATACGCATGAAAGTCTCCCGTTGCGCACGCTGACAGGCCGTCTGTTGACCTGAAGGGGAGAACGGGCGCAGTTTCCTTCGATCCACCCGCCAAGATCTGCACTGCCCATAACTATAAAGAACACAAAGGAAACGCCATGCGACTGTCTGCGATCAATGCGCTCGCCGTTTCATTTTGCACGTTCGTCGCAATCCTCTCGACGCGTATTCCCGCCATTGCCGCCGACACCGGGCAGACTGCGTTGAACGCCGACCATCGACTTTCGCGTGCGCTCGGTAACAAGGACAAGGACGCGATTTCCGCGCTGCTCGATGCAAAATTCACATTCACCGACACCGACGGCAAAATCCATAGCAAGTCAGACGTGCTGACCGATCCGGCCGGCTTGGCAAGCATGAACGGCGACGAGTCGGACGTGCAGACACATTTCTACGGGACTGTCGAAACGGTTCTCGGCAGTCACCACGGCGCGCGTTTTCTTCACATTTGGGTCAAGCGGCCGTCGGGTTGGAAGGCCTTCGTGGCGCTCGATACGGTCGTCACCCCGGCGCCGCAGGCTTCCGTCGAGAAAGCCGCAGGAAACGGCGACTGCGACAATCCGTGTCGGACCGTGCCCTACACGCCGTCCACGCGGATGGACAAGGAAATTCTCGCCACCTGGCAGAAGACGAAAATGGAAGAATGGCATTACGACGCCGCCGGCTGGGACAAGGATATCGGCGAGGAATTCCTCATCATCAACAATACGACGATGCGCGACAAGCCGGCGCGTATGGTCATCGCCAAAAAGCAGCAGGCCGATAAAGTTGGCGCGCCCGGCGACCCGATCGTCAAGATGCAGATCTTCGATTTTGGGCCGGCCGCGGCCGTGATGGTCTCCGACCACGTGCCGTATCGCGGCGGCAAGCCGTATCATAATGTCCGCGTCGTGGTGAGACGCGACGGCCGGTGGCAGTTGGTCATTAGTCAGCAGACGAATGTCAAAGACGCTGCAGCCGTCCCTGCGGTTGCCGCGAGCAAATAGCCGCGGGTGGAGGCGACGGCAGCGGAACGATGCCTAAAGCACCCGCCGCGACGCCGCATGAATAAAACGCAATAAGGGCCCGGCACTCGGCAGGCCCGATGATTTTCGGAAAATCGCAATCGGCGGGATTATGAACAGAGCGAGCGTAATCGCCATCACGATCAGAAGCGTCGGATATCCGATCACGCCCCGATACATCCAGACGGCGGCACGAATATAGGTCACGCCGGTGAAGGCCATCGCCGCCGCGATATAGGCGATACCGAAAAACATTGTGCCGAGCGAATGCGGGACGTCCTCCAACTCCGCGCTCGCATTCGAGATCCGATTGCTGCTGCCGACGGTCGTCCCGGGTAGGACGCTTGGCCGGGCCGGCGTCGTCCCGTTCATCGGCACAAGATCGGTTGTCGCCGGGCCGCCGCCGCGGGTTTCCTCCGCCTGCAGCGCCTGAAGGATCTTGGCGAGCGAGCTCGCGGTCGCTTTGGATCGCGGTTTGGCGTCGGCGGTGCCGGCACGGGGCGTCGGTGCTCGCGTCGGAGCTGGCCCGCCGTTCGACCGCGTCTGGCTGGACCGCGTTTCCGCTTCCACTTTGCGGATGGCCAATTCGAGCGCCGCCCGCTCGTCCACGGCCTGAGCCGTCAATTCCCCTCGATCCCGACTGGGGAATTGTTCATCGATGATCGTCCGTGCATGCTCGTACAATTCGCGCCGTGCCGGCACGCTGTTGTCCGCCAAGCGCGACACCGCGCGGGCGAGAACTGGGTAGTAATCAGCCATTGCGGGCTGCACCTCCCGACTACAACCATGGCAGGTTAGCGCAGTTGAGGGCGGAACGCCACGACCTACAAATAGCCAGCGCCTGCGCCGGCCGCGAAGGCCGCGGGCTCGCCCTCCCAGACGATGCGGGCGTGTTCCAACACATAGACGCGATCGGCATGCGGCAGCGCGAAGGTGACGTTCTGCTCGCCGAGCAGCACGGTGATTGCGGTGGTCTGCCGCAACCGTTCCAGCGCTTTGGACAATTGCTCGAGGATGACGGGCGCCAGGCCAAGCGTCGGCTCGTCGAGGATCAACAGCTTCGGCTTCATCATCAAGGCGCGCGCAATGGTCAGCATCTGCTGCTCGCCGCCAGACAGCGTGCCGGCGGCCTGGCGCTGGCGCTCGCGCAGGATCGGAAACAGGTCGAACAGCCAGCCGATCTGATCGTTGCTCTCGGCGGTCGGCAAATGCTGGCCGCCCATGTCGAGATTTTCGCGCACCGTCATGTCGATGAACAGGTCGCGGCCCTCGGAGCATTGCACGATGCCGGTCCGCGCGATCCTCGCCGCGGTCAGTCCGCGCAGCGGCGCGCCGTCACGGCGAATCTCGCCAGCATAGGGCAGCATGCCGGATATGGCGTTGAACAGCGTGGTCTTGCCGGCGCCATTGAGGCCGACGACCGAAACGAATTCGCCGGCATGGACGTGGATCGACACATTCTCCAGCGCCTGCGCCTTGCCATAGTGCACGCTGAGCTTGTCGACTTCGAGAAACGGTGTGGTGCGATCGCGGAATGCGGATTCCGGACGTGCCGCGGTCTCCAGGGAGCCGCCGAGGTAAACGCGCCGCACCGTCTCGTTGCCCATCACCTCGTCGGCGGTGCCCTCGGCGATGCGCTCGCCGACATACATGGCCAGCACGCGGTCGACCAGGCGGGAGACGCTTTTGACGTTGTGATCGACCAGAAGCACGGCGCGGCCGTCGTCGCGCAGTTCGCAAATAAGATCGGAAAAGGCCGCGGTCTCCGTCGAAGTAAGGCCCGCAAACGGCTCGTCGATCAAGAGCACCTTGGGATCGCGGGCAATCGCCTTGGCGATCTCGATCTTGCGCAGATCGGCGAACGGCAAGGTCGCCGGCCGCCGGTCGAGCACCGTGCTCAAGCCGACGCGCGCGGCGATGGCGCGGGCGCGCGTGTCGGTTGCCGGGTCGGCGAACAGCCGGGTCAGTTTGTCCGGCAACAGCGCAAGCTTGATGTTTTCGAGCACGGTCTGGCGATGCAGCGGCCGGGAATGCTGAAACACGATACCGGCGCCCATCCGCGCAATCTTGTGCGACGGCCAGCCGGCGACGTCGACGCCGCCGATGCGCACCGAACCGGCATCGGGGCGCTCGATCCCCATAATGAGCTTCATCACCGTCGACTTGCCGGAGCCGTTTGGGCCGATCAGTCCCAAAATCTCGCCGGCGCGTACTGCAAACGACATTTCCTTCACGGCGACGAGGCCGCCGAAGCGCTTGGTGAGGCCACGAACCTCGAGATGCGCGACCGCGGCCGTGCTCATCCGGATTCCTTGGTTCGCGTGAGCAGGCCGAAGAAGCCGCCCGGGAACAGGAGCACGACCACAAGCGCCATGGCGAAGACGACAAAGTTCGACAGATCGCCGAGCGGACGAAGCAATTCGCTCATGGCGATGAGGAAGATCGCGCCGAGCGCGCCGCCGATGATGGTGCGTCTGCCGCCGAGCACCGCGGCGATGATGATCTGCACGCCGACGGTGATGTCGACCAGGGTCCCGACCGAGGCCGAGCCGAGATAAAACACCAGCATGCCGCCGGCGAGCCCGGAGAAGAACGCGCTGATGATGAAAGCCGCGAGCTTATGCTTGACCACATTGAAGCCGAGCGCGCCGGCCTGCACCGCATCCTGGCCGCTTGCTTGCAGGATCAGCCCGACCGGCGAGCGCGATAGCGCGAACAGGATTGCGCCGCTCACTGCCATGAACCACAGCGCGATCTCGTAGTTCTTGGCGTCGCTGATGGTGATGACGTCGGGGACCGTGAGGCCGATCTCGCCGCCGGTCAGGCTGGCGTCGACCACGATGAAATTTTGCAGCATGAGAACGGCGACCAGCGTGGTCAGTCCGAAATAGGGGCCGCGCACCCGCAACGCCGGCAACGCCAGCACGACGCCGCCGGCCACTGCCGCGAAGGCGCCGGCGACCAGGCAGAGCCAGATCGGCGGCTGATAGAGATTGTCGAGGATGCCGGCGGTATAGGCGCCGGTGCCGATCAAAAAGGTCGGCCCGAAATTGACCTCGCCGGCAAAGCCGAACAGGAGGTCCCAGGCCATCGCGAATACGCCGAAATAATAAGCGATCGTCAACAGCCCGAGAATGTAGCCGGAAACGCCGAGCGGCAAAAACGCCGCCGCGACGATCACGCCGAGCGAAACGAGGACGATCCGCATCGTGCCGAGCGAGCGCATCTAGCGGCGCCCCAACAGTCCGCGCGGCCGCACATACATCACCGCGACGAGGAGCAAGAGTGCCGGGATGGTGCGATAGGCCGGCGAGATCAGATAGGCCGTAAGCGTTTCGAGATAACCGACGACATAGGCCGCGATCAGCGCGCCGGAGACGCTGCCGAGTCCGCCCAGCACGACGATCGAAAACGCGCTCGCCGTCAGCGGCCCGACGCTGTATGACGAAACGCCGAGAAACATGCCGAGCAGCACGCCTGCAATGCCGACCAGCACGCCATAGATCGCCCAAACGGCGATGTAGACCTGCGACAGCTCGATGCCGAGCAGCGTCACGCCTCGCGGGTTCATCGAGGCGGCAAGGACGGCCTTGCCCGCCCGCGTGCGGTTTACCAAAAGCCACAGCACCCCAATGGCAAGCCAGCACGCCACCGCGGTAAAAATCTCGTTCGACGGCGTGCGAACGCCGACGATCGAGACGACGCCCTGCACGATCGGTGCCACGGTCTTGGCGTTGTTGGTGTAGAGATAGGCGATCAATTCCTGGATCATGATGCCCCAGAGCAGCGTCGCGGTGAGGATGAAAATCTCCTTTTCCTCTTCGCGGATTTTGCGCGAGCGCTGCAGTGGCTGAACGATGACGAAATAGGTGAGCAGCGAGGCGAAAAATCCAACGGCGACGCCGACCGCCGCCCCGAGATAAGGCCCGGCATGCAGGTCGTTGCCGGCCGCCCATGCCGCGACGACGGCCGCCACCATCAGTGCGCCGTGGGACAGATTGAGCACGCCGGAGACGCCGAAGATCAGCGCGAATCCCGTGGCGCCGAGCGCGT
This sequence comes from Xanthobacteraceae bacterium, assembly GCA_049519075.1. GTDB lineage: Bacteria > Pseudomonadota > Alphaproteobacteria > Rhizobiales > Xanthobacteraceae > BOG-931. The sequence goes on along the minus strand of JBEKRD010000005.1, from coordinate 18,636 downwards.
AGAGCGAACTGATCGCGAAGCCGTCGATCAGGATTTGCCAGAACAGCATCGGTTACACACCACAATCACACGCTCAGCTCGCTCACGCGGCTGCCATCAAGCAATCTCCCCGCTCGCGGCTGCGGGCGGGGAGAATTTCGAAAACCGCGGTCGTTTCCGCGTCAGTTGGCCGAGCCGAGCTTGATGAATTTCGGGAATTTCAGCTTGCCATTGGCGACTTTGGCCGGCCACAGATTGACCTGCTTGCCGTTCTGCCATTGCAGCATCAGCCCCGTGATGGTGTCCGGACCGACCTTGAGGGCGTGTGGATTAGGCGAATCCTTGCCCTTGAACTGCACGCGGCCGATGGTGCCGACATAGTCGGTCTGTTCCAAAGCGGTCACGAGCTTGTCGGGATCCGTCGAGCCGGCCCGCTTGATCGCGTCAGCGATGTAATAGACCTCATCGTAAGCGGTGTAGCCGCAATAGGACGGGAAATTACCGAACTTCGCTTTGAAAGCGTTGACGAACGGCAGCGTCTTCGGCGTTACCGCGACGTCGGGACCGGAGACGCCTTGGTAGAGTACGCCTTCGACCGCGCCATTGGTGTCGTTCCAGAAGCTTGAATTCGTCGCTTGCGACGCAATGCCGAGCATCGGGACCGGGACTTCCTGCTGCTTCCACTGCACCGTCGGCTGGACGCCGACATGCGATATGCCGGTGATCATCACGTCGGGCTTCTGGCCTTCGATCTTATTGAAGATCGGCGTGAAATCCGTCGTATCGGGCGACATCCGGATGTGGTCGAGCACTTGCAGCCCGATCGTCGGCAGGCATTTGATGTATTCGGCATCGAGCGGCGTTGTCCAGGCGGCATCCTCGCTCATGACGATGGCCGTCTTCATGTGCAGGTCGTCGACCAGCAGATCCTTGGCGGCGGCGCAGACCTGATCCGCCAGACTCGTTGAGGTCAGATAGCCGTGAAACGTATATTTGAGGTTGTCGTAATCCTTGGCGATATTCTGCGTGATGACGTCGGAGGCGGCGCCCGGCGTCACCATCACCGTCTTCAGCCGTCCGGTCCACGGCTCGAGCGCGAGCACCACCTCGCTGATGTAGCTGGCGATCACGGCGTTGACGTGGTCCTCGGTGGCGGCGCGCTGAAACGCGCGTACTGATTCCGCGGCGGACGAATGGTTGTCGTAAGAAACAATTTCGATCTTGCGGCCATTGACCCCGCCCGCAGCGTTGATCTCGTCGGCGGCGAGCTGGGCGGCTTGCGGGATCGACGCGCCGGCGACGGCCTGCGCCTCGGCGATAACGCCAATCTTGATGGGTTCGCTTGATTGGGCGTAACCGGGGGTGGAAATTACCAGCGCGAGGAGCACCGTACTTGCCGAAAGCACCGCGAGCATTGGCGCTGACGCGGCGCGCTTGTTCGATTTGTGCATTGTCATGACCTCCCTGAAATCTTAACGTCGCTGCTGCGAAAACAACGGCTTGCCGGCAGTCTAGCCCATCGTCCTTGGACGGCAAGTCTGATTATCTCATGGGGAGATTAAGCCGCAGCACGCCGAGCCCGGCCGCCGAATTTCAGCTGCGCAATTCACGTCAAGCGAGAGGTAGATATCCAAATGAAGGCCGTCTTCTTTGAACGATTTGGCGATCCGGAAGTCCTGCAATACGGCGATCTTCCAGATCCCGTCGCCGAGCCGGGGGAGGTGATCGTCGACGTTCATGCCGCCAGCGTCAACGCCGCCGATTGGAAGTTTCGGGCCGGCCAATATCCGAGTAAGGGTGAAGTGAAATTTCCCTTGATCCCGGGCCGCGATTTTTCCGGGGTGGTCGGAGCTCTCGGTGCGGGAGTCGACGATCTGAAAGTCGGCGACGCCGTCTTCGGCGTCCTGGATGCCGGCCGCGAAGGAACCTATTGCGAGAAGATCGCGATTAAGTCAGCGCTCGTCGGCAAGAAGCCGGCGGGGCTGTCGCATATCAATGCCGCCGCCCTGGCGCTCACCGGCCTCACCGCCATCAATGCCGTGGCGGACACGTTACACCTCAAGCGCAGCGAGACGATTTTGATTCAGGGTGGCGCCGGCGGCGTCGCGAGTTTCGCCATTCAATTCGCGAAGTATCTCGGCGCCCGCGTGATCACGACGACGAGCGCGGCCAATATCGATTATGTCCGCGGGCTGGGCGCCGACGATGTCATCGACTACAAGGCGCAAGATTTCACCAAAATTGTGCACGACTGCGACGCCGTGTTCGATACCGTCGGCGGCGACGTGGCGCTGCAATCCTTCGCGGTGCTTAAAGCCGGCGGCCGCGCTGCCTTCGTCGCGTCCGGAATGGGGGCGCCGAAATCCACCCGCAGCGACGTGACGTCGCTTCGACCGGCCGTCGGCCGCTCCCGCAAAGCGATGGAACGCATCGCCGAACTGATCGTCGCCGGAGCGATACGTCCTCCCGAGGTCAAGCTTTACAAACTGTCCGAAGCCGTCGAAGCCCATCGGCTGAGCCAGTCGCGTCATTTCCGCGGTAAGCTCATTTTTCAGGTCCGCTGATGGTAATTCGGTGTTGCGAAAACTCCGCCGGCTCACTCGGTGAGGGCGAGTCTCGGCACGAGATGCAAGGCAGGTCAGTATAATTACGGATGCGATACTTAAGCCTCAGCAAAGCTGAGCCGGTTACGGTGCCTTGCGAACACACGCGTGCGCCAGCCCGGAGTCGTTGCGAAGATGGTGAAGCCTCTGTCGGCCCTTGCCGCTGGCTTGCTGCTGTGCGGTCAGATGACGGGGATTGCCGTCGCACAATCGGACTATCCGGCGCACACGATCACCATGATCGTGCCGTTCGCGGCCGGCGGTCCGACCGACGTGGTGGGGCGCATCGTCGCCGCAAGTATGTCACGCAAGCTCGGCCAGCAGATCGTGATCGAAAACGTCATCGGGGCAGGGGGCACGACCGCCGGCACGCGAGCGATGCGGGCGGCGCCCGACGGCTACACCATCATACTCGGCCATATGGGAACACACGCCGCCGCGGTCGCGCTCTACCCGAAGCTCGCCTACAACCCGTCCACGGATTTCGCGCCGATCGGCCTGGTCGCGGGGATGCCGGTTGTTGTCCTCACCAGGAAAGACGTCCCGGCGCAAAATCTCGGAGAATTCACGACCTATGCCAAGAAGCACGCCGCGGAACTGACTATGGCGCATGCTGGCGTGGGCTCCGTGTCTTACGTCACCTGCGAGCTATTCAATTCGATCCTCGGCTTGAAGCCGAAATTGATTTCCTATCAGGGCACAGGACCGGCGATGTATGCCTTGGTTTCCGGCCGCGTCGATTACATGTGCGACCAGGTTGTCACCGTGGTGCCGCAGGTGCTGCCAGGTAACATCAAAGTCCTGATGGTGGGAACGCCCAAGCGCAATCCGGCTCTCCCCGACGTCCCCACCGCGACAGAGGCGGGGCTGCCGCAATTCCAGGCGTCAGCGTGGAACGCTTTGTTTGCGCCAAAGAACACCCCGCAGCCGATCATCTCCAGGCTCAACGCAGCATTGGTTGCCGCGCTCGACGACGAGTCTGTGCGCCAACCGCTCAAAGAGCTCGGCGGCGACATTCCCGATTTGGCGGGGCGCTCTCCAAACGCGCTCGCCGCCCTGGTCAAAAGTGAGATCGCCAAATGGACACCGATCTTGAAGGCGGGCGAGCCGACGAACTAAGCCGCGGCGGATCGCTCGGCGACGGGCTAACGCAAGCTCGAACGCTTGCGCCGCCGAAAAATCTCTCTCCCAGTCCGGTGTGATTAGTACCGTTATGAAAATGCAAAATCCCACAGCGTCAGCGCGGCGCGGCCCGATGGTCATGCTATTGGCCGGCGCCCTCGCGTTGATCGCCACCATCGTCGGGACAAATCTGGTCTTTCTCGCGAATTTTCGCGAAAGCGCGCTGCAAAACGCGGAGGCCGATCTCGCCCGTCATACCCTGACGCTGGGAGAGCAAACCGACCGGTCCTTCAAGGCGCTCGACCTCGTGTTGTCGAGCGTTGGCGACTATTTGGGTCGCAAGGGCGTAAACGGCGTCGAATCCTATCATCGCACGGTTGCCGACTATGAGACCTACTCATTCCTGAAGGAAAAGATCACGGGACTGCCGCAGGTCGACGCAGTGACGCTGATCGATGAGAACGGCAAGCTGCTCAACTTCTCGCGGTCATGGCCGATCCCCGACGTCAATGTTTCGGATCGCGAGTATTTCCGGGCGCTGAAGGTCGATCCGAACGTCGAAACGTTCATCAGCGCGCCGGTACAGAATCGCGCCAACGGGACCTGGGTAGTTTATCTCGCGCGGCGGCTGGACGATCCGAACGGGCAATTCATGGGGTTGATCCTCGGCGCGATCTCGCTGCAGTATTTCGAGAATTTCTTCGGCGCCACCTCGTTTGGCGACGGCAGTGTCGTCGCGCTGGTGCGCGAAGACGGCACGTTGTTGGCGCGGTTTCCGCATGACAATCGGGTCGGTGCGGCGACGGTCGGCGGACCCCAGCGCGCCCTTGCCGCCGGCGGCATTATTCGTGAGTGGGCGCCGTCCGACGGCAAGATGGCAATTCGCTCCGCGCGCGTGTTGCCGAATTACCCCTTGTCGATCATGGCGAGCCAGACCGAGGAGAGCATATTGCTGGGCTGGCGCCGCACTGCGGAACTGCTGGCGGTGATTTCGGCGGTATGCGCGTTGATCGTCCTGATGGCCACATTCGTCATCGCACGCTGGTGGCGGTCGCGCGAGCGCGCCGTCCTTGCGGCGGAAGTGGCCAATCAGGCGAAGTCGTCCTTTCTGGCGATGATGAGCCACGAAATCCGCACGCCGATGAACGCCGTGCTGGGTCTCGCCTCGACGATGTTGGACACCAATCTCGACGCCGAGCAGCACGCCACGATCGCCGCGATCTACGACGCCGGCGACAATCTGCTGAAAATATTGAACGACATCCTGGATTTCTCGAAACTCGAATCCGGCCATCTCTCGCTCGAGACTATCGCTTTTTCACCGACGTCCCTCGTGGACAATGCGGTGAGCATTCTGCGGCCGCGCGCGTCCGGCAAGGGACTTGCGCTCAGGACCGTCGAGGATTCCCTGATTCCGCCGGCGCTGCTGGGAGACGCCGGCCGTGTTCGTCAGATCCTGCTCAATCTTTTGTCGAACGCAGTCAAATTCACCGAAAGTGGCGAGGTCGTGGTCGCGGTCCGCTGCCTTGAGCGAAAGACCGAAAGCGCGGTCATCGAATGGTCCATCAGCGACACCGGCATCGGTATTGCCGCGGATAAAATCGACGATCTATTTAAGGATTTCGCGCAGACGGACTCTTCGATCAGCCGGCGGTTCGGCGGCTCAGGTCTCGGACTGGCGATCTGCAAACGTTTGGCCGAGCAAATGGGCGGAAACATCGATGTGATTTCGGTGCTCGGACAGGGCTCGACGTTTCGCCTCAGGATGCCGTTGCCGGTCGTCGAGGAGGCCGCGCTGTTCGAACGCGACGCGCACGAGCACTTTGCCGACTTTGCCGCCGTCGTCGCCGCTCTCGGGCGGCCGCTGCGGATCCTGATCGCAGACGACAATGCGACGAACCGGCTGGTTGCCGCCAGGATGCTCAAGGACTTCGACGTCCAGACCAATATGGCTTGCGATGGCGCGGAAGCCCTGGCGGCGGCGTCCCGTTTTTCCTACGACGTCATCCTCATGGACATGCGCATGCCGGAAATGGACGGGCTGCAAGCGTCGCGCGCGATCCGCGCGCTCGGCGGACGTCGTGCGACCGTGCCTATTATCGCGTTCACGGCGAATGCCTTCGCGGACGACATGCAGGCGTGCCGGAACGCCGGGATGAACGATTTCATCGTCAAGCCTGTGCGCAAGACAGTGCTGCTGCAGACGATAGCGCGCACGCTGGCGACCCGCGTTTGCAGCGCGGTGCAAGACTCTGCCGTCCTCGGAGCGGCAGCGGTCCCGCTCCCGCAACCCGGACCTGCCGCGGCGGAGGTCGCAGCGCCGCTCCAGGTGGACGCGGTTAGCGACGAGCCGATCATGGACCATGCGGTCTACGACAAACTGGTCGAGGAAATCGGTGACGAAGCCACCTGTGAGATGCTCACTGTCTTCATCGAGGAGACGGTGGGGCAGTTTGAGTTATTGCACCGGTTACGGTGCCCGAACGACTGCACCCAGGTCGAGCGCTTGGCTCATTCCTTGAAGGGAGCTGCGAGAGCCTTCGGCCTCAAGCACCTGGCGGCGATGGCGCGGGCGTTGGAAGCTGCAGCCCCCGGCATCAGCGATCCGGACTTTCGCTTGGCGCTGGTTCGGATCGAGCAGGCTTTCGACGTTGCGCGTTCCCAGTTGCCGGTTCAGTTCGGCGTGGCGAGTTAGCGCGAACGTTGTGGTGTCCTCACACGTGCTGACCGCCGTTGATGTGAATTTCGGCGCCATTCACGTAGGATGAGGTATCGGTGCACAGCACGTAAATGATCTTGGCCACCTCGTCGGGCGTGCCGAGCCGATGCATCGGAATATTTTCCACGATCTTCTCCGTGCCCGGCGACAGCATCGCGGTGTCGATCTCGCCCGGTGCTATGGCGTTGACGCGAACGCCCTGCGCGCCGAAATCGGCGGCCATTTCACGGGTGAGCGCGGCGAGTGCCGCCTTCGAGGTGCCGTAAGCGGCGCCGGCGAAGGGATGCACGCGCGAGCCCGCGATCGAAGTCACGTTGACCACCGAGCCTTTGGCTGCTTTCAGCTCATCGAGCAGGCCGCGCGCCAGCATGATCGGGGCAAAAAAGTTGACCTGAAACACGTGATGCCAGTCCTCGCGCGAGGTTTCGATCGAGCCGAGCCGTTTGCCTGCAGCGGCCTTGGGCGAGATCGCGGCGTTGTTGACCAGCGCATGCAATTCGCCGTGCAGTCGGCTTTTGGTCTCCGCGATCGCGGCTTCGGTATTCTCAGGATCGGACAGGTCGACCTGAATGTGGTCTTCCGGTCCCATCTCCCACGGACAGTTTTCGGGAAACGGATGGCGCGAGCAGGTGATGACGCGCCATCCGGCGGCCGAGAAGCGCTTCACCGTCGCGTGGCCGATGCCGCGGCTTGCCCCGGTCAAAAGCAGCGTTCGTCGCGGCAGGTTGCTGGTCGGCATGGTCCTATCCAATTCCTATTTTTCAATTGTTCTTGTCGAATTTGCCGTCGTCCTACGGATAAAGCTGCGCTTTGTGCCACGGCGCAGTGGGACTGGGCTGTGTGAAGACGATGCGGTCGTGCAGACGGAATGGCCGCTCCTGCCAGAATTCGATCTGTTGTGGCACAACGCGATAGCCTGACCAATAAGGCGGCCGCGGAACCGTGCCGATGGCGAATTTCGCGGTGAACCGGGCAATCGCCTTCTCGAACGCGAGCCGGCTTTCCAGCGCCGAGGATTGCTTGCTCGCCCAGGCGCCGATCTGCGCCATGCGCGAACGCGAGGCGAAATAAGCGTCGGCTTCCGCCTCCGATACCTTCTCGACGCCGCCGCGCAGGCGCACTTGGCGTTGCAGCGACTTCCAATAAAACGTCAGCGCCGCCTTCGGCGCCGCGGCAAGCTCGTGGCCCTTGATGCTGTCCTGGTTGCTGTAGAACACGAAGCCCCGCTCGTCGAAACCCTTCAACAGCACCATCCGGGCATTGGGCATGCCGTCAGGATCGACGGTCGCGAGCGTCATGGCCTCAGGGTTTACCGGCTCGGCTTGTTTGGCCTCGGCGAACCAGGCGGCAAACAGACGCAGCGGCTCGGCGGCTTCGGTGAAGTCACCGCCCGTTAACCGCGTCGGGTGTTCCATAGGGGCCGCGTCGGACATTCTCGGAGTACCCAAGTGCTCGTGCATGGCGGTCGGGGGGCCTGCCGCCGGTCTCTATATAGTCGAACGGCGGCGCTACGCCTATGTCGGCAGTGGTATCGGCTCGCAAATTGGCTCGCGGCAGCGGCGGTTGTCGTGAGCGCGTTGAGCGTTTCCGGCTGCTCCTACCGGCTGCTCTCGTTTACCTCCACGGACGACGGCGATGCGGCGATGACCGGTGCGGTCATGCCGGCGGGCGACCGCCCCGTGCATGTCGCCGATGCCTCACAGCCGACGGCGGTTGACCTCGTCTATGCGCGGGCGGCCGCGGCGGACGCGCTCTCCCGCGGCGGCAAGGCCACTAGCGTGCCCTGGGTAAACCCGAATAGCGGCGCCGGCGGCAACATCACGCCGCTCGACAGCGGCTATAGCCAAGATGGCCTGCGGTGCCGCGATTTCCTCGCCAGTTACGAGCACGGCGGATCGCAGGACTGGCTGCAGGGCTCAGCCTGCCGCAATACCAGCGGTGTCTGGGACGTCAGGCGACTAAAGCCCCTCAAGCCGAGCTGAGCGGGCTATCATCGTTCGAACGCCAAGCCGATTCGCAGGTTGGTTGGCCTGGTCGGAGAGCATCGTGTTGCATTGCGTGTCGGCCGCTTTATTCCCACATTAACATCTCGTGGAACCTGAAGCGGGGCAGGCGGGGCCGGCCCGAAAATCTAAAAGCGGAGTCCGTGGGGATGCGTGATCCCTATGAAGTGTTGGGCGTCGATCGCAAGGCGAGCGCAGGCGACATCAAAAGCGCCTATCGCAAGCTTGCCAAGAAATTGCATCCCGACGCCAACAAGAATGATCCGAAATCGGCTACGCGTTTTGCCGAATTGAACGCTGCGCATGAGATTCTCGGCGACGTGGACAAGCGCAAGGCGTTCGATGGCGGCGAGATCGACGCCGAGGGCAAGCCGCGGTTCCGCGGCTTTGAAGGATTTGGCGGCGGGCCGCGGCCGGGCGGTGGACCCGGCGCGGCGGGGTTCGGGCCTGACGCGAACTTCGAGAGCTTCAATTTCGGGCCGGAAGGTTTCACCCGCACGACCCGTCGCGGTGCGGGCGGTGGCGGTGGTGGCGGTTTCGGCGGGTTCGAAGACATCCTCAAGGAAGCATTCGGCAATAGGGGCGGACGCGGAGCACGGCCCGGCGCCGGCTCGACCTTCGAGCCGGAGGACTTCGGTATCGGCGCCGATGTCCATGCGGCGCTCACGGTGACGCTACCGGAAGCGGCGCGTGGGGTTACCGAGCGGCTACGCTTGCCCACGGGCAAAGACCTCGATGTGAAGATTCCCGCCGGCATTACCGACGGCCAGCAGATCAGGCTCAAGGGCCAAGGCATGGCCGGACAATCAGGCTCCGGCGATGTTCTGATCACCGTCTCGATCGCGCCGCATCCGGTGTTCACGCTTGCCGGCGCCGACGTGAAGCTCGACCTGCCGGTTACGCTTTACGAAGCAGCGCTGGGCGGCAAAGTGCGCGTGCCCACGCTCGACAAGCCGGTCGAGTTGACCATCCCGCCATGGACCAACAGCGGGCGCACCTTCCGTCTCAAGGGCAAAGGTTTCCCTGCCAAGTCAGGCCGCGGCGACTTGCTCGCCACCGTGCGCATCGCGCTGCCCGAGACGAGCGATGCCGAACTCGATGCGCTGATGAAAAAGTGGCAGGGCGAAAAGCCCTACGATCCGCGCAAGGATATGTGAGCCTTCCGTCATTGACGGGTTCACCCGCCTTGCAGCGGCTTGCGCTGATCGATCTGATCGTAGGCGGCTTGGGCGATCTCGTGCAGCTTGTCGCGCTCCGCCGGTCCTGAGAGCACGTAAGCGAGATTGCCATCGACCCAATAATAGGCCGCGTTCTTCTCGCCCGAGGTGTAGCGCAGCGCCGTCTCCTGATCGCTGGTGTGTCCGCAATACAGCGTAAAGCGCTCGCCTGAGGGACCTTCATACATGAAAAAGGCGGTCGCTCCGTTCGGCCCCGGCAACAGCCGGCCGCCGACGAGCTTTAAGCCGATCTTGTCGAGCTCGGGGGCGCGCAACGGCGAGCCGAGCCGCTTCGACAGCCATTCCACCAGATGCGGCCGCTGATCGCCCGGCACCTCGACCGGATGGCGGACCTCGACGGTATAAAGCCGGTAGGCATCGAGAGCGTCGCTGGTAAAGAGGGCGAGATCGGTGGGGCGAGCGGCTTCGATCCCGCGCGCGACCCAGCCGGCGACGCCGCCGACCAGGAATGCGGCAACGACCGCCGCCACGGCGGCGGCGATCACGCCGGTGCGGCGCCGCGTCAGCCGTCCGACATCGAGCCGCTGCGGCGGCTTTTCGCCGGCAACCGCGCCATAGCGCGCGCGAATGAGATCGGCCTGGGCGCGCCAGGCGGCAACTTTAGCCGCGTCGTCTGGATGGGTTGCGAGCCAGGCCTCGACCGTACCGCGGCGCTCGGCGGGCAGTTCGCCGTCGACGTAGCAGTTGAGTTCGTCTTCGCTCACAATCCGGTCTTGATCGGTCATCGTTTGCTCTCTTGGTCATTTCACGCGGCGTAGCGCCGGGCGCTCGCCGTCGAGATAGGCTTTGATTTGTGCTCTGGCGCGTGCGAGCCGCGACATCACAGTGCCGATCGGCACGCCCTGAACTTCGGCGACCTCACGATAGGTAAGGCCCTCGAGCACGACGAGCAGGAGCGCCGAACGTTGGTCCTCGGCCAGCTCGTCGAGCGCGCGCGTGATATCACGGCCGCCCGCCTCCGGCCCGCTCGTCACAGCATCGCTGTCCTTGATCAGCGTCAGAACCGGCCGGCGCGATAGGCTGCGCCGGCGGTTGCGGTTGAGATTGGTCAGAATAGTGTAGAGCCATGCCCTGGTATCTCCGCCGTGGAATAGATGCTCGGAGCGCAGCGCTCGAACCAGCGTATCCTGCACGATGTCGTCGGCCGTCTCGACGTCGCGGGTCAGCGCCCGCGCATAGCGCCGCAGCGCCGGAATAGCCACCTCGATCCGCTCCCGGAAGTCACTCACGCATCGCACCTCTCAGGTCGCGTTAAGACTTGCGGCGCAACGCCTTAACGCTGCGTCCACATCCAACAACACCAAGCGTTGCCGGCTATTCCGCGCGCTTGCTGGCCCAATGACCCTATGCCATAGGAGACCATGGGTGGAAGCCGCCTCGCGGGGTCAGAAGAATGCCGGAAGTTTCGGGCCTCATGCGCGGCAAACGCGGCCTGGTCATGGGGGTGGCGAACCATCGCTCGCTCGGCTGGGGCATCGCCAAAGCCTGCCACGGGCACGGCGCCGAACTTGCCTTCACCTATCAGGGCGACGCGCTCAAGAAGCGCGTCGAGCCGCTGGCGCAGGAGATCGGCGGCATCGTGGTCGGCGATTGCGACGTGACCGAGCCCAAGACCATCGATGCGGTGTTCGCGGCCGTGCAACAGGCCTGGGGCACGATCGACTTCCTCGTCCACGCCATAGCGTTCTCCGACAAGGATCAGCTCGACGGCCGCTACGTCGACACCACGGCGGACAATTTCACCAAGACCATGCTGGTGAGTTGCTACTCGTTCACGGCGATCGCGCAGCGCGCCGAGAAACTAATGCCGAACGGTGGCGCGATGCTGACGCTGACCTATTACGGCTCGGAGAAATGGATGCCGCACTATAACGTTATGGGGGTCGCCAAGGCGGCGCTCGAGGCGTCGGTGTGCTATCTCGCCGCAGATCTCGGCGTGAAGAACATCCGCGTCAACGCCATTTCGTCGGGACCGATCAAGACGCTCGCGGCGTCCGGCATCGGCGACTTCCGCTATATCCTCAAATGGAACGAGTACAACGCGCCGCTGCGGCGCAACGTGACGATTGAGGAAGTGGGCGAGGCCGGCGCGTATTTGCTCTCCGACATGTCGCGCGGCGTCACCGGCGAGGTGCACCACGTCGATGCCGGTTATCACATCGTCGGCATGAAACATCCCGACGCGCCGGATATTACGGTCGGCAAGGAGTGACGCGCGGGCATTTTCCGCTCATTCCCGCGCAAGCGGGAATCCAGTAGCTTGCTCCCCGGGCCCTCCCTTCACGGGGACGCGCGGAAACCTGCACATGCCGGTCCTCTATTATGTGCGTCACGGCGAGACCGACTTTAATGTCGAGGGGCGCCTGCAGGGTCGACGCGACACCTCGCTGAACGCGCGCGGCCGGCAGCAGGCCACGGTCTGCGGTGACGTGCTGCGCGATCTGTTCGCGCGCGATGGCCGAAGCGTCGAAGACTTCGATTATGTGGCGAGCCCGCTGGTGCGAGCGCGCCAGACCATGGAAATTCTGCGCGCGGCGCTCGGGTCCGATCCGCTGGCCTACGCCACCGACGACCGGCTGATGGAGATTTCCTACGGCGAGTGGGAAGGATTGACACTGCCGGAAATCGACGTCCGCATGCCGGGCATGCTGGCCGAACGCGAGCGCGACAAGTGGGGTTTCGCGCCGCCCGGCGGCGAAAGCTACCGCGAACTCGCGAGCCGCATCGGCGAGTGGCACGCGGCGTTGACGCGCGACACGGTGGTTGTGGCGCATGGCGGCGGCGTACGCGCATTGATGGCGATGTTCAACGTGATGCCGCGCGAGGCAGCAACCCACGCCCATATCGCGCAAGGCGTCGTTTATGTGTTCGCCGAAGGCGCGATGGCGCGCTACGCTTGAAACGCTTTAGGGATGCGGATTGCTAAAACAAAAGCGGCCGAACCTAGGTTCGACCGCTTGTCGGGACTACGAGGATCCCGCGAAATCCGAAGTTGACCGGCGCGGCCCCAATACGAAGCTCGCGCCCATGTCATTTACTTCGTCTTCTTCTTGGCCTTTTTCTTCTTCGTCGCCATGACTGTCATCCTTGATGTGTGTGGTGAACCTACGGCAGGGTTGGTTCTAGTCGCAGGCTTGATCTCGAATTTGATCTCGGTCCCTCGCCCTTCGCCCCCTTACCGCGAAGGACTATGCCATAAGAGCGTTGCGACCGCAAATGAAAAACGCAAATAACCCTGATTTTTCCGTAGCTTAACGATTATTCAGCTTGTCATTAATCGATATTCAGCGACATGAATGCGGCATGAATAATTGTCCGCCAAACACGCCGTGAACCGTATTGCGCTGGCAGATAATTGGGCAGATTTGCGCGCCGATTTCGCAGGCGCGAGAGCGCAGGGCGCTTTCTTCCGCAGTTGCGAAGGTGCCATCGCCTCAGCCGCGAGGATTTGACCCGCTGGCACACGCGGGCTACCAAGCCGCAACCAGCTTCAACGTGCTCACTTTTCAGCCATTTAGCATCGCGCGCGCGTCATGTCGTTCAATACGTTCGGTCATTTATTCCGGGTCACGACCTTCGGCGAGAGCCACGGGCCAGCCATCGGCTGCGTGGTCGACGGTTGCCCGCCGCGCATCGCGCTCACCGAAGCCGACATCCAGCCCTATCTCGACCGGCGTCGGCCCGGCCAGTCGCGCTACACCACGCAACGCCAGGAGCCCGACACGGTCAGGATTTTATCCGGCGTATTCGTCGATGCGGCGAGCGGTAATCAGGTGACGACCGGTACACCGATCGCACTCCTCATCGACAATGTCGATCAGCGCTCGAAAGACTATTCCGACATCAAGGACAAATATCGCCCCGGCCATGCCGACTTCACTTATGACGTCAAATACGGCTTGCGCGATCATCGCGGCGGCGGCCGCCAGTCGGCGCGTGAGACGGCGATGCGGGTCGCCGCCGGCGCGATTGCCCGCAAGGTCGTGCCGGGATTGAACGTGCGCGGCGCGCTCGTCCAAATGGGACCGCATCGCATCGATCGCGCGCGCTGGGACTGGGCTGAAGTCGAGCGCAATCCGTTCTTTTGTCCCGATGCCGAGACCGCGGCCATGCTCGGCAATTATCTCGACGGCTTGCGCAAAAGTGGCTCGTCCATCGGCGCGGTCATCGAGGTCGTGGCCGAAGGCGTGCCGGCGGGCCTCGGCGCGCCGATCTACGGCAAGCTCGACGGCGATCTCGCCGCTGCGCTCATGAGCATCAACGCCGTCAAGGGCGTGGAGATCGGCGCGGGCTTCGGCGCAGCCGAGCTTTCGGGCGAGGAGAACGGCGACGAAATGCGCATGGGCAATGACGGCAAGCCGCTCTTTTTGTCCAATCACGCCGGCGGCATTCTTGGCGGCATTTCGACCGGGCAGCCGGTGGTGGCGCGCTTTGCCGTCAAGCCGACCTCGTCGATCCTCAACCCGCGCCGGACCGTCGACCGCTACGGCCGGGAGACCGAGATCGTGACCACCGGGCGTCACGATCCTTGCGTCGGTATCCGTGCGGTGCCGATCGGCGAAGCCATGGTGGCATGCGTGATCGCGGACCATTATCTACGCCAGCGCGGCCAGGTCGGCGATCCTCCGGCGTGGCCGTTTCCGCAGCCGGCACGCTGACGGCGCTTCCCGCAGAGCACAAAAAATGGCCGACGATCACCAACGCCTCGAAGCCGTCGTCGCCGCATTCGCGCGCGGCGAGATCGTCATCGTCGCCGACGACGACGACCGCGAGAACGAGGGCGACCTGTTCGTCGCGGCGAGCCTGTGCACGCCGGAAAAGATGGCCTTCATCATCCGCCATACCTCGGGCATCGTTTGCGCGCCGCTGGCGCCGGAGGAGGCGCGTAGGCTGCATCTTGATCCGATGGTGGCGCTCAACGACGCGCCGCTCGGCACCGCCTTCACCGTATCGGTCGACGTCCGCCACGGGCTGACCACGGGCATTTCCGCTGAGGAGCGCAGCAATACCGTCCGCGCGCTCGCCAACGGCAATTCCGGTGCGTCGGACTTCGTGCGGCCCGGCCACGTCTTTCCGCTGGTGGCGAAAGACGGCGGCGTGCTGATGCGTTCGGGCCATACGGAGGCTTGCGTCGATCTGTGCCGGCTCGCCGGACTGCCGCCGGTGGGGGTGCTTGCCGAATTGATGAACGACGATGGCACCGTGATGCGCGGGCCCGAGCTCGCTGCGCTTGCCGAGCGGCACAAGCTTCAGCGCATCACCATCGCGGAATTGATCGCCTACCGCCAGGCGCGCGACAAGCTGATCGAACGGGTCGGCGAATTCCCGGTCGAGTCCGAAATCGGCACGCTGACGGGTTACGCCTTCATCACGCCGTTCGATCAGGTCCATCACATGGCTTTCGTGCATGGCCGCATTGGCGACGGCAGGAACGTGCTGACCCGGCTGCACCGCGCCAACATCATCTCCGACGTGTTCGGCGGCGCCAAGCCGATCCATCATGCGCTGGCTCGGTTTAAGACCGAGGGCAGGGGCGTGCTGGTACTGTTGCGCGACGGGACTGCGGGCGTGCCGGTGGTCTCGATACCCAAATCCGCGGATACCGCGTCCGGCGAGGCGCGGACTCAGCAGTGGCGCGAGGTCGGTCTCGGCGCGCAGATCTTGAGAGACCTCGGGGTCCATTCGATCAGGCTTTTGACCGCCTCGCGACCGATGACCTATGTCGGACTTTCCGGCTTCGGCATCGAGATCGTGGGGACCGAGCCGGTCGAGGGCTGAACGGTTCGGCGCATTTGCGCGACTTTGAGCATGATCCCGAAAAGTGGAAACCGGTTTTCGGATAAGATCATGCTCGAACGAGGAATCTAGACCCTGATCCGATTCAACCGAATTGGATCGGGGTCTAGTCAACGCAGGAGGGGCGACATGCCAAATATTTTTTCCCGAATTCGTATCGTTCTGGCGGTCGTCGCCCTTGGCCTGACGCTGTCGGCCTGTGGCTACAACACGATTCCGACGCTCGAAGAACAGGCCAAGGCGCGCTGGTCGGATGTCGAGAACCAGTATCAGCGCCGCGCCGATCTTATCCCCAATCTGGTGGCCACGGTTCAGGGCTACGCCGCGCAGGAAAAGAGCGTTCTCACCGCGGTGGTCGAGGCGCGCGCCAAGGCCACCCAGATCAAGCTCGACGCCTCCGATCTGACCGATCCGGCCAAGATGAAGGCGTTCCAGGATGCGCAAAACCAACTGACCGGCGTGCTTGGCCGCCTCTTGGCGGTGACAGAGAATTATCCCGACCTTAAATCCAACGCCAACTTCCTGGCGCTGCAATCGCAGCTTGAAGGCACCGAGAACAGGATCGCGGTGGCGCGGCGCGATTATATTGACGCGGTGCGCGCCTATAACACGGCGCTGCGCACGCTGCCGACCGTGATCTGGGCCAAGACCGTGTTCTCCGGGGAAAAGCCGATGGCGGAGTTCACCGCGAATGAGGGCGCGCAAACGCCGCCGCAGGTGAAGTTTTAATGCGCGGCTTCGTTGCAGCGCTCGTCCTCTGCCTGGTTTCGACTTTCGCCTTCGCGTTCAGTTTTCCGCCGCTGACCGGCCGCGTGGTCGATCAAGCCAATGTCATGCCGGCGGCGAGCCGCAGCGCCGTCGAGACCAAACTCAAGGATCTTGAAGACAAGTCCGGTATTCAACTGGTTGTCGCCACCGTCGGCTCGTTGCAGGGCAGCGATATCGAGACCTTTGCCAATGAGCTGTTCCGGTTCTGGAAGCTCGGTCAGGCGCAGAAGAACAACGGCGTACTGCTTCTGGTCGCGCCGTCGGAGCACAAAGTACGCATCGAGGTGGGCTATGGCCTCGAAGGCACGCTGACCGACGCGCTGTCGTCGGTGATTATTTCCAGCGCCATCGTGCCCCGCTTCAAGGCTGGCGATATTTCCGGCGGCATCGAGCGCGGTGTCGACGGCATCATCAGCGTGCTCTCAGGCGACAGCGCGGAGTGGCAGAAGAAGATCGATGTTCGCCAAGACGACAGGTCGGGCGAGACCGATGGCCCGATTCCGTTTATCTTCTTCCTGCTCGTCATTTTCGTCATGTGGTACATGAACCGCCATGGGCGTGGGCGTGGACGGGGGACCATGTTCATTCCCTCCGGCGGCTCCAGCCGGGACTCCGGTTGGAGTGGCGGCGATCCCGGCGGCAGCTTTTCCGATAGCGGTTTTTCCGGCGGCGGCGGCTCGTCGGGCGGCGGCGGGGCATCGGGGAGCTGGTGATGCATTTCACGCACGAGGATCACGAGGCGGTGTCAGCCGCCATTCGCGCCGCCGAAGCGCGGACCTGCGGGCAGCTTGTCTGCGTCCTGGCGCATTCATCGTCGGCCTACAGCTATATCGCGATTTTGTGGGCGAGCGTGCTGGCGCTCGTCACGCCATGGCCGCTGATTTATTTCACGCCATGGAGCGTGGAGCGAATTTTCGCCATTCAGCTCTTAGTCTTCATCGTCGCCGGCCTGGTCTTTTCCTTGACGCCGTTCCGCCTGGCGTTGGTGCCGCGCCCGGTGCGCCGCGCGCGAGCGCATCGCGCCGCGCTTGAGCAATTCGTCGTGCGCGGCATAAGCCGCACAAAAAATCGCTGCGGCGTTCTGATCTACGTGTCGCTGGCGGAGCGCTATGCGCGGATCGTCGCCGACGAAGGGATTGGTCAGAAAGTCCAGCCTTCCGAATGGCAGACAGCGATCGACGCCTTGACCGGTCACATGCGCGAGGGAAGCATCGTTGCAGGCCTGACCGCGGCGATCGAGCGTTGCGGCGCAGTGCTAGCGACGCACGCGCCGCCCGACGGTTCGGGCAATGAATTGCCGGATCGGCTCTATGTGATGTGATGCGCCGCGCGCATGAGCCGCCGCCGGTGCACGTTCAGCCGGCCGGCTGCGCCCGCTTCGGAAACAGTTGCGGCCGCAGCTTCGGCTGGCAGGCCATCATTTTCGGCGCATAGGGCGTTTCGGCGCCGAGTTCCTCAGCCGCATGCCAGGCCCAGCGCGGATCCCACATGGCGCCGCGGGCGAGGCAAACGAAATCCGACTGGCCCGAGGCGATGATATCCTCCGCTTGCTGATAGCCCGCGATCAGGCCGACGGTCATCACGGTGATGCCGCTTTCCTTCTTCACCTTCTCGGCGAACGGCACCTGATAGCCCGCCGCCAGCGGGATCTTCTGCTTGGGATCGAGGCCGCCGGTCGACACGTCCATGTAATCCATGCCGCGGGCTTTGAGAGCTTTGGCCAATAGCACGGTCTCTTCCGGCGTCCAGCCGCCGTCTACCCAGTCGGTGGCGGAGACGCGCATGCCGATCGGTTTGTTTTCCGGCCACGCCGCGCGCACTGCTTCGTACATCTCGATGGCAAAGCGCATACGATTTTCGCTCGAGCCGCCGTATTCGTCGCTGCGCTGATTGGACAGTGGGGAGAGGAATTGATGGGCGAGGTAACCGTGCGCGCCGTGCAGCTCGACCACATCATAGCCGATGCGATCGACGCGCTTGGCCGCTTCGGCAAATTCGCCGATGCAGCGCTTGATGTCGTCTTTGGTCATGGCGTGCGGCACCGGCCAGCCGGTGTCGTAGGGAATGGCCGACGGCGCCTCGGGCGTCCAGCCGCCTTCTTCCTTGGTCAGGATCGGCTTACCGCCCGCCGCCGGCGGCGTGGTCGGCCCCTTGCGGCCGGCATGGGCGAGCTGCACGCCGAGCTTGGCGACGCCGTAAGTACGGCAGAAATCGTGCACGCGCTTGAGCGCCTTCTCGTTGTCGTCGGACCACATGCCGGCGCAGCGCGGCGTGATGCGGCCTTGCGGATTGACGTCGGTCATCTCGGTCATGACGAGGCCCGCGCAGCCGAGCGACATATTGCCAAGATGCATCAGGTGCCAATCATTGGCCGAGCCGTTGTCGGAATTGTATTGGCACATCGGCGA
>JBEKRD010000004.1:0-84219 GCA_049519075.1 Xanthobacteraceae bacterium | reverse complement strand
TGAAGGTCGGCGACCGGATTATCATTCCGGATATGCGGGGGGTGTCGCAGTCGGCGCCGATTGCGCCACGCGCAGAGGCGCCGGTCAGCCAACTCAGCGGTCCCAGTCTCGCAACTGCGGAATCGCCGCACAGTGCGCGGCTGGCGTCGCCGGCGCCGCCCCAGGTCGCGGAGAACTCCGTCAAGGCAGCAGAACCCGCCGGCGATCTACCGAGCTTCCGCTGGCCGGTGCGCGGCCGCGTTATCGCCGCCTTCGGCCCGAAGCCCAACGGCTTGCAGAACGACGGCATCAATCTCGCGGTGCCCGAAGGCACGCCCGTCAAGGCGGCCGAGGATGGCGTCGTTGCCTATGCCGGCAATGAACTCAAAGGCTACGGCAATCTGGTGCTGGTGCGTCATGCCAACGGTTTCGTCACCGCCTATGCCCATGCCAGCGATATCCTGGTCAAACGCGGCGAGACCGTCAAACGCGGTGATGTGATCGCGCATTCTGGCCAGACCGGCAACGTCACGTCGCCGCAACTTCATTTCGAAATCCGCAAGGGCGCCACCCCAGTCGATCCGGCGCAATACCTCAATGGCGCCTGACAGCGGATCCAAGGGCGCCGACGACCGACAGGATTCGTTCTACTTGTCGGTCCTCTGCCGTCCTTCAGCCGCAGTCTTGACGCCCAATCGTCCCGCCAGATCCTGGACATATTGCCAGGCTACGCGGCCAGAGCGCGCGCCGCGCGTTGCCGCCCATTCGAGCGCCTCGCGGCGCAAGTCATCGCTTGCGAACGGTACGCGATAAAATCCGATATAGGCTTCGACCATGGCGAGATATTCGTCCTGGCTGCAACGGTGAAAGCCGAGCCACAACCCGAACCGGTCCGATAGCGAGACCTTCTCTTCGACCGCCTCGCCGGGATTGATCGCGGTCGAACGCTCGTTTTCCACCATGTCGCGCGCCAACAAATGACGACGGTTCGACGTCGCGTAGAAGATGACGTTCTCCGGCCGGCCCTCGATGCCGCCTTCGAGCATGGTCTTGAGCGATTTATAGGACGTGTCTTCGGCGTCGAAGGACAGATCGTCGCAAAACACGATGAACCGCTGCGAGGCGCTGCGCAAAAGCCCCATCAGATCCGGCAGCGACTCGATATCCTCGCGGTGAATTTCAATGAGTTTGAGGCCGGCCGAGGGATGTGCGGCGCCGATTGTAGCGTGCGCGGCCTTGACGAGCGAAGATTTGCCCATGCCGCGTGCGCCCCACAGGAGCGCGTTGTTCGCTGGCAGGCCGCGGGCAAAGCGTTCGGTGTTTTCGACCAGAAGATCGCGCACCCGTTCGATGCCCTTGAGAAGCGACATGTCGACACGGTTGACGCGGCGAACCGCCGCGAGCTTGCGGCCTTCGGGATGCCAGACGAAGGCTTCGGCGGCGGCAAAGTCCGGCGCCGCCGGCGGTGGCGGGGCGAGGCGTTCAAGCGCGCCTGCGATCCGCGCCAACAGTTCGGCGCTTTCGTCCTTTGCCGGGCGGTGGCGGCCCGATGCGGCACCCGCGGCCTTTTTAGTTTCTTTTTTACGGGAGCGCGGAGGTGATTTGGCCATATTTACACCGGTTTGCGGCATTTCCCTTAGCGGGGCGGGCGGATGCCCGCAAGCATGGCCGCAGCGGAGCGCAGCGTTGCAATTAGGCCAACGGCCGCTATAGTCCGCGCGATTTTGCGCGCGAAAGCGGCCCTTCATCCCGGGCGGCGCGCTTTACCGCCGCCCCCTCGGAGGAATTATGTTCATTACGCCCGCATTTGCGCAAAGCAATCCATTGGCCGGCCTGTTCGGCGGCGACTCGGGCGGCATGATCACCTCATTCATGCCGCTGATCCTGATTATCGTGATTATGTACTTCCTGGTGCTTCGCCCGCAGCAGCAGAAGGTCAAGCAGCACCAAGCCATGGTCAAGGCGCTGCGACGCGGCGATACCGTGATCACCAATGGCGGCCTTCTCGGCAAGGTCACCAAGGTCGTGGACGACGACCAGATCGAGGTCGAAATCGCCGAAGGCGTGCGGGTGCGCCAGATGCGCGCGATGGTGACCGAAGTGCGGGTCAAAGGCGAGCCGGTGAAGGACGAGAGCGCCAGCTGATCGCGGCGCGATCGTAACGAGGAAAATCGAAGTCCATGTTGTTTTTCACCCGGTGGAAGGCGACGGCTATCTTGCTCACGGCGCTTGCCGTGTGCCTGTGCGCCGTGCCGAATTTCTTCCCCGAGCGAATCGTCAAAACCTGGCCGAGCTGGGCGCAGCGCCACGTCGTGCTCGGTCTCGATTTGCAGGGCGGCTCGCATCTGTTGCTGGAAGTCGATACCGGCGCGGTACGGAAGGAGCAATTGCAGTCCATCGACGACGATGTGTTGCGCGTGCTGCGGGCGGCCCGCATCCCGTTCACGGGCCGCGCCATTCGCGGCAGTACGGTCGAAGTCCACATCACCCGCGATACCGACCTCGACACAGCGCTCGTCAAACTTCGCGAATTGTCGCAACCTCTGTCCGGCATGGCGGGGACGACTGGGCAGCGCAGTATCGATATCGTCAACAACGCCGGTCTGATCACGCTCACGCCGACCGAAGCGGCGATCACCGAACGGGTCCGGCAGGCCGTCGATCAATCGATTGAAATCATCCAGCGGCGCGTCAACGAAATCGGTCTCGTCGAGCCAACCATCCAGCGCGAGGGCGCCGACCGCATTCTGGTGCAGGTGCCGGGGCTGCAGGATCCGACCCGGCTCAAGGAACTTCTGGGCAAAACCGCAAAGCTCGACTTCCGTATGGTCGATCTGTCGATGACGCCCGAGCAGGCGCAGGACGCGCACCCGTCAGATTCGGAAATACTCGACGGCGAAGGCGGCCAGAAATTTCTGATCGAAAAACGCGTGCTGGTATCCGGTGGCGACCTCGTCGACGCCCAGGCGGGGTTCGACCCGACCAATAACCAGCCGGTCGTCAACTTCCGCTTTAATTCGAGCGGCGCGCGCAAATTCGCCGATGCGACCACGGCCAATGTCGGAAAGCCGTTCGCCATCGTGCTCGACAATAAAGTGATCTCTGCACCGGTCATTCGCACGCCGATCATCGGCGGTTCCGGGCAGATTTCGGGGAGTTTCACCGTCCAGTCCGCAAATGATCTCGCCGTCCTGTTGCGCGCAGGCGCGCTACCGGCGCCGCTTACCATCATCGAGGAGCGCACCGTCGGGCCGGGGCTCGGCCAAGATTCGATCAATGCCGGCGAGCACGCCGCCTACGCCGGCGCGGCGCTCGTCATCATCTTCATGTTCGCGACCTACGGACTGTTCGGTTTGTTCGCCAACATCGCGGTCGCGGTCAACGTCGCCATGATCTTCGGGGTGCTGTCGCTATTGAGCGCGACACTGACGCTGCCCGGTATTGCCGGCATCGTGCTCACCGTCGGCATTGCGGTGGATTCAAACGTCTTGATCTATGAGCGCATCCGCGAGGAGGTGCGCGCGGGGCGCACGGCGATCAACGCCATCGACGCCGGCTTCACCCGCGCGCTGGCGACCATCCTCGATTCCAATATCACCACCTTTATCGCGGCGGCGGTGTTGTTCTATATCGGCACCGGACCGGTGCGCGGTTTCGCCGTGACGCTCGGCGTCGGCATCATCACCACGTTGTTCACCGCATTCACGCTAACCAGGCTGATCGTGGCCTATTGGGTCCGCCTGTGGCGGCCCCGTGTCGTGCCGATCTAGCATGATCGGCGGATTGGAAACCGGCTGTCGGGCAAGATCATGTTCGTCCCGACAGACCTGATTTGAAAGAAATCTCGTGCGCCTGCTTCGCATCGTTCCCGACGACACAAAATTCGACTTCATGCGCTTTCGGCGCATCAGCTTTCCGATTTCTGCGATGCTGTCGATTGCGGCGATTGCGTTGTTCTTCTTCCACGGGTTGAATTTCGGCATCGATTTCATCGGCGGTACGCTGATGGAGGTGCAAACCAAGGCAGGTCCGGCCGATCTCAGCAAAATGCGCTCGACCATCGAATCGCTTCATCTGGGCGATTTCCAGCTGCAGCAATTCGGTGCGCCTGACGACGTGCTGATCCGCATTTCGGAGCAGCCGGGCGGCGACGTGGCGCAGCAGGCGGCGGTGCAAAAGGTTCGCGACGCTTTGGGCGATGGCGTGGATTACCGCCGGGTCGAAGTGGTGGGCCCGAGCGTGTCGACGGAGCTTCTCGCTTACGGCACCATCGGCCTCGTCCTCGCGATCGTGGCGATCCTGATCTATTTGTGGTTCCGATTCGAATGGCAGTTCGCGCTCGGCGCCATGATCGCCAACGTGCACGATCTGGTGCTCACCGTCGGTTTCATGTCGCTCACCCATATCGATTTCGATCTGACCAGCATCGCGGCGCTCCTCACAATTCTCGGCTATTCGCTCAACGATACGGTGGTGATCTACGACCGCATCCGCGAGATGTTGCGCCGCTATAAGCGCATGCCGATGCCGGACCTGCTCAACGCTTCCGTCAATGCGACGCTATCGCGCTCGATCGTCACCCACGTGACGGTGGCGATGTCGCTTCTGGCTTTGCTGCTGTTCGGCGGGCAGGCGATCCACAGTTTCACCGCGACCATGATGTTCGGCGTTGTGCTGGTCGGCACCTATACGTCGGTGTTCATCGCGTCGCCGATCCTGATCTATCTGGGTGTCGGCAGGACGCGTCACGGCGGGACCGAAGAGCCCGAGGCGCCCCCCGTCGTACCCAGCGCCACGCCGGTTCCGGCCAAGCCTGCCAAGCCGTCTACGCCGTCGCAGCGGGCGAGAGCGCGGCGCTAGTGAGCGATGCGCCCCATCTGCCGCGTCCGGCGCTGATCGACGCGCATGGCGCCGGCGGCTTTCGCTTTGCTAACATGTCGCATCGCGGTTCGTTATTGTGTCTTCCGGACGGCATTTGGGCCTGGCCGGTGGCGACGGCGGCTGAGCTGACCGAGGCGGTGCTGGAGCGGGTATTCGCCCGCCCCAATACACTGGATTACTTCATTTTCGGCACCGGCGAGGCGCCCTGGATGATGCCGCAGGCTTGGCGGACACGGTTTCGCGAGGCCCACATTGCGGTCGATACCATGACCACCGGCGCGGCCGTGCGCACCTATAACGTAATGCTGATGGAAAATCGCCGCGTCGGTGCCGGGCTCATCGCCATCGAATGAGATAAGCTCGCATCATGCAGGATGCGTTTGCCTATTGTGCAGAGCTGGTCCGGCAGGCCGATCGCGATCGCTTTCTTGCGTCGCTATTCGCGTCGGCGGAGCGTCGTGACGCACTCGCCGCGCTCTATGCGTTCAATGTTGAAATCGCTCGCGTCCGCGAGGCGGCGCGTGAGGCGCTGCCGGGCGAGATCCGCCTGCAATGGTGGCGCGATGTGCTCGATGGCGAGCGCGGGGAGGAAGCGGCCGCCAATCCGGTGGCGGCGGCGCTGCTCACGACGATCGAGCGGCATGGCCTTGCGGCGGCGACGCTGAGCGACCTCATCGAGGCGCGGCGCTTCGATCTCTACGACGAGCCGATGGCGAGCATCGCCGATCTCGATGCGTACGCGGCACGAACATCTTCGGCGTTGATGGCGCTTGCGGCGCAAATCCTTGGTGTCGATGCTGCCGACGTCGCGGAACCCGCCGGCATCGCCTACGGCATCGCCGGGTTGCTGCGCGCGTTTCCGCTGCACAGTGCGCGGCGGCAGCTTTATCTGCCGGCCGAAGTTTTGGCGCGTCATGGCGCGCACGAGCATGATATCTTCGCGGGTCGGTCGTCCGCCGGGCTCGATGCCGCGCTCGCGGAATTGCGGAATCTCGCACGCCACCATCTTGCCGCGGCGCATGCACGACTGCTGATGCTGGCGCCGCAGGCTTTGCCGGCCTTTCTTCCGGTGGCGCTGGTTCATCCGTCGTTGCGCCGTTTGGAGCGCGGCGACGCTTTCGCCCCTGTCGAACTCTCGCCATGGCGACGGCAGTGGCTGATCTGGCGCGCCGCGCGGGACCCGGCCCGGATTGCGGGTTAGCTGCGGGCGAGACGCGAACTAGTCACATGGCGCTTACCGCGACATCGGAGCCGCTTTTCGGAATCATTCTAGTAGAATATCAGCAATGGCCACAGATCGGCACAAACCGACGCAAAAGGGGCAGGGCGCTCATGTTTAATCGATGTCGTGCATTGGGAATCGCGGCGGGTATCGTCGCACTCGGTCTGGTCGCCAGTCCCGCTGCGGCGGAGGACTACCCGACCCGACCGGTCACCATCGTCGTGCCGCAACCGCCGGGCGGGGGTACCGATATCATCTCCCGCATCATCGCCCAGCAGCTGTCGAAGCAACTCGGCCAGCCTTTCGTCGTGGAGAATCGGACCGGCGCCGGCACGGTGGTCGGCACGGCGGCGGCGGCGAATGCAGCGCCGGACGGTTACACATTGCTGGCGGGCCTGATCGCCAACATGGCGGTAAATCCAAGTCTGTTTGCAAATCTGGCCTACGATCCGATCCGTGATTTCACCCCGGTCGGTATGTTGGCTGAGTTTCCGTTTGCCATCGTGGTGAGCAATAGTTTTCCGGCACATTCGATCAAGGAACTTGTCGCGCTGGCGAAAGCAAAGCCAGGCGAGATCAATTTCGCATCGGGCGGCAATGGCACCGGGCAACATCTGTCGACGGAATTGTTCATGCTCATGGCGGGAATAAAGATGACGCACGTGCCCTATCGCGGCGCCGCTCCGGCTTATACCGACGTTATGTCGGGTCAAACGCCGGTATTTTTCGACAACTTGGCGAGCGCGCTGGGCCAGATTAAAGGCGGTAGCGTGCGCGCACTTGCGGTCACCGGCACGGAACGCTCGCCGCTGTTGCCCGATGTTCCTACGGTGGCTGAATCCGGCGTGCCGGGTTACCAATATTACGTGTGGTTCGGACTGTGGGCGCCGAAAGCCACACCGAAGCCGATCGTCGAAAAGCTGTACGCGCAGGTGCAAAAAGCTCTCGCCGATCCGGCGGTGAAGGAGCGGATCGTCGCGGATTCAGGCGTACCGATGAATATGCCGCTTGCCGACATCAATCCATTCGTCAAAGCCGAGATTGCCAAATGGGCCGATGTGGTCAAACGCGCCGGCGTTACGGTTGAGCAGTGACCGTTTCGCTTGCACAGCACGATGTGGCGGTTTGCGAATCAGAACGCAAACCGGTCGAGCAGATTGCGCCGCGCGGAGACTATGCGACCGACGATGTCGCGCTCCGCGTCGGTCTTGATCAGCGGCGCGATCAAGTCGAGCTGATTCATAGCGACGAGTTCGAGAATTTCGCTGCGCACTTCGCCTTGGGCATTGCGCGGTAGCGCGTCGACGACTTGCAGATGCTCGGGCCGCGTCGCGTTGAGAAAATCGGAAAGCTCACCGTCGCTCGCGCTGCTTTCGACGAAGGCATAGAGCCCGGTGCCGGCGCGGCGGTCGGGATAGGGTACGATGGCGACGTCGCGCACTTGCGGATGCGCGCGCAACCGCGCCGCGATCGCCGGCGCATCGCGTACAAAGCGCAGGCCCCGGCCTTCGCGGTCGGTAAAATTCAAACCACGCGTAATGGCATAATAGAGCTTTTTTCCAGTGGCCATCCATACGCGCGTGATGAACGTTTTGCGCCCGAGCACGCGGCGTTCGGCGGCGGTGAGCGCGTCAGGCGCATAGCGGCGCTTGTGCTTGAGGAGGTGGCGCAGGTCCTCGTAGCGGGCGAGCCGGAACAAAAGGCTCCTGCGGCGAAAGCAAGCGGCGAGCTGGAAATCGGTGAGAAAAGCGCGGCTGTCGGCGTAGAGCCAGTTCTGTTCTTTGGCGAGATCGTTATGCGCGATGCCCGCGCGATGCAGCGCCCGCAAGGCTTTCTTGGCCGATTGGAAATAGGTGCTGTCGCCGAAGGGCTTTGCGATATGAAGCGGCACACCGTCGATCCAGCCCCGCACCAGGAAGCCTCTTCCGGCGAACAACAAAGGCGGCGCCACGCCAAGGGGCCGGGCGATCGCAAGCGCTCGGCGCTCGCGCCGAAACAGCTCATAGGCTAGCGGCCGGCTCCACCATGGCACCTCGTCGAGACGCCGCAGCACGGCATCGACCTCGCCGTCGCCGTCAGAAAAACGGCCGCGCTCGATCGTCGAAAACACGTCACGCTTGAGCACGACGCCGGAGTGCCAACGTCCGCCGAGTTCGCTTAATGCGTCGTTCATGGGCGGGCTTTTAGCACAGAGGCCGTTATTCCGCTGCCGCGGGCAGGGGACCGTTGCGCCAGGCTTCAAGGTCATTGAGCGCGCGTGCGCAAAGCGCGTGTTTCTTGGCGACCGCCTTGGCGGGGCCGCGTAGGCGTTTACCGTCTCCGTCGGTGATCGGCGGGCGCGAGAGCGGTGGGAACAGGCCAAAATTGACGTTCATCGGCTGATACGAGCTTGGTCCTGCGTCGATCGTCGCAATATGACCACCGGTGATGTGACCGATCAACGCGCCATGCGCGGTGGTGGACGGCGGCAAAAGCGGCTGCTCGCCGAGGCGTTCCGCGGCCGCGAAACGGCCGGCCAGAAGACCGATCGAAGCCGACTCGACGTAACCCTCGCAGCCCGTGATCTGTCCGGCAAAGCGCAGCCGCGGCGTGGTTTTGAGTCGCAGGGTCGCATCCAAAAGCTTCGGCGAATTGAGGAAGGTATTGCGATGCAGTCCGCCGAGCCGGGCGAACTCGGCATTGGCGAGGCCGGGAATCGTGCGGAAGATACGGACCTGCTCGGCGTGCTTCAGCTTGGTCTGGAACCCCACCATGTTGAACAGGCTGCCGAGCTTGTTGTCCTGGCGCAGTTGCACCACTGCATAGGGCTTGGTCTCGGGCTGACGCGGATCGGTAAGGCCGAACGGCTTCATCGGCCCATGCCGCGGCGTCTCGTGGCCGCGTTCGGCCATTACCTCGATCGGCAGGCAGCCATCGAAATAGGGCGTTGCCTCGAAGTTGCGGAACGCAATTTTCTCGCCGGCGAGGAGCGCCTCGACGAAACTGTCGTATTCTCCGCGCGTCAGCGGGCAATTGATGTAATCGGCGCGCGAACCTGCCGGTCCGATCTTGTCGTAGCGCGACTGGAACCAGGCGACGCCCAAGTCGATCGAGTCGCGATGAACGATCGGCGCGATGGCATCGAAAAACGACAGTGCATCTTCGCCGGTGAGCGCGCGCAGCGCTTCGGCGAATGTCGGTGAGGTGAGTGGTCCAGTGGCGATGATGACGCTGTCCCATTCCGCCGGCGGCGCGGTAACCTCCGCGCGATCGATTGCAATCAGCGGCTCGGCTTCCAGCGCCGCGGTGATCGCCGCGGCAAAGCCGTCGCGATCGACGGCAAGCGCGCCGCCCGCTGGCAGCTTGTGATGGTCGGCGGTATGCATCACCAGCGAATCGAGCCTTCGCATTTCGGCATGCAGAAGGCCGATCGCGCTCGTCTCCGCATCATCGGAGCGGAACGAATTCGAACACACCAACTCGGCGAATTGCCCGGTTTTATGCGCAGCGGTTGTGTGCAGCGGCCGCATTTCATGCAGCACCGCCGGCACGCCACGGCGCGCCAATTGCCACGCGGCCTCGGAGCCCGCGAGGCCGCCGCCAATGACATGAACTGGTCGCAAAGAGGACATTG
Source organism: Xanthobacteraceae bacterium (assembly GCA_049519075.1). Taxonomy (GTDB): domain Bacteria; phylum Pseudomonadota; class Alphaproteobacteria; order Rhizobiales; family Xanthobacteraceae; genus BOG-931. The sequence goes on along the minus strand of JBEKRD010000004.1, from coordinate 74,524 downwards.
CACCGCAAGTTACGCGCATGACACGCATCGTACAATGAGAGCCGGATGCTGCTGCACAGCTGGCTGTTGGCTCGAAATGGCGGCTCTGCTATAGGCGGGATATTGCCGTGCTTGGTCGCACTTGGTTCCCGGAGCACCTGAGGCCGCCCATGTCCGTTGACGACGATACCGTCCGCCGCGTTGCGCATCTGGCGCGAATCGCGGTCGCCCAAGATGAGGTGGAGAGCCTCAAAGGCGAGCTCAATGCGATCTTGGCCTTTGTCGAGCGGCTCGCGGAGGTCAATGTCGAGGGTGTCGAGCCGATGACGTCCGTCGCACCCATGGCGATGAAGATGCGCGAGGATCAAGTGACTGAGGGTGGCATCGCGGACGCCGTCATTGCCAATGCGCCCGCCCACGAGCATCACTTTTTCCTGGTGCCGAAGGTGGTCGAATAAAATGTGCCTCGCCTGCGAACAGGACGCTATTTGGCTCGCTTATCTTGAAAGCCAGGGGTTGCTGACGCCCGACGATCCGGAGGCGGTTGACGCGTTGTTTGGGGAATTTCCGGTCCAGACGCTGCCGGGGCAGGACGATTGGGATAAGCCGACGCCGGAGGCGCCCGCCGTGACCGCCGCGAATCAAACCAGGCCCAAATCGGCGGCCCAAAATCAATTTTCCTGCGACGATCCCACCGCCGATCCCGCTGCCGAATGACCGATCTCACCTCGCTCACGCTGGCGCAGGCGCGCGACGGCCTGCGCGGCAAGAAATTTTCCGCAGTCGAACTGACCGATGCGCACCTCACGGCCATGGAGCAGGCGCGGGCGCTGAACGCCTTCGTGCTGGAAACGCCGGAACGCGCCCGCGACATGGCGGGCGCGTCGGATGCGCGTCTGGCCAAAGGCGACGCTGGCCCGCTCGAAGGACTGCCGCTCGGCATCAAGGATTTGTTCTGCACCAACGACGTACGCACGACGGCCGGCTCGCATATCCTCGAAAATTTCATTCCCCCATACGAATCCACCGTTACGGCCAACCTCTGGCGTGACGGCGCGGTGCTGCTCGGCAAGTCCAACAACGACGAGTTCGCCATGGGCTCGTCGAACGAAACATCCTATTTCGGCCCCGTCGTGTCGCCATGGCGCCGACGCGGGGCGGACACAAGGCTTGTTCCCGGCGGCTCTTCGGGCGGTTCGGCGGCTGCCGTATCGGCGGGTCTCTGCGTCGGCGCCACCGGGACCGATACCGGCGGCTCGATCCGCCAGCCGGCGGCGTTCTGCGGCATCGTGGGACTAAAGCCGACCTACGGCCGCTGCTCGCGCTGGGGGATCGTGGCCTTTGCGTCTTCGCTCGATCAGGCCGGGCCGTTCGCGCGGACGGTGCGCGACTGTGCCATCCTGTTGCGTTCGATGGCTGGGCACGACCCGAAGGACACGACCTGTGCCGACCGTGCGGTGCCGGATTACGAAAATGCGATCGGCGCCTCGGTCAAAGGCATGCGCATTGGTGTTCCGAAAGAATATCGGATGCCTGGCATGGCGACGGAAATCGAGACGCTGTGGCAGCAGGGCGCGCAATGGCTCAAGGATGCCGGCGCCGAGCTCGTCGACATTTCGCTGCCCATGACCAAATACGCGCTGCCGGCCTATTACATCGTCGCGCCGGCCGAAGCGTCGTCCAATCTCGCCCGCTATGACGGCGTTCGCTACGGCCTGCGCGTGCCGGGCCGCGATATTATCGACATGTATGAGCACACCCGCCGGGAGGGTTTCGGCAAGGAAGTGCGCCGGCGCATCATGATTGGCACCTACGTGCTCTCGGCTGGTTATTACGATGCCTACTACTTGCAGGCCCAGAAGGTGCGCACGCTCATCAAGCGCGATTTCGAACGCTGCTTTGCCGAGGGCATTCACGCCATCCTGACGCCGGCAACGCCGTCGGCCGCCTTCGGGATCGGCGAAAAGGCCAGCTCGGATCCGATCGAGATGTATCTCAACGACGTGTTCACGGTGACCGTGAACATGGCAGGACTGCCCGGCATTGCCGTTCCCGGCGGGCTCGATACGCAAGGTCTGCCGCTCGGTCTGCAACTCATCGGACGGCCCTTCGAGGAAGAGACATTATTCGCGCTCGGCAACGTGATCGAGCAAGCTGCGGGACATTTCGCGCCCGAACACTGGTGGTCGGTCGATTAACTTGGCTGCGATTGGCCGCGATCACCGGGGAGCCGCGGGGACGCCGCAGCGGGCTCGCTGCTCGACCGCGCCGGCGTCTCCATAAATTCGGTTCGCCTGCGCGGCAGCGCTTCCGGGTGCTCGCGCTGCAGAAAGCCGATGAGCTTTTCACGCACCTCGGCGCAAAGGTTGGAGGTGTTCGCCGCGGAATCAGCGCTCAAGAGAACGCGAACCTCGATCGCTTGCGCGGTCGTATTGGTGACCTGAACGTTGATGACTTTGCCGGTCCACTCCTTCGATTGCGCAACGAGCTCCACGGCTTTCTGGCGGATGCGATCGATCGGAGCGGCGTAGTCGAGATAGAGCAGCACCGAGCCCATATTGGCCGCAGCTTGTCGCGTCCAATTGTAGAACGGCTGCTGAATGAAATAATTGAGCGGCACGATCAGCCGCCGCAGATCCCACAGCCGGATCACCACATAGGTCGCGGTGATTTCCTCGATCCAGCCATACTCATTCTGCACCGTGACGGCGTCTTCGAGACGGATTGGTTGCGTCACCGCGAGCTGAACGCCGGCGATGAGGTTGCTGAGCACAGGCTGCGCCGCAAGACCGAATACGACGCCTGCCACTCCCGCGGAGGCAAACAGACTCACACCGTACTGACGCACGGCTTCGAACGTCATCAAGGCAAAACCGATCGTTACCATGATGATCACGGTATCGAGCACGCGTAGCAGCACGCGCACCTGGGTGATGTGCTTGCGCGCCAACAGATTGTCCTCGACGTCGATGCGGAACCTGCTCAAATAGAGGTTGGCGGCGATGTGAAGCACCGTGAGTGCGATCCATCCGAGCAAGCAAATGGTTGCCAATGCCAGCGAGCGGCCGAGCGCGCCTTCAGTGTCGGGGCCGAGCGGGGCGGTCGGCAGCGTGATGGCGAGCGCAAGGAGCAACAGCCCCAAACGGGTCGGATTCTTGGTGGCGTCGAGAATGGTCTGCAGATAGGGACGCCGGCCGTGCAGGAGCCGGCGCATAGCTGCAAGGACCGCCGCATGAATGAGCCACGCGATGATGAATGCGCTGACCAGGAGGACGAAAGACACCGCCCAAGCCGGCGCAAAGGACAATGCGCTGCCTAATTCACTCAACTTCGCTCGAAGATTTTGCGAAAGATCTTGCCACATGACACAAAATATAACGGGAAACGCTCGAGATGGCGGTCAGTTTCATCGGTTTCCGCGAAGGCTTAAGCTGATACCGTTCGCCAGGCTATAGACTGGACACTGCCGGCGCGCGGTGGCATCAAGGCCACAATCTATCGTCGTCAGACAGGCAGCCAGCAATGAAAACTTTTCTGCTGCGGGTGTTCACTTGGTGGAACGGCCAGACCTTCGGGACGCAATTGTGGACGTGGCTGTATGGCGAATTCGTCGGTGAGGATGAATTCGGCAGCCGCTATTACCGAACCAAGGGCGGCAAAATCGATTCGACGCTCGGTTTCGAACGACGCTGGGTGATTTACAGCGGTGTCGCAGAGGCGTCCCTTGTGCCGCCGAGCTGGCATGGCTGGCTGCATCATACCGTAGACGTGCCGCCGACGCAGGAAGTGGTGAAATCCTACCCTTGGGAGAAGCCGCACCGGCCTAATCTGACCGGCACTCCAGGTGCGCAGCGGCCGAGCGGATCAACGCTCGCTCTGGGCCGCCGTCCCAAGGCCACGGGTGATTATAAGGCCTGGGTGCCAGGAAATCAGTGATCGGACATCAGGTCGGCCCTGTTTTCGGATTCGTGGTATCCTGATCCCTGGTTTCGCCTTATTCGGCATGTTAACGGGGCAGGGCGCAACGCCGCCGGCAACGGGCCACGCACGGACTTCATGTTTCGCATCGCCGCACTCTTGATCGTGATCGGCGGCACGCTGGCCGCTGTGCCTGCGGCGGCTCAATTCGGTACTATTTTCAACGACGCGCCGCCGCGACCGCCGGCCGACGTTCCCAACGGCTCGTTTCCGGCGCAGCCGCCGCCGGTGCAGTATCCAGGGCAATATCGGCCGCCGCAGCAGTACCCGCCGGAGCAGCCATACCCCGCTCCGCAAAATCCGGCGCCGCGTTCGCCCTCTGGCATCCAGGCGCGGCCGTTGGCGCCGCCGCCCGGAGCATCGCTGGCGCCCGCGCCGGTCAATCAAGGCAATGCGGCTGTGCCGGCGGTGCCCTCTCCGGCCGTGCGCGCTGCGCCAGGGCCGGCCAATCCACCGCCGCCGCAACCCGCCGACACATCGCCGCAGCCGGACGATACCGTCGTCACCGAAACTCCAACGCAAAAGATCGAAAACGGCCGGGCGGTGTTTTCTGGCCTCGATAAGATTACCGGTCGCATCATCTCGTTCGATGCGGCGATCGGAGAGACCGTTCAGTTCGGCGCGCTGCAGGTGACTGCGCGCGCCTGTTATACGCGCCCGCCCACGGAGGCGACCAACACCGACGCATTTGTCGAGGTCGACGAGGTCACGCTGCAAGGTGAAATCAGGCGTATCTTCACCGGCTGGATGTTCGCGTCGAGCCCGGGCCTGCACGCCGTCGAGCATCCGATTTACGACGTTTGGCTGACCGATTGCGGGTCGCCGCTGTCTGGTCCCGTCGCACAATCGACGCCGCCGCCGGCACCGACGGCGGTCGCGGCACCGCCAGGTTCCGCGCGCCCGCGCCAAGCCGCGCCGCCCCGGCAACGCGTCGCGCCGCAGGCGCCGGCACCGGTTACCGACGACTGACGCTGATCATTTTTCAGCGAGCTGCGCCAGCGCAACGCCACCCGAGACCGGACGACCGACCGGCATCGCGGCAAAATTCGCGTCGCCGACAAGGGCCGCGTCGAGCATTTTGTGGTAGACCGGCCGTGCCACCTCGATCGCGCCGAAAATGCGCAAATGCTCGGTGACGAATTGCGTGTCGAGCAGACGATAGCGTCCGGCTTTCAGCCGCGCCACCAGATGCACGAGCGCTACTTTTGAGGCGTCGCGTTGGCGATGGAACATGCTTTCGCCGAAGAAGGTGCGACCCAGGCTGACGCCATAGAGGCCGCCGACCAAGTCCTCGCCGTCATAGACTTCGACGGTATGACAGTCGCCGCGATCGTAAAGTTTGCGGTAGAGATTGCGGATGCGGACATTGATCCAGGTTCGCGTCCGCCCCGGCGACGGCTCCGCGCAGCCGTCGATGATCGCGTCGAAATCCCGATCGGCAACCACGCTGAATCGATCGGACCGCACGGTACGCGCCAAACGATTGGGGACGTGAAAGCGATCAAGCGGGATGATGCCCCGCCGCTCCGGCTCGATCCAGTAGAGCGCCGGATCTTCGGCGCTTTCCGCCATCGGAAAAATACCGCAAGAGTATGCTTTGAGCAGCACTTCCGGCGTGATGTCGATCAGTGCGGATTCGCGGCTCGCCATGCGCTTCGTCTAACCGGATCGCGCCTCGTGGTTCAAGAGGCGTCGCATATGCTAACGCGAGTGTAGCGCCTGCGCGAATGAACTAAAGCCCGGACACGACCTATGTTCCGATCTTCGTTCGGGGGGCTTTTTCGGCAAACATGTGGGTCGAAATCCCGCTCCGCGATTTGGACGAGATCATGCTTGAAGATAATGTGGAATTGCCGCGTGGGCCGCGCTGCACGCAAGCTTTGTCGTTAACGGACCGCACAGCATAATTTACTAACATTTTCGGAGAGCTTGAACGCTTTGCCGGCAGGTGGCGTTACCCATTCATGCCAGCGCAAGCGAATTCGGACCGAGATCATGGAACAAAATATACAAAAGATAACAAAGTCCGAAGCGATCCACGTCCTTGTTGTCGAGGACGAACTCCTCATCAGCAAATGGGTGGCCGAATCGCTGTCGGAGCAAGGGTTCGCGGTGCAGACCGTAACGAACGCGGCCGATGCACTGCAGCATCTGGCCTCGCTCCCAGTGGATGTCTTGTTCACCGACATCAATTTGGCGGGCGGCATGGACGGCGCCGCGCTGGCTGTTCGCGCCCGTGAAATGTGGCCGCGGCTACCCGTCGTTTATACGTCCGGCCGGGCCACAATGCTGACGCAAGACGCGCGCGTGCCGGGCTCGATGGTCGTGCCAAAACCCTATGAGCCGGCGCTGGTCGGGCGGTTGCTTGCCGCCGCGCTGCGAGCGACGACGGCCGGATCGCCGGCGTGAGCGTTATTGCGTCAGCGCGCCACGGGCGAGAAATTCTTCGAGCCAGTGGATGTGATACTGGCCGTCGATGATGTCTTTTTCCCGCGCCAATGCGCGGAACAAAGGCAGCGTGGTCTCGATACCGTCGACAACGAATTCGTCGAGCGCGCGTTTCAACCGCATCAGGCACTCGCTGCGCGTCTTGCCGTGGACGATAAGTTTACCGACCAGGGAATCGTAGTACGGCGGAATCGTGTAGCCGTGATAGACGGCCGAATCCACCCGCACGCCCAGTCCGCCGGGTGGATGATAATGTACGATCTTGCCCGGCGACGGCCGAAACGATACCGGGTTCTCAGCATTGATGCGGCACTCGATAGCGTGTCCGTGGAATTTGATGTTGCTCTGCGTGAGCTCGAGTTCGCCGCCTGCGGCGACGCGGATTTGCTCCAAGACAAGGTCGATGTCGGTGATCATCTCGGTGACGGGATGCTCGACCTGAATGCGCGTATTCATTTCGATGAAATAGAACCGTCCCTCCTCGTAGAGAAACTCGACCGTGCCGACGCCGAGATATTTGATCTCGCGCATCGCTTTGGCGACGGTCTCGCCAATCTCGTCGCGTGCGGCCGTGTTAAGGGCAGGGGACGGACCTTCTTCCCACACCTTCTGGTGCCGGCGCTGGAGCGAGCAATCGCGCTCGCCGAGGTGGATGGCGCGGCCCTTGCCGTCGCCAAGTACCTGGATTTCAATGTGGCGGGGACGCTGCAAATATTTTTCGAGATAGAGCGTGTCGTCGCCGAACGCTGACTTTGCTTCGGCGCGCGCCGACATTAGCGCCGGGGCGAGTTCGCTTTCCGCGCGCACCACGCGCATGCCGCGGCCACCGCCCCCGGCCGCCGCCTTGAGCATCAGCGGATAGCCGACATCGCCGGCAAGGCTGTGGGCTTGCGCATCGGAGCCAATGCCGCCGTCGGAACCGGGCACCACCGGAATGCCAAGCGCCTTGGCGGCGTGCTTGGCGGCGATCTTGTCGCCCATCAGGCGGATGTGCTCGGGGCGCGGTCCGATGAAGTGCAGATTATGGTCGGCCAAGATCTCGGCGAAGCGCGCGTTCTCCGAAAGGAAGCCATAGCCGGGATGCACGGCGTCGGCGCCGGTGATCTCGCAGGCGGCAAGCAGCGCGGGAACATTGAGATAGCTATCCTTGGCGGCGGGCGGCCCGATGCAGACGCTTTCATCGGCCAAGCGGACGTGCATGGCGTCTTCATCGGCCGTCGAATGCACGGCGACGGTGGCGACGCCAAGCTCTTTGCAAGCCCGCAGCACGCGTAGCGCGATCTCGCCCCGATTGGCGATGAGGATTTTGTCAAACATCGGTGCGCTCAAGACCATGAGCGGCAAATGACGCATTGAGATCACAGAGCGTTCGCAACATGACCCCTACTCGCCACTTGCACATCACTCAATAATCATCAGCGGTTCGCCATATTCGACCGGCTGACCGTCTTCGATGAGAATCTGAATGACCGTGCCGGAGCGAGGTGCCGGAATCTGATTCATCGTCTTCATCGCCTCGATGATGATGAGCGTTTCGCCGGCCTTAACGCGGCTGCCGATTTCGACGAACGGTCGAGCGCCGGGGGCCGGGCCCAGATAGGCGGTTCCGACCATCGGCGAGGCGACCGCGCCCGGGTGCTGCGCCGGATCGGCACGCGCCGTGGTCGAGGCCGTCGCCGTGGGTGTGGCAACGGGGAGGTCCGCCGCGCGCGCTCGGCCGGCGGGCGCATAGCCCTGCCGGGCGACGCGGATCGATACGCCGTCGCGTTCGTACTCGATTTCGGTGAGGCCGGTTTCATCGAGCAACTGCGCCAGTTCTCGGATCACATCGTGATCCACGGCTGGCGACTTCGCGGACGACGGGTTGCCGGGCTTGCGCGCCACGATCACTCCTTGGCGCCGGTGACGGCGGCGAGACCGGTGATGGCGAGCGCGTAGCCTTCGGTGCCGAATCCGCAGATCACGGCGCGAGCGACCTTCGATACGTAAGAGTGCCGGCGAAATTCCTCGCGCGCATGAATGTTGGTGATATGGACCTCGACGATGGGCGCCTCGAGCGTGAGCAGCGCATCGAGGATGGCAACCGACGTGGTGGTAAAGCCGGCCGGATTAATGACCAGACCCAAAGTCTTGCCGGCGCGCGCCTCGTGGATCCAATCGATGATGTCGCCTTCGTGATTGGATTGCCGAAAGACCACCGCGAGCCCGTAAGCCTGCGCTGTCGCCTGGCAAAGCTTCTCAACGTCGGCCAGCGTGGCACGGCCGTAGATTTGCGGCTCCCGCGTGCCGAGCAAATCGAGATTGGGTCCATTGAGGACGTAAACGGTCTTCGACATTTGAAAGGGCTGATCCCGGCAAGGATTGGCGCGGACGAATGCCCGCATCGGGTCCGTTTATAGGGAAGACCCCCGCAAAGGGGAAGCCGGAAGTGTCCGGAAAGGGCGGCAGCGGCGAGCGCTAACCGGTAAACGGCGCCGGGCCTTAACCGTGGAACCCCGCGGCCAATGACGACGTCCGACTACTTGCTCTTGGCAGCGAGCTTCGCCTTCAAGTCGTCCAATCCGACAGCGCCGACGACGAGCTCATCGCCGACCACATAGGTCGGCGTGCCGCTGACCCCGAGCGCGTCGGCAAGCTTCATGTCCTCCGCGATCGTCGTCTTCACCTCGTCGCTGTCCATGTCCTTTTCGATGCGCGCCATGTCGAAGCCGACCTCCTTGGCCGCCGCGAGCGCATGCGCCTTATCGGCAGGGCCGCGGCCGCCGAGGAGCTTCTGGTGGAACTCGATGTATTTTTTGCCGGTACTATCCTGCATGCGTACGGCGACCGCGACATGGGCCGCCTCGACCGAGCCCTGGCCCAGAACTGGAAATTCCTTAAGGACAAACTTGAGATTGGGATTGTTCTTAAGCAAGTCGACCATGTCAGGTAGCGCGCGCTTGCAGAAGCCGCAATTGTAATCGAAGAATTCGACCATCGTGACGTTGCCCTGCGGATTGCCGAGCACGACCTGATGCGGCGAATTGAAGAGCGTGGCGTTGTTCTCCTTGATGCTCACGCGGGCCTTGTCGGCGTCGGCGTCCTTCTGATGCTTGTCCAGCGCATCCATCGCCTCCTGCAACACCTCGGGGTGCTGGACCAGATAGTCCTTGATAATGTTTTCGATGGCGTGGCGCTGATCGTTCGAAAACTTCTCTGGCGCAGCCGTTTCCACCGCCGGGCTTGGAGCGGCCGCGGCCGGTGTCGAGGCGGTCTGTGCCGAGGCGAGCGCCGGTAGCAGCATCATGGCCGCGGCGGCCAATACGGCTGACCGCAATGGATGGCGGATCACTGAGGGCGAATTTTGCATTGGGACGGTCCTGCTGATCTCACTTGAAAAGGGGATTGTCGCGCTGGTTCTTGTTGAAGGCGACGATATCGTCGGCGCGTACCCAGCCGGGGGAGCCGATCGGAAACCGCTGCTTGGCGCGCTCAGCGAGTTCGCGCGCCGTTTTGTCGTCGCCGCGGGCAAACGCCGCCTGAGCCGAGGCGAGGTCGGCATCGGCGAGGTCCTTCTTGCGGCCGTAAGCCATAGCCAACGTCGTATAGGCATCGCCCGATTCAGGCTCTTTAAGCAGCGCAGTGCGAAGGAGCGGGATCGCGTCATCGGCCTGCTTGGTGTCGTTGGTAGCCACAAGTGCCTGCGCCAGCAAGATCTGAATGAGAGCCGGATTGGGCGCAAGCTCAACGGCGCGGCGCAACGGTGCGATCGCTTCGGCCGGATGAGTGCCCTCGAGCAGCGCCTGGCCTTTGAGCTCATAGAAGTAGGGATTGTTGGGCATTGCCTGGATCAAGCTGTCGATTTGCTCAATGGCGCTGTGCATGTCGGCGAACCGGTAGGCCGAAATGGCCCGCGCATAACGGGCGGGCAGGCTGGTGTCGCTCAACGGATAGTGTCGCAACACCACGTCCGGACGTTCGATAAAACCGTACAGCTTGGCCCGCATCATGTCGTGGCGGAATTGCAGTTGCTGCGGGTCCTTCCTGCCCCAGTACGGGGTTTTCACCAGTTCCGCCAGTGCGGCCATGCGCTCCTGCGGCATGGGATGGTTCTGGGCGTAAGGATTGGCGCCATATGCCGAGAACAACGACTCGTCGGCGAAACGCTTGAATGTATCGTACATGCCTTTCGCCGATTGACCGGTCAGGGTCAGAAAACGGACGCCGGCACGGTCGGCGGATTCTTCCTGGGCGCGCTGATAGGACAAGACCGAATTCATCGCCAAAGCCTGTGGCGCGGTAAAGACGGCCCCGCCGACATTGCCCATGCTGCTATTGCCGGAACGGCCGCCGGCCACCATCGCCCCGACGCCGAGCAACATGCCTACGATCATGGCGGTCTGCGCATTGGCGAGCTCTTGGCGCATCTTCGAAAGGTGGCCGCCGACGATATGGCCGGTCTCATGCGCAAAGACGCCGATCAACTGATTGGGCACCGTCGCCTGCATCAGCGCGCCGGTGTTTACGAAGATACGGTGCGCGTCCATGACGAAGGCGTTGAAGGAACTATTGTTGATGATGACAACCTTGACATTTTGGTTGTCGAGACCGGCGACCTTCAAGATTGGGGCCGTGTAATCGCGCAACAGCTGTTCAATCTCGGCGTCGCGAATCATCGGGATGCCGGCATTCGACCCTGTTTGCGCCCGCGCCGGGAGGCTCGCCAACGCGACCGCGGTGGCGACGACAACTGCGATGGCGCGCGACGCTGGCCTCACCGGCCGCACCTTGCTAGGAGATCGAGCAACAATCATGTGGGACGAAATACCGGTGCCTCGGTTCGGGCGCAAATTATGGATCGGACGCGCTAGGGTCAACACGTTGGGCGGCGTGTTGCAGCGGCATCTTGCAGACCACCAGCCCAAGCGCCAGGAAAGCCACTGAATACGGCATCAGCGGGGCGATGGCGCGAAAGCCGATAGGTTGCGGCACAGAACGGGATTTAAGGGCAAATTGATGCTGGAAAGGGCAAAAACCCTGCTGCGACCGTCCACCCGTAGCAACGTACCGCCGTTTATGGTGATGGACGTCGTCGCGGCCGCGGCGCGCCTTGAGTCCCGGGGTCGGCGGATCGTCCATATGGAGGTCGGCCAGCCGGCAGTCGGCGCGCCGGCGACCGCCGTGGCGGCGGTGCGGGCGGTGCTTGGGAAAGGCCCGCACGGCTACACCGAGGCGCTCGGCATCGCTTCGCTGCGCCGGCGTATCGCGCATGCTTATTCCGAACGGCATGGTGCGGACGGCAATGGCATCGAAATCGACCCGGACCGCATCGTCGTCACCACCGGGTCCTCGGCCGGCTTCGTGCTTGCGTTTCTCGCCGCTTTCGAGGCCGGAGATCGCGTTGCCGTCGCGGTGCCGGGTTATCCCCCCTATCGCCACATCCTCGCGGCTCTCGGCTGTGAGCCGGTTTTGATCGAGACCAGTGCCACGACGCGATGGTCCTTGACCGGGGAGGCACTGCTTGCCGAGCACCGTGTGCGCCCGCTCAATGGCGTGGTGGTCGCGTCACCTGCCAATCCGACCGGAACGATGATGTCGGCTCAGGCGCTCGCCGATTTGATCCGTTGCGCAGAAGATGCCGGTATTGCTGTCATATCGGACGAGATCTATCACGGCCTCGATTACGCCTTCGCGGCCCAGACCGCGGCGGGGCTGTCGGGTGATGTGATCGTCATCAATTCGTTTTCCAAATATTTTTGCATGACCGGATGGCGGATTGGCTGGATGGTGGTGCCTCCCGCGCTGGTGCGCCCGATCGAGCGCTTGCAGCAGAACTTCGCGATATCCGTTGCCACTCTATCTCAGATCGCGGCGGAGGCGGCCTTCGACGATCGTGCAGAGCTCGAAAAAGTAAAGCAGGGCTACGAAGCAAATCGCCGTATCCTGCTCGATGGATTGCCGCGCGCGGGTCTCACGTCATTCCTGCCGGTTGACGGCGCGTTCTACCTGTATGCCGATATTGCACCGTTCTCGACCGACAGTGTCGAATTTGCGACCCGCATGCTCGAAGAAGCGGGCGTTGCGGCAACGCCGGGCATCGATTTCGATCCGATCCACGGCCGGAATTTCTTGCGGCTGTGCTACGCTGGCGCGCCGGAAGAAATGCGCGAGGCGGTCGAGCGGATCGGTAAGTGGCTTAGGTGATAGATGGCACAAGGCATAGCGATGAGAGGCGAACGATGAGCGACGCGTTATTCGATATTCTGCGCAAGGTGCCGACGGCGACGATCACCACGATGCTGCTGAAAAAGGGCATCAGGCGTTGCTGGATGAATGGCCCGAAGCCGCTGGTCCCGGGCGGTGCGCGCATCGTCGGCCCGGCATTCACGTTGCGCTTCGTGCCGGCGCGCGAGGATCTGGCGACGCCGGAGAGCTGGGCGAGCCCGATTTCGACCCGCGCCGCGATTGAAGCCATGCCGGCGGGCGTGATCGCGGTCGCCGACGCCATGGGCGTGCCCTCCGCGGGCATATTCGGCGATATCCTTTGCGCCCGCATGAAAAAACGCGATGTCGCGGCGCTTGTTACCGATGGCGTCATGCGCGATCGCGACGGCGTGCTGCGCAGTGCGCTCCCCGTCTGGTGCTCGGGCGTCGCCGCGCCGGCTTCCGTGAACGGCTTGACCTTCGTCGGCTGGCAAGAGCCGATCGGCTGCGGCGGCTGCGCGATTTTTCCGGGCGACGTGATCGTGGTCGACGACGACGGCGCCGTGGTCATTCCGCAGGCGATGGTGGAGTTCGCGGCGCACGAGGGTGCCGAACACGAGCTTTATGAAAGTTGGGTGTTCGGCGAAGTCGAGAAGGGCGTAAAACTGCCCGGCCTCTACCCGCCCAACGATGACGCGAAGGCACGCTACACAGCGTGGCGGAAGTCGCGCTCGTAATCATCCGCCCGGCTTCGCGGGACAGGATGAACCAGGATCGCGCCATGTTCTTTGTCCTCTCTAAGACGCTCGGCTTTTTCGCGCTGCCGTCGAATTTGCTGATCTCGATCGGGCTCTTGGGGCTTGTTCTCTTGTGCACACGGTTGCTGCGGCTTGCCAGTTGGCTCCTGGTCACGAGCATCGTGTTGCTGGCCGTCGCTGGTTTCTCGCCGCTTGGCCATCTTCTGATGCTGCCGCTCGAACAGCGTTTCCCGCCCTGGGACGCTTCGCGCGGGTCGCCGGACGGCATTGTCGTTCTCGGCGGCGCGATATCGCCGAATATTTCGCTCGCGCGCGGCGCGGTCGCACTCAATGAGGCGGCCGAACGGATAGCAGCCGCCGTAGAGCTGGCGCGCCGATATCCCGACGCGCGCATTATTTTCTCTGGCGGCACCGGTTCGCTCCTCGATGCGCCTGCGGAGGCTCCGGTTGCGATAAGAGAATTCGAGGCGCTCGGGATCGCGCACGAGCGGATAACGGCCGAGGAACAATCGCGCAATACGATCGAGAATGCCGTGTTCTCGCGGCTCCTCGCCCAGCCGAAACCGGGCGAGCGCTGGCTGTTGGTGACTTCGGCGTTCCACATGCCGCGCGCCATCGCGGCCTTCCGCGCCGCGGACTTTACCGTCGAGGCTTATCCGGTCGACTGGCGCACGCGCGGCCCAATCGATGCGACGGCGCCGTTTGCTTCGTTTACGGCGGGTCTGACGATGACGGATACCGCCGTGCACGAATGGGTCGGTCTCCTCGTCTATCGGCTTACCGGCAGCGCGATGGAATTGTTTCCTGCGCCATAGCCTTCTCGCCCAATGACGCTCTTTTACCAATCCTTCACCCCTGCGGCTCGATACTTTGTCATCGCGCTTCGTCCTTTGGGGAAGGACCGCCATGTCTTCCGATCTGTCGCCTGAGATGCCTAATGCACCGGTTGAACACCCAGTGGATGCCGCAATCGCGGCTGCACCCGGCACAAGCGAGTGGGCCGAGACCGCGCTCACCGTGATGTTTACTGCCGCAGCCGTGCTGTTTGTCTCGTTCGTGGCGGTTGTGACCGGGCTGGTCTGAGCGGCACGCGTCAAAGCGCATGGCCGGGATTTCGCGCTCGAGAAATCCGGGCTACAAAACCGCATGGCGCTGCACCTGATCATTGGTAACAAGAACTACTCGTCGTGGTCGTTTCGGCCCTGGCTGGCCTTGAAGGCTGCCGGCATCGCGTTCGAGGAAACGGTGATCTCTCTGGAGGCATCCGACTTCAAGGCGCGGGTGATAGCCGTGAGCCCCGCTGGCCGCGTGCCGGTGCTGATCGACGGTGGCGTCGTGATTTGGGAATCGCTCGCGATCCTCGAATATCTGGCCGACAAATTTCCCGCCGCGGGCCTCTGGCCCGCAGACGCGGCGGCGCGTGCCCACGCGCGCGCTGTCGCCTCGGAAATGCACGCGGGCTTCATGCCACTGCGGCGGTTGCTGCCAATGAATGTGGCGCGGCAGGTCAAGCCGCGTGCGCTCGACGACGGTGCACTGGCCGACGTGAAGCGCATTGACGCGATCTGGAACGAGTGTCGCGCGAAATTCGGCGCGCGCGGCGGGTTTCTTTTTGGCGGATTCGGCGCAGCCGACGCCATGTATGCGCCGGTCGTCTGGCGATTCCATACCTACGCGGTCGAGGTCAGCGCGACGGCGCGGGCTTACATGCGCGCGATGATGGCGTTGCCGGCCTGGAGCGAATGGCGTGACGCCGCGCGTCGCGAGCCATGGGTGCTGCCGCACGACGAAGTCGATTGGCCGGAAATTCTGCGCGAGTAATTGCCTCGGGATCGATGCCGGTCAGCCCAAACGCTGTTCGATCTCGCTCAGCAGCGGCTGCTGATAGGACACTATTTTGGTCACGGCGATCGGCAATGCAAAATAGGCAACCCGGTCGAGTTCCGGAAAGCTTTGCCGCCTTCCAGATTTCGGCGGCCACTCGATCTCGAACAGATTGCTGGCGAAGGCCGCAAGGTCGAAATCGGCTTCGCATGCGAAAGCGTGCACGGCCTTGCCGCTCTTTTGATTAACTGGTGTCAATGCTATCATCTCGCCGCGGACCACGAAGCCGGTCTCTTCCGTGAATTCGCGCCGCGCTGCGGCGAGGAGGTCTTCGCCCGGGTCGATCAGGCCCTTGGGGATGGTCCACACGCCAGCGTCCTCCCTGGCCCAAAACGGGCCGCCGGGGTGCCCGAGGAGCACCTCAAGCCTACTCCTACGCCGGAATGCCAATAAACCGGCGCTGACCTCCCTGGTGCGGCCCATCCGCGCATATCCCGAATAAACTGCGGCTCTCTAGCGCAGGTCTTGCTAAACAGGCTGGCGTCTGCATGATTTTGTCACGATTACGCCGACAATGCCCATTCCTCACCCGAGCTCATTAGAGCGCGTTGGGGGAGGGGGCGCGCTGATCCAATTTTTGCACGGGAGTTAACGCCAATGCGATACGGATTTATCGCCGCTTTTGCCGCCGCTGCGGTCCTTCTCGCGCCGACTGTCAAACTCACGTCGAGTGCGATGGCCGACGATGCGCCCAAGGATATCAAGGGCCTCTATTTGGTGAGCGATTATCCCGCGGTGACGGTGCGTCCGGGCGAAACATCGACGGTGAACCTTCGGTTACAGAATTACGACATGGCGCCCGAGCGCCTGGCGCTGTCGATAGCCGGCGTGCCGACAGGCTGGACCGCGACGCTGTTGGGCGGCGGCCAGCCGGTCGCTGCGGCAATGCCGGCAAGCAACTCCAGCGTCTCGCTGTCGCTACGGCTCGACGTGCCGAAGAACGCCCCAGCGGGCACGCAGACGCTCACCGTCGCCGCCACCGGGACCACTTCGAATTTGCAGCTCCCGATCGCCGTGACGCTTGCCAATGACCTGCCGGCCAAGCTGACACTGACGCCGCAACTGCCCGACTTGCGCGGCACCTCGAAGTCGAGCTTCGAATATCAACTCGGCATCAAAAACGACAGTGGCAAGAAATTGACCGTGAGCCTGTCCGCCCAAGCGCCGCAGAACTTCGACACAACGTTCACCGAGCAATACGGCACCCAGGAGCTTAACGCGGTGCCGATCGATGCCGGACAGACCAAGGATGTGAAGCTCAAGGTGACGCCGCCGAACACGGCGGGCGCCGGCGATTACAAGGTCACGGCGCGGGTCGGAGCCGAGGATGCTGCGGCAACGACCGAACTCCAAATGACGATCACCGGCCAGCCCCGGCTCGACGTCAGCGGTCGCGAGGGCCTGGTGTCGACGCGCGCCTCAGCCGGCAAGGAGGCTTCGGTTCCCGTCGTCATCACCAATACCGGCACGGCACCGGCCGACGACATTCAGCTGAGCGGCTCGGCGCCGAGCGGATGGAAGATCACCTTCGATCCGAAAACGGTCGATCGCATCGCGCCGAACGACAACAAGGAAGTGCAGGCGCTGATCACGCCGACCGAAAAGGCGATCGCCGGCGATTACGTGACGACGGTCCGCGCTTCGGCGCGCGGCGAGTCGGCCTCGACGAATTTCCGGGTCACAGTGACGACCTCGACCATGTGGGGGATCGCCGGCGTTGGTATCATCGGCGTTGCGCTGTTGGTGATGGTCGGCGCGGTCGCAAGGTTTGGCCGCCGATGAGTCAGGAGATGAGCCTCGATGCCGTCATTGAGGCAAAAGGCCTCACCAAAACCTACGGATCGGCGACGGCGGTCGATCACATCTCGTTTGCCGTCGGGCGCGGCGAGATCTTCGGTCTGCTCGGTCCCAATGGTGCCGGCAAGACCACCACCATCCTGATGATGCTCGGGCTGACCGACATTTCGGGAGGCGAGGTCCGCGTGCTCGGTTTCGATCCGGCACGCGAGCCGCTCTCGGTCAAGCGGCGTGTTGGCTACCTGCCGGATACCGTTGGCTTTTATGACAATCTCACCGCGGCCGACAACCTCCGCTACACCGCGCGGCTGATCGGATTTCGCGCCGCCGAACGTGAAAAGCGCATCGCCGATGCGCTTGATCGCGTCGGTCTTGCCGACAATGCGGATAAGCGTGTCAACACCTTTTCGCGCGGCATGCGCCAGCGGCTGGGCTTAGCCGAAATCCTGATGAAG
This sequence comes from Xanthobacteraceae bacterium, assembly GCA_049519075.1. GTDB lineage: Bacteria > Pseudomonadota > Alphaproteobacteria > Rhizobiales > Xanthobacteraceae > BOG-931. The sequence continues at coordinate 57,042 of JBEKRD010000004.1, read as the reverse complement.
GGCGCGCAGATCGCGATCCTCGACGAGCCTACTTCGGGGCTCGATCCGCATGCCACTACTGAGCTCCTCGGCATCATCCGCGCTTTCAAGGCCGAAGGCGTGTCGGTGCTGCTGTCTTCGCACCTGCTCGAACGGGTGCAGAGCGTGTGCGACCGCGTCGCACTGTTTAGCGCCGGCAAAATTGCGCTGATGGGCACGGTGGCCGAACTCGGCCGCGAAGTGCTCGGCGGCGGTTATGTGGTCGACATCGAAGCCGACGGAGCAGGACTAGCCGAACGGCTGGCGCTCATCCCCGGCGTCAGCGGGGTCGAGAAGACCGGCATCGGCAAGCTTCGCCTGCACGCCGATCGCGACGTGCGCCCGGAAGCCGCCGTCGAGGTCGTCGCCATGCAGGGCCGTCTGAAATATCTCGGCGTTCAGGAGCCGAGCCTCGAGGCGATCTACACCCGCTATTTCGAAAACAAGCCCGAAGAGGCCATGCAGGAAGGAGCGCGCCATGCGGCGTGAGGGCTCGGCCTTTCAAGGTCTCGGCGTGGTCATGCTCAAGGAGCTGTCCGACCACCTGACCAGCGTCCGCATGCGGGTGCTCGAATGGCTCGTGGTGCTGGTCGCGCTCGCGGCACTCTATGGTGCGATTCAGCAGATCAAGGACACGACAGCCGAGGATCCCTTCCTGTTCCTGCGCCTTTTTACGACCTCGCGCGAGCCGCTGCCGTCGTTCGTGGCGTTTTTGTCGTTTCTCGTGCCGTTAATGGCGATCGGGCTCGGCTTCGATGCCGTCAATAGCGAGTATAATCGGCGCACGCTGTCACGCATTCTCTCGCAGCCGATTTATCGGGATGCTTTGCTGTTCGGCAAATTCCTGGCCGGCCTGGTGACGCTTTCGATCAGTCTGATCGCGCTGTGGCTACTCGTCGTCGGGCTGGGACTGCTCATGATCGGCGTGCCGCCCGGCGCCGAGGAAATCGCCCGCAGCTTCGTCTTTCTCCTGGTAACGATTGTCTATGCCGGGGTCTGGCTGGCGCTGGCGTTGTTATTTTCGATCCTGTTCCGCTCGGCCGCGACCGCGGCGCTGGTCACGCTCGGCCTGTGGCTGCTCATTACCTTCATCTGGCCGGTGCTGGCCGGTGCATTTGCGCAAATCATCGTGCCGCCCGACCCGCGTTATATGGCGCTCGGGCTGCAGACGCCCGGCACGGCGGAACTCGAGCAAATCCTAGCCCGGATCTCGCCGTCGACGCTATATGCCGAAGTCGTGGTGGCGCTGCTTGATCCGACCACCCGGGCGCTGGGACCAATCTATCTGAGCCAGCTGCAGGGCGCCGTGCTCGGCGCGCCGCTGCCGCTGGGCGAGAGCGTCTTGATCGCCTGGCCGCAGATCGTCGGCATGATCGCCACCGCGATCATGCTGTTCGTCATCGGCTATGTGATCTTCCAGCGCCAGGAAGTCCGGGCCTAAGGCGAAACCCGCGTAGGCGTTGCGTTGGTCGCGGCATAGTGAAATCCTCTTCGCAGAGGGGGGATTCATGACCGTCATCAGCACCAGCGTCGATAGCGCGTCGAAGGAGTACCGCGCCAACCAGGCGGCGATGCGCGCGCTGATCGCGGAGCTCGAAACTCGCCGCGCCACGGCCGCGGAAGGCGGTCCATTGCGCGCCCGCGAGCGCCATTTGGCGCGCGGCAAATTGCTGCCGCGCGAACGCGTGATGACGCTCATCGATTCCGGCACACCGTTCCTCGAATTGTCGCCGCTCGCCGCCAACGGTCTTTACGACGACGCCATCCACGGCGCTGGCCTCATCACCGGCGTCGGCCGAATCTCAGGCCGCGAATGCGTCATCGTCTGCAATGATTCCACGATCAAGGGTGGTACGTATTATCCGATGACGGTGAAAAAGCATTTGCGCGCGCAGGAGATCGCGCGTGAAAATAATTTGCCGTGCATCTATCTCGTCGATTCCGGCGGCGCCAACCTGCCGCATCAGACCGAAGTATTTCCCGACCGCGAGCATTTCGGCCGCATTTTCTACAATCAAGCGACGCTCTCGGCCGCCGGCATTGCCCAGATCGCAGTCGTGATGGGCTCTTGCACCGCCGGCGGCGCTTACGTGCCGGCGATGTCGGACGAAACCATTATTGTGCGCAACCAGGGTACGATTTTTCTCGCCGGCCCGCCGCTGGTTAAGGCTGCGACCGGCGAGGTCGTGACTGCGGAAGAACTCGGCGGGGCCGAGGTGCACACCAAAAAATCCGGCGTCGCCGATTATCTTGCCGAGAACGACCGCCATGCACTCGTGCTCTGCCGCCAGATCGTCGCCAGTCTCAACACCAAGAAGACGATCGACATTCCGCTCGCCAAGCCTGCCGAGCCGAGTTACGACGCGGCCGAGCTCGATGGCATCGTGCCGGTCGACCTGAGAAAGCAATACGATGTGCGCGAGGTGATCGCGCGGCTGGTCGACGGTTCCGAATTCGACGAGTTCAAGGCGCTCTATGGCACGACGCTGGTCACGGGCTTTGCGCATATCCACGGCATGCCGGTCGGGATCCTCGGCAATAACGGCATTTTATTCTCGGAAAGCGCATTGAAGGCGGCACATTTTGTCGAACTGTGTTGCCGTCGCCGCGTGCCGTTGCTGTTCCTGCAAAACATCTCCGGCTTCATGGTTGGCCGCGACTACGAAGCCGGCGGCATCGCCAAAGACGGCGCCAAGATGGTCACCGCGGTCGCCTGTGCGCAGGTGCCGAAGATCACCGTCATCATCGGTGGCTCCTACGGCGCCGGCAATTACGGCATGTGCGGCCGCGCCTACGGCCCGCGCTTTTTGTTCACCTGGCCGAACGCCCGCATTTCGGTGATGGGCGGCGAACAGGCGGCAAGCGTGCTCGCCACCGTGCGACGCGACAATATCGAGGCCGATGACAAAAAATGGTCTCAGGTCGAGGAGGAGGAATTCAAGCAGCCGATCCGCGAGCAATATGACGCCGAGGGCAATCCCTATTACGCCACCGCGCGGTTGTGGGACGACGGCATCATCACGCCGGGCGAAACCCGCCGCGTGCTGGCGCTGTGCTATTCGGCGGCGCTGAATGCGCCGATTCCGGAGACGCGATTCGGCGTGTTTCGAATGTGAAAGCTTGCGCCGTTCGTCTTAGCAACCAGGAGATTTCGATGCCCAAGACCATCGAGCATATTCATTGGCCGGACGCGCCGGACTTGTGGATGCCTTATGCGCCGGCGATCAAGGTCAAAGGCGGCACCACCGTCTACCTTGCCGGCGTGACAGCGGCGCCGGTTTATCATCATCATCCGCATCGGCCGGAGGAGTTTGACTCAATGCCGCGCGATATGGCGGGGCAGGCGAGGGCGGCGCTGGAGAACCTCAAGCGCGGCCTGCAAGCCGTCGGCGCCACATTTGCCGACATCGTCACCGCCGATCGTTTTGTGACGGACTTGACCGACCAGGACGCGCTTAACCGGGTCTGGGGCGAGTATTTTGGCGACGCCAAGCCGACCACGACCACGGTCCAGGTGGTACGGCTTGCCACCGACCCGCGCTGCATGGTTGAGATCAACGCTATCGCCGTGATCGATTGAGGAGAGAAGACCGATGCCGCAAACGGCCTATCGAACCGCCCTCATCGTCGGCGTCGGGTCGGGACTGTCCGCCTCGCTGGCGCGGCTGTTAGGCAAGACCGGGCTCAAGGTCGCCCTCGCGGCGCGCCGCGCCGCCAGTCTGGCGGCACTGGCGGAGGAGACCGGCGCCAAGAGCTTTGCCTGCGATGCGACCAATCGCGCCGAGGTGACGAAACTCTTTGCCGATGTCGAGGCAGCGCTTGGGGCGCCCGACGCGGTCATTTACAACGCCAGCTACCGGACGCGGGGGCCGTTCGTGGAACTCAACCCCGACGAAGTTGCCAAGTCGATCGCAGTCAGCGCTTTTGGCGGCTTTTTGGTGGCGCAGGAGGCAGTCAGACGCATGCTGCCGCACAACCACGGCGCGATTCTATTCACCGGCGCTTCTGCGAGCGTCAAGGGCTACCCCCAGTCGGCGCCATTCGCCATGGGCAAGTTCGCGCTGCGCGGCCTGGCGCAGAGCCTGGCGCGGGAACTTGCGCCGCAGGGCATTCACGTAGCGCACATCGTGGTCGATGGCGGCATCCGCAGCGAAAGACGGCCCGATCCGCCGGACAAGCCCGACAGCACGCTCGATCCCGACGCCATCGCCCAGAGCTATCTGCATCTTCTGCAACAGCCGCGCAGCGCCTGGGCCTGGGAGATCGAATTACGGCCGTGGCTTGAGAAGTTCTGAATCTGACGCTGCGACCCGGGTATAATCGAACCATGTCGAAAGCCGTCACTAGGATGATGTTGCTGGCCGTCGCGCTTCTAGCCGCGACCAGCGCGGACGCACAAACGCACCGCCGTCACGAGCATGAGCCTAAGGACGTCGAACATCCGGTCCCGGCGGCGCCTGCCGACAAGCGCGACAGTGTCGTGGCGGCGCAGGGCGCTTTCACGGGCCGGCCGTATTGGCTGGCGCTCGCGCAATGCGGCGGCATCTATTTCAAGCTCAACGTGCTTTATACCGACATCGCGGTACACGCGCGCGCGGTGAAGCCAGATCCCAAGCTCAATGCCGAATACACCAAGAAGCTCAATGACGCGATCAAAACCGCCACCGCTTATTTCAGCGGCGCGGAGCGCTTTTTGATGACCGATCGTGGGCTCGAACGGGTCGACGCCGTTCTTACTTATGACGAGCAGTCGCTCGCGGCGAGCAACCGCGTCAAGAGCATCGATGGGGCGCTCAACGCAGCGAAAGCATGTCCGGCGCTCTATCAGGCGTGCCAGGAAAGCAATCCCAAGGCTTGCAGCGAGGCGCTCACGCCGATGAGCTGACGCAAGGGCCCCGCATTACGGTGTCATTCAAGGAGAAGCTTCATGCGGCCATGTTTTGCAGCAGTCGTCGCGGTGGTCATGGTCACGACGCTCACGGCGAACGCGCAGGACAAGAAGCCTGCCGACCCATTATCGACCGCGGAGCCTCCGGATTTCCCCGGCCTGGGCGAAATCATGTCATTGCAGCAAATGCGTCACATCAAGCTGTGGTTTGCCGGCCATGCCGCAAACTGGCCACTTGCCGACTACGAAATCGGCGAGTTGAAAGAGGGCTTCGATGACGTGACCAAGCTCCTCGGCGGCGATATTGTGGAGAGTCACGTCGGCGCGCCGATTGCCGCCATCGAAAAAGCGATCGATGCCAAGGATCGTGCCGGATTCGACTTGGCTTTCGACAAGCTGAGCGCGGGCTGCAATGCCTGCCACCATGCGCTCGATCACGGATTTATCGCGATCCAGCGGCCGACTTGGCTGCCCTATAGCGATCAATCCTTCACCGCGCCGAAATAACCCGGGCGGTCAATCCAACGCCTTGTAGAGACGCTCGTCATAGAGTGCGCCGGCGATCGGGGTAAGCTTTTCGCGAAACTCACGGGTAAGCGCCGCACTGGCATGGGCGTCGCGCGCAGCTTTGCTGCTCCAGGCTTCGACGACGGTGAAGTGATTTCCGCGGTTGGTCTGCTGGAACGCTTCGTAACTGATGTTGCCCGCTTCATTTGCGGAATCGATGGCCATGGCTTTGAGCGCCGCCATGCACTCGTCCTTGCCCGCAGGAACGACGTCGACATGGGTCACGACATAGATCGCGTGCGGTGCGATCGCGCTCTTTCCCCGCGCGGCATCAAGCGCATTGGTGATGCGCTCGTCGAGGGGCGCGATTTCGATCGACTTAAGCTTGTCGTGAAACTGCACGGTACTTGCGGCCTTGGCATGAGCGTCAAGCGCCGCTCGATCCTGCCACGCTGCGACGATGGCAAAGCGGTTTGGTCGGCCGAATTCCTGCAATGCGTCAAAGCGTAAATTGCCATCCTGCTTGCGGCTGACATTTTGATATTTCTCAAGCAAAGCCGCGCCGGGAGCCTCCGCCTTCGCCCCGACTTCGACATAAGTGGTTACATAGACGGCATTGCCTTGCGCGTAAGCCGAGTGCGCGAGGGCCCCTGTTAGAATTGCCGTCGCAAGCAGGGATCGCTGAAGAATTAGGCGCATGAAAACTCACCTCCGCTGAAGCGGCCTAGGCAATGGTAACGACGCACTGGTCGCCGCGTCAACGCGCCGCGTGCCGAACGACATGTGCGCGGCACATTCGCGTTCGATATTGAGGCGGTGCGGACCCGTCCGCACCGCTTTCCTCGGCAACGAAGTGCGAATTTCAAGTATGGAGGCCCAACGATGACCTATCGCGTCTATTCCGGCCCGCGCGGCTCGGAGACGATTTCACCATTGGAAAAGGATCGCTTGCTGTACAAGGAGTTTCATATCCTCGACGAGGCGATGAATTGGGCGCGGCATATCAACAATGGCGGTCGCGTCGCTTTGCTACTCGAAGGCGATGACGGCACGCGGCTGACCCGGCGACAGATCGTGACCGCGCTGAAAAGTCCCGGTACCGGCGAAACGGCGGATCACGCCGCATAGCTAGCGGATATTCACCACGACATTGCCCAGCACCTTGCCCTGTTCGACCGCCTCGTGTGCGGCAACGACATCTGCAAGCGGGAAAGTCGTGCCGATATTGGTGATAAGCCTGCCCGTCTCCAGCGCGCGTTCGATGCCGCCGAGCGCTGCGGCACGCTCGGCGGCATCGAGTTCGTAGACGTAAATGAACTGCAATGCGATGGCGTTGCGCAAACAGAACATCAGCGGCATCGCGGCTTCGGCCGCGCCCGTTCCGTAGACGACGACCAAGCCACGGGGGCGCAACACCTGAGGCAAGAGTTTGGCGTTGGCGGCAATATCCAGTTCGATGACGGCGTCGACGCCCTTCTTATCGGTTATGGCCATCACGCGCTCGCCGACCGGTTCGCGCTTATAATCGATGGTGTGGTCGGCGCCGGCGGCGCGCGCCGCATCCGCCTTCTCGGGCGAACTGATGGTGGCAATGACGGTGGCGCCCGCCGCCTTGGCGAACTGCACCGCGTGGTGGCCGACCGAGCCGGCACCGCCGGCGATCAATAGCGTCGAGCCAGGTGCGGCGCGGGAGACCGCAACAGCGTGATAGGCGGTCATCGCCGGAATTCCGAGGCAGGCGCCGACTTCGAAACTCGCCCGCGGCGGCAGCTTGACTGCTTGCGCAGAGGCCAGCGTGACGCATTCGGCGCGGGTTCCGAACGCGCGGAGCCATTGCGCGTTCCACAGCCACACCCGTTCGCCGAGCCGGGCAGCGGAGACGCCATCGCCCACCAGGTCGATTTCGCCCGCCCCGTCGCTATGCGGGATGACGCGCGGGTATGTGATCTTGCGGGTCGCCCCCGCGCGCGCCTTCACATCGGAAGGGTTGACGCCCGATGCCGCCAGTTTGACGCGGACCTCGCCCGGTCCTGGGCGGGGCGAATAGAGATCACCCAACTTGAGCACGTCGCGGGCAGCGCCATTCTGCTCGTAGTAGGCAGCGCGCATTTTCGTTTCCTCCCGGGGCTGGACGCGTAACGGGCGGAATGTTACCGGAACCGACGCTGGCGGTCAGCCCGGGAGCGAGCGCCAAGCCGCGATAACGTCATGTTCGCGCGATAATTTTCGGTTCTTGGACCGAGCCGTGGTGAAATGGCTTTGTCCTTGAATTATCGAGCAATACCGCCATACTGCGGCGATTGTGCCATGCGGCACGGGGTGGGATTCCTTGGAACAACAGCAGAACATCGTCGCGAGCACGTTGGCAGCGAGTCCTTGCAACGTACTCATGATCTACCCGCGCTTCATGACGGACTCGTTTTGGAACTTTTCCGAAGCCTGCGAACTCGTGGGCGCCCGTTACCCCGCGATCCCGCTCGGCCTCATCACGGTAGCGTCGCTGCTGCCCAAGTCCTGGAATGTGCGGCTGGTGAATCTCAATACCGAGGAACTCGGCGAGGGCGATCTCGACTGGGCCGACATGGTGATGACCGGCGGCATGCTATTCCAGCAATCGGATACGCTGGAACTGATCGAGATGTGCCGCGCGCGCGGACTGCCGGTGGTCGTCGGCGGTCCCGATGCGACGTCGAGTCCTCATCGCTATGAAAGCGCCAATTTTCGCGTTCTTGGCGAAGTCGAGGACATCATTGGGCAGTTCGTCGAGGCCTGGGAGCAGGGCGCCCGCGAGGGCATGTTTGTGGCGCCCAAATTTCAGGTGGACGTCACCAAGACGCCGATCCCGCGCTTCGATCTCTTGAAGTTCGAGCAGTACCTCTACATCGGCGTGCAATTCTCGCGCGGCTGCCCATTCACCTGCGAATTCTGCGATATTATCGAGCTATATGGCCGCTCGCCCCGTACCAAGACGCACGACCAGATGCTGGCCGAGCTTGAGGCGCTCTATCAGCTTGGCTATCGCGGCCACGTCGACTTCGTCGACGATAATCTGATCGGCAATAAAAAGGCCATCAAGGCATTCCTGCCGGTGCTGGAAAAGTGGATCGAGCAGCACGATTATCCGTTCGAGTTCACGACCGAGGCCTCGCTCAATCTCGCCGACGACGGCGAACTGTTGGCGATGCTCAAGCGCTGCAACTTTTTTGCCGTGTTCGTCGGCATTGAAAGTCCGGACACGGAAACGCTGATCGCAATGCGCAAGAAGCAGAATACGCGGCGCAGCATCGGCGACAGCGTCCACAAGATCTATCGTGCCGGCATGTTTGTGACAGCGGGCTTTATCGTCGGCTTCGATAGCGAGAGGGGCTCGGTCGCCGAACCGATGATTGAGCTCATCGAGGAAGCGGCTATTCCGATTGCCATGGTAGGTCTGCTCTACGCGCTGCCGAACACGCAACTCACGCGTCGCCTCGCGCGCGAGGGTCGCTTGCATGTCGATCACGATTCCGCGCCGGCCGGCAAGGGCGACCAGTGCACCGCGGGCGTCAATTACGAGACCAAACGCTCGCGTCTCGAGATTCTGCGCGACTATCGAAAGGTTCTGGAGCGAATTTACGATCCCGATGCCTTCTGCGGTCGTTTGGAACGGCTCGCCGCCATGCTCGATTGCACCGGCCGCCGCAAAGAACTGCCCGAGGGCGACATCAGGCGCAGACTCTCCACCATCAACATGGTGCATGAGCTGCTGTCGCGGCTGCCTGAGGGGCGCGAGCGCTTCTGGAAGGCGTTCACGACCTGCATGTCGAAGAACCCGCAATCGGTCCGCGCGATTGTGACGTTGATGGCCTTCTACCTGCATGTCGGGCCCTATTCCCGCTACGTCATGAAGCAAATCGATCGCCAGATCGAAGATCTCGAACAGGGCCGCTTTGTCGCGCCAAAATTGCTGCCAGCGGTTGCCGTGCCCGAGCCGGTCGTGCCGGAGCCTGTCGCGGTTAACGCTTAGCCGATCCGCTAAAAGCCAAGCGACGCCACGATCGACAGATCGGGCACTACCCGCAGCGGCGGTTGCTCGGCATATTCGTCGGGCATGCGTGTGCGGTTGATCCAGATCGGGCGAAAGCCGAATGCTGCGGCACCCATGACGTCCCAACGGTTCGACGAGACAAAGACGACTTCGTCAGGCCTCATTCGGAAGCGTTCGGTGACGAGTGCGTAAACTTCTGGCCGCGGCTTATAAGCGTGAACGGCGTCGACCGATAACACCGCATCGAGAAGCCCGGTCATAGCGGACGCTTCGACGGCTGCCCCGAGCATGCGCGGCGAGCCGTTGGACAGGATGGCGGTCGAGAGGTCGCGCGCTTTGAGAGCGGTAAGCGCCGCGCGCGCGTCGCCAAAGGCATCAAGGCTGAGATAAGCTTCGAGCAACTGCGGCCGCAACGCATAATCTACCGAGGGTACGCGCGCGAAGGCGTAGTCGAGCGCGCGTTCGGTCAGGGTCCAAAAATCGACATAGCGTCCGGCGAGCGTCAGCGTCCAACTATATTCGAGTTGCTTTAGCCGCCAGATCTCGGAAAACCGGTCCGCATCGGGGCCGGCCGCGGCGCGATGACGCGCGATCGCTGCGTGCACGTCGAACAGGGTGCCATAGGCATCGAATACATAGGCACGAGGCTTGACGTCGCTCATGGCTCGTTCTCCGACACGGCAATCATGGTGACAAAGACCGTATCAGGCGGACACCAGGCTGGGCTATTAATGGCCTGAAGCTCTAGGGATTGGCGGTCGGATACCGCAACAACGTCGAAAACGACCGGCCGCGAATGTCATAGACGCGAGCATAGACGATCCCGTCGCGCACGATTTCAAGAACCACCGGCGCATCGAGGTCGGCGCAATAAAATTCGTTCAGCATCATGGCGAAGTCGGCGCCCGGCGGATCCCAGATTGTGTTGAATCCCGCTCCCAATCCGACGACGACTGCCGGATGCGGTCCGCAGACCGCGACGGTCCACGCACCACCGGGAGGCTTTTCGCCGCGCGCGGCAAGGAGCGTGCGCAATTGCCGTGACGCTTGCGTCATCGACAAGCCCCAATAGTCAATCATAAAATAGGGCCGCGCCCCGGCGACGCCGCCGATCAGATTATTGAAGTAGGTGTATTGATAGGGATGCAGCCGGATCATTTCGATCACTGGCGACGCTATGCCCGCCACGAATACCAATGCGCCGGCGATTGTCGCCGCGATGCCGAGACGCTGGAGGCGTTGTGTAACCCACGCGGCGGCGAGGCCGCCAAGAACCGCAAACGGCGGCAAAGTGAAAACGAGGTGACGGACGCCGTTGTACATGTAGGGCCGGGTCGCGACCGTAACGAAAATCGGCAGGACCACGGCGAGCACCACGGCCAATAGGCCGGCCCGGGGGCCAATATCGCCGACGTTTTTACCGCCCCGCGCCGCGGCGACGATGGCGCCGACTATTCCAGCCAGGCCGAGACCGAGCATCAATTCTGGATTCGTAAGCATTTCCAGTGTTGGAGCATAACTGCGCGGCATGTCCGGAACGAGGATCAGTCGGCCGTCGAACAGTTCTCGCCACGGCTTGTCGAAGAAACTTGAAAAATAGTCGACGGCACGGAACGGGTTGAGCGGCGACACCACGCTCCACGGCCAGACCAAGCCCATGACCAGATAAGCGAGGACCGCGGCGGGAATGAAAGGGACAAGAAACGACCCGCATTCGCCGAGCGCCGCTTTCAATCCGCCGGCGCGCGATTTGACCGCGATAATGAGCGGAAGCGGAAGGAGCGCGTCCAAGACCGCGAAGCCGCCGAGGACGCGCGCGCCGATGGCCAGGCCAACGCCGACCCCGCATAGTGCAATCGTTGGCGGCGTCGCATGCGGATATTCCTGGAATGCACGCACAATGCCGAGGAGCGCGATCATCATGACCGCGGCGAAGGGACCGTCCTTGGCGTTGATGAACATGTGGCCGTAATAAAGCGGACACGCGGTTAGAAGCAGCAGCGACATGAGCCCGGCAAACGGGCCGCCAAGGCGTCGGCCCAGCCGCCAAGTGAAGAATAGGCCGACCAGGCCGATCGCGGCGCCGGCGAGCCGCCGGGTCTCAAATAAGTCGAACGGCAGAATTTTCGCGGCCACGGTGGCGATCATGTCGAAGCCACCACCGTACATGTAGAGATTGACGAACGACAGCGCGCGCCGGTCGGCGAAGCCAGACCGATAGAGCGACACCAAGAGGTCGCCGTATTGGGAATGGGTATAGTCGTCCCAGCCCAGGCCGTAATCACGAAAGGTCGCAAGAGCGACCGCCGCCGTCAGGAACAGGACTGAGATCGCGAGCGCATCGAACCGGCGGGCGACCGTTTGCGAAGACGATGCGAGGGAACTCACCGCAACTTGGCGCACGTTCGGCCCGGTCTCTGGCGCGGGCAATGCCGCAAGGGGATTCTCATGAAGCCCAATCGCGCGCAGAACAATGCGTCAAATGAGCAGAGGGGCGGCGAGGTTCCAGCATGAGGCGAGGACGAGAAGCGGGGCCGGAGGCCCCGCACCCGCGATGAGGATCGCCGCCAGCTTATTTCGTTGCCGCCTCGTATAGTTCGGCGACGTAATCCCAATTGACCAGATTGTCGAAGAAGGACTTCAGGTAATCCGGACGCCGGTTGCGGTAGTCGATATAATAGGAATGTTCCCAAACGTCGCAGCCCAGGATCGGCTTGCCGCCGTGCACGAGCGGATTTTCACCGTTCGGTGTCTTCATGACGACGATCTTGCCGTCCTTAACCGCGAGCCAGCACCAGCCCGAACCGAACTGTGTGATACCGGCTTGGGTGAGGTCTTCCTTGACCTTGGCAAGCGGGCCGATGTCGGCGGTGAGTTGCGCTTCGAGCTTGCCGGGAAGCTTGTCGCCGCCGCCCTTCTTCATCCACTTCCAGAAATGGATGTGATTGAAATGCTGGGCGGCATTGTTGAACAGGCCCGGAATCTTGCCGAAGGTACCCTTGAGCACCTCTTCGACGGGCTTGTTCTCCCATTCCGTGCCCTTGGCCAAATTGTTGCCGGCGGTGACATAGGCTTGATGGTGCTTGTCGTGATGAAATTCGAGGGTCTCGCGCGACATATGCGGGGCGAGCGCGTCGTAAGGATAGGGAAGCTCGGGCAGGGTGAATGCCATTGGTCGACTCCTCAATGTGAAACCGAAGTGGCGGATAGGCGCCGGTGCAACCGTGTGGGAAAGCGAAAAGTTCCCCTAGATAGGGCCAACGCGCCCTTTGGGCAACGCCTGCGCAATTAACGAAACCCGCAGATTTGCCTCTTCAGTCGGCATCGTCAGGATAATAGCCCTTGCGTGGTGCTGTGTGCGCCGCCAAAATATGTTACCCAAGGCCGCTCTCACGCCGGATCATTGGAGCCGGGGATAGCCTTATGTATTTGCTTTTGTTGGTGTTTGGCGCGTTATTGAGCGCGGCGGGAATAGTTCTCGCAGCTTCCGGTGTCTCGATCCACGAGCGCGCCTTCGACGCGGCGGTCGTGACGCCCGGTGTCGTTGCGGTCATCGGCGGCCTCGTTCTCATCGGCCTCGGGCTCGCTCTTCGCGTCTTGCATCGGATCGAGAACGCTATCGCGGCGCCTATGCCGCGTCCCGCGCGCCCCGGTATGGCGCTCGCAACCGCAGCTGCGGGTGAATTGCGGAGCGAGCCGGCCCGTGTCTCGTTCTCGCCTAAGGCTGTGTCCCGTCCGCAAGCTGCGGCCATCGACAGTTCCGCGCGAGGCCCCACACCGCTTGCTTCTGCCGACGATCAGGCGGGCGAAGATTTTCCAGTAAGGGCGCCCGACAAGCCGCCGGAAAAGATGCCGGCTTCCACTCGCTTCGAACGCAACCGGGCCGTCGCGGAGACTGATTTGTCTGTCGCGGCAAAATCGCTGTTATCAAAATCGTTGACCTCGTCGGAGCTGTCGCGCGCTGACGACAAGAGCGGCGAGCTTTACGACGTGGCGACCGCCCGCCGGATCAACGGCACCGGGCGTACCAGGATCACGCCGCGGTTCGACATAAGCCCGCGCTCACCCGTCTCATCCGAGCCGGCAAAGGGCCCGTCATTCGATTCACTGTGGCCGAACGGGCTGCGGCCGATGCGGACGGGCCAATCTGGGTCAGGTCTGTCCGGGTCCGTGCAGTCTGGGGCAGCCCAGTCTATGGCAGCCCAACCGGCGTCAGCGCAGCCAACACCGCCGCAGGCTGCCGCGGCACCGGCAACTGAACCGGAGGAAAATGCCGCAGCGTCAGTCCAGACATCGCCGCCCGCGGTCGCGCTGGACGGCGCGCCGGTCGCCGTGACGATCCTCAAAACCGGGGTCGTCGACGGCATGACTTACACGCTATTCTCGGACGGCTCGATCGAAGCAGAACTGCCACAGGGGACGCTGCGGTTTGGTTCGATCGCCGAACTGCGCAATCACATCGAGCAGAGCGCGTAAGCGCGACGGGTGCGCGCAGTTTGTATACGATCCACATTTTTGGTCATGCCTTGCTTGCCTTCGGTCTGACCCACTACACCCACTGAATAACGGAATTATACAGGTCAGAGTCTTGGCCCGTCGTTCGCCGCACTGACGTTTTATTGCTTTTATTGATATCGTGTAATATACATCAAGTTTATCTATAGCATTTCGGAACGAGAGATTGCGCCATGGCCGAGAATGCAGGGGAAAGCGTCTACATTGAGCTGACTGCCAATATCGTCTCCGCCTATGTGAGCAACAACTCCGTGCCGAGCGCCGAAATCGGTAATCTCATCGGTCAGGTCTACGCCGCTTTAAAACGCGTCTCGGGCAGCCCGGCGGCCGCTGCGGCAGAGCCGCTTAAGCCCGCGGTGCCGATCAAGCGCTCGGTCACCCCTGAACATATCGTCTGTTTGGAAGATGGATTGAAGTTCAAGTCGCTCAAACGTCATCTGCGCACGCGTTACAATATGACGCCCGATCAATACCGCGAGAAATGGGGCCTGCCGGCCGATTACGCGATGGTGGCGTCCAATTACGCGGCGGCACGCTCGCAGCTTGCCAAGCAGATGGGGCTCGGCCAGCAGCGCCGCCGCCGCGGCAGAGAGCGCAGCTGACGGCTTGAAAGCGGCTAACTGTTGCGCCCACCCTCGCGCAGCGCCGGCAGACCGATGCCGGTGGCCTCGAATCCGCCATCGACGGCAATCGTCTGCCCGGTGATGTAACTGGCACGATCGCTGCACAAGAAGAAGATCGCTTCGGCGAGTTCTTGCTCCAAGCCGTAACGGTTGAGCGGAATGGCGTCGTGATAGGCGGCGCGGATTTCCGGTGTGTGGACGGCTTTGGCCATGGCAGTATCGACCGGGCCCGGCGCGACGGCGTTGACCCGGATACCGAGCGTCGCGAGTTCGACCGCCTGTTGTTGGGTCAGGTGCGCCAGGCCGGCTTTGCTCGTGCCGTAGGCGGTGCGCAGCGTCGAGGCGCGTAGACCCGATATCGACGTGATGTTGACGATGGCGCCACCGCCGCTGTCGCGCATCAGTGGGGCCGCCGCCCGCGTACACAGGAAGGGCCCGGTGAGGTTCACCGCCAGCACGCGCGACCAGTCCTCGTAGGTGATGTCAAGGATCGGCTTGAAGATCGCAATACCCGCATTATTGACCAGCGCATCGAGCCGGCCGAATTTTTCCGCCACAATCGCGAGCGCGCGGGCGACGCCGTCCGCGTCGGCGACGTTGCAGTGAATGCCAACGATCGCGTCGGAACTAGGCAACGCAGCGCACGTACGATCGAGCGTCACGTCGTCGATATCGAGCAAAGCGACGCGCCAACCATCGGCGAGGAATCGCTTGGCACTAGCCAGCCCAATTCCACGCGCAGCTCCCGTTACCAGCGCGACGTTCTGCGTTGCTTCGCTCATCCATGCTCCCCCTATGTCCGTTTGTCACGTCGCAGCCGGCATGTCCCGGCTGTGCGGAGTTTCATCCATCAATTGTCCAAGAATTGTTGCAATTGAAACGTGAACATTGCGGCGTTTTCGAGTGGTGCCATATGGCCCGCATCCGCGATCCATTCCACCGTCGCATTTGGAATCGTGTTCGCGAGCAAGCGTGCCGACGTGCGACAAACGTTATCGTGTTGACCTATCAATATGAGCGTCGGCATCTTCAGTGACTTGAGTATAGTCGTCATGCGGAACAGAGATTTCCGTTTGGCAAGGACCTCGGACAATATGTTGCGCAATCCTGCGGGCGGCGTGGCGCGGATGAGTCCAGCCATATACTCGCGGCTACGAACGCCTTGCGTCGCAAATCGCTTGAAAAATTCGCTGCGCAGCATGTCGCAGACGAGATCGTCGGTTGCGCCGCGGTCGATGAACTTCGTCCAGCGTTGGGACAGCCACTGCGACCGCCACATGTCGTCGGCGCCGGCGCCGACGTCCGCGAGGACCAATCGCGATACGCGCTCGGGCGCGGTTGCCGCCAGCGACAAGGCCGGTCCGCCGCCGAGCGAAAAGCCGACGATTGCTGCGCGCTCGAGCCCGAGCGCGTCGAGGACGCCGACGAGGTCGCTGGCGAGATGGGCGGAAGAATAGCGCCGCGGGTCGGACGGAGCGTCGCTGAGGCCGTGGCCGCGCTGATCATAGGTGATAACGCGAAACCGGTCTCTGAGCGCGAGCGTCTGCTGAAACCACATGCGTTTGCCGCAGGCGAGGCCGTGGATGAGGACGAGCGGGCCGCCGCGGCCGGTGTCCGCGACCGACAGTGCGACATCGCCTACGGAAATCCTGTCCACCGAAACCCCATGCGAATTACGGTTTCCGGACATGTCGCGTCTCACCGCTGCAGCACACCGACAGCGCGGTTGGCGAAAGTGAGCCGTTCCGACATCACCGCGACGATGTAGCCAAGGAGAGCCTGGCTGAGCGCTGGATGGTCGCGCTTGATGCGCTCGTATGCCTCGGCGCCGAGTTCGTAGAGCACGCTATCAGCCTCGGCATGCAGGGTGGCGGTGCGCGGCCGCCCGGTAATGAGGCCCATTTCGCCGATCGTGGTATGCCGACCGAGACTGCGCACCCGCATCGTTCGCCCCTCGCCCAATTCAACGACGATACCGACGCGTCCCTCCAGGATGAAATGCATCGACGCGGCCGGGTCGCCTTGGCGAGCAATGATGCCGCCCGATGCAACGTCGAGCCGCCGGCAATATTCGGTCAGTCGATCGGCGTGCTGCGCGGTTCCTAACGCATCCGTGAGCCACGCGCGCAAGGATTGCGCATCGTCGCTCTCGGTGCGATGCGCCTCGATGATTTTCTGCTCGCAAGTCTCCAACGCCCGATCGAGATTCGACGCAAGGAAAACGTCATCGGTGATAAATCGAGCGGTGCGAAATGCGCGCTCCAACTCCCGCGTGAGATTGACGAGCACGATGCGGGCGTTGCCCTCCGTTGCCGCCTGCTTGATCTGTGCAAAACTGTGTGTCGCCGAGGAATCGATGCCGGTCACGCGACCGAAATCGAAAATCAGGAAACGGCAATCCGTTTGCGCCGCCAGAAGTGCTTTCACATGCTGGTAAAGCCGGTTGGCCGAACCAAAAAACAAATAACTTTGCAGCGCCATGCCCTGAATCTCATGTCCGTGCTCGGCCAGGAGCGATAGCTCATAGGGCCCACGGTCGAGCGACGAACGGTATTCCAGGCCATCGAAATTGAACTTGATGGCGCTCACGCGGCTTGCGCTCAGCGCAAAGGTGGTGCAGCCGATCACGATCCCGATCAGCACACCGGCGACGAAGCCCGAATAGACGATAACGACAGCGATCGCGAGCAGCGACAGATATTCGAGCAGCAGTAGCCGTCGCGACGATTGGATCAGCCATTGATAAACGAGGTCGGCGCCAAGGTAGAACAACAATCCGCCGAGAATATATTTAGGCACATAGCCGAGGAACGCCGGATCGGCGATCAGCACGGCCACCGAAATCGCCGCCACGGTCAGACCCGCCAAGCGACTGGTGGCGCCCGCGGTGCGGACCAAGATCGACCGGCTGAAAGACGTGCAGCTTACATAACCGCCTAGGGCCGCGATTAAAACATTTGCGATCCCGAGCACTTTGAGATCGCGCTCGACATTGGCTTCGCTTCGCGTGGAAATTTCGAGACCGGTCGTATTGAGCAAAAAATTGATGACGGTGACAAACATTACCGCGAGAAGATCGCCACCAAGCGAAGGCAGGGACGACCAAGGAAAGCTATGCAGGCCGGGAAGTTTCCACGGCAAGGTCAACCCCGCGGCCGGCTGCAGGTGGAACATCCATCCGCCGGCCTGTGCCGCGGCAAGCGTCGTGCCGGTCGTCAGCAGCATGAGGTGGGTCGCGGCGAATGCCGCCACCAGCACGCCCGGTAGAACGAACGGGCTTTTGGAGCGGCGCATCAGCACGTAGAGCGTGATGGCGACGATCGCGCCGAGCATGAGCTTGGCCGCAACCGCGCCGTCGGTGAATGTGCCGATTGAGGCGAGCGTCGGTCGCTGATCAGTCACGACCTGGACTGCGCCTGTGATCATCAACCATCCGGTCGCGCCGAGGAAGCCGCCGATCACCGGATAAGGCACGAAACGGATCGCGCGCCCGGCGTGGGTAAATCCGAGCACGCAGAGCAGCAGTCCCGTCACCGCGGTCGCCAGCGCCATGGCGATCAAGGTCGGTTCAAGCAGATCGGTATTGCCGCCGGCGACAAGCCGCTGGACCACGGTTGCGACCAATGCGGCCAAGACCACAGAAATGGAACTGTCGGGGCCCGCCACTGCAAAAGGCAACGAACTGCGCAGCGCCACAACCGCTCCCCCGACCGCGGCGGACAAGAAGGTTACCGCAATGCCGTAGGACAAATAACGCTCGATTGGGCCGGTGAAGATCAGCGCCGCGTAGGATAGGCAATAGGCGATCGACAAGATGCTGCAGACCATGCCGGCGAACACGTCGGTGAGCCCGGCCCGGAGTTTTTGATCGCTCAATGGCATGCCGGTCTCCGCCCAGTCGAGACTTACAACACCATCGCGGGTTCCGCTAGAATGTCGCAAAACCGAGCGCGCGGGATTCCGGCAATCCGCGGATTGTGGTCTGCGCTATACAGGCGCAACGAGGGCTGCGCGCGCGTCCGAGCGGATCCGTTCCACCATCGAACGGAAGCCGTTCGAACGCTGCGGGGTCAAATGCTCGCGCAATCCCATTTCCTCGAACAGCTTGACGGCGTCGGTGGCGAGAATGTGTGTCGCGGTCTTGCCGGAATAGACCGCGAACAGGACAGCGATCAGCCCGCGTACGATATGCGCGTCGCTGTCGCCGGCAAAGCTCAGCACCGGCCCGTCTGCGCCATTTCGATGTACGGTGGTATCGAGCCATACTTGGCTGGCACAGCCCTGAACCTTGTTGTCGTCATTGTGGGCACCTTGCGCAAGCGGCGAAAGCTCGCGGCCAAGCTCGATCAGATAGCGATAGCGATCATCCCAATCGTCTAAGATCGAGAAATTGCCGACGATCTCCTCGATATCAGCCATCTCGCCGTCGTCCCTAACCTTCAGCCGGAGCCTGTCACCGCCTATATAGGGTGTTGCGGCAACGAGGTCGACTTCCAACGGTATACCGGCCACCCGCAAGAGCTGTGATGCGGCGCATGTCTCGGGCGCCGCCGCTGGCTGATCGATGCTGAGAAGGCTTATGCGGCCGGATGTTTGGCGTCTTTGTGCGGCGTGGGGCCGCGCCAGACTGGGGCGAGGTCGGCGGGAGTGAGCGTATTCTGCGACGCACGCTCCGGGGCGGATCTAGTCATCGCCGACTTGAGCGAATGCGAACCGCCGCTTGCGAGCGTGCCGGTCTCCTTCGGAGCGAGTTGTTCCGTCAGGAAATCATAAACCATCTTCGCGCCGGCTTGTGCCTTATAGCCCAGCGTCGTGGCCACCTGCGAGCCGACCGTGCAGGCATCGGGCTGGCGCGTGCAGAACTGCCGCAGATCGCCGACGGTGGCGGAGGCGGCCGAAATGGCGTCCGATGCGCCGACCTCGCCGGCCGGAATCTCGCGTGAGGAGCCGGTCGGCAACAGGACCAGCACCAGGCCGAGCCAGAATGTCATGCGCAAAAGAAAAAACATGAGACCCGCATCCCCCGCGACACACGCTGCCGCACGTGACGAGAAACTAGCAGGGAGCCTTGAAGGCTGAGTTCGTTCGGCTGGTACGATTTTGTCCATAATCGAGGAGAATACGCCGCAAATTTTCGAGCAATTGGAAATAATATTATTTACCTAAAATTTGAACGAACGCGCGATCCCGCTTGCAACATCGCTGAATTGATGCGCTGTTTTGCGGGGCCCACGCGCAGCCGACGGTAAAGGCGTGAAGGGAGGCAACGGACGATTCACCATGACGGCGGATTCCGGGCCGCGAGTTGGGCGACAGTGGCTCCGCGCCTTAGCGTTCGCTTAAGCGAGCTCTGACACGATCCCGCCTCAGAAAAAGGGGAGCGCCTCGGCAATGCCGAGCGTGCGTCGGACAAGTGAGACCGTTCGCGCCGATCAGAAATTATATTGAGACGCTGATTCATCCGTCGGCGCAGCGCGATGTGCTGACCGCGGCTCGGCATCGCGCCTTCATTGCGCCACGGCTGCTCGGCAGCATCGCGGCGCTGACGGCGGTTCCCGTCTATCTGCTCATTCGCGGCACTCCGAGCGTTATTGAGCTCGTTGTCCTAGCTTGGCTTGTGGCGCCAATCCTCGTCGCCTACTTTCTGTCTCGCACCGGCCGTTACGAGAGCGCCCACGTCTTGTCTTCATTGGCGTTGACGGGACTCATCACCGCGGTCGCGGCGCTGACCGGCGGCATCGCGTCCTTTGCCGCCATTTGGCTGGTGGTGGTGCCGCTCGAAGCGGCGCTTTCGGCTTCGCGCCGTGTCGTGGCGACTGCCTCGACCCTGGCGCTCGCCGCCACCGGCTTGCTGCTGGTATTGGACGCTGGCCACGTGCTGCCGCCGGCTGCAAGCGCGCCCGCCGGGCTCGCCGCGCTCGGCATCGTTTCCGCGGGCCTTTATGCGACCGGACTGGCGCTCGGCGCCGAAGCTTTGGCGCGCACGAGTTTTTGGCTGCTCTATGCCGAGGAGGATCGCTATCGGCTCCTCGCCCGCAATATCACCGACGTTATCACGCGACACGGTCGCGATGGCGCCGTGCTGTTCGCCTCACCGGCGGCCGAGGATCTATTTGGCGCGCGCATCACCGCATTGCACGGCCATGGCCTGTTCGATCGTGTCCATGTCGCCGACCGTCCTGCCTATCTGACCGCGCTCGGCGACACCGCGGCCTTGGGTCAACCGTGCTCGGTCGAATTCCGCGTGCGGCGCGACAGCGACGGTGCCGACGGTCGTCCCCCGGTCGAATTCGTATGGATCGAGATGCGTTGCCGGCCGTTCCACCCGGCAGTCCCCGACCGCGCCGGTGCCGTCTACCATGAAGTCGTCGCGGTGTTGCGCGACGTGACCGAGCGCAAGCAACACCAGCAAACACTACTCGAAGCGCATGCCGAGACCGAACGGGCCGACGCCGCTAAAGGCCGTTTCCTCGCCACCATGAGCCACGAGCTGCGTACGCCGCTCAATGCCATCATCGGCTTCTCGGACATGCTGATGCAGGAGGCCACGCTTCACCTCGACGCCGAACGCCGCAATGAATATGCCGGCCTCATCAACAGTTCCGGCCATCATCTGTTATCTGTCGTCAACGGCATTCTCGATATGTCGAAAATCGAGACCGGAAATTTCGAAATCACGCCGGAGCCCTTTGCGCCGGGCCAAGTCGTCGCCAGCTGCTGCGGTATTCTCGCGTTGCGAGCGCGCGAGGCGGGTGTTGCACTGGAGAAACGGGCGGCCGAGGATCTGCCGGAAATGATCGCGGATAAACGCGCGCTGAACCAGATACTGCTCAACCTGGTGTCGAATGCGATCCGGTTCACCGATCGCGGCGGCAAGGTTTCGATCAGCGCTCGCGCCGAGGCGGCCCATATCACCTTTGCGATCGAGGACAACGGCGTCGGCATTAGCGACGAAGACCTGGCGCGTGTCGGCGAGCCCTACTTTCAAGCGGGTAGTTCCTACGATCGCCGCCACGGCGGCACCGGACTCGGACTTTCAATCGTCAGGGGACTGGTGCAAGTGCATGGCGGCGAGCTTTCGCTCCACAGCCGCGTCGGCGAAGGCACGCGCGTTACGGTGCGCTTGCCAATCGATTGTGAGCGCGCCCGGCCGGCCAGGAACACCGCCGCCGCGCATCAACCGGTCGGTGTCGTGACCTATCTGCCCGGATACCAATCACTGCATCCGGCGGGGGCCGGCCCGGTCCAGGAAACCTTGGCGCCACTCAAGGACGTTCTAGACATTCGGGTGAAAAAAAGTGCGTAGCCGCCGCAATACTGCTCGGCCAGTTTACCAACGCGGTGCCAGCGCCTGCGTCGCTGTGGCGGTCCGGCTGTGCGCCACGGCGACACGCAGGCCGGTGGATTTTGTCGCAATCCTCGCCGCCGCCGCCGCGAGCCTGATCATCATCGTCAACGCCGTTTTTTTGCAGTCCGGTTCGCATCCGGCACCATTTTTTGCCCCGCCGAAGCCAATTCAGGCGGCGGTCGATAGTTCACCCAAGTTCATGGAGCCAAGCCTGCCGGCACGCCCGGTAGCGGCGGCACCAATCACGCAGCCGGTCGTCGCCGCGCAGTCCGTCGCCGTGCGGCGCAATGATCCAATCGCCGAATTGATCGGTCCGTCGCCGCGCATCGCCGCGGTGCAGCGTGCTCTGTCCGATTTCGGCTATGGTCAGCTCAAGCCGTCGGGCGTGCTTGACGAGGCGACGTGCAGCGCGATCGAGAAATTCGAACGTGAACGCAAACTGCCGGTCACGGGACGGGTTTCCGAGCGTCTGGTTAGCGATCTTTCGGCCGTTGTCGGTCATCCACTCGCAGAGCGGCAATAAAATCGTTCGTTTGCGGCCGAGCCCGGATCGAGTCATATCTCGTGCGCCGATGTGGGCTGGATGATGCGCCTCAAATCCGCATTGTGGGTTGCCGCTTATTTGCGCCGCTGTCAGGTCGAGGGTGCATTTGCCGTGGTGCGCCGGCGCGGCGCAGAAGAAGCGGGCGCGGTATTCGTACGAATCTGCAGGCTCGACGGCACCTCCGACCTCTACGCGCCGGCGCCGCAAAGCGCGCTCGATACCAGCCGGGGCGCCGACCGTTCGTTCACGGCGGGCTTTGCCAAGCTGCCCGCGCCGGACGCCGCGGTCGAGGCCTATCTGGCGCGCGAGGTGAAGTTCGACCCTGACGTCTGGATCGTCGAGGTCGAACAACCCGAGGGTCGTAATTACCTGGATATTGTCGGCTAAGAGGCGTCGCGGCGCTCTTTGGCTCGCTGGACCGCCGGCGCGCGCCGCGCCGTTGCGTTCGCGGGTCGCGCGCGCACGCGGGCTTGATCGTTCCAATACAAGGGTTGATGCCGTGCCGCGGGGCGGTCCGTCTTGCGCTCCGTGACATCTAAGGCCTGCCAGATCGCGACCATGTGTTCGGCCGCTTGCACCGTCATTTCGTCGTAAAGCGTTGCGAGTGCGTGGACGCGCTCGACCGAATGTCCGACCGCACTATTGACGAAGAGCAGTAGGCGATAAACGACATCGCGCGGTACGCCGAGCGCTTTGGCGGCCGTCACCACCGGTTCGCCGAGCTCGTCGCCGGCAATGCGCCGCGCCTGAATACGGGTGATGTGTAGCGCTTGCGCCAGATGTTGCGCGAACTCTTCGCTGTTGCGCGCGAGCGCTGCGCGTTCCAGGGACTGCGTCATTGATGCGTCGCGCGGCAGGCTGACGCGACCGGCCGGAAGCGGGGCCGCAACCTCCAGATTGAGCAGGATGAGACGCCGTTCCTCCGCGTCGGCCGCGAAGAAAAGTTCATTGAGCTCGGCCGCGATATCGGTCGCGATCGGAGTGGATAAATCCGCGATTGCAGGAGATTCGGAGGTTTGCTCGGCGGCTCCGTCTTGCCGTTGTGGCTCGGCAACTGCCGTGGCTGCGCTGGAGGGCGCTTCGGGTGCTTTGACTTCAACGCTTGGCCTCAGCAGCGGATGCCCGCGCGCTATCTCGGCGATGCCGGGCAAATCGGCGGCAAGGCGCTCCATCACTTGTAACGGGGGCGACAGGTGACGCGTCAAGCGTCCGGCGACGGCCGTGCGGACCGCAACGTCCACGCTATCGAGCAGCCGCAGCGCGAGCTCGGTGTAATGACGCTCCTCTTCGGGCGTATGAGTAAGCTTCTGAACGTAGAGATCGGTGAGCACCCGCAAAAGTGTCGGGCGCATATCGACACCCGCACGCAAGCCGAGATGCTCAAGATTGTCGAGGCCGGATGGGGTTGCTCTTTGCATAACACGTGACTCGATCGCACCAGGGGATCTGACCATTTGATTTGGTTAGGCAGCCTAATTTGCTCGCGTTAGCGGAGCGTTAACCTTGCATGCCGCTTAATCATGGCGATGCCGAGTACCGCGCATTGGGGCAGATCGCCCGTTTGCCGGCGGCAAAGGACAGCGGCTGGTGAGCAACGTTATCAAATTCCCCGACGACGGGCGCATCGTGCGCTTCGGACGTGATGCGGCGGACGAATCCGCAACCATCATCATCCTGCCCGTTATCCGGGTCGAGCGGTATCCAGACGCGTATGCCGATGGGGCCGAGCCCCACACGCATCCGCCGGCGGACAATGGCGGCCGCCGACGGGTGAGACGCCGCTGAGCGGCTGCCCGCGATGCCGCCGCCCGCCCTTTGCCGACGCGAGACAACACCGCCGTCGGCCTACCTTGCCGCGTTCGCGCTTCTCGCCCTTGCGAGCCTTCCCGGTTGTTCCAGCATTGGCGATTTCGGTCGGTTGAGCGATGCGCTGGTCACCGACGACATCCACGCTTGGGTCGGCGAGGAAGCTGCGGTGCACGCCGGTGTGCCGATCTCGGCCGACAATCTCACCGATGACGAGCGCACGCTCCGGGACCTTGCATTCCCCCTGATCGAACCGCCCTACGACCGGCAGCGCTGGGATGCCGTGGTCTACGAAAGCGGCACCAAGAAATCGTTCCAGCGCGAATTGGCCGCGTTTGACCCGACCGCCTATTATCGACACCTACAAGGCGAATTGCTTCGCTCAAGCGCTGCACGCTACAATCAATTGATCGACGACATGCGCAACGACATCGTGCGTATCGAGCCATTTTTCATGACTGCCCGTCGTGTCGTCGATCTTGATAGGCGGCGCGAGGCGAGTATGGCGCAGATCGGCAGTCTCACTCCCGCCGAACGCGTCAATGCGCGGGCGCGCATTGGCGAAAACAGCTTGACCATCGCCTGGGTGGGGAAGTCGCTTGAACAACGCTGCGCCAGTTATCGCTTTGCGCTCGAACATCTCGCGGTCGCCGAACCCCAACCGTTTGCGGCCGACGCAGACCGGGTGCTGACGGAATTGCAACAGCAGATCGCGGCCAACCCGGTGGTCGTCGCGTCGCCGCAGGTCGCCGCGGCGCCGGTCGATGTCCCGATGCGGCAGGCCGCCGTGGCCAAATAGCCTAGTGCACGGGCTGAATGCCGCAGGTCGCGGCGGCGAGAGCACCGCGGGCCGCCGCCATGAGCCCCGGCTGCGGCGCCAAGGCGCGTAGCATGATCAGGCCCATCGTCGACGGTGACTCGATGATCAAGCGGTCGGCGGCGGTGACGTCCTCCTCTTCGGGGACTTCGGCATGCTGCTCCGGCGTCATGAGATCGAGCTCGATCGTGCGCCGACCGGCGGCCCGATCGTTGATCGCGTAATAGGCGACGCTCTTACGAGTATAGAACGTAACCGATGTATAAGCCGGGCTCACCGGCGCGATCAGCTTGAGCGACCCGCTGCTCAGGTCGTAGCGGCACACCGCCGTGGCGAATGCCGGATCCATGAAAGGCATGATGGCGCTGGCCGCAGTCGGCGCGGCGAGCGGCACCATGGTATTGACCGGTGCGAGCGGACTGAGCCGCGAATAGGCGTCCTGTTTCGCCGCCTGTGGCAGCGCCAGCACCGTCGACAGATGCACGATGCCGCCCAGCAGGATCGCGGCGAGGATCCACATCAAAGCGCGGATCATGAGCAGTTGTTTCGCACGATCGCGGGCATCGGCCCTTCCTTGGTGGTTCGCGAAGCGACGCCGATCGGGGTGTCATAGAGTCGCCAGACCAGCACGAACTGTTCGATGCCGCCGGTCGGGAGCCAATTGCCGGGCCGCGCCAGCGGTGCGACCGTGATCGCAAACCGGCCGTCACTGTCGCGGACGATTTCCTCGCTGGTGAAACCGTGCCGATCGATGGCGTTCGCCACCAACCGGCCTTCCGGATCGTACAGCGTGACGGTCCAATATCGCGCCGCCGGCGTTAGCCCGCTGAGCGTGAAGGAGCAACGGCCGTCGAAGTTGTTTCCCGTCGCGTCGGTATGTGCGTAGAACGCGACGCCGTCACCCACCCCGGTCGGCAGCTCGCCCGAGCGCGCAATGCCGGCGCGCGCATAGGGGTCGATGTCGACCGACCCGCTTTTCGGCCATGCGGTCCAGGCGCCGATCGTCAGTGCGCCAAACGCGACGCCGCGCGTCAGCGTGAACCAGGTCGCGCCGAGCCCGAGCGCGGCCGCGACCAGCAATGTGAAACACGAACCGAACAACAGGCGCATGCTGGACCTAGTCTGAAAGTCTCTTGTGAGATCGGTTGTTAGTCGCCGCGCGACGTTGCAGCAGATTCACGATCGGCCGCCGTGGCGAACGTGTCGCTGCGGTTATCGGCACCGTTCCTATTGCCACCGAGCGCGCCGGGCGGCCCGGCGGCCGTGTCTTGCGCGGTAAGCCCGTGCTCCGCGTCATCCAACATGTGTTCGACCTGGATCAGGGCTTCGGTGCCTTTGCGCGTCAACAGCGCCGGATGGGGTTCTTCGCTGCCGGTGAAGGACACGTCCGTCATGGTCGGCGCGTGTTCGGGCGGCGGCAAGCCGGGCAGCGGGCGTAACTCGATGCCCTGATGCGCATAGGCCATGATGTTGTGCCACACTGTGGCCGGTAATGTGCCGCCGGTCATGCGTTTGGTTGGCGAATAGTCGTCATTGCCCATCCAAACCGCGCCGACGAAGTTTCCCGTGTAACCGACAAACCAAGCGTCGCGCCAGCTATTGGTGGTGCCGGTCTTGCCGGCAACTTTGATGCCGTCGAGTTGCGCGCGCTTACCGGTGCCATTCTCCACGACGGAGTTCATCATTTTGATCATGTTCAGCGCAACTTCCGGACTGATGACCTGCTTGGGCTTCGGCCCGTCGCGGTCGAAGCGCCAAACCAATTGGCCGGTACCGGTGCGCACTTCGAGGGCCGCATGCGGCACCACGGCGCGGCCGAGGTTGGGGAAGGTGGCATAGGCCACGGCGTGCTCGAACACGTAGACTTCGTCGGCGCCGATCGGCAGCGACGGTGTGTCCGGCAACGGCGCACGGATGCCAAAATTGCGGGCGGTCTGCACGATCATGGCACGGCCGAGCTTTGGGTTGCCGTTGCCGAGTGCGATCGAAAGCTTGACCGGAATGACGTTGACCGAGTGCGTGATCGCTTCGATCAGCGTGATGGCGCCGGAATAGCCGCCAGAATAATTGTGCGGGCACCAATTGCCGATGCAGACCGGTGAATCGACGACGATCGAGTTCGGCGTGAAACCGTTGGCTAGAGCAGTGGCGTAGACGTAGGGTTTGAACGAGGAACCGGGCTGGCGCAACGCATCAGTCGCACGGTTGAACTGGCTGGCGCCGTAGTCGCGTCCGCCGATCATCGCGCGCACCCCGCCGTCGAGATCGGCGAACACCGCCGCCGACTGGCTCGCGCCGTAATCGCGTCCGTACTGGCGCAACTGCGATTCCACCTCGCGCTCAGCATAACGCTGCAGGTTTGCGTCGAGCGCCGTGCGGACCACGAAATAGCGGTCAGTGACCGATTGCGGGAAGGTGTCGACGAGCCGGCGCATTTCGTCGAACGCCCAATCGAGATAGTAGTTCGGCGCATCTTCCGCGGTGCGATCGATCGGAGTCGCCGGATTGCGCCGCGCGCCGTAGACCTGACCCTCGGTCATGAAAGCGTTTGCCACGAGATTGTCGAGCACGACATTGGCGCGCGCGCGCGCCGCAGGAAGGTTGACGAGGGGAGAAAATTTGGTCGGCGCCTTGAACATGCCGGCGAGCATCGCCGCTTCGGGCAGCGTGACGTCGCGCACCGATTTGCCGAAATAATACTGAGCGGCGGCATCGACGCCGAAGGCGCCGCCGCCGAGATAAGCGCGGTCAAGATAAAGCTTGAGGATCTCGTTCTTGGTCAGATGTGTTTCCAGCCACAGCGCGAGAAACGCTTCATTGATCTTGCGCTCGTAGGTGCGTTCGTTCGACAGGAAAAGATTCTTGGCGAGCTGCTGACTGATGGTCGAGCCGCCCTGCACCACGCCGCCGGCCTGCGCGTTGGTCATCAGCGCCCGGAAAGTGCCCTGGAAGTCGATGCCGAAATGTTCGTAAAAGCGCCGATCCTCGGTCGCCAGCACCGCCTTGATCAGGTGGTCGGGAAACTCGTCGAGCGGCACCGATTCGTTGTGCTTAATGCCGCGGCTGCCGATCTCGTTACCGTAGCGGTCGAGGAAGGTGACCGCGAGATCGGCCTTCTTCAACCAATCGTCGTCAGAAGTTTGGCGGAAGGCCGGAATAGCGAGCGCCGCCATGAGCAGGAGCCCGCCGGTGCCGAGTGTCGCGAGTTCCGACAAGGGCTCGACAATCAGCCAGCGCCGCCAGCCGGCGACATGGCTGCGATCCATGAATGCCGTGAACCGCTCGTAGATCTCGCGCGCCCATTTGCCGCTCTGGAACACCGCGGAATCGATCCGTGCGTCCAGGTCGAGCAAAAGCCGCTTGAATTTGGGCCGCCAGTCGTCGCCCGGATCGGGAAACATGTCCGTCACAACAACGCGCTCCGGAAATTGACCGCAATCACGGGAATTGGACCCTCGGGAGATGCCCTTTTAGCCGACAAGGGTTTTACCGGCCATCGTTTCGTTAGATTTGGTCTCGTTCGAACTAGTCGCATCGCAATTGGTTTAGTCGACCCTGGTTCGGCAGCCAATGCGTGCCCCACCCCAACGTGCAGGACTAAGGCGCAACAAGGTGAATGGAAATTGCGGGCAAATTTGGCATAGGGTGGAGGTTCCGGGAGAACAACGTGGCAACAGATTCGGTAACGGTTTTGGCCAACAAGGAATCAACCGCGGAAGAAGTTCCGTTCTGGCGCCGTAAGTCATTGACGCAGATGACGAATTCGGAGTGGGAAAGTCTCTGCGATGGCTGCGGCAAATGCTGCCTTAATAAGCTCGAGGAAGAGGGCACCGATCAGACCTTTTACACCGATGTCGGCTGTCGGCTGCTTGACGGGGAGACTTGCCGTTGCCGCGACTACGAGCACCGGCTCGAACAGGTGCACGACTGTGTAAGGCTAACGCCGCGGAACCTCAAAACCATCACTTGGCTGCCGCCGTCCTGCGCTTATGTGCTCGTCGCGCAAGGCAGGGACCTCTACTGGTGGCATCCGCTGGTTTCCGGCGATCCGGAGACCGTGCATAGCGCCGGCGTATCTGTGCGTGGCCGCGTGGGCGCGTCCGAAGTCGATGTTCCCGACGAAGACCTCGAGGACTACATCGTCAGCTGGCCGCTTAAGCTGCCCAAGGCCGCAAGGCGGAAGCGATAAGCACACAGTTCGTTGCCGCCGGGGCGGAAGAGGTAATGCAGTCCTGCTCTGCACAGGAGGACGTTGCAATGCTGCGGTCTTGCCGCCAAGTGATGCCGGCCGCACCGGATTCGACATGACAAGCGAAATAGCCCGCATGGATGCTGATAACGTGGACGCCGACAGCATTGCCTCCGAACGCATCAGCGCTGGACCGGCACTCGCTGCAGCGGCGACGCCGGAGCCGCAGCACGGGGCTGGCGCATCGCCGCTCGACCATGCGGCCGCGCGTGCCATCGTCGCTGGTATCATGTTGGCGATGTTCCTATCGGCACTGGAACAGACGATTGTGGCGCCAGCGCTGCCGGCGATTGGCAAAAGCCTCGGCGGTATCGACGATCTGTCTTGGGTGGTTACCGCCTACCTATTGGCCGCCACGGCCGCCACGCCTCTGTTCGGAAAGCTTTCGGATATCTATGGAAGGCGCGCGATTCTTCTTTCCGCGATCGGAATTTTCATCGGCGGCTCGGTTGCCTGCGCGCTGGCGCCGTCGATCTCGATACTGATCCTCGGCCGCGGCCTGCAAGGCATTGGAGGCGGTGGCTTGTTGCCGATCGCGCAGACCATCATCGCCGACATGCTGTCGCCGCGCGAACGGCCGGTGATACAGGGCTACACCTCGGTCATGTTTATGACTGCCAGCATTCTCGGCCCGGTACTCGGCGGGCTGCTCACCGACCACTGGCACTGGTCCTTGATTTTCTGGATCAACGTGCCGCTCGGCGCCGTCGCACTGGTGATGACCGAACGCGCACTGCGCCGCCTGCCGCGCCACGATCGCCCGCACCAGCTCGACGTCATCGGCGCGCTGTTGATGGTCGGCGCCGCGATCGCACTGATGCTGGCGCTGGCTTGGGGCGGCACGCATTATCCGTGGACCTCCGCGCGCATCGTCACACTGTTCGCGGCTTCCGCCGCGTTATGGCTGCTGTTCGCGGTTCGACTTTTGACGGCACGCGAGCCATTCATCCCTCTATCGATCCTGCACGGCCGCGTCACCAGCATGATCACTTGTGCTGCCTTCTTCTCGATCGGCACCATCATCGGCATCACGATCTACACGCCGCTCTATTGCCAGACGGTGCTTGGCGTTTCGGCAAGCTTGTCCGGGCTGGCATTGATCGCCTTCATGGGTGGCGCAGTGCTCGGCTCGCAGACCGCCGCGCGGTTGATGGTGCGGCTCGCCCACTACATGCGAGTGCCAATGGTGGGGCTGCTGTTCGCCGGAAGCGCGCTAGCCGTGCTCGCCGCCGACCCGGCTGGACGCTCGCTCGGCGAGGTCGGACTGTTGCTGTTTGCGCTCGGTTTAGGGCTTGGACCGATGTATCCGGTGAGCACCATCGTGATGCAGAACGCGGTCAAGCCGCATCAGATGGGGACGGCAACCGGTACACTGAATTTCTTCCGCACGCTCGGCGGCGCCATCATCGTCGCGGTTTTCGGCGCCATCCTGCTCGGCGGCGGGACCGACAGTTCCGGTGTCATGACGTTGGAAAAACTCGCACTCAACCACGGCGACATGGCGCCGGCCTTTCACTGGGTGTTCATCGCCGCCGCCGTCGGCGTCGCGATCACGTTCTGTTGCCTGTTGGCGGTCGAGGAACGGCCGTTGCACGGGCCGGTGCGGTTGAGCGAAGGCGCGGAATAACGTCACACAGCTGTTCTGCGGAAAACTTCACGGCTCCAGCGGCGACCCGAGCATCCGAGCGGTGTCGACGACCCAGGCGCGATAGCGTGCAAGCGGCGTGATGCCGGTGAGGCCGCCGCAGCCGGCAGTGAGATTAGGGCCGGTCGACCAACTGACCACGCCGATAATGGTGAGGCTGCCGTTTGAGCCGCGAAAGGCCGGCGCTCCGGAATCGCCGGTACAGGCGCCGAGCCCGGCCGTCTTGCCCTGGGTGCCCGGATCGAACAGGCGTATCTGCAACGGCCCTGGTTGTCCGGTGACCGTGAGGGCTGCCGCGCGAGCGATGCCGTCGAGCCGGCCGGCGCCGCGCACGGTGACGCCGTAGCCTGCAACAATCAGCGTATCGCCGATCGCGACCGTTTCGGTGTCTCTTTCGATCCGCGCTGCAAGGACGCCTAGAGGCAGCGGTTCCGACAGTTTGAGCAAGGCGACGTCGGCAGTGGCGAGATGGCCGAATAGTCGTTTCAGATCGAATTGCGGGTCGCGCTCGATGCGGACAATGTCCTTGAGCACCGGAGTTTCGCCGGGTTTGCTGCCCATCAATTTGTAGTCGGCGCCCGGTTGCACGCAATGCGCTGCCGTCAGCAGGAGGTCGCGCGCAACCGCGGTGGCGGTACAGACGGTGCTGTAGGAGCCGAGGATCATCACGATCGAATGCCCGGCGCCGTCCGCCGCGGGCAGCGCGCCGCCGACCATGGCCATGGCAGGCACGAAAGCGGACGCGACGGCTATGGAGCCCGCCACAGCGGCAATTGGACCCAAATGGAGCCTGCGTGCGGGTGCCCGTTTCGCGGTCACTCTGGTTCTCCCATGGCGTTCCTTATGCGCCGTCGCCGGTCACAATAGCGGAGGTTTCCATACTTGGCGGCTTTCCTATATCGGCCGTTCAGGCCGGGTTCACGACGCCGGGCTTAGGGTTTGAGCATGGTTCCCGCATCGCGATTCGCCTTCGCCGCTCTGGCCGCGATGGGCCTTGGCCTTATGCTTGCTCCTGTGGCCGTTCCGGGGCTTGTGCCGGCGCGTGCCGCCGAGGCGCCAGAACCGCCGCTCGCAGAAATCGAGCGATCGTGCCTAAATCCAAAGGAACGGCGGGCTGAAACCGAGTCCGGCAAGCTTGTCCGGCTCACCGTCGCCATACACGCGGCGAAAAGTCGGATGCCGGGCACCGTCGTTCGCGCGCGGCTTTGCCACGGTCCCGACGGGCTGGTCTATGTGCTGACAGTCCTCGCCCATGATGGCAAAGTGGCGCAGATTGCCGTCGATGCCGTCAAAGGCACGCTGGTCGGCGGTCTATGAACGTCGGCTTTCGGCAGAGTTTTTAGGCGGAGCAATTCTTGCGGCTTCTCGTGGTGGAAGACGATCCCGATCTCAATCGGCAGCTAGCGACGGCGTTGACTGACGCTGGCTACGTCGTCGATCGCGCTTTCGATGGCGAGGAGGGCCATTACCTCGGCGAGAGCGAGCCCTACGACGCCGTCATCCTCGACATCGGTCTGCCGAAGATGGACGGCATTTCGGTATTGGAAGCTTGGCGTCGTGCCGGCCGCGCCATGCCCGTGCTCATTCTGACCGCCCGCGACCGCTGGAGCGATAAAGTCCAGGGCTTCGACGCTGGCGCCGACGACTATGTTGCCAAGCCGTTCCACCTCGAGGAAGTATTGGCACGCGTGCGTGCACTGCTGCGCCGCTCGGCGGGCCACGCCAAGAGCGAATTCACCTGCGGTCCAGTCCGTCTCGATACCCGAACCGGCCGCGTCGCGGTCGACGGCAATCCGGTCAAGCTGACCTCGCACGAATATCGGCTATTGTCTTATCTGATGCATCATACCGGCCGCGTGGTGTCGCGCACCGAACTCGTCGATCATCTCTACGATCAGGATTTCGACCGCGATTCCAATACCATCGAAGTGTTCGTCGGCCGCATCCGCAAGAAGCTCGGCGTCGACGTGATCCAGACAGTGCGCGGGCTGGGTTATCTGCTCACGCCGCCCGATGCGCGCTAATTCGCTCGCACTGCGTCTGTTTCTGTGGGCCACCGGCTGGACCGTGGTCATCCTCATCGTGACCGGCATCGCGCTGTCCACGCTTTATCGGCATGCCGTCGAGCGCTCCTTCGATCGCCGGCTCGACGTCTATCTGCGCACGCTGGTGGCTGACGTCGCTTCGCCCGAGGAAGGCAGCGACAAATATCCGCAATCGATCGGCGAGCCGTTGTTCGAATTACCGCTCTCGGGCTGGTACTGGCAGGTCACGCGCCTCGATACCAAGACACCCGAAGTGCATTCCTCGCGCTCGTTGTGGGACAGTAATCTGCCGCGGCTGCCCGACGATGCGACCGCGGCCGGCACCGAATACAGGCAAGGCTATGCGCAAGGTCCCGAGGATCAGGATCTGCGCATGGTTGAACGCAACGTCGATCTCGGCAGTGACGGCCGTTATCAGATCGCGGTCGCCGGCGACGCCTCCGAGATCGACGACGAAACCCATAGCTTCGATCGCGCTATCGGCTTTACTTTTGCCGCGCTCACCGTGGCGCTGCTGTTGACGACGGCGCTCCAGGTTCGTTTCGGCCTGGCGCCGCTGGCGCGCATCTCACAAAGTCTCGCCGCCATTCGCTCCGGCCGTGCCGAGCGGCTCGAGGGCGAATTTCCGGTCGAGATCGCGCCGCTGGCGCGGGAGACCAACGCCCTGATCGAGGCCAATCGCGAAATCGTCGAGCGCGCCCGCACCCATGTCGGCAATCTGGCGCATGCGTTGAAGACGCCGTTATCGGTCCTCGTCAACGAGGCGGCGGCGCGGGGCAACGATCCGTTGGCGCATAAGGTGCTGGAGCAAACCGACATCATGCGCGATCAGGTGGCGCGTCAGCTCGAGCGGGCCAGGCTCGCTGCGCGCTCGACCGTGATCGGCACGCTGATCGACGTGCCGCCAGTGGTGACTGCACTGGCGCGCACCATGGAAAAGCTTTATCGCGCCCGCGACATCGCCATCGACATCGACGTACCGGCGCAAGCTCGGTTCCGCGGCGAGCAGCAGGACCTCGAGGAGATGATCGGCAATCTGGTCGACAATGGCTGCAAATGGGCGCTATCGCGGGTGGCGATCGAAGTGATGGCCGATCAGCCGGTGGACGACGTCAAGCCGCGAGTGCGTATAATCGTTGACGACGACGGCCCGGGACTGTCTCCCGCCGAGCGCGAGCGGGTCGCGCAACGCGGTCAGCGGCTCGACGAAACTAAGCCGGGCTCGGGGCTGGGCCTATCCATCGTCGTCGAGCTTGCCTCGCTTTACGGCGGCGTGCTCACGCTCGGCACCGCGCCGATTGGCGGCCTGCGCGCCGAACTGGCGCTGCCAGGCGGGTGAGCGTGCGGCCGGTCCGGGCCGCGGAGCGACAAAAAATCCTTTGGCGGATCGAATTGGCGCGATGTTTTGAGGACATGACGGTCCTCGGACTTCGTATCAATCGAGGGTCACGCGTGCGGCGACGATGACGCTCTTCCAGCGCTCGCTCTCCTCTTGGAAGTATTTGGCCGTGGCGTCGGGCGAACCGCCGACCGGCTCGGCGGACAGCACTGCCAGCCGCTTGACGATCTCGGGATCGTGTAGCGCGTCGTTGACGTCCGCGTTGATCTTGGCGGCGATCGCGGCTGGCGTGTGCGGCGGTGCCGCGATCGCGTACCAGGCCGTGGAAGAAAAGCCGGGCAGGGTCTCGGCGATGGCCGGGATGTCGGGCAGGCTCGTCATACGTTTTGCCGACGCCACCCCGACCAATTTCAGCTTGCCGGCAGTGATGAACTGCATCGAGACGCCGAGATTGTCGAACATACAATCGACGCTGCCGGCGACAAGATCGTTGAGCGCCGGCGCAGAGCCGCGATAAGGTACGTTCTGCAACTTCACATGCGCCATCATCTGAAATAGTTCGGAAGTCAGGTGCGAAGTGGTGCCGTTGCCCTGGGTGGCATCGGTCACTTTTCCGGGATTGGCTTGTGTGTAAGCGACGAAATCCTTCACCGTTGTCGCCGCGATCTTGTCCGGATTGACCACGAGCGCGTTCGGTACCCGAGCGATGACGACGATCGGGACAAATTGCTGCGGATCGAAATCCAGGTGCGGATAGAGATTTTGGTTGATAACCAAAGGCGGCGGCGGCGCCGACAGCAAGGTGTAGCCATCCGGATCGGATTTGGCGACAAATTCGGCGCCGATATTGCCACCGGCGCCGGCGTGATCGTCGATGATCACCGACTGCCCCCATTTGCGCGACAGCCAATCCGCGATAATGCGCGGCACGACGTCGGCGGTGCCCCCGGCGGGAAACGGCACTACGATCTTCACCGTTCGCGCTGGATAATCCTCGGCGCGCGCCTGCAGCGCGAAACAGCCGTTCAGCGCCAGCACCGAGCACGCGATGATCCATCCGCAGTGCCGGCGAGCAGCGGCGTGTCCTTTGGGCATTCCGTTCTCATTGGCCGAAGTTGCAGCGAAACGGCGGCGGACCTTAGCCAAAGGATTTGCAAACCGCCAGTGCGCGGCTGGGCGACGGCCGACAGAGTTTCGCCTCAATACCCCTTTTTGTTCCATCGCGAGTTCTTGGGGGCAACATGTTTTTGCAGGCCATGCATTGCCTGACGATGGCGGCGAAGCGTTCGATCGCAGCGGCGCTGCTTGCAGCGGGCGTCGCCGCTTGTTCGGCCGATTCCGGACCGAAAGAAGTGGGCGGAACCGCGACCGGTGCCGTGGCCGGCGGATTGATCGGCAATGCCATCGGCGGCAGTACCGGCAACCGGCTCGCAGGCACAGTAATGGGAGCTGCGGTCGGCGGTTTCGTCGGCAACCGCATTGGGGCGGCGCTCGACGATGAGGACAGGCGCCGTGCTTACGCTGCGCAGATGCAAGCGCTGGAGACGAGCCCCTCGGGCGTGCCTGTCGCGTGGCGTAATCCGGATTCCGGACGCTACGGCGATGTCGTGCCCGGTCCCGCCTATCAGGCGAGCGGCTCGAATTGCCGCAGCTACACCCACACGATCTATACCGACGGCACGCCGCAGTCCGAGCGCGGCGCTGCGTGCCGCAATTCCGATGGGACTTGGAGGACGATCAATTAACGGGACAATCATAAACGGGTCGACGTGTGGCACTATCAAACTGACATGCGCGTTCGGTAGCATCGTCCTTGCACCTGGCTCGGGTTTGGTCTTCCCTTGCCGGGGCGTGGGAGCGGCTGTCATCAGATAAATTGGGAGAATCTAAAAATGCGTGCAGCGCATTTGGCACTCGCAGTGGCGTTGCTGGCGGGATTGTCGGGTTGCGGCAAGGGTCCGCAAGGGGATGCAGGTCCGGCGGGACCTCAAGGCCCCAAAGGCGATCAAGGTCCGGTTGGTCCCGCGGGCCCGCCTGGTCCGGCCGGTCCGGGAGGCCCGCAGGGCCAGCAAGGTCCGCCAAGCCCGACCGTTCGGGTCGTTAAATCGGATTGCCTCTCGGGTTGTACGGTGCAATGCCAAGACAACGAAGTCCTGGTCACGGCCTATTGCGGGCCGACCCGCAACCCGGCGCAATTCCTCGGCGAAAAAGGGGCGTCCTGCGGTCCCGACGCCAGTCCGGCCAACGCTCCGTTGGTCGCGGTCTGCGTCGCCTCGCCCCAATAGCCGCGGATAATTTGCTCGTCGGTTTAGGCGCGGCGGCGACACAAAGAATGGCGCCGCGCGGAGCATTCCACCGCGGGAAGCCTGCGTTATCGCGTTGAATTCCTGACGCTTTGCGTAACTCCTTCTTAAGCGCCAGCCGAGTATGAGGTTATCGGCAGGTCCCAGCACGACGGTTTCGGCCAATGACGAGCGATGGTCAGTCCATCGAACGGCTGCGGGAATATCTCCGGACGCTCAAGCCGGAGGCGCGGTCGTTGCTTGTCCAGGAATTCGAGCGCAACTTGCTGCGCGGCGACGAGAACGCCGGCAACGACCTCGTGCTCCACGAATTGCGGCGTACGATCCGTGCCGAGAACCGGCCGGTGCCGCGTATCGGCGACGCGGCGCGCTTGTTTTTTTCCCCGATCGAGCCGTTTCTGATCGACGCTCCGGCCAATCACCGGCGGGTCGGGCGCATCGCGCGCGTATCGGTCGAGCCGATTTGGGAGTGGCTCGGTCGCGATCTCATTCCCGCCGAAGCCAGGGCTCTGGGCGACGATATCAACCGTGCCCTAGTCGCCGGCGACGAGACCAAAGCCGTTCAAATGGTCCGCGCCCTGCACGAGCGCGCCGTGCAACGCATGAGGAGTTTGCTCGCCGGGATCGGTTCCGACGAAAAGTCGCGCCGCCGGCTGGGCGTTCAAGTTGGCACCCCGCGTGCTCTGGAAGACCTCAGCACGATCGTTGCGATCCTTTCGCTGCGCGACGTGCTCGCCGACCTGGCGCGGCGGCTGCCAAACCACATCCGTGCGTTCGAACGGGACCAGATCGACGCGATCAAAGTACTTATCGATACCGCGGCAATGCAATGCTCGCTTGAGAGCAGCGGGAGGCGCCAATCCGACGTCCACCTCTACGGTCTCATCCTGGTGATGCATCGGCTTGCGGCGCCGTGGCAACTCATCCGTACCGCCACCCGCGCCGCCGATAGCGACGATACCGCCCGCATCGCCGACACCCCCTATGCGGTAGCCGTCACGATCGTGCTGGCCGAGACCGAAGGCGTGGTCACCGAACTGCGAACCGAGCTCAAGTCCGGACGACCAATTGCGTCGCTCCTCAAGGGCCTCCACGATACGGCGCGCGGCCTGCGCACCGAAATGGATCTTTCGGACGACTCGCCATGGAGCCGCCAGTTGGCCGCGATCCGCGCCGACGTCTCAGGGCTGCTCAAAGCTGAGATCGAATCGACGGCGGGTTGCGTGAGACGGCTATTGCGGCCGCGACCAGCCAAGGAAATCGCCCCAGCCTCCGTGCTTGACGCCCTCGACGTCAGCGAAGCCGAGAACCGGGTCGCCTATGTCGGCGCGAGCCGGCAATATGCGAGTGAACTTGCTATCAACGAAGTCGCGACCCGGGCGCATTCGGAACTGACGTTATACCTGGACCCGGCCATCAAGGTCTTGCTCGACGCGCTGCGCCACGCCGCCGATGCTGATCGGCCGTTTCGCCAATCGCAGGTCGACGCCGCGATCCGATTCTGCAGAATTGTTTTCGGCGCTGAATATGCAGACTTACTTGCCAAGGCTGCCGAGGTTGCCGCGCAGAGCGTTACGAACGAGCGGAAGCCGGTTCACGCCTAGGCGCGGCGATCGGCTGGACAAGCCGTTCGGAAGGCTGATCCGCGCAAAAAAGCCCCGCGGCAGTGCGAAATTGCCGCGCCGCGGTTCCCATTGCGGCCGCACTGGCCGTGATGTACCTCCGCGGAGCGGTTGCCGGGATGTTCGCGATACCTGCCCTTTTGGCGCCGCTGCCCTGATGATGGCGTTCTGAAACATGACGCTTTGGATCATTTTCGCAGTGATGACCGCCGTGGCAATTTTCGCCGTGGTGTCGCCGTTCGGCCGAAAGCCAAGCGCGCTGCGTGGCGGCAGCGACCGGTTCGTCTATCAGGACCAGCTGCGGGAACTCGGCCGCGATCGCGCCGCGGGCCTGATCGGTGAGACGGAAGCGGAATCGGCGCGTGTTGAAATATCGCGCCGGCTTTTGGCGGCCGCCGAGGCAGAAACGCTGGCCTCGGGCCCGGCGCCCTCAGCGGTCCGGTACCGCCGGGTCGCGGCGCTCGCGGCGTTTGTCATCGTACCGGTCGTTGCGGCAGGATTGTACCTCAGGCTTGGTTCCCCGAATATTCCTGACCAGTCCGCCTTCGCCCGCCACGACGCCTCGCAGACCGGCCAATCGGTCGAGCAACTCGTCAGCCAGGTCGAGGCGCATCTTGCGGGCAATCCCAATGATGGCTCGGGCTGGCAGATAATAGCACCGGTCTATTTGCGGCTCGGCCGCTTCGATGACGCCATCATTGCGTTCCGCAAAGCGATCGCGCTCGACGGCGACAGCGCGCCGCGCGAATCCGCTCTCGGCGAGGCGCTGGTCGGCGCCGCGAACGGCGTCGTGACCGATGAAGCAAAGCTAGCGTTCCAACATGCCGTCGACGGTGATCCACAAGACGCCAAAGCGCGCTATTTTCTCGGTTTGGCCGACGAACAGGACGGCAATCGGGACGCCGCCGCGGCCAAATGGCGCGCCATGCTCGACCAAGCGCCGCGCGATGCCCCGTGGGCGGGTTTCGTGCGCTCGGCGCTGGCTCGGATCGAAGGCGGACCCGTTGCGGCCGACGGTGCAGCCACTACCGCTGACGACATGAGCGGTCCCCAGCGTGCCGCGATGATCCGTAGCATGGTACAGCGGCTTGCCGATCGGCTACAGACTGACGGTAGCGACGTGGCTGGCTGGATACGTTTGGTGCGCGCTTATGTCGTACTCGGCGACCGCGGCAGGGCGAAGGATGCCGCTGCCGACGCCAGACGTGCGCTGCGCGAGCATCCCGATGCTATAGAGCAGCTCGATGCTGTCGTTAAAGGACTCGGTCTTGAAGGCTGAGGCGCCTATCCTGGCCGAGCTTATTTTGATGCAAATCATGTGGCGGGCAATCGGTTTCGTGCAGATCATGGGGCGGAGACAAACATAATGACCCGCAAGCAGCGACGACTGATCCTGATCGGCGGCGGCCTCGGCGTGCTAGGCGTCGCCGTGGCGCTTATGCTCAATGCCTTTCGCGATTCCATCGTGTTCTTCAACTCGCCGAGCGACGTGGTGGAGAATCACGTCGGGCCCGGCACTCGCATCCGGCTTGGCGGACTGGTGAAAGACGGCAGCATCGTACGCGGTAATAATCTTTCGGTCCGATTCGAAGTCACCGATGGCAAGAGCGAAATCCCGGTGAGTTATCAGGGCGTATTGCCCGATTTGTTCCGAGAAGGGCAGGGCGTCGTGGCCGAAGGCGCGCTTAATGGCGGCGGTATATTCGATGCCGATACGATCCTCGCCAAGCACGACGAGACCTACATGCCGAAAGAGGTGGCCGACGCCCTGAAGAAATCGGGCCACTGGAAGGACGACTACGCGCAGCGCGCGGCCATGCCGATCGGTGGCCAGAACAAGTGATGCGCGGCACGCGCGACAGGCGTATCCTGCCTTCCATGGGGCCCGGAACCGGAGCGTAGAATGATACCCGAAATCGGCCATTACGCCTTGATGCTGGCGCTAGGTTTGGCCCTCATTCAGGGCACCATGCCGCTCATCGGCGCGCGCACAAACGACCCGGTGCTCATGAGCATGGCGGTGCCGACGACGCTTGCGCATTTTGCGTTTGTCGCCATCGCGTTCGGCGCGCTCGCCGTGAGCTACGTCACCTCGGATTTCTCCGTGCTTAATGTCTATGAGAATTCGAACTCGGCGATGCCGTTGATTTACCGGCTCACCAGCGTGTGGGGCAACCACGAGGGTTCCATGATGCTGTGGGTCTCCATCCTCGCGGTCTCCGGTGCGTCGGTCGCGGCCTTCGGCACCAATCTGCCGGCGACGCTGAAGGCCTATGCGCTTGCGGTTCAGGCCTGGATCGCCGCCGCGTTCTACTTGTTCATCCTAGTCACATCCAATCCGTTCGTGCGCATCGCCCAGGCGCCGGTCGAAGGCCAGGATCTCAATC
Organism: Xanthobacteraceae bacterium; assembly: GCA_049519075.1. Lineage (GTDB taxonomy): Bacteria > Pseudomonadota > Alphaproteobacteria > Rhizobiales > Xanthobacteraceae > BOG-931. The sequence goes on along the minus strand of JBEKRD010000004.1, from coordinate 16,359 downwards.
CGATCTTGCAGGACCCCGGTCTCGCCTTCCACCCGCCGATGCTCTACCTCGGTTATGTTGGCTTCTCGATCGTGTTCTCCTTTGCCATCGCTGCGCTCTTGGAAGGTCATATCGACGCGGCATGGGCGCGCTGGGTGCGGCCGTGGATCCTTGGTGCCTGGATGTGCCTGACGCTCGGGATCGCCGGCGGCTCGTACTGGGCCTACTACGAGCTCGGTTGGGGTGGCTTCTGGTTTTGGGACCCGGTCGAGAACGCGTCGCTGATGCCGTGGCTAGCCGGCACCGCGCTGCTGCATTCCGCTGTGGTCATGGAGAAACGCAGCGCACTTAAGGTGTGGACAATTTTGTTGGCGATCCTCACCTTCTCGCTGTCTTTGATCGGGACCTTTTTGGTGCGATCCGGCGTGCTCACGTCGGTTCACGCTTTCGCGACCGATCCGACGCGTGGCATCTTCATCCTCGCCATCCTCATCATCTTCATCGGCGGCGCCTTGGCGCTCTATGCTTGGCGGGCACCGCTGCTCAAACAGGGCGGTCTGTTCGCACCAATCTCGCGTGAGGGGGCCCTAGTCTTCAACAATCTGTTCCTCACCGCGGCCTGCGCCACGGTTTTCGTCGGCACGCTTTATCCGCTCGCGCTGGAATCGCTGACCGGCGATAAGATTTCGGTCGGGCCGCCGTTCTTTAATTCGACGTTCGGCCCGTTGTTTATCCCGCTGACGCTGATGATGCCGCTTGGTCCTCTGCTGGGCTGGAAGCGCGGCGATCTCCTCGGTGCGGCGCAACGTCTGCTGGCGGCGGCCATGATCGCGGTGGTCGCGATCGCAGCGGCGTTTGCGCTCGAACATGGTGGCCCGGTGCTGGCGCCGTTTGGCGTCGGTATCGCCATCTTCGTCATGGCGGGCGCCGTGACCGACATCGCCGAACGCACCATGATTCTGCGCGTCCCATTCGGCGCGGCGTTGCGGCGCGCCGTGGGCTTACCGCGCTCGGCCTGGGGCACGGCATTTGCCCATTTTGGCATCGGTGTGACGCTTCTCGGCATCGTCGGCGCCACCGCCTGGGGCAGCGAGCGGATCCTTGAGGTCAAGCCCGGCGGCACGATCGACATAGCCCACTACCGGCTGACCTTCGACGGCGTCTTTACCCGGCCCGGTCCGAATTATCACGACATGGTCGGCCACTTCACTGTGCGTCGCGCCGGCGGTGGATTGATCGGCACCATGGAGCCTACTCGGCGCACATTCCCGGCCCGCAACGAGTCGACGACCGAAGCCGCGCTGATGTCGCGTGGCCCCAGCCAGCTTTATCTGTCGCTCGGCGATCCTGGTGCTGATGGCTCCGTCGCGGTGCGCGTCTATTATAAACCGTTCGTTCTGATGATCTGGCTCGGTGCCGTCGTCATGTTCTTCGGCGGCGGTCTGTCGCTCTCCGATCGGCGGCTGCGCATCGGTGCACCGCGGCCGGCAAGGAGCAGAATCGCCGCCGCCCAGGCGGTCCAGCCGGCGGAATGAATGCCGTGACACGCATCGTCAAAAATGCCTTGCAGGCCGCGGCGGTTCTTGTGGTGCTGCTGACATCGTCCCCGTTATGGGCTGTGGAACCCGACGAAATGCTGTCGGATCCGGCGCTGGAAGCACGGGCCCGCGCATTGTCTCAGGACTTGCGTTGCATGGTGTGCCAGAACGAGTCGATTGACGACTCGCACGCCCCGCTGGCGCATGATCTCCGTGTCCTGGTGCGCGAGCGGATCACCGCCGGTGACAGCGACGCCCAGGTGATCAATTTCCTGGTCGCCCGCTACGGCGAGTTCGTACTGCTGAAACCGCGGCTGTCATGGCACACCGCAGCGCTGTGGGGACTGCCGCCGGCTATGGTCTTGTTTGGCATTGTCATCCTTGTCATCGCCGCCAGGCGCCGGGCCGATGCTTCACTGGCCGCGGCGAATCTCACCGCGGCGGAGGAAGCCCGCGTCTCGGAACTTTTGCGCAGCGACGGCGCGCCATAGCGAAACGCCTTAAGTTCGATTTCTGACGTAATTTAACGCATTGTTTTTGCTGAAATATTTCAGCGTTCGAAACATTACAAACTTTTAATGCTGCCGACAGTGCGCGGTAAGGGTCGCAGTCCCATCTTCTGGCGGCACTGGCCATGCGCTAGGCCGGCATGCGGTTTTTCTCGCAAGACGGCGCGGAAGTTCTGGAGACGCGTAATGAACGATAGTTTCTCGCAGTCGCGGCGTGTGATGTCGGCGCGGCGGCTTGCGCTGTTGGCGACGACCGTTGCCGGTATCGGCGCGGCCACATTCTTCCTCGCGCCGCACATGCCGGCGCAGGCGCAGAATTTGACCGAGAAGGTCCAGCAACTGCCGCAGCGGCCGGTGGGATTCGCGGACATCGTCGAGAAGGTAAAGCCGGCGGTGATGTCGGTGCGCGTCAAGATCGATCGTCCCGCAGAACCTGGTCTTAATAGCGATGATGATCAGCCGTTTCCGCCCGGCTCGCCGTTCGAACGCTTCTTCAAACGCTTCGGCATGCCCAACATGCCGAACAATCCTGGCGGCCACGAGGTCATCACCGGCCAGGGTTCCGGTTTCTTCATTTCGCGCGACGGCTACGCGGTAACAAACAACCACGTCGTGCAGAACGCGGAAAACGTTCAGGTCACGACCGACGACGGCAAGACCTACACCGCCAAGGTCATCGGTACCGACCCGCGCAGCGATTTGGCTTTGATCAAAGTCGAGGGTAGTGACTTTCCGTTCGTAAAGCTGTCCGACAACCCGCCGCGCGTTGGCGATTGGGTGCTCGCGGTCGGTAATCCGTTCGGCCTCGGCGGCACCGTCACCGCCGGCATCGTCTCGGCGCGCGGCCGTGACATCGGCGCCGGCCCCTATGATGATTTCATTCAGATCGACGCCCCGGTCAACAAAGGCAATTCCGGCGGCCCGACTTTCGACGTCGACGGCAATGTCATCGGCGTCAACACCGCAATCTTCTCGCCGTCCGGCGGCTCGGTCGGCATCGCGTTTGCCATCCCCGCCGAAACGGTGAAAAGCGTCGTTGCCCAGCTGCGCGACAAAGGCAGCGTCACTCGCGGATGGATCGGCGTACAGATTCAATCCGTGACGCCGGACATCGCCGACAGTATGGGTTTGAAACGGGCGACCGGCGCGCTGGTATCCGAGCCGCAGAAAGACAGCCCTGCAGCTAAAGCCGGCATTCAAAGTGGCGATGTCATTGCGTCAGTCGATGACACGCCGATCCACGATGCCCGCGAGCTTGCCCGCAGGATCGGCACGATGTCACCCGGCACCTCCGTCAAGCTCGCGATCGTCCACAAGGGCGAGGACAAGACCGTGACGCTGACGCTCGGCACTTTGCCGAACGAGAAGCTAGCCGCCAACGACCAGCCGCATCAGCGTGAGGTTCCCGACAGCGAGATGCCGAAGCTCGGGCTGACGCTCGCGCCCGGCGACAGGGCTTCGGGCGCGGACAGCAATGGCGTGATCGTCACCGCGGTCGCGGCGGGCGGTGTCGCCGCCGATCATGGCTTCCAGGTGGGTGACGTGATTCTTGATGTAGGGGGCAGTCCGGTGTCGACGCCCGCTGACGTCCGCAAAAGCCTTTCCGACGCGCGGACGGCCGGCAAGCATACCGTGCTGTTTCGCGTGAAGTCAGGAGAGGGCACGAAATTCGTGGCGTTGCCGTTAGGCAACGCCTGAGGAAAGGGGCATCCGCCGGCATCCGTCGCCCCCGCTGGCGGGCGTTCCTGGGGACGGGTCGCAAGACCCGTCCCCGTCCAATACCAACTCCGCCTCCCGGCATCCGTCGCCCCCGCCGGAGTGGAGTAGGTAAGAGGGGGTGGTGGGCAGCCCTCACCACCCCCTCATTGGCATCTCTCGTATTACTGCTTCGCGGCCTATATTGCCTGAACCGCGATATTGCTTTGAACCCCCGGCCCGACAATATTCCTAGCTATGTTCGGCCAATCGCGACTTTGAGTGCGGCATCGACATGCGCCTTCTCATCATCGAGGACGACCGCGACGCGGCCGATTATCTGGTCAAGGCCTTCCGCGAGGTCGGCCATATTGCCGACCAAGCCGCCGACGGCGAAGAGGGATTGGCGCTCGCGCTCGACGGCGAATACGACGTCCTGATCGTCGACCGCATGCTGCCGAAACGCGACGGGCTCTCCGTCATCGGCGCCCTGCGCGGCAAGGCGGTGGAGACGCCAGTGCTGATCCTTTCGGCGCTTGGACAGGTCGACGACCGCGTGAAGGGCTTGCGCACCGGCGGCGACGATTATCTCGCTAAGCCCTACTCGTTCTCGGAATTGTTGGCGCGTGTCGAGGTGCTGGCGCGGCGGCGCGGCAGCCGCGGCGAAGAGACCGTGTATCGGGTCGGCGATCTCGAACTTAATCGGCTTTCTCACGCGGTGAGCCGCGGCGGACAGGAAGTGCAATTGCAGCCGCGTGAGTTTCGGCTGCTCGAATTTCTGATGCGTCATGCCGGCCAAGTCGTCACCCGCACCATGCTCTTGGAAAACGTCTGGGATTACCATTTCGATCCGCAGACCAATGTGATCGACGTGCACATTTCGCGTTTGCGATCTAAGATCGATAAAGGCTTCGCGCAGCCGCTTCTGCATACCGTGCGCGGTGCGGGTTACATGATTCGCGACGGTGCTCGGTAATTCCGCGCCGCGTCGCGACCGACCAGCATCGTTTTCGGGCAGTGCGGCGGCAGCGTGGCTGGGGATCGAACCGGGGGGATCGCCATGTCTGAAGTGAACATCACCAATATCGAAATGAGTCCGGACCGTGTGAACTCAAACGCGGCGCCGTTCATCGCGGCGCGCGATATGCTGCTGCAGCAACGCCAGGACTACGCCGCGGCCTACCGCGATTTCCAGTGGCCGAAGCTCGATCGTTTCAACTGGGCGCTCGATTATTTCGACGTCACGGCGCTCGACAATGCGCAGCCGGCGCTCTGGCTCGTCGACGAGGATGGGGACGAAACCAAGCTTACTTTCGCGCAGTTGAGCGAGCGCTCAAACCGCGTTGCCAATGCGCTCCGTGCTCTCGGCGTGCGCCGCGGCGACCGCATCCTCCTGATGCTCGGCAATGTCGTGCCGCTGTGGGAATGCATGTTGGCGGCGATGAAGCTCGGCGCCGTCGTCGTGCCGGCGACGACGCTGCTGACGCGTAACGATCTTGCCGACCGCTTCGCGCGCGGCCGCGTCCGCCACGTCATCACCAGCGCCGATGCGGCGGCCAAATTCGCCGACCTGCCTGGAGATTACACCCGAGTCGTGATCGGCAATGAAGTGCCGGGTTGGATCTCTTACGAGCAGGGCTATCAGGCGTCGGCACAATTCACTGCCGATGGTGAAACGCAGGCCAACGATCCGCTTCTGCTTTATTTTACCTCCGGAACCACGGCGACGCCGAAACTCGTCTTGCACAGCCATCAAAGTTATCCGGTCGGTCACTTATCGACGATGTATTGGCTCGGGCTGCGGCCCGGCGACGTTCATCTCAATATATCGTCGCCCGGCTGGGCCAAGCACGCATGGAGCTGCTTCTTTTCGCCGTGGAATGCGCAAGCCTGCGTCTTCATCGTCAATCAGCGCCGGTTCAACGCGCGGGGTTTACTCGATACCATCGTACGCTGCGGCGTGACGACCTTCTGCGCACCCCCGACAGTGTGGCGCATGCTGATCCAGGAGGACCTCTCCGCCTGGAAGGTTGCCATCAAGGAACTCATCGGAGCGGGCGAGCCGCTCAATCCGGAAGTCATCGAGCAGGTCAAAGCCGCTTGGGGGGTCACCATCCGCGACGGCTACGGACAAACCGAGACCACGGCGCTGGTCGGCAATACGCCGGGCCAGAGGGTCAAGCCAGGCTCGATGGGCCGGCCGCTGCCGGGGTATCGGGTAGCGCTTCGCGACCCAAACGGCGTCGCCCAACAGGAGGGCGAGATCTGCCTCATCCTGGAGCCGCGCCCGACGGGACTGATGCAAGGCTATCAAGGCCAAGAGAACGAGATCGACGGCGGCGTTTCCTCCCGCCGCGACGGCGTCTATCACACCGGTGATGTCGCCTGCGTCGACGACGACGGTTATCTGACCTATGTCGGCCGCGCCGATGATGTCTTTAAGTCGTCTGACTACCGCATCTCGCCGTTCGAGCTTGAGAGCGTTTTGATCGAGCATCCGGCGGTCGCCGAGGCGGCCGTGGTACCGTCGCCTGATCCGCTGCGGCTCGCGGTACCGAAAGCCTATCTCGCGCTCGCTTCCGGCCACACGGCGGATCGGGCCACCGCGCTGTCGATTTTTCGGCATTGCCGCGACGCGCTGGCGCCGTTCAAGCGGGTGCGCCGCATCGAATTCGCCGAACTGCCGAAGACGATTTCCGGCAAGATCCGCCGCGTCGAGCTGCGCCGGGCCGAGGCCGCGAGCCGTCTGGGTGATCAGCGTGGTGCGCTTGAGTTCTGGGAAGACGATTTCTCGGAGACCGAAATGGGCCTTGAGGCAGAGAAGGTCTCGTGATCGCGCTTGGCAAACTGATACGCACCACGGCGTTCAAGCTGACGCTGGTTTATCTCGCGATCTTTGTCCTGTTCGCGGCGTCGCTGCTTGGCTATTTCGCGCTCAATACACGGCGCCTGATCACCGAGCAGATCACCACGACCGTTACCGGTGAGATCAACGGGTTGACCCAGCAATATACCCAGGGCGGCATCAGGCGACTGGTGATCGTCGTCGACCTGCGTTCGCGACGGCCGGGATCGAGCCTTTATTTGGTGACGACGCCGACCGGTGAGGGGCTTGCCGGCAATGTCGGCTCGCTCGAGCCCGGCGTGCTCGATCATCCCGGCTGGCTTGAGACCAATTATCGAAGGCTCGATGCGCCGGAAGGCAACGATCATCACGCTCTGGTCGAGGTCGTGGAGTTGCCGGGCGGCTTCCGCCTGCTGGTCGGGCGCGATCTTGAAGAACGCGAGCGGTTGTTCGGCATCATCGCCAACGCCGGGCAATGGTCGATTGCGCTTGTCATCGTGCTCGGGCTGCTCGGCGGATTTTTCGTCAGCCAGCGCGTGTTGCGGCGCATCGACGCCATGACCGATACGGCACAGAATATCATGCGTGGTGATCTCGCCGGTCGTCTACCTGTCGCCGGTACGGGCGACGAGCTCGACCGGCTTGCGCTCCACCTCAACGCCATGCTCCAGCGTATCGAAGCGCTGATGCGTGGCTTGAAGGAAGTCTCCGACAATATCGCCCATGACCTTAAAACGCCGTTGACCCGGCTGCGCAATCGCTGCGAACAGGCGCTGCGCCATCCGACCGGCGACGACGGTTATCGTGCTGCGCTGGAAACGACCATCGCCGAATCCGACGACCTCATCCGCACCTTCGACGCGCTGTTGATGATCGCGCGCGCCGAATCCGGGCAAGCGCGCGACAATATGATCGAGTTCGACGCGGCCGAGATCGCACGCGACGTCAGTGAACTCTACGAGCCGCTGGCCGAGGAGAAGGGGATTGCCCTGACCGTCGACGCCAGGACCGCGGCGCCGGTACGGGGAAATCGCGAACTGGTGAGCCAGGCGCTGGCGAATCTGGTTGACAACGCCATCAAATATGCCGGGCCGAACGGGAAAGCGAACGGGGTGCCAAGCGAGATCGTGGTCAAGGCCGGCGACGACGGCGAGCGCATAGCGCTCAGCGTCGCCGATCGCGGCCCGGGCATCGCCGAAGCTGACCGCGGCCGCGTCGTGGAGCGCTTCGTGCGGCTCGAACAAAGCCGGTCGGAGCCGGGCTCGGGCTTGGGCTTAAGCCTCGCTTCCGCCGTCGCGCGGCTGCATGGTGGCGAATTGACGCTCGAGGACAATCATCCTGGCTTGCGCTCGACGATCGCGCTGCCGCGCGCGGGGCCTGTGGGGCGCGGATGACGCGGTCCGCGCTCAAGAAGCGGCAGAAGCGGGATGGGGACGAGACGGCATTAGCCCTGCGGCTTGGCGAAGGACTGCCCACCGTTACAGCGCGCACCGCGGGCAAGCTTTCGGGGTGGCTTTCAAGCATCAAGACGAAAGCTGCCGGCAAGACGCTCAATACCCTTATCCGAGACCGTCCGGAACTGGCCCAGCTTGTGGGTGGCATCGCCGATGCTGCGCCCTATCTTTGGGATCTCGTTCAAGCCGATGTCGCGCGTTTGGTGCGACTGATCGGGAGCGACCCGGACCGTATGCTCATTGCGCTGTTGGCGGCGACGCAAAAAGCGGTAGCGTCGGCAGGCTCGGCCGACGAAGTAAAGCGCATTCTCCGCCGCATGAAAGCGCAAGCCGCGCTATTGATCGCGCTCGCCGATATCGGTGGCGTCTGGCGTGTTGCGCGCATAACCGAGGCGCTCACTGACGTTGCGGAGAGTGCTCTGAACGCGGCTGTGAACTATCTTTTGCGCGATGCCATTAGGCGGAGGCGTATCGCCGTGCCGGACGCTCGTAATCCTGCGGCGGGCTCCGGTTATGTCGTCCTCGCGCTCGGTAAGATGGGCGGCCACGAGCTGAACTTCTCGAGCGACATCGACCTCATGGTGTTTTTCGACGTTGCCGTGGCGAAGCTCGCACGCGGCGTCGAGCCAACGGCGTTCTACGTCGGTCTGACGCGCGAACTCGTCAAGCTCCTGCAGGAGCGCACGTCGGACGGCTACGTGTTTCGCGTCGATTTGCGGCTGCGTCCTGATCCGTCTTCGACCCAGATCGCGATCTCGACTGACGCCGCGATCGATTACTACGAAAGCCGCGGCCAGAACTGGGAGCGCGCGGCATTGATTAAGGCGCGGCCTTGCGCCGGCGATCTCGGCGCGGCCGAACCACTCTTGCGCGCATTGTCGCCCTTCATCTGGCGCAAATATCTCGATTACGCGACTATCGGCGACGTCCACGAGATGAAGCGGCAGATCCACGCCTATCGCGGCCATGGCGAAATTGCCGTCGCCGGCCACAATATTAAGCTCGGTCGCGGCGGTATCCGCGAGATCGAATTTTTTGCGCAGACTCAGCAGCTGATCGCCGGCGGGCGGCATCCCGAACTGCGCGGCCGCGGGACGCTCGCAACGCTCGCGGTGCTCGCAGCCGGAGGTTGGATCGATGCCGCGGCGCGCGACGAACTCACGGCGGCTTACGATTTTCTGCGTCGCGTCGAGCACCGGCTGCAAATGGTGGCCGACGAACAGACCCACACGCTGCCGGCCGACGACGCGGGGCTCGACGTCTTTGCCAGATTTCTCGGTTTTAAGGACCGTGAGCAATTCGCCCGTGAGCTAGTTGGCCATCTGCGCAAGGTCGAGCGGCACTATGTGCGGCTGTTCGAGCGTGCGCCCGAATATCTGGCCGGGCACCGCGACCTGTCCTTCGGGGCCGCCGCCGCCGACACCGAAACGCTGGACCGGCTGGCGCTGATGGGCTTTCGTCAGCCCAAAGAGGTTGCGGACGCAGTGCGCCGATGGCACGTGGGCGCCTACCGCGCACTACGCGGCGAACAGGCGCGCGCCAATCTGATTGAGCTTGTGCCGTCGATCATCGATCAATTCTCGCGCGCGGAAAGTCCCGACACAGCCTTCGCGGCATTCGACCGTTTTCTCGGCGGCTTGCGCGCAGGGGGGCGCTTTCTCTCGTTGCTCCGGCAAAATCCGGAATTGATCCGCTTTGTTGCTCTGATCCTCGGCACGGCGCCGCGGCTTGCCGATATCCTGGCGCAAAATCCGCATTTTATCGATCCGCTGGTCGATCCGAGCTTTTTCGGCACGTTGCCGGACGGCAAACGGCTTGAAGCAGAGCTTGCGCATGCGCTCGAAGACCCTCGGGGCTACGAGGCCGTCCTCGACGCCATCCGGCTGTTCGGCCAGGAGCGGATGTTTCTGATCGGCGCGCGGATTCTCTCCGGTTCGGTGTCCGCGGAGCAGGCCGGGGAGATTTTCGCCCGGCTTGCCGACGTGCTGCTGCGCGCCGTACATGCGATGGTGGAGGCCGATTTTATCGTCAGCCATGGCCACATTCGCGGCGGTACGAGCGCGATCCTGGCACTCGGCCGGCTCGGCGCGCGCGAGATGACGGCGAATTCCGATCTCGATCTTATCGTGATCTACGATTTCGACCATGATAACCCGACTTCGGATGGTCGACGGCCGCTTTATGGTGCGCAATATTTTGCACGCTTCACCCAGCGCCTGATTAGCGCGCTTACAGTGCCGACCAATTACGGCGTGCTCTACCCGGTCGACATGCGGTTGCGCCCGTCGGGCCGGTCCGGTCCGCTGGCGACGCAAATAGAAGGCTTCATCAGCTACCAGGAGCATGAAGCCTGGACCTGGGAGCATATGGCGCTCACGCGCGCGCGCGTGGTTTCGGGGTCGCCCGACTTTTCGGCAAAAATCGAGGCAGCGATCCGCGCCGTACTTTGCCGCAAACGAAATCCACGCGCCATCGCCGACGATATTCTTGAGATGCGTGCGGCCATCGCCAAGGAAAAGGGCGATGCCAATATCTGGGACTTGAAATACGCCGCCGGGGCGCTCGTCGATATCGAGTTCATCGCGCAGTATCTGCAGCTCATCCACGCCGCAGCTTTGCCCGAACTGCTCGATACGTCGACGGCCCGGATATTGGAAAAGGCGACGCGGTTTGGCGTGCTCCAGCCCGAACATGCGGAAGTTTTGCGGCCGGCGGTGCGGCTGTTCCACGATCTGACGCAAATTTTGCGGCTTTGTCTGCCAGCAGCATTCGATCCGAAAACCGCCAGTGCAGGTGTGCTCGCTTTGCTGGCGCGCGCCGCCGATTTGCCGGATTTCCCGGCGCTTGCAGCCCATATCGAGGAAACTCAGCGTCAGGTACGCGCATGCTTCCTGCGGATATTGCGGAAGGCACCTTAGTTCCGGAATAAGGTCATTCCGCACATAACCGATAAAGGCTAGGCGGCCGCATCCGACCTTTCGGCGTGGACCGGCTGGCTGGCCGCTCGCGGCAGCCGGACCACGACCATGGTGCCTTTACCGAGCTTGGAGCGGATGCGCATGGCGCCGCCATGGAGTTCGATAAGCGACTTGGCAATGGCGAGACCAAGTCCCGAGCCCTGATGCTTCTTGGTCAATTGGCTTTCGACCTGTTCGAACGGCCGGCCGAGCTTGCGCAGTGCGTCCTTGGGGATGCCGATGCCATTGTCTTCGATGGCGATGGTGACTAAGCCACGTCGCCGTCGTCCGCGTACCGTCACCGCGCCACCGTCGGGGGTGAACTTCACGGCGTTGGAAAGGAGATTCAGCGCGATCTGCTTGATGGCCCGGCGATCGGCTTGGACCAGGACGTCGGATTCGACATGCGCGGTGAGCGTGAGGTGCTTTTCGCCCGCCCGTGTCGAGACGACGCGCAGGCAGTCGGCGAGGACCGGCTCCAGCTCAACGCTCTCGGGGCTAAGTCTTATGCCGCCGGCCTCGATCTTCGACATGTCGAGTATGTCGTTGATGACGTCGAGCAGATATTCGCCACTTTCGCGGATGTCGCGGGAATATTCGGTATATTTTTCGGCTCCGAGCGGACCGAACATCGCCGCTTCCATGATCTCCGAAAAGCCGATGATCGCGTTGAGCGGGGTGCGTAACTCGTGGCTCATATTGGCGAGGAATTTCGACTTGGCGGCATTGGCCTCTTCGGCGCGGGTTTTTTCCTCGGCATATTTCTCAGCCAGATCGGCAAGCTCCGCGGTCTGCAGCTCGAGCGCATGCTGCGATTCGCGCAAATCGACGATGGTGGCAATCTGGCGCTTCTCACCTTCCACCAGCTTCTCTTCGTGTTGCTTGATCTTGGTGATGTCGGTTCCGACCGAGACGTAACCGCCGTCCTTGGTGCGGCGTTCGCTGATGTGCATCCAACGGCCATCGTCGAGTTGCGCTTCGAAAGTGCGCGCGCCGCGCGGCTCGACGCCGTCATTGCTGACGGCGGTGCGGATGATCGGTTTGCGTCCTGCCGTGACGATCGCCTCGTATGAGGTACCTGCAGCGACCGCTTCCTCAGGCAGATGATGCAATTCCTGGAAATTCGAATTGCAAAGAACCAAACGGTTGTCGGCGTCCCACAGCACGAACGCCTCGGGGATGGTCTCGATGGCGTCGCGCAGTCGCAAATCGGCCGCCACGGTGCGTTCGACCAGCGTCTTCTGTTCGGTGATATCAACGGCAATGCCGATCAAATGCAGCCCAGACTCCCCGTCCTGGCGCGCCAGCTCGCAGCGCGCCCGCAACCACAGCCATTTACCGTCGGCGTGGCGCATGCGAAAGGCGCGATCGATCGCCTGCACTTTGGTGTCGGCAAGCCGCGTCGCCAATTCGTAGAGATTGATATCTTCCTTGTGAACCAAAGCGTCGACCTCGCCGAAGGTGAGCAGATCATCCTTTTGCGGCAGACCGAGTAGGTCATACATCGAATGCGACCAAAAAACGCGACCGCGCGCCAGATCCCAATCCCACAGTCCGCAGCGGCCGCGATTAAGGGCGGTGTCGATGCGGCTGCGTACGGTGTCGTGAATAAGATCGGCCTCGCGCGCTCGCGTCGCCTGCCAGTGGAAGGCGAATCCCAGGATCAGCACCACGAATCCCGTCGTCGCCGACAACGTAACGGTGAGCGCTGTGGTCGATCGCCAATTGGCGAGCGCGTCATTGCGGCTCTGGACTACAGCCAGAAGCCCGACGGGATTGCGGAGCGCCCGCACCGAGGCGAAGGCGGTCTCGCCGTCCGGCAGGATAATCTCCATGGTACCGGCGGCAGCGCCGAAGGTAGTCAGCGGCTGTGACGGTCCGAGCACGTCAAGGATGGGCCGACCCAAAAGCTCGGGCTCATTGGGCGCGCCAGCGATGATTTTGCCGTCGCCATCGCCGATCAAGATGCGACGGCCGGCCCCCTTGGCCCAGCCCGGTAAAGCGTCTTCGAGCGTGTCGGAGGCGCGCGAGACATGCGCTCGGCCGTCGCGGATCGGACGATCAAGCGCGGTAGACAGGTGGTCGGCGAGCGCCTCGATGGTCGCGGTGGCGTCTAGGATGACTTGGCGACGGTGTTCGAGCACCTGCACTGCGGCGCCGATGCAGATCGTCAGCATGAAGGCGATGATGAGAACCGGTACGGCGCGGCGTAGCAGCGGCTCGGCCGTCAATAGGCGGAGGTATGCGGGCTTGGCGATTGAGTGCGCCAGGCCCTTGATGGAATCCGAACGTAAAGACGCACTCGCCGCCTCGGCGCGCGCCATCGCATACCTCCGTTTGGAAAATCCCCTGCACCCGCGATCGAAACGATGTGCCGCAGCCGTTCCGAATCAACCCGATAAGAATCGATGCGCGCTGATTTGTCGAGAGTCCGAGTCAATAATTTTTTAAGAACTGTCCCAAGTTTTTTGCGTTGCAGAAACGCGCGACGCCGGTCGTCGATCGCGCGTCATTGCTACGCGTGGTGCGGAGGTTTGCCACGGAAAAGTGGAGTCGGATCAAAGACGTGGTGGACTACGTCAGCTTTCGGCCAGCGTCCGCGCGACGATGTCGTGCACGTCGGGTGACAAAGTCGGCGTCGCCGCGACCCGGCGCAGTGTGGTCTCGGCGTGGGCGCGGCGCGTCGGTTCGAGCGCTCGCCAAGAACGGAACGCGCCCATCAGCCGCGCCGCAACCTGAGGGTTCTTCGGATCGAGCGCCAGCACGAAGTCGGCAACGAAGTCGAAGCCCCTGCCGTCGCGGCGATTGAATTGCGTGTGGTTGACCTGTGCGAAGGCGCCGATCAGCGCCCGGACACGGTTGGGATTGCCGGCCGAGAAGGCCGGATGCTTGGTCAGCGCGCGCACCCGGTCGAGCGTCGTCTCCTCGGGGATCGCCGCTTGCAGCGAGAGCCATTTATCGATGATCAGCGGATCGGCGGCATAGCGCTGGTAAAAATCATCGAGCGCCGCAGTGCGCTCGGGCCGGTCATGCAGCGCCAGCGTTTCCAGCGCCGCCATGCGGTCGGTCATGTTGTCGGCGCTCTGGTATTGCGCGAATGCACGTGCGATCGCCGCGTCGGTTTCCGTCATCGCCAGAAGGTCGAGACAGGCGTTCTTCAGCGCGCGACGTCCGGCGCCCGCCGCGTCGGGCCGATAGGGACCGGTCGCGATCATCCGTTGATAGGTCTCGGCCAACGTCGTGCCATGCCGCTTACCAATCGCCGCCCGCAGCCTTCGGCGCGCTGCAAAGACCGCATCAGGATCGACATCGCGGCCGATTTCACGCGCGATATCGGCGTCGCTCGGCGGCGACAATGCGAGCGCGATGAAGGCGGGTTCGAGCTTTGCATCGGTGAGAATAGCGCCGAGGGCGGTCATCAAGCCGTCGTCGTCGCGCACGGCCGCCCCCGCGCGCAGCGCCCCGACATTGTCCTTAAGCAAGCTCATCGCCAGCGACTGCACCGCCTGCCAACGGTTGAACGGGTCGCCATCGTGGGCGGCGAGAAAATGCAGATCGTCGGCATCGATCGGCAGCGAAAGCTTCACAGGTGCGGAAAAGCCGCGGTTGAGCGACGGTACCGGCCGTTCGGCGATCCCGGTGAAGAGGAAGGTCTCGCTCGGCCGCGTGAGTTCGATGACGCCGCGCGTGAGTTGCTTGCCGTTGAGTGTAAGCGGCAGATCGGCGCCGTCTTTGCCGACCAGCCCCAGCGCGAGCGGAATCAGCATGGGTTCCTTGTTCGGCTGGCCGGGCGTCGGTGGCACCGTCTGCATGATATCGAGCCGATAGGTATGCGCGCGCGCGTCGTAATGCGGCGCGACTTTAACTTCCGGCGTGCCGGCCTGCGAATACCAGCGCATGAACTGAGTCATGTCGCGGTGGCTCACTTCGGCAAAGCACTGCACGAATTGTTCGATGGTCGCGGCCTCGCCGTCATGGCGAGTGAAGTAAAGATCCATGCCCCTGCGGAAGGTGTCGGGGCCGAGCAGCGTCCTGATCATGCGCACCACCTCGGCGCCTTTGTCGTAGACGGTCGAGGTGTAGAAGTTGTTGATCTCGTGATAAATCTCCGGTCGCACCGGATGGGCGAGGGGGCCGGCGTCCTCGACGAATTGGTGCGAGCGCAGAGCGCGCACATCGCTGATACGCTCGACCGCGCGGGAGCGTTGATCGGCGGTGAACTCCTGGTCGCGGAATACCGTGAGCCCTTCCTTCAGGCAAAGCTGGAACCAGTCGCGGCAAGTAATGCGGTCGCCCGTCCAATTGTGAAAATATTCGTGTGCGATCACAGCCTCGATGCTGACATAGTCGGCGTCGGTGGCGCTCAACGGTGAGGCCAGCACGTATTTGTCGTTGAAGACGTTGAGCCCCTTGTTCTCCATCGCACCCATATTGAAGGCCGAGACGGCGACGATCATGAAAATATCGAGGTCGTATTCGCGTCCGAATGCCGTTTCGTCCCAGCGCATGGCGCGTTTGAGACTGTCCATTGCGTAAGCGCAGCGATCCTCCTTGCCGGGCTCGACATAGATCGCAAGCGCGACATTGCGGCCGGACATGGTGGCGAAGCTGTCCTTGATGCTGGCGAGATTGCCGCCGACCAGTGCGAACAAATAGGATGGCTTGGGGAACGGATCGTGCCATATGGCGAAATGGCGCGATGTGCCCGGTACCTGACCGTGCTCGACCAGATTGCCATTGGAGAGCAATACCGCCGCTTCGGCCTTGTCGGCCTCGATACGGGTCGTATAGACGGCCATGACGTCCGGCCGGTCGAGAAAATAGGTGATGCGGCGAAAGCCCTCGGCCTCGCATTGCGTGCAATAGGTCGCCCCGGCGCGGTAGAGGCCCATAAGCTGGGTGTTTCCCGTCGGATCGACAAGGGTTTCGATATCGAGTTCAAACGGCCGGTTGGGCACTTGCGCGATGATCAGCCGGTCCGGCGTGGCGACGAAATTCTCCGCCGGCAGCGGCTTGCCGTCGAGCGAGAGCGAAACAAGCTTCAACTCGTCACCGTCAAGAACGAGCGGTGCCGGAACGCCGGCCGCGTTCGGCTTGAGCTTCAGCTTGGCGCGGACCGTGGTCGCGGTCGGATCGAGCGATACGTCGAGAGCGACGGTTTCGATCAGCCAGTCGGGCGGGCGATAGTCCTTGAGGCGTATGGTACGAGGTTCTTCGGTGCGCATGGTACGTTTGATGTAAAAGCTTTGCGGGCCAATTGAAAGCACCCGACCGGCCCATTACCACACGAATGGTTGAATCCACAGAACGGGGAAATAGGCGTGGTCGATTCGCATGGCCGTTTCGTCTGGTACGAATTGATGACGACCGACATGGAGGCCG
>JBEKRD010000003.1:0-90946 GCA_049519075.1 Xanthobacteraceae bacterium | reverse complement strand
CATCGAGGCCGATCTTGCCAATGCGCAGACCACGGTCGCCAACGCGACCAGCCTGAATACGCAGACGCAAACCACCCTGCAGGACATGGTGCAGAACATTGACGGCGTCAATCAAAACCAAATCGGCGAGCAAATTCTGACATTGCAGAACAGTCTGTCGGCCTCGTTGTCGGTGACCGCGCGCATGGCCCAGCTCAGCCTGGTCAATTTCCTCTCGCCGTCGGCGGGCTAAGACGCAGGCGTAGCGGCAGACAACTAGATATTACCCGGCGCGATCGACCGGCGCTTCGTTGCGGCAGACTAGGTTCTGACAAATATTGAATCGGCGGCGCAGGTGGCGTTGCGGCCAAAATTGTCGGTAAAGCGCGTGTCGACCAGATAATCGCCGGGGTGTGCGCCGACGAAGTCCCGGATCGCCTGCCGTTTCACGTCGCTGTCCTCGACCACCAGATAGTCTCCGGACGACAGCAGCGGGTGGAACCGTTCAAGCACGCCCAAAACATTGTGATGGGCGTCCTCGACGACCAGCCATGGATGGGGCTCTGACCCGAGCAGATCGAGATCGAACAGTCGGTCCGGGGCGGAACAATCGCCCTGATAGAATTTGACCGTGGGGTGCTCCATCTCGACCTTGACCCGATCGACCGAGTGGACCCGGCCTTGTACGCCGCACAGCGCCAGATTGTCGGCGAACCAGACGGCGCTGGCGCCGAGGCCGGATCCGATTTCGAAGATGGTTTGCGGGCGCAGCTCCGCGATCAGTGCCGGGTACATGGCGAAATCAAAGACGTTCTTCATCAGCGGCATGCCGCGCCAGCGCATTAGCGAGGGCGCACCTTGGCAGGTCAGCAATACGTCGACGCCGAACTCGGTGCCAAATCGCGGATGATAATGCAGACCCGACCGCTCGCGCTTGGCGTACTCCACCAAACGGCCCTGGGCAAAGCGATCGAGAAACAGTCGCAGACGCATCAAGTCCCATGGCAGGCTCTGGTCTTGCGCGGCTCCCCGCTCGGCATTGTCGCGGACGCTGTCCTCCCACGACCGCGCCGGGTCGAAGGCGATCAATCGCGTTAGGACCCGGGTGAACCAACTGTCGAAGATGGAGTGCAGACCGTTTTGTTCGCGCTCAACCTTGGCGCGCATTTCACCCAGGAATTTGAGCGCCGCCGTCTTCAAGGCATCGCCGGAAATCAAGCTGGTCTCGGTCGCCATGCGATTTCCTTCCCGACCGCGGGCGCTAAGCGCCGGCGAATTGCGACGCCAGATCGCCGCAAAACGTCATCGGGCCGACATGGTTGAGCTGGCTTTTAAGGTCCGCCCAGATCTCGCCGCCGAGTTCGATCCAGCGCTTGCAAAAGGCGAAATCCTCGCTGAGGTAGGTGCCGTCCTCGGCGATCATGCATTCGAACAGGGCGAAACGGTTGTTGCTCGAGGTCGCGGCATCGATCGAATGATCGCGCTTATATTGCAGCTGCGGATAGTGCGCGCACATCCGTTCCAGGGCCTGACGGCGGATCATGAGAAAACCGGTGCCGGCATAACGCACCCTGACGAATCCGCCTTTCTCGACGACGGCGTTGGGATCGTCGACCTCGAATACATATTTTAAGGCCGCGGCCGGCGCATTGGGTCGTCCGGTTTCGATCGTCGTCTTCACTTTGTCCCAGTCGATCCGCTTGATCGGATAGACCGCGGCGCACATGTCGGCGCCGCATTCGATCAGACGCAGCACCTGATCCGGCTCGAAGCCGATATCGGCGTCGATGAACAACAGATGGGTCGCGTCCGGATCGTCGAGGAATTGCGATACCAGGCTCGCCCGCGCCCGCGTGATCAGCGCGTCACCGTCCTTGAATAAGATCTTGAGATTGAAGTCGGTATAGGACCGCATCAGCTTGTGCAGCTTGAACAGCGATGCCGCATAAAGCACCGAAATCTGACCGCCGAAGCACGGCGTGGCGATGACGAGATTGACGGAGGTGGGGCCCGTGGCGGTCTGTGCCGCGCCGGCTGCGGCCTTGCCGGCGGGGGGCGTCGCGCGCGCGCCCGCGGCCTTGCGATCGGTGTCCGAGGCGGTCGACATAGAGCTTCGTTCCTTCGTCGGTCCGACGCCGTCGTAATGTTCCGTCGGCCGGTGCGACTTTGCAATTATGGTTAAGCAATAGCGAAGAAAAATGGTTAATGGCGGCTTAAGTGAACAGGCGAATATTCGATGAATGCGTTAAAAAGCGTGCTGCTGGCGCTCGGCCGCGACTGCCGGGCCGGTGCTCATGACATCGGACATTGATTTGGATCATGGCTTCGGCTCGGCCGGGGAAAGTCAAACCGAGCCCGGATTTACACGTCTTTAAACGAATTGCGTCAAACCTTCGGCAGCCGATCCGTTCGATCGGAACCTGCACTCGCCGGTACGGCTCGTACAGCAAGTGCACGCCAGTACGACCTGTAACCAGAAGGGTACGCGAATATGTCTGACATCACCTTGAGCAGTGGCATTCGGCAAAACTTGCTGGCCCTGCAAAACACCTCAAACGACTTGAACACCACGCAGGAACAGCTTGCCACCGGCAAGAAGGTCAACACCGCGTTCGACAATCCGACCTCCTTCTTCACCTCGCAGTCGCTGACCAACCGTTCCAACGACTTGAGCGCGCTCCTCGACCAGATCGGTCAGGCGCAGCAGACGCTGAATGCGGCCAATGACGGCCTCACCGGCTTGACCAGCCTGCTCGAACAGGCTCTTTCGACGGCGCAACAGGCGCAGCAGGCGACGACCGGCACCGTGACCTATAGCGGCACGCAAACCGGCACCGCGATTGCCGCCGACACCACGCAAGCCGTCAGCTCGACGAGCTTCGCCACCGCGGTCACCAACTCAACCGCTTCGGTGCAGTCGGACTCCTCATTCAAGGCCGCCGGCCTCGCCC
This sequence comes from Xanthobacteraceae bacterium, assembly GCA_049519075.1. Taxonomy (GTDB): domain Bacteria; phylum Pseudomonadota; class Alphaproteobacteria; order Rhizobiales; family Xanthobacteraceae; genus BOG-931. The sequence continues at coordinate 88,016 of JBEKRD010000003.1, read as the reverse complement.
AGCTGACAGTCGGCGATACGCTGACCTATAACCTGGCCGGCGACTCGGTGACCGCCACCTACGGCAACGCCACCAGCACGGCGACCAACACCTTCGCCGACCTGGCCGGCCTGACCTCCGTTCTTACCTCAGGCACCGGTTCCGGCGGCAACCTCAGTGCGGTCGCGAGCATCACGAACGTCGGCGGCGCCGGCGGCAGCGTGAACGTGCTCGGCGACGATCTCACGCACAACATCACCACGACCGCCACCAGCACCGGCAACGCGCTTACTGCCGCGAACTTTACTGGCAACACGAACGTGGCGAGCCTGGGCGATGCGTTGACGATCTCCGACGGCGAAGGTCACACCTCGTCCTTCTACTATGTTGCCGCCAATGCGGTGACGGCGAACAACACCTTCACCAGTTCGGCCAACCTCATCGCCTCGATCGGCGCCTCCAACCTTGGTAGCTCGATCACCGCGACGGTTCCGAACTCCGGCGCCAACAACGGTAAACTGGTGCTCTCCAGCCCGGATGGTGCGGTTACGGTCGGCGGCGCCTTTGGCGGCAGCGGCGATCTGAATTTCTCCACCACAGCCTATAAAGACAACTACAACACGACTTTGGCGGGGCTTGCCGCCAACAGCACGCTGACCGTCCAGGTCGGCACCGACGCGGTGAATACGCTGACGTTCGGCACCGGCAACGGCCAGATCTCGACTTTGGCAGGGCTCAATAGCGCGCTCGCGGCCATCGGCGATATCTCCGCAACGGTGAACGCGCAGAACAAGATCGTGCTGGCGCCGACCAGCTCGAACCTCGTCACCATCGGCGGCACCGCCGGCACGGTGACCGGTCTCGGCTTCACCAGCGGCACCGTCACGCCGGCGGCGACTGTGGTTACCGCCAGCTCGACCCGCGCTACGCTGCAGAGCAACTACAACGCGCTGTTGACGCAGATCGACCAGCTCGCCGGTGACTCGTCCTACAACGGCGTTAACCTGCTCGCCAGCAACAACCTGACGGTCAACTTCAACGAGAACGGCACCAGCGGTCTGACCATCGGCGGCGTCAACTTCAACTCGACCGGACTGGGACTGTCGACGATCAGCGGCAACGGCTTCCAGGACAACACCAACATTTCAAACACGGAGAACGCGATCAATAACGCGATCACCAACGTGCGGGCCCAGACCGAGACGTTCGGCACCAATTCGTCGACCATCTCGACCCGCCAGACCTTCGAAACCAACCTGATCAACACCCTGCAGACGGGCGCCAGCAACCTCGTGCTGGCCGATCAGAACCAAGCCAGCGCCAACTTGCTGACCGAGCAGACCCAGCAGCAGTTGGAAATCTCCGCACTGTCCATCGCCAACCAGGCGGACCAGTCGGTGCTCAAGCTGTTTGGCTAATTTCTTCTGGTACAGGCCTTCTGGAGAAGGCGGCGGAGCGAAAGCTCCGCCGCTTTTTTCTTGGCGAACGGCCCGCGCCCGCGCGCTGCGCCGCGCGTTATTTGGGGTTCGCTATCTTTCGCAAGCTTAGCCGGGCCTTAACCCGCATCCGTGACGATGCGTCGGCACACCAAGGATCCAAACGTGGCCCTGAAGATCGAACTCAAACCCAACGAGCGCGTGCTGCTCGGCGACTGCGTGATCACCAACGCCGGTCAACGGACGCGGCTGTCGATCGAAGGCAAGATTCCGATTCTGCGCGAAAAGGACATCATGTCGCTGGGCAGCGCCGACAGCTTGGCGAAGCTCATCTATCTCGCGGTGCAGTTCATCTATACGGCCAGGCAGCCGCAGGACCACCACGCGCTTTACGTCCGGCTGGCGGATGAATTCGTGAAACGCGCCCCCAGCGCGAAGCCGTATATTGACAGCATCAACAAGCGAATCTTAACAGGCGAGCCGTATAAAGCGCTCAAGGAAGCGCGCAAGCTCATCGCCTACGAAAAGGAACATCTCGACATGCACTACGCCAGCAACGCTTACGCAAAGGCCGCTGCAGGCGGTTCACGATTCGTGGCGCGACAAGCCGCCCGGCCTTCAGGACGCGCTCCTGTACAATCGCAGGCTTTGGACGGTATTTCTCGACGCGGTGACGAGCGAAGGTAACAGGCTGCCAGCCGCGGTCCGCGAGAATATCAGGCGGCTCGGTGTGTTCGTCATGGGGGAGACTTTCTCGCTCATGACCAATCCGAAGCCGGATCATCTGACGTCGATCATCAAGATCAACCGCGGCATCGCCGCCGGCCTGCGCGGCAAGTCCTGAAAAAGCGCAGACAATCTAGCTTTATTTCAGGGGTGAGCCGGGCCGATCAGGCGGCGCGCGGCATTTCCAATCGCAGCCGCCCGCGTAGATGCGGTATGCGATTGACATCCATCCTTGCGGCGAGGATACGCAGGTAAAACAGCTCTTCTTTGGTGTCGATGGCGTAATTCGCAAATTCGCGTTGCCCATCGTGGAGATCGGTGTCCGACAGCGCCGATTCGAACATTTCAAGCCAGCCCGATCCTTCCACGGCGCCGTCGGCGCCTTCGTGAAAAAGCATTTTCTGCCGATCCCGGATGCAGGCCGGTAGCTCGGAAGGATACAGGTCATAGAGCGCCCGTAATGGCGCTTTACCGACCGCCGCAGCGCCGGTTTGTCCCATCAAAGAGGATTCATCGAGTTCGCTCGCATAGTCGACAACCGTCTGATCGAGGAACGGCTCGCGTATTTCGAGCTGGAAATGCATGGAACAGCGATCGACCCTCTGCAGGTTGGCGCGATGCATCATGCCCAGACACTGCGTCTGCAGGTTACGGCCTTCGACGTTCGACCGGGTAAAGGCGCGTTCGAGCGGCGAATAACCCGCGAATAATTCGTCGGCGCCTTCGCCGCATAGCGCGACGCGGAAGCCGTCGTCATGAATGCGCTGCGAGAGCAGGTAGGTGTAGAGACTGGGACGGATCACCGACGGCTCGAACGTTTCCACGGTGTCGACGACCGTCTCGATAAGAGGGAGCGTCTTGGCGCCATGCGCTTCAATGGCGACTTCGCGCAAATCAAGGCCGGTTTCATCGGCATACCGCTTGGCATAGTAGTGATCGGGCGCGTCGCAGCCGACCGCGATGTAACCCGGCATGTCGGAGCGGAACCGACGCCCGTAATGCGTGACGAGCGTGCTGTCGATGCCGCCGCTAAACAACGCCGCGACCGGAAGGTTCGACGGTACACGGATGCGCACGGCCTCCGATAGAATCCGGTCCAGTTCCTGTGGCGAGGCGGCGCTCGAGATCGTTGGTGACGGCAGGTTGTAATGGCGGCCGCAAAAATTGCGGGTCAGCAAATGGCCGGGCGGCAGCAGCAGGATAGCGTCGCCCTCGGTCGCGTCAAGCAATGGCCGGATTTCCGAGCAAAACAAAAAGCCCGTCGGCGACTGTATCAAATAGAGCGGCTTGACGCCGAACGGGTCGCGTGCGGCCAGAAACTCGCCGGTCGCCGTATCGATCGCAACGAAGGCATACATGCCGGCCAGGCGTTTAATCCCGGCTTGGCCCCAAGTCCGAAGCACGTTGGCGACAACTTCCGTGTCGCATTCGGTGCGGAAGCGCACACCGAGCGCTTCCAATTCCCGACGCAAAGCGTCGTGATTGTAGATTTCGCCATTAAACGAGACGAGATAGCGCTCATCGAAGGAGGCTTGCGGCTGCGCGCCGTGTGCCGCATCGACGATGCGCAAGCGACGCGTACACATGGCGGTGTCGTTGCCGATCATGACGAGCGGATCGGTAATGTCACCCCGGTGCAGCATGCCCGCGATCAAGCGCTGGACCGCCGATCCGGCGTCATCCCAGTTTATGGCAACCGCGATACCACACATCTCGCCCCCGAGAATTACTGTTCGGCCTGGCTAAGTCCCTAGAAGTGCGGGGGCAATCCCGGCCTAGCTTTTGGCCAAAGTAATTCGTTAAGGTTAACGGTTGGTTCCGGTCGCCAAAACCCGCGCGAGATTTCGCGCCGTGCGACGCAGTCGGCACGCTATGAACCTCGGAAACAGATGCGGGCAGTATCAGGCTAGCATATTGAGCAAGGAGCCCATCGAGCCGGTGCTAGCCAGGAGGGTTTCGGCAGTGCCGCCGGTTTGCAGCGCCAGCGCGGAATTGAACAGGACGGCCGTGGGGGAACTGGTCGAAACGGCGGTGGATGACCCGGCCGAAGGATTGGCGCCGCTCGCCGAAGAAGCCGCGGTGCTCGAGGCACCTGATGCGGTGGAACTGCTGGAAGAAGAACTGGAGGAACTGGCCGTGCTGGAGGTGGGCGCGACGGGTTGGAAATTGGAGTTTTGGGCGCCGAAGCCGACGTTCGGTGCGAAAAGACCGCCGACCGAGACCGAAACCTTTTCATTATTGCCGGTGACGACCAGTTCACCGCTGCTGTTCAGCGACGCGTTGACGTTCGCGTTGGTCGCGATGTTCGGATTGTTGATGGCATTGATCAGGTCGGCGACTGTATCGGTCCCGGTCGAGGTAAATGTTGTCGTATTGGTGCCGTCACCGACGGTGATTATACCGTTCTCGGGAATTCCGAGGGTCAGGAGCGACGTGTTCAGCGACAGCGGCACCGTGCCGGTTCCGGTTGCTGGTGAGCCGGTCGTCGGGGCGTTCGAAGCGGAGCCATTGGACTGGGCCTGCGAGGCTTGCACCGCGCTTTGCAGCGCGGCGGTAAGCTGGGCTTGGACGCGAGTTTGCGCTTCCTTGGTCGCAATCGCCGCCAAGCCCGATACCTCGTTGCTCACGGCGCTGCCTAGGCCTGTAATCAGCGCAGCGCTCAACGAGGACGTCTGCTCCTCGGTCTGCGTCTGGCTCCAATAAGCCTGGTCCTGTTGCCAGAACGTCTGGCTGCTGCCGATGCTTCCGATGCTCATGGACTGCGACGCCTTGCCAAACCAGCCTCCCCTGCGGTCATTCATGGGCCTTTGGAGTTAACAGACCGTCGATTTCTAGATGTTTACGACCGGTTAACCATCATCGCCGATTTTGCGGTAAAGGCACCGTGTGCGCGCGCCGCTCTGCGGCGGTATGTGCTCCAGACGCCAGTCTCAGGCTGCAGGCGGGGTTCCATGGCGAACAAGGCGACCGCGAGGCGTTCGCAGCTCGGCAGCTCTTTCGAGGAGGCGCTGGCACTGCACCGGGGCGGACGGCTCGACGAAGCCGGCCGGATCTATGACGCCATCCTCGCTAAGAATCCGCGTCACTTCGATGCGCTGCATCTGTCTGGCGTCCTCAAACATCAACGCGGCCAATCCGTCGAGGCCCTGCGCCTGGTCGCGGCGGCATTGAAGACGAAGTCCGGATCGGTGGACGCGCTCGTGAGTTACGGCGTGATCCTCGACGCGCTCAAGCGGCATGACGAAGCGCTGGCGAACTTCGATCGCGCGCTGGCGGCGCGTGCCGGCGACGCCGCCTTGCACTACAACCGTGGCAATTCGCTGAAGGGTCTCGGCCGCTACGAGGAGGCGCTGGCGAGCTATGCTCGCGCGCTCGCGCTGGCGCCCGATCTGCTCCAAGCGCACCACAATCGCGGCAGTACTTTTGCGGCGCTCGATCGCAACGATGAGGCGCTGGCGAGCTTCGATCAGGCGCTCTCGCTGACGCTCGCAGGGGCCGGCATCAAGCTGGCAAACGGCATTTCGCTGGCGGGGATCGAGCGCGGCGATGGATTGTTCGACAATCTCGGTAAAGCGCTTGCCGCAACTCCCACCAGCGCCGACATTCTGAGCAACCGCGGTAAGGTTCTAACCCGGCTGAAACGCTACGAGGAGGCGCTGGCGAGTTATGATCTGCTGCTGGCGCTCCGCCCGGACGATCCGGAGGCGCTTAGCAATCGCGGCGGTGTGCTGACCGAACTCGACCGCCACGAGGAAGCGCTCGCCAATCATGCGCAGGCGCTTCGGATCGATCCGGATTTCCCCGATGCTCACCTCAAGCGCGGCAATGCTTTGGTCCATTTGAATCAGCTGGACGACGCGCTGCGTAGTTTTATGGCCGCCGTTACCAGCAAGCCGGACAGCGCCGACGCGAAGTTTAACGAGGCCCTGACCCGGCTGTGCCTGGGCGATTTTCGCCGAGGCTGGGAAAAATATGAAGCGCGCTGGGAACGGCCGGAATTCGCGAAGGATCGGCCGAGCTATCCCCGTCCGGAATGGCGCGGAGAGGCCGAGTTGCAGGGCAAGACGATTCTCCTCGTCGCCGAGCAAGGCTTCGGCGATGCCATTCAATTCGCGCGCTATGCACCCATGGTTGCGGCGCTCGGCGCCAAGGTCTTGCTCGGCGTGCGATCCCCGCTCACCGCATTGATGGCGCAAGTTCCGGGGGTTTCGCAGGTCATAGGAGGCGGCGAGACGCTGCCCGACTTTGACCTGTACTGTCCGCTTATGACCTTGCCATTGGCGTTCGGAACCGAACTGGCAACGATACCTTCCAGAGTGCCCTATATTAAGCCTCCGGAAGAACGCGTCGCCAAATGGCGCGACAGATTGCCGGAGAGCGGCCGGCTGCGGGTCGGAATTTGCTGGGCCGGCATCAGCGGGCATCCGAACAACCGTCGTCGATCGATACCGATCGAGCGCTTCGCGAGGATCCTTTCAGCGCCGGGCGTCGAATTCGTCAATCTGCAACGGGACGTCGGCGAGCGGGATGCCGCCGTCCTGAGCGAGCACGGCGTTCATCAACTCGGTCAGGAATTCACGGATTTCGCAGATACTGCGGGCGTTATCGCGCTGCTCGATCTCGTCATCTCCGTCGACACCTCGGTCGCGCATCTCGCCGGCGCGATGGCCAAGGCCGTCGGCGTATTAATACCTTTTTCACCGGACTTTCGGTGGATGCTCGAGCGCACCGACAGTCCCTGGTATCCGACCATGCGGCTGTATCGGCAACCCGCGATCGGCGACTGGGAAAGCCCGCTCGAGCGGCTACGTCTGGAACTCTCTGCTCTTGGAAGTCGCCCGCTCAAGCCGCGGTGATGCTGCGGGTCGCGCGTTTGGCGGCTAAAGCGTGCGGCTGATGGCGAGCGGGCGGCCATGTTTGGGATTGGGGGCAGCCGTTCTTCCCGATGCGCCGTAGACCTGCGGCGCGGCCTTGCGCGCGAGATCGCTCGACAGCCGCCGCATGATTCCTTCCGAAACCGCATGCGCGGTCGCCAGCACGATCATGTTCTTCTGCAGCACGGCGCGGAAGATTTCCTGCAGGCGCGCCAGCGCCGCGCAGCGTGCCGGCACGCTCCGCAGCAGAAATTTACCGCTCACTTTCAACTGTTCGCCGGCTGCGAATAATTGCCCGGCGAGTTCCGCCTTGGCCGGCTCGAGCGCGCAAGCGGCGCGAATCTTGCCGGCATGGATCAACGCGGTTTCCTGCTCGATAAGGCCGGTGAGTCGCTCGGTCAGCGCGGTGAGATTTTCGATCGCCAGCTCGGCCTCCGCGGCCGTGGTGATGGGCTTCATGACGGGGACAGACCCTGTTCTTTGAGCAGCGTGTCATAGACCTTGGGCGCGATGCCGATGCCGCCCGCCTTGGCGAATGATTTGGCAAATTGATCGATCGCGAAGGAGCGCCATACTTTCAAAGCGCCCTTGCCGCCCATCGGCCCGTCGCCGTCGATGCCGGTGAACATTTCCTGGAACATATTGCTGAGGAACATCGACTCGAAATTTTCCGCGCCGGCCTTCGCCTTGCTCTTGATCTTCAGCGCCGCTTGAGCCTGTGAGCTGCTGGCAGTGCCGATCGAGGATAGCGACGCAGCGAAATCGACCTGGCCGATGCTCGACATCACATTACCTCGATGTCGGCTTGGATGGCGCCGGCGGCTTTGATCGCCTGCAGGATCGTGATCAGATCGCGCGGCCCGATGCCGAGCGCGTTGAGCCCGTCGACCACCTGCTGCAGCGACACGCCTTCCTGCACCAGCGCGAGCCGCTTGCCTTCCTCTTGCACGCCGACTTGGGTGCGCGGCGCGGCAACGGTGCGGCCTCTCGACAGCGGCGCCGGCTGACTGACCTGCGGCGCTTCGGAAATCGTGACAGTGAGATTGCCCTCCGCCACCGCCACCGTGGAGACGCGCACGTCGCGGCCGATGACAATGACGCCGGAGCGCTCGTCGATGACGACCTTGGCGACTTCGTCGGGCTCGACCTGCAATTGCTCGATCTCGGTCAGCATCGCGACCACGTTTTGCGGGAATTTCTTCGGCAGTGTCAGTTGCACGGTTGACGGGTCGAGCGGTTCGGCGACCGCCGCGCCGATATAGTCGTTGATGGCGACCGCGATGCGTTTGGCCGTCGTGAAATCGGCGTTGCGCAGCGCGAGCCGCAGCTGGCCGACGCTGTTGAGCGCGAATTCGATCTCGCGCTCGATGATGGCGCCGTTCGGCAAACGCCCGACGGTCGGCACGCCGCGGGTGATCTTGGCCGCCTGGCCCTCGGCCTGGAAGCCGCCGATCGTGAGCGAGCCCTGCGCCACCGCATAGACATTGCCGTCGGCGCCGAGGAGGGGGGTGACCAGCAACGTACCGCCTTCAAGACTTTTGGAATCGCCCATGGCCGAGGCGGTTACGTCGATGCGGGTGCCCTGCGTGGCGAAAGGGGGCAGGTCGGCCGTGACCATGACGGCGGCGACGTTGCCGGTGCGGATCTGCTGGCCGCGGATGTTAACGCCAAGCCGCTCCAGCATGGCCTGCAGCGATTGCTTGGTGAAAGGGGCATTGTTGAGCGTGTCGCCGGTACCGTTGAGGCCGACGACGAGTCCGTAGCCGATTAGCTGGTTCTGTCGCACGCCCTCGATATTGGCGAGGTCTTTGATGCGCGACGTCGCCGTAGCCGGCGACCCGGCACAGCTGACAGCAACCAGCGCGGCAAGCGCGGTGCGAAAAGGCCCTCTCATCTCTTGCTCCCCAAGAGGTCGGACGGCTCTTGCTCCCCAAGAGGTCGGACTGCGTACTTAATGCCAATCGCGTGCCAGCCGGCCGCAATAGACAAGTTATTGTAATTACTAGATTATTTTGTTGGTCCCCGGAGGGGTGCCGGATCTGGGCGAGCATCCCTTGCCGGTTTCCGGCAATTCTTGCCGGCCGCTTTTTTACCGGCCATTAACCATGACGCTACACTTTACATTATTATGCGCGTCAATGGACCGACTCGAACCTCGCTAGCGACCGCGCCCAATGTGGCGCGGCCTTCGCCAAGCGGCACCTTCTCACTGGGCAGCGCCGACGCCCCGCAGGCGCACAACGCCGCCGTGGCGGTACGCAGCTTGGGCGGAATCGACGCGCTGATTGCGCTGCAAGGCATCGAAGACCCGGTGGAACGCCGACGCCGCGTGGTCAAAAATGGCCGGCGGGCGCTCGACGCGCTTGACGAGCTCAAACTCGGTCTGCTCGCCGGCACGCTGGACCAGAGCACCATGCTGCGGCTGAAATCGGTGGCGGCCGATCTCCACGACATGTCGGGAGACGAGCGGCTCGATCAGGTTCTCGCCGAGATCGACCTGCGGGTGGCCGTGGAATTGGCCAAAGCCGGCATGGCCTGACAAATTTTTCATAAGTTATTGAGTTTTATTGGCTTTTTTCGCCAGTTCGCCGTGCGGCAAGCCCAGCCAAAACGTTGAATAGCATCGCAGTCGTTCTGTGGCGGTCTCGATCTGCCGCGGTAATCGGCTGCCGATGGTTGTTGTCACTGTCATAGACCTTGGATATAAGCCGCGGCGCGAGGGGGGCCTCGCGAGTGGAGGGCGGGAGTACATGCTCATGCAATTGTTGAAGGGCAAAAACGGTCGAGCTACCGAAAAGCCCCAAAAAAACGGCAAGGGCGCTGAAACAAACCCGCGGCTGACAGAAGGCCAGTATCGTCCGACCGACAAAGAGCCGTTCATGAACGAGCGCCAGCGCGAGTATTTCCGCCTGAAGCTGCTCGACTGGCGGGAAGATATCCTCAAAGAGGCCAAGGAGACGCTCCAGCATCTCCAGGATGAGAGCCAGAACCATCCGGACCTAGCCGACCGGGCTTCGTCGGAGACGGATCGGGCGATCGAATTGCGCGCCCGGGATCGCCAGCGCAAGCTGATCGCCAAGATCGACGCCGCCTTGCAACGTATCGAAGATGGCACTTATGGCTATTGCGAGGAGACCGGCGAGCCGATCACGCTCAAGCGGCTCGAAGCCCGCCCGATCGCCACATTGTCGATCGAGGCCCAAGAGCGTCACGAACGCCGCGAGCGCGTCTACCGCGACGACTGACAAGCCTTAGTTCGTCTCACCGTTGCGTTGCAGCTTTCGTCGCGCGGGGCGAAGCTGGATTTATTAAGCCTTCATTTACCATCCTTGCTTACCGATCGTTAACGAACGGCCGGCGGGCGAGCGGGCCTGCCGGATTTGGCGCCTACACCGATGAACGACCGCTTGCAGCCTTGGCAACCGAACAATTCGCGCCTGTTGCGGCGGGCGCTGCGCGCTCACGACCAGGCCGACTTCGCCAAGGCGGAGCGGCTCTATAACGCAATCCTTAAGCGGCAGCCGGACAATTTCGACGCCCTGCATGGCCTGGGCCGGCTGCAGTATCAGCGCGGCCGCCTCGACACCGCGCTCGCGCTCATTCAGGCGGCGCTGAGAACAGACACCGAGCGTGCCGACGGATTTTCCAGCCTCGGGCTGGTATTTCATTTGCTGCACCGGTTCAAAGAGGCGCTCGCAAGCTACGACGCGGGATTGCAGCTCGCGCCGGACGACATCGAGCTCCGCAACCGGCGTGGCGTGGCGCTGCTCGAGCTGCGCCGTCCGCAGGAAGCGCTTGCCGATTTCGAAAGCGCGCTTGCCCTGGATTCCGATCATCGCGATGCGCTCGGCAATTACGGCAATGCCTTGCTCAAGCTCAATCGCCCCGCCGAGGCGCTTATTGTCTACGATCGGGCGCTGATCATCGCCCCGGATAATGCCCAGCTCTTGACCAACCGCGCGGTCGCGCTGCGCCGGCTCGATCGCCCGCGCGAAGCGCTGATGAGCGCAAGCCGCGCGCTGGTCAGCTCGCCGGATTTTGCCCAGGCGCGGTTCGTCGAGAGCGTTGCGCGCCTGACGCTTGGCGATTTCGCCGCCGGCTGGCGCGGCTACGAAGCGCGGTGGTCGGTCGGGCTTCTGGCGTCGCAGCGTCGCCGCTTCGCTAAGCCGCTATGGCTCGGCCAGGAAACGCCTGAGCTTGCGCTTGCCGGCAAGACTATCCTGCTGCATGCCGAGCAGGGGTCCGGCGACACCATTCAATTCGTACGCTATGCGCGCTTGGTGGCGGCGTGCCGTGCAAATAAAATCATCCTCGAAGTTCAACGTGAGCTGGCTCGGTTGTTGAACGATGCACTACCGTCGGATGTGGCGCGCGTAACAACGGTCGTTGCGCGCGGCGAGCCGCTGCCGCCGTTCGATTGTCATTGTCCGCTGCTCAGCCTGCCGCTCGCCTGCGCAACGGAGCGGGCGACGATACCGGCGGACATTCCGTACATCGCGCCGCCGCCGGAAGCGGAGATACGCCACTGGCGCGAGCGCTTGCCGCGGCGCCGGCCCTTGGTCGGCTTGGTCTGGTCCGGGGACCCTTCGCATGACAACGACCTTAATCGCTCAATCCGCATCGAGACGCTGCTGCCATTGCTCGATTTGCCCAACATCTCGTTTGTTAGTCTTCAGCATGCGGTGCGTGACGAGGATCTTCCAGTCCTTAAGCGCCGGCCCAATATCATTCGCATCGGCGAGACGTTTTGCGATTTCGCCGACACGGCCGCGGCAATCGCGGCGTTGGACGCCGTGATCTCCGTCGATACCGCGGTCGCCCATTTGGCGGGAGCGATGGGCAAAACGCTGTTTCTGTTGTTGCCCTATGCCGCTGATTTCCGTTGGCTTCGCGAGCGGAACGATAGCCCCTGGTACCCGACGGCCAGGCTCTATCGCCAGCCGGAATTCGGCCAATGGGACGGCGCGATCGGTGCGTTGTCGCAGGACCTGATGCGCACAAGTTTCTTGGCACCGGCGAGCCGGCGATCGGCCTGATAACGATTGCGGCCTCCGGCGGGGAGCTGCCGGAGGCCGCGTCATTACGGGATCTGCGTTACACTGACACTACTGACTGACTAGACGCGGATCCCGGGGAGCCCGGAAACGTCATTAATTCCGTAATCAGAACGGCAACAGAACATCGAGCGCCTGCTGGCCCCATGGCGGTTGCTGAATGTTGGAGAGGGTGCCTTTGCCGCCGTAGGCGACGCGGGCCTCGGCGATCTTGGGCAAATCGATCGTATTATCGCTTTCGATGTCCTCCGGACGCACCACGCCGGCCACCAGAAGCTCGCGCATTTCGGAATTGAGCCGGATTTCTTGCTTGCCTTCGATCACCATATTTCCGTTCGGCAGCATTTGCGTCACGACCGCGGCGACATTGGTGACCAGTTGGTCGGTTCGGTTGATCGAGCCGTTCGCATTGCTCTGCGAGTTGGTGTCCGCGGTGATGATGCTGCCCGGCAATATCGCCTTGGCCGGGTGGGCGATGGTGTTGGCGCCGAGGAAATTGGTTATGCCGGAATCCTCGGTGGAGGTGCGGGTGACCTGGGTCTGATCCTGGAACTGTGCGGTGTCGTTGATATTGACCTTCACGGTCAAAATGTCGCCGATCTGATGCGCACGCTGATCCTTGAAGAAGGCGCGCGAGCCGTTGCGCCAAAGCGAATTGGGATTGTAGGTCACCGGCTGCGGCGTTGGCATTGGCATCTGTACTGGCTTGTAGCCGGGCTTGGTGGTCGGATTGTCCATCGGCGACAGCGGCGGCGTTTCGCCGATCTGTTTCAGCTTGTCGATTGAAGAGCAGCCAGTAGCGATCATGGCGACCGTCGACAGCAGGGCGCAACGCAGCAGCAAAACACGTTTCGACATCGAACTACCTTTCAACTCGCACAACTCAATCGGCGCTGAACGCCGCATTACCGACGATGCGCGTAACGACAGGGCCGACCGTCACGCGGTCCGGCCCGGAAATGAGGGCCTGCACCACGCGTTTGGAATCGAGGTTGAGCACGCCGATCGTGTCACCCAGCGCGCCGGCCTCCTGCGCCTGCCCGCGCAGGGTCAACGTCACGCCCGGCGCCTGGAAAACGATGGTGACACTGTCGTTGTGCTGGACGATTTCGGGCTTCATCAGGTCGGCGCCGCTGAGGGGCTGGCCGGGGCGCAGCGGATGCCGCGCGGCAAGGCCGACCACGGCGCTGCGTTCGGTCAAGGCGCCGGTATCCGACTTCGGCCGTCGCAGCACAGTGAGATCGGATGCTTTGAGCACTTGGCCATGCTCGATCGGATGGTCGACCCCGACGGCATCGATTGTCTCGATCGCGGTGCCGCTATAACGGGCCGATTGTCGGCGCAGCTCAACGCTCGACGGCAGACCGAATGTCACGTCGAACCGCGTGGTGTGCGGGTCGTAGGACAGCGCCATCACCTGCAGGTCGCCGGTCACGCTCTGCTCGACTTGCAGGGTGCGCACGTCGCGATCAAAGTTGATCAGGACATTGTGGGCGTCGCCGAAGCCGTATTGTCCGGCCAATGCCTTGGCTATGCTTGCGGTAATCTCGGGCACGCTGATCGCGCGGCTAGCCCGGGTGACGATCACCTCCGCGAGGCCGCGCGTGTCGATGCCGATGAGCTGATGCGGCCGGATTGCGTCGACGATGCGATCGGTCGCGACGGCGCCGGTGGTGCCGAGGTCGGGCGCGCGGAAGATTGGCACATCGGCCACCGGTCCGGCGTTCTCGACGATATCGCCGATGCGCACGAGGTCGCTGGTTACGGTGACGTGCGCCTTCAGCGCGGGGGCGGCGGTCGGGGTTTGCGCGGCCGCGGCACCGCTCAACACAAGCAGCGCAACCAAAGTGAGCAACGGACGGGTCATGAATCAGACCTTTCTCATTTCATCAGTTGCGAGGTCGTCTGCAGCATTTCGTCAGCCGCGGTGATGACCTTGGAATTCATCTCGTAGGCGCGTTGCGCCGCGATCAGATTCGAGATTTCAGTCACGGCTTCAACATTGGATTGTTCGAGGTAGCCTTGCTGCAGCGTGCCGGCGCCCTCCGTTCCCGCCAGCGTGTCCGTCGGCGTGCCCGACGCCGGCGTCGCGGTGAACAAATTGTCGCCGTTGGCCTGCAGGCCCGCATTGTTGGAAAAGCGCGTGATGTTGAACTGGCCGAGGATGGTAGACGTCGTGGAGCCGGGCAGCGTCACCGAAACCTGACCCTGGTTGTTGATGGTCAGGCCGCTCGCATTCGTGGGGATTGTGATCGTCGGCTGCACGACGTAGCCCTCGGCGGTCACGACGCGGCCGGTGGCGTCCTGCTGAAACGAGCCGTCGCGCGTGTAGCTATAGGTTCCGTCGGGCATCTGGATTTTAAACCAACCGTCGCCTTGGATGGCGACGTCGAGCGTATTGCCGGTTTGCTGCAGCGAGCCTTGCGTCATCAGCCGCGGCGTGCCGACGGTCTTGACGCCGGAGCCCAGCTCGATGCCGACCGGGAGGATATTTCCCTGCTCGGAGGCTTGTGCACCGATGCGCTGGACGTGCTCGTAGAGCAGGTCCTGAAATTCGGCGCGTTGGCTCTTGAAGCCTGTGGTCGTCATATTGGCAATGTTGCCGGCGATGACCTGGACCTGGAGGTCCATGGCCGCCATGCCGGTTGCGGCTGTATCAAGCGCACGCATTTGACGATCTCCTGCCCTTTAGGCCTTACGCACCGGTCGGGGTCTGCGACAGCTGCGACAACGCATTGCGGCGTTGATCGCTTTGCTGCTGCAGAATGTTGGCGATGTCGGTGTAGCTGCGGGTGAGTTGGATCATGCGCGCCATCTCGGCGACGCCGTTGACGTTCGATTTTTCGATCGCGCCTTGCACCACGCCGGTGCCGGCAGGCGCCGGATTGGCGGTGGCGCCGTTGGGCGCCATGAAGGTGGAGCCGCCGTCCTTTTGTAGAAGTTGCGGCTGGTCGAAGGTGACCAGTTGCAGCGTGCCGCGCGGCGTGTCGGCCGTGCTGTTGCCCTGGCGCACGGAGATGTTGCCATTCGGGCTGATGACGATGTCGTGATCGCCGGGCTGCAAGGTGATCGCGCCGGCGGTGCCGGTGACCTGATCGCCCGCATCGGTAACGAGCTGGCCGGATGCGCTGATCGAGAGCGAGCCGCTTCGTGTGTAACGCTGTCCGCGCGCCGTCTGCACCACCATAAAGGCGCTGCCTTCGATCGCGACATCGAGCGGATTGCCGGTGCGCTCGACCGCGCCGGCGCTCATGTCGATCCAGGTCGCGCGGTCCTGCACGAAGTCGACGCGCCGATCGCGGCCGGTGAATGTCTGGTCGCTGGCGCGCGGCATGAGGTATTCGCTAAACAGCGCGTTGTCGGACTTGTAGCCCGTGGTGTTCATGTTGGCGATGTTGTTGGCAACGACGTCGAGCTCATGCATGAGCGCCATCTGCCGCGACAAGCCGACGAGAAGGGCATTCTCCATCGGTAGACTCCCCCTAAGCGAAGAAGACGCCGGCACCCGGCACCTTCAGCCTGCGCGCCGAAGGCTCTCCCAAGCCGTTTCGGCGCCGATCAACGGATGCTGAATTGCAGAAGCCGTGCCAATGGAAATACTCGTGGTAAAACAGTGCTATAAGTATTCAGAGGTGAGTCGGAGAGCGGGCAGAAAACGCCGTTTCGGCCGGCTGACCCGGCAAAAAATTCCTGGCGCGACGGCCTCGGCAAGTATCCGTTAACCATTGCTCCCTAGCTTCGCTCGGGACGGCGCCGCATCCACTGGTGCCGCGTAGCGCTCGCAACTTAGTTCTGCGTTTTCTCCTGCCGGCTGCGTGCGCTCTCACGCAAGCGGGAGCGGTGATGGCAACAAAGAACGAAACGCAGACCGAAGCCGAAAACGCGGAAGCCGAAGGCGCCGAAGGTGCGCCGCCTGCCAAGCGTAAGCTTCCCCTTAAGCTGATCCTGATCGCGTTGGGCGGGCTTGTCGCGCTCGGCGGTATCGGCGGCGGGGCCTATTACTTTTTCTCTGGCCGCAAAGCCGCCGAGGCCGCTACCGCCGCCAACCAGATCAAGCCGCCGGTCTTCATGGATATGCCGGAAGTTCTGGTCAATCTGTCGAGTACTGGCGCCGGTGATCGCACCCAATATCTCAAGGTCAAGGTCGTGCTCGAACTGCCCGACCAGGAGATGACGACGCAAATTCAGCCGGTCATGCCGCGCCTGATGGACACGTTTCAGACTTACTTGCGGGAATTGCGGCCGACCGATCTCGACGGCTCGGCGGGACTTTACCGGCTCAAGGAAGAGCTGACCCGGCGGGTCAACGCAGCGATCGCGCCGAGCCGAATCAACGCCGTGCTGTTTAAGGAAATCGTCATCCAGTGACGATTGCAACTTTGAGATTTTGCCAACATGGCGTCGAAGGACCAGATTGATAACGACGCGCTCGCCGCCGAATGGGGCGTGGCGCTTGAGGCCGAGCAGAATGCGGCGCCGGCGGCATCCGACGCCCAACCGGCGGACGGCGGCAACCAGACCGAGGCGATGGCGTCGCAATGGGCGACGATGGCCGGCGACGACGGCCATTTCGTTCAGGCCACCAAAGGCGGCGCCGAGCGCGTTCTGACGCAGGACGAAATCGATTCGCTCCTCGGCTTCAGCCTGACGGATGTTTCCCTCAACGACAATTCCGGCATCCGCGCGATCATCGACTCGGCGATGGTCTCCTACGAGCGGTTGCCGATGCTGGAAATCATCTTCGACCGTTTAGTCCGATTGATGACGACCAGTCTGCGCAACTTCACTTCCGACAACGTTGAAGTTTCGCTCGATCGCATCACCTCGGTGCGGTTCGGCGATTACCTCAACTCGATTCCGCTGCCCGCGATACTCGGCGTGTTCCGGGCCGAAGAGTGGGATAATTTCGGGCTCGTCACCGTGAATTCGGGCCTGATCTATTCGATCATCGACGTGCTGCTCGGCGGCCGGCGCGGCCAGACCGCGATCCGTATCGAAGGCCGGCCTTACACCACGATTGAGACCAATCTGGTCAAGCGCATGATCGAAGTCGTGCTCGCCGATGCCGAGCTTGCGTTTCGGCCGCTGTCGCCGGTGAAGTTCAATATCGATCGGCTAGAAACCAATCCGCGCTTTGCCGCCATTTCGCGGCCGGCCAATGCGGCGATCCTCGTGCGGCTGCGCATCGACATGGAGGACCGCGGCGGCAATATCGAATTGTTGCTGCCCTACGCGACCATCGAACCGATCCGCGACGTGCTGTTGCAGATGTTCATGGGTGAAAAGTTCGGCCGCGATCCGACCTGGGAAGGTCATCTGGCGACCGAACTCGGTCAAGCGGAGATCGCCGTCGACGCCGTGCTCTACGAGGCGCGGTTGCCGCTCAAGCAGATCATGAAGCTCGACGTCGGCGACACACTGATGCTCGAATTGAAATCGGACGCGCCGGTGATCATACGCTGCGGCGACGTGACGCTGACGGAAGGGCGCATGGGCCGCGTCGGCGACCGTGTCGCGGTGCGGGTCGGCAAGCCGCTGCGCAAGCCGAATACAACCTTCGCCATGTTTGAAACGGCCGGCGGCTCCGGCAACAGGATGGAGGCACCATGACAAACGGCGTTGGAATAATGGTCGATGGCGTGGTCGCGGTCCTGTTGGTTCTCACCATCGGTTATTGCATGCTGCTTAATCGCCGGCTCAAGTTGCTCAAAGCCGACGAGCAGTCGCTGCGGGCGACAATCTCGGAACTGGTCACCGCGACCGAAATCGCCGAGCGCGCGATCGGCGGGCTCAAGCTCACCGTGCACGAATGCGACATGGGTCTGGGCGAGCGACTGCGCAAAGCCGAACGCGCCAGCATCGAGATGGATCGCGCCATCGTGGCCGGCAAGGATCTGCTCGGCCGGCTGTCGCAGATCGTGTCCGCCGGGAGGCACAGTAACGAACCGGTCGCGACACCCGATGAAGCGCGGCGGGAAGGCACAACCGGCAACGCCAAGAGCGTTATCAAGACCGGTACCGCGCACGGCGCCAATGACGATGCCACGACGAGCGCCAGGGCGAGTTCCACGACGAACACCAAAGCGAGCGCGAAGAATGGCGCGAAGGCGGTCGCCGCGGCCGCGGAGGCCTTCGCCGAGAGGTTGCGCACCAAGGTGCACGGTCTCGCAGCATGATCGGCTTCTTGCGCGACCTGCGTCTCATCCCGATCGCGCTGATCGCGAGCGTGTGCCTGCTTACGCTGAAGACCGCCGATCTCGTCTTGAACAGCCCCCGCTTCGCGGCCGGTGACAATGCGCCGGCGGTCGAAAGCGACGTGTCGGTGACCCGTCCCATACCGGATGCGACGCAACCGCCCGGATCGGTCTTGTCCTGGGCGCAGCAGATGTTCAACTTTCCCGACGGCAGCGGTGTGGCGCCGGTGCCATCCAGGGCTCCGAGCGCCGCGCGGCAGCTTGCCGAAAGAGACAGCGCCGACATTACCGGCTCGGTTGCGACCGAACCCGCGGCTGGTGCAGCCAAAACTCCGCAGGACACCAAGAGTCCGCCGGACGCGAAAAACCCGCCGGAGACCAAGAGCGCGCCCGATACCAAAAATGCCGACGGCAAAAGCGCGGCGGTGCCGCTCGGCAAAGACGGCAAGCCGCTGCCGCAACCCGAAGGCATCTCGATTCCCGCCGATGGCGCGGCGGTGCCGACTGGCGCCGAACGCGCCATTCTCGCGCGGTTGCAGGACCGCCGGCAGGAGCTCGACACCCGCGCGCGCGAACTCGACATCCGCGAGAACTTGATCCAGAGCGCGGAGAAGCGCGTGGAAGCGCGGCTCAACGAACTCAAGGACGTTGAGGCGCGGATCAAAGTCGAGACCCAGCAAAAAGACGACGCCGAAGCCTCGCGTTTGAAGGGGCTCGTTACGATGTACGAGACCATGAAGCCGCGCGACGCCGCGAAAATCTTCAACGGCCTCGATAGCGACGTGTTGCTGGAAGTGGTGTCGCGGATTAATCCGCGGCAGATGTCGGAAATCCTGGCACAAATGTCGGCCGACGTGGCGCAGCACCTGACCATCGAGCTTGCCAGCAAGGCACGGCAGGCCAAAGTGGAGAGCGCCTCCGATCTGCCCAAGATTCAGGGTCAGTCGATCGCGCAATAATATTCGTCTCAGGCAATGCTCCATGGCGCTGTTTTTGACCCCCGGGTTACTACCTAACTGTTTGGAATTGTTGAATTAAGCTGACATTAAGCACAGCGGCTTACGGTGCCAGCCTGGCCGCCGTCTCAGACGGCGTAGCGGCCGTGTGAGCGTGCCCGGCTGGCTGTCCGGTCGAGTTGAGTGAGCTTTGAGTCCTTCATGGCGTGCGGTCGCACCATCCGGAACCCTGCCGATCGTTTCGCCAGCTTGAGGCGCCGCGCGACAGCGCTTGCCGGTTTCGTCGCTCTGATCCTCGCATTGGCGGCTCCGGCGCAGGCCGGGGCGCTCAAAACATCGCTCACCGTCACGGTCAATGACGGCTACGCCAGACTGGTCTTCACGGCAGGCGAATATCTCGACGCGACCGCGCGCGTTGCCGGCAATGTGCTGATCATCAATTTCAATCAACCGATCGACGTTTCGGTCGATCAGGTCGCGGAGAAAGCGCCCGACTATATCGGCGCGGCGCGGCGCGATCCCGACGGCAAAGCCGTGCGCATGGCGCTGGCGCGCGCCGTCACACTGAACTCCATTGGCGCCGGCGAGAAGTTCTTTGTCGATCTCTTGCCGGATACCTGGAGCGGCACGGCGCCTGGCCTGCCGCAGGACGTCGTCAAGGAACTGACGCGGCGCGCTCGCGCGGCGGACCAGGTGTTGCAGCGTGAACGTGAAAAAACGCAGCAGACCAAAGTCGAGCCGGTGCGCGTCCATGTCGCGACCCAGCCGACCTTTACGCGCTACGTCTTCGGCATCTCGGACAAGGTCGCGGTGTCCGCCGATCGCGCCAAGGATCGGCTCATTCTGAATTTCGACACGCCGCTTGTGTTCGACCTGGCCGACGCCCAGGCGGCAATGCCGAAGGTCGTGGAGGACATCAGCAGCGAGCTGGACGAAGATTCGGCGCTGGTGCGTTTTATTTTCAACACCAAGGCCGATCTGCGCAGCTTCCGTGACGAGAATGGCTACGTCGTCGACGTGCTCGATCCCGGCGCTGCCGCCGATCAAGCTGCACAATCTCCCGCGGGCCAGCAACCGGGCGCGATGTCGGAAGCAGCGCTGACAAAAAAACTGCTCCAGGACGCGGTCGCGGCACCGAACGCCGCCGCGGCCAAACCCGCGCCGCCGAGTGTCGACGCGCCGGCGACGATCGCCGCGCAATCGCCGCAGCCAGCTGCCGCGGTTCCCGCCGCTCCGCCTACCGCCGCTCCGCCGCCCGCCGTTGCGCCGGCGGCGCAGCCCGTATCGCCAAGGGCGCCGCCAGTTCAGTCCAGCCCGGGGGCCGACCCAACACCACAACCGGCGACGCAGAACGCTGCGCCGGTGACGGCCAAAAGCGACGGTAAAGACAAGACCGCCAGCAAAGAACTGTCCACCAATCCTGCCAAATCCGACGCCGCCAAAGCCGACACGACGAAGTCTGACGCTGCCAAGTCGGAGCCCGCCGCCGCGGCGGAAGTGCCCGCGCCAGCCGCGCCGGCTAGCGCTGCCACAGCGCCATCGGCACCGGCCGCAAAAGCGATCAAGCCCCCTGGCGGCGGCGAGGCCAAGGGCATGATCGGGGTCGAGGTCGTGCGCGAGGGCGCCACGCTGAAACTCTCGTTCCCATTTGCGGCGGCCACCGGAGCGGCGGTATTTCATCGTGCCGACACGCTGTGGCTGGTGTTCGATAGCAAGGCCGATTTCGACCTCAGTGCGATCGACGGCGATCCGGCCCGCACGGTGCGCAGTTACGAATTCGTCCATACGGCCGACGCCGCCGTCCTGCGGCTCAAGCTCGATCGGCCGCATCTGTCCAGCGTTTCCGCCGACGGTGCGGTGTGGACGGTCCAGATCGGCGATACCGTCCCGATACCGACACGAGCGCTCGAAATCGCCCGCAACGTGATCGGTCCCAATCGTTCGAGTGTGACGATCCCCTTCGACGCGCCGCAGCACCTGCATCGCATCACCGATCCCGAAGCCGGCGACAGCCTCTTCGTCGTCACCGCCTTGGGGCCGGCGCGCGGCTTCATCAACGAGCAGGACTTTATCGAATTTCGCGCCCTGGCCTCGACCGAGGGCGTGGTGATCGAACCGCTCGCCGACGACATCGCGGTGGATCTCGCCGCCGACAAGATCCTGGTCGGCCGCCCCAACGGTTTGACGCTGTCGACCTCGCTGCAGACCTTGTTGCACGGCAGCGGTCTGCGGCCGGTGATGTTCGATTCGCAGATCTGGGGTTACGATCGCCAGGCGTCCTATGTCGAGCGCCAGTCGCACCTCATCGATGCCGCCGCGGTGGCGCCACAAAACAAGAAATTGGTGCCGCGCATCGAACTTGCGCGCTTCTATCTCGCCCGCGACATGTATCCGGAAGCCAAGGGCGTGCTCGATGTGGCGCTGATGGACGATCACAGGGCGGCGGAGAGCGTTTCGGCCGTCGTGCTGCGTGCGGTCGCCGAGGTGATGATGAACAGGCCCGAGGCGGCGCTGAAGGATCTCGCCGATTCGGCCGTGGGCGATCAGCACGACGCGCCGCTGTGGCGATCGCTTGCCTATGCCCGGCAAGGCAAATGGGGGCAGGCACGCGAAGGCTTCAAGGTGGTGGAGGCGACGATCGCCACGCTGCCGATCGAATTGCAGCGCGTGGCGTTGAAGGACGAAATGCGCTCCGCGATCGAAGTCGGCGATTTCGACGGCGCTTCGACCGACCTCAACGACTTCGAGACGATCGGCGTGCCGCACGATATGGAGCCGGTGATCGCCGTCCTCATGGGGCGGCTTGCCGAAGGCATGGGCCGCACCGAGGACGCGCTTGCCGCATATCGCACCGCCGCGGACTCGTGGGATCGTCCAGCCGCCGCCCAGGGGCTGCTGCGCGAGATCGTGCTGCGTTATTCGATGGGCGATCTCAAGCGCGAGCCGGTCATATCCCAGCTGGAGTCGCTCACCACCGTTTGGCGCGGCGACGAAACCGAGATCGAAGCGCTGAAGATCCTGGCCCACCTTTACACCGAAGACGGCCGCTATCGCGACGCGTTCTACGTGATGCGCAGCGCCATGGCGGCGCGGCCGGACTCGGCGATGACGCGGCAAATCCAGGACGAAGCGGCGGTGACGTTCGATTCGCTGTTCCTTGCCGGCAAAGGCGACGCCATGCCAGCGATCGATGCGCTGGCGCTGTTTTACGACTTCCGCGAATTGACGCCGGTCGGCAATCGCGGCGACGAGATGATCCGGCGATTGGCCGATCGCCTGGTCTCCATCGATCTGCTCGATCAGGCTGCCGATCTGTTGCAATACCAGGTCGATCACCGCCTGCAAGGCGCCGCGCGCGCGCAGGTGGCGACGCGGCTGGCGGTCATCTATCTGATGAACCAGAAAGCCGATCGGGCACTGGCGACGCTGCGGGCGACGCGCGTCGCCGACCTGTCCAACGATTTGCGCAACCAGCGCCTCCTGCTCGAAGGCCGCGCATTGTCCGATCTCGGCCGTCGCGATCTGGCGCTGGAAATCATTGCCAATATCAGCGGCCGCGAAGCGATCCGGCTGCGCTCCGATATCCTGTGGGCGGCGCGGCGCTGGGGCGAGGCGGCCGAGCAGATCGAACTGATGTATGGCGAGCGCTACAAGGATTTTCAGCCGCTGACCGAGATCGAACGGCAGGATATTTTGCGCGCCGAAATCGGCTATGCGCTGGCCGAGGACAAGCTCGGGCTTGGCCGCTTCCGCGATAAATACGCGGCCAAAATGGCGCAAACCCCCGACGCGCGCGACTTCGATATCGTCTCGGCGCCGCTCGGTTCAAGCGGGGCCGAATTCGCCGCCATCGCGCATGCCGCCACCTCCGTCGATACGCTCGAAGCGTTTTTGCGCGACATCAAAGCGCGCTATCCGGATGCCGTTGCCGGCGCGCCGGCCGGCGAACCGGCACTGCCGACGACATCGTCGCAAAGCGGGCCCGCTGCCTCGGCGCGGCCTTCCGACGCGCCTCCGGCCGCGCCGGCCTTGTCGCCGCCGCCGGCCAAAGCCGCCGGACACACCGCGGCGCTTTAGCGCCGCGCAGCAGCACCCGTTCTCGCGACGCAGCCGCGCGCGGGTTTCGCAAGCTTGATGTCAAACAACGCGTCATTGCGAGAAGCGGTAGCGACGAAGCAATCCAGGCGCGGTTCAGAACCCTTGGCCGATTAGGTTTTCCGTTCCATCCGACTGGTTTGCTTCGCTTGCGTCACAACGACGATAAGAAAAAAGGAAGCGGAACGCCGACAGACGTGCAGTCCAACCTCCGCACCTGCGGGTGCGGCGCCCTCTTGCGAGAGGGCTCGCCTATCGGCGTTCCACCACGGTTCTCGCCACAGAGAGTTTTTCATCCCCATGGCTCAGTCTCAGGCCAGGCTTCCTGGGACGTGGTCTGCACGGGTGTTGCCCGGCTTCGCCTATCCCAGTCCAGTGTTGCACCACACACTCCGGTCGTAGTGCCGCAGGGCATGATGCCCGAGCCGCCCGGGACGGGGTGTATCTTCCCGCCGCGGGCACCGCACTCGCTCCACCTGCGGAGAGTACCCTCGGCCGAAGGCGTCCTCGATGAGCGAGATTTCAAGCTATATAATCGGACCGGGGACCGGTGTCAAGACGTGTCACGTAAGGTCTCCGTGATAGGGACAATCTGCGCTCGCCTAACGCTGGCTCAGAAATCGAGCTCGGCCGGCGGTTGGTCGATGTCCGCTTCGCCCCCGAAAGCTGCCGCGGCGTCTGCCGCCAACCGCGCCGATGCCATGGGCCACTTTCTGCCGCGCGCAGCCGGAGCAAAGGCAGCAAGCCATTTCGCCGTCGGAGCACCATGAAGTCGGTCACTGACCTGCCCATCGAGGCGTGGTAGTCTTTTCAATATTGCGGCCGGCTTGGTTCTGTTCGGGGCGGCTCAAATGGAATTCGGAAGACGGTAATTCATATCCGCGCTTGGCGGCCCGGCCGTCGCATGGCCGCTCGTGGCGCGAGCGCAGCAGCCAATGCCGGTGATCGGATTTATGCATGCGGGCAACGTTGACGCAAACCACGACATCGTCGCGGCATTCGAGCTAGGGCTCAGCCAGACCGGCTATGTCAAGGGACAGAATGTGGCAATCGAATATCACTGGGCGGAAGGTCAATACGATCGACTATCCGCAATAGCCGCCGAATTGGTCCAGCG
The DNA here is from genome assembly GCA_049519075.1 of Xanthobacteraceae bacterium. Taxonomy (GTDB): domain Bacteria; phylum Pseudomonadota; class Alphaproteobacteria; order Rhizobiales; family Xanthobacteraceae; genus BOG-931. Next base: position 63,585 of record JBEKRD010000003.1, on the reverse strand, counting down.
TCAGGTGAACGTGATCGCCGCCGAAACCCCTGTCGCGGCGCTCGCGGCGCTCGCTGCGCGACAAGTGACGACGTCAATCCCGATCGTCTTCGATCTCGGCAGCGACCCAGTCAAAGATAGGCTTGTCGCCAGCCTCAATAAGCCGGGTGGAAATATCACAGGGGTAACCTTCTTCAGTAATTTGCTCACTGCGAAGCGTTTAGAGCTGCTGCACGAGTTAGTTCCCAATGCGAAAGTGTTTTCTGCGTTGGTAAATCCTGAGAACGCCAATGCGCAAATGCAGACAAGCGAAGCCCAGGAGGCGGCGCGCGCTGGCGGTGCAACTAATCCCCGTCAACGCCACGACAGAGAGCGACATTGATAAATCGTTTGATAATTTCAAACAGCATCAAGCAGGTGCGCTTCTTATTATCAGCGATGCTTTCCTCAATAACCATGCCAGCCAAATCGCGAACTTGGCGCTTCGCTACGCGCTTCCCACATGCTTTTCATTTCGCGAGCCGGCTGTCGCGGGCGGCCTCATGAGTTATGGCGCCAGCAGAACGGACGCATCGCGTCAGGCGGGGATTTACACCGGCCGCATCCTTAAGGGCGAGAAGCCGGCCGAACTGCCGGTCGTGCAGCCAACCAAGTTCGAGTTCGTCATCAATTTGAAGACCGCCAAGGCGCTCGGTCTTAGCGTTCCCAGCTCGATGCAATTGCTCGCCGACGAGGTAATCGAGTGAACGTTTCGCAATGCGGCAATTAGTGGTGGCGAAGCGCCGCCTTGGCTCACAAACTGCCGCGACGCTATTCTGCCGCGGCGTCCGCTTTAACGCCGATAGCTGTCGCGGGAGTAGCCCCCGGCGCCGTTGGCTGAAATGCATTGGGCATTTTTGCTTGCGCTGGGTTCGGGGCCGGCTCGGCGGAAAGCCTGGCGATCTCGCTTTTCACCAAGTTGCGGAATTCGGAATTGAATGGGGCTCCCGGATGGGAGTCGTTATTGGTGATGTATTCGATATTCGGGCCGACTAGCTTTTGCGATCCCATGCCGCCAAAAGTCATCCATGGATTTGGATTATAAATTTCGACGACTCTTCCCACTTTGCCAGTCAGAATCGTATTGGAGGTGAAGATTGAGGGTTGCAGCGCGATGACGGAATCAATGTTGGCGGTATTGTTTGCTACCAAGATCGCATTGTTCGCGCCCAAACTGTAGCCGATCACAAGGACATGTGTTCCTGCGGATTGGCGATTGATATCGCTAACGAGGAGCGACCAATCGGAATGCAGGTATGTTGCCACTTCAACATCGGGAAGTGACTGAAGTTCAGCAACCACTTCAACCAGTCCAGGCGCGGCAAGCGGCCCGAGCCATGGCCATAGGACGCCGACAAACGTCGTCGCACAGACTGGCGAGCAGACCAAGGAGCAGCACAAGGCAAGAGCGATAGATCGAATTTTCACCTGCTGAATCCTCCAGCGGCCGTCGCTCCAGGTCGAACCGTGGACTGCAATAATAGTCCATTTAGCTGGTGGAGGCGACCCCGACATCGCGCGACGCAACCGAAATGCGGCGCTATCGAGCGGTCTGATTGGGGGGAACTAGGGACTGCTCCAAACTCGCCGCGCCTGTAACAGCCTGTCGCGGCCAGTCTTCCCCCGATAGCTGCCGCGCCGGTCGTCTCGCCGGGTTTCTTATGTTCAAGGCAAATGTTATGTTTCAATTCCGCTGGCGAAGAAGCCCATCGACCCCTCCGCCCCAACCGCGCGGTGGTACCAGGTGGCCGGGAAGCGGAACAGGGAGGCTCCGGGACTCTCGCTGAGACCGGGGCCTCTTTCCTTTCAATCGCCTGCTCGCGAATTCGGTCCGCACCGATAAACAAGGGGCCAAGCAAAGGCCGGCCCCGTCAAGAAAATGCCCGGCAAGCACGCATGCCAGCCGGGCCAGTCTCAAGGACGCCCAGGGAGGAACCTAGGGGCAGTGCAGGCTTGCATGACCGCCACGGAGCGGCTGTGACTTGCGTCACAGGCTCGCCCGCGCGCCGGCTGGCTCCTTCAACGAGTAGCTGCCATTTCAACGAGTAGCTGTCATGGCGCAATCGGGGTATATTCGCCAAACAGGTTCCTCGGAGGGGTGGCTCAGGGTCTTTCGATGCGCTCGGTACCATTGGCTATTGGAGTGACATTCTTGCGCGTAAGCGCCGCGCTCGCTGGCGAGCCGATGGCGCCGAACGACATCAAGGCGACCTTTTTCAACGGGCAACCGTTTACGGCTGCCTCGCTTTCTGGCGCCAAATTCACGATGACCTTCGCACCAGACGGCAAGATGACGCGGGTGGCTCCCGCGCCATCCGGCAAAACCAGCGTCGGCACATGGAAGCTCAATGCGAAGGGCTTTTGCACGAGTTGGGAGCACGCGCAGTCTAATTGCTTCACGGTCATTCCGGACGGTGAAAATAAATGGTCGGTTCAAAAAATTGCAACGACCATCGCGATCACCGTTGCGATGTGGTCGAAATAGCGGTGCTGCAAGCCGTCAAATTCGGATTCGTCATCGACGGCGAGACCGCCAAGACGCTCGGCCTTGTCGCGCCGCCGGCGCTACTCAGCCGCACCGACGAAATGGTCGCGTGAGGCGCTGGGCGGCAGTTTGGGTCAAACTCTGCCGCGCGAGCATGACGTAATCCGCCATCTTAGTACCGACAGCGGCGGATTACGCCTTCGGCTAATCCGCCCTGAGCTGGTGCTGGCCCGTTGCGGGCCCCGGAGCCAGACTCGGCGTCTGCGCCATAATGCCCAATGACCACGGCAGAAAAAAATAGCCGCCTCGATTAACCGCGGATTGAGTGGTATCGAATAGATTGATACCGTAAACAGACGGTGCTGGCGGGTGTCCGAGTTGATCACTAAGACGCATTTATTGACTGCGGTGGCTATCGCGTCGGCACTTTGTTGCTCCGCTTGCAGCGGGCGTCTGCCGCAGGGTGCATTGGCTCCGGTTGCGCAAGCCGACACGGAAGGGACATCGCTTGTCCCGATGCTCGTCGCCACAACGCGGAAGCGCTCAACGGACGCTGGAGAAATGTTCGCCCGCGAACCGGCAGACGACGTGTCGTATGCGTCGGTCACCGTTTCGATTCCTCCAGACGCCGGACGAAAGGTTGGCGAGGTGCAGTGGCCAACCTCTTTGCCTGGCGATCCTCGGCAATCCTTTATAACCGTTTCGGCGAACGATCTCGATGCGCACTCATTTGTCGGCGCCCTGTCGGCGGCGGCCAAACGCAACGGACGCGGCAAGGTGCTTGTCTTCGTCCATGGCTTCAATAATCGCTTCGACGAGGCCGTCTTTCGGTTTGCCCAAATCGCCCATGATTCCAAAGCGCCCGCCGTTCCGGTCCTATTCTCGTGGCCGTCGCACGGCGTGGTAGGCCTGCGCGAGTACCAGGATGACGTTGAAGAAGCAAATAACTCTCGTGTTGCGTTCGAGCAATTGCTCGGCACGATTACAGCCAATGCGAATGTGAAGCAGGTGACAATCGTCTGTCATTCAATGGGGTGCTCCCCCACGCTTGAAGCGTTGCGATCGAAAGCGACCCACGCCGGCGGGATTGGCGACAAGATCAAAAACGTCCTGCTTGTAGCGCCCGACGTGGACGTCAATGTCTTTCGAACGCAGATGCGACAAATGGGCAGCGCTAGGCCGCGTTTTGCGTTGTTCATGTCTCAGGACGACCACGTTCTCAAATTGGCTAAGACAATTGGGGGCGGCGCAACGCGTCTCGGCGACGTCGATCCCGATCAGGAACCCTATAAGACCGACTTTCAACGCGAGGACATTATGGTCTTCGATTTGACGGGGCTGCGGGGACGCGCGCACTCGCGCGCATTCGAAGACCCTACCTCCGTCATGGCCATGATCGAGCAACGGCTTGCCGAAGGGCAACCCATGACGGATGGGGAACCATAGTTTGGCGAGGCAATCAATAGCTGCCTCGCCGGTCACGCGCTAGCGCGGCAGCTAAGCCCCTCCTGATGGACAGGGCGGCGGGCGCTCTGCGCGATAGAAAAGGGCCAGGAAGGAACGCACGCACCGCAGCAAATTTGGCAAAGGCGACAGCGCCGTCCGCAGTATTCAAGACCGGACGTATCGCGAGGTCGCGTCAAGCATCACGCCGCGCCAATTTTGGACTCTGGCACCACAGCGTCAATTGCCGACCCAGGACAGATAGTGCCGGGTCCTCGCCAATCTCTCGGATCATTCAAAAAATCAAGGCCAAGTTCAGATGCAAAAAAAGTCGGGCATCGAGCCAGGCTCCTTCGTGTCATGCATTGAGCCGAATTTATCGATCCGGCCCAATGCAATCCATGATCAATGGAGATGCTAATGATGGACGACGTCCACATGGTGGTAGTGATGATGGTATACGACCACATGGTGGTAGTGATGATGATGATGGACTACGACGACCGGATCAGCCTTCGCCGGCGCGGCACAGGCGATGGCGAGGCCCAGCGCGGCCAGAGCCGCGACTGAAAGAATGAGTTTTCGCATTTTGATCTCCTTGTGGGTTTTCCTACCGCATCGATCATACACAAATAGAAAAACCGTTGAAGACGGATTTCTGAACGGATATTCAGCCTCGGTGTGCGATGGCCTCATGCCGCTCTGTTGTCGGCCACCCGACGCTCACTCTCCCCGCTCGCGCCGCATTGACAGTTCGGTCGGCGGCTCTGAAAATCCTCCTAATAATACGATCGAGCTGAACGCTCGACTTTCGGGAGGACATCATGACCGGGCATTCGGCTGCGGGCTTGCGATTACGCGTGACCAAATGGGCGATGGCGTACGGTGCCCTCCCGTTCGCTACGCTGGTGCTCGGCGGCACGCTGTTTTGGGCTGTCGCCGCACAGGCCGCCGATCCGATCAAGATCGGCTTCAGTGCGTCGCTGACCGGCGGCTTGGCGTCGTCCGGCAAAGCCAATCTCTTGGCGCAGCAGATTTGGCAGGAGCGCATCAACGGGGAGGGCGGACTGCTCGGCCGGCCGGTGGATCTCGTCTATTACGACGACCAGTCCAAGGCGGATACGGAACCGGGCATTTATGCCAAGCTGCTCGACGTCGACAAAGTCGATCTGTTGATGGGGGCGGCCACCAATCTGATCGTGGCGGCCATGCCGGAGATCATGCACCGCCAGAAAATGGTGATGGTGCTGGTCGCGCTCGGCAGCAACGACGTATTCAAATATCCGCGCTACTTCCAGACCGCCGCCTGGGGCCCCGACGCCAAGGGCGTCATTGGCCATGCGTTTTTCGAGGTCGCCAAGACCATTTCGCCGCATCCTAAGACGGTGGCGATCGTCGGCGCCGACGCGGAATTTTCCAACAACGTGATGACCGGCGCGCGGGCGCTCGCGAAGCAGGAGGGTTTCGATATCGTCTACGATCGTACCTATCCGCCCGCGACGGTCGATTACACGCCGATCGTGCGCGGCATCCAGGCCACGAATCCGGACTTGGTGTTTGTCGCGTCGTACCCGCTCGATTCGGTCGGCATCGTGCGCGCCGCGACCGAACTCGGTCTCAAGGCGCAGCTGTTCGGCGGCGGCATGGTCGGCCTGCAATATGCGACGTTCCTGTCGCAGCTCGCCGACAAGCTCGATCGCGTGGTGAATTATCATCTCTATGTGCCAGCCCCGACCATGAAGTTTCCGGGCATTGAGGAATTTCTCAAAACCTATCAGGCGCGCGCGCCGCAACAGGGCACCGATCCGCTCGGTTTTTATCAGCCGCCATTCGCCTATGCGGCGATGCAGGTGCTTGAACAAGCGGTAAAGGCAACCGGCTCGCTCGACGACGGCAAGCTCGCCGACTACATCCACAACAACGCCTTCAACACCATCGTCGGCGAAATCCGCTTCGACGAGAAGGGCGAATGGGCGAAGCCCCGATTGTTGATGATCCAGTATCAGAATGTCGACGGCAGCGGTCTCGATCAATATCGGACGCCCGGCAAGCAAGTGATCCTCTATCCGCCGGAATACAAGGACGGCGACCTTCAGCACCCGTTCTTGCCGTGATGGAGGCCTAACGCGCCATGCAGATCAAAGCGGCCGTCGTCAGCGAAAGATCGGGTTCCTTCGTCATCGATACAATGGAGCTTTGCGAGCCCCGCGCCGACGAATTGATCGTGCGGGTGGTGGCGAGCGGCATGTGCCAGACCGATCTGCATGGCCGCGACGGCTATTATGCAAACCCTTATCCCGGCGTGTTCGGCCACGAGGGCTCAGGTGTGGTCCACGCGGTGGGCAGCGCGGTGCGCTCCTTGGCGCCCGGCGACCACGTCGTGATGTCGTTTCCGTGGTGCGGCTGTTGTCCGAATTGCGCGGAGGAACGGCATTCCTATTGCGTGCACGCCCGCGACCTGAAAATGAGCGGCACCCGCGCCGACGGCTCGACGCTGTTGTCAAAGAACGGCGCGCCGGTCTATAGCGCGTTCTTTCAACAATCCTCGTTCGGCACCTTTGCGCTCACCCAGGAACGCTATGCCGTCAAGGTGCGCAAGGACGCGCCGCTTGAACTGCTCGGCCCGCTGGCCTGTAGCGGCCAGACCGGGGCGGGCGCGGTGCTCAATGTGATGAAGCCCAAACCCGGCGACAGTTTCGCGGTGTTCGGCGTCGGCGCCGTGGGGCTCTCGGCGCTGATGGCGGCAAAGATCGCGGGCTGCGATCCGATCATTGCGGTCGACGTGCATGCGCACCGGCTGGCGCTTGCCGCCGCGCTCGGCGCCACCCATACCATCGATCACGGCGACTGCAGCGAAGTCGTCAGCCAGATTCGCGCGATCGCTCCAACCGGCGTGCGCTATTCGGTGGACACATCGGCACTGCCGGTGGTGTTCCGCGAAGCGACCGAAGCGTTGATGCCCGGCGGCACCTGCGTGCTCCTCGGCAGCGCGCGCAAAGGCAACGAAGTTTCTCTTGAAATGCCGTTTCTGCAGGAAGGGCGTGTGGTGCGCGGCGTCATTCAGGGCGACAGTTTTCCAAAAAATTTCATCCCGCGGCTCGTCGATCTGATGATGGACGGCAAGTTTCCGATCGAGAAGATGATCAAATTCTACGATTTCGCCGACATCAATCTGGCGGCCGAGGAATCTTCGGCCGGGATCGCGATCAAGCCGGTGCTGCGGATGCCGGCGCAAAGCTGAACGGCAAATAGGGGACAGGTGAACATGGAAACACTGCCGAAATTCGGAATTTCGCGCACCGACATGCTCAAACGCGTGGCGCGATTTGAGAATCTGAAGGGCTCGGACGGTGGGCTTCCCGACTCCAAGGCCCCGCAATGCGAACGGATGCTCTATAATGTGATCGGCTTCCAGCCGCCCAAAGGCTCCGGCGGCGCCGTCACCTCGCCGGTCGGCGAGGACGCGTCGCGGCTTGCCGCCATCCCGATCTCCGAGGGCTTCAATCTCGGCTATTGCCGCGCCAAGCCCGGCAAGGGCCCGATGATGCACAACCACGACACCAACGAGACTTTCATTCCCATGACCGGCGTGTGGCGGTGCAGTTGGGAGAACGAGAAGGGTGAGGTGGAGTCCGTCGATCTCAATCCGCTCGACGTCATCTCGTTTCCCCCAGGAGCGATCCGTCGTTTCGAGAATGTCACGGCGGGCCCTGCCGGCGAGGACGCAATCCTGATGTTCGTGATCGGCGGCGACGGCCCGAAGGCCGAATTCACCGATCGCGCGATGAAGGAACTCGAAGACGCTGGCGTGTGGCCGCGCGAGGCGGGGTGAGCCCGGCGGCGCCTTCATCGCGATTTGCGCGGCTTCGCTTTGGCGCGGGGCGCGTTGGGTCGAATCCGCAGCCCATCGATAAAAACGTCAACCAACCGTAATACGCTGGTCTGCCAGCCCGGTTGATCGTTCATGTAACACATGCCGATCAGCCCGCGCAGCAGGTCTTCCGGCTTGATGTCGCTACGGATTTCGCCAGAGGCGATGGCGCGGTCCAGCAGGCCTCCGACCGCGCGCGTCAACCGGTCGAACGAAAACGAGAACAGTTCGGAGTTTTTGTAGGCGGCCAGAGTCAGCGCCGCCGACATGCCTTTTTTGGTGGCGACGAATTTGACGTTCGAGCGCATCCAGCGGCGCAGCGCCTCGACGGGGTCCGCTTCTTGCTTGAGCTGTTCGGCAAGCTCGGCCAGATGCTGCACTTCGCGGCGGTATACGGCTTCGAACAAGGCTTCGCGGGTGGGGAAATGCCGGTAGAGCGTGCCGGTGCCGACGCCGGCCAGGCGGGCGACCGCTTCGAGGCTTGCCTCGGGCCCGCCGGCGCTGAAAACGGCTCTGGCCGCCTCAACGACGCGCTCGCGATTGCGCAGGGCGTCGGCGCGGGGCTTTCGCCTGATTTCGCCAGATTGCCTCATGGCAACCATTTCATCTCTGCGAGGTTTTTCATCTAGGCGAGGCTTGCCCTCCCAGCGCGGCTTGAAAAACGGAGGCACCCTCCGTATATGCCATTACGCCACGCTGACACATAAGACGCGGTTTGCGCAAACCATCGCTGTTTCGGAGCCTTGCATGAGCCTCTCAACGACTCTCACCGTGAACGGCGTCAAGCGAACGATCGAGATCGACGATCCGCGCATAACGCTGCTCGATCTGTTGCGCGAAAGCCTGCATTTGACCGGTACCAAGAAGGGCTGCGATCGCGGGCAGTGCGGCGCCTGCACGGTCATCGTCGACGGCCGGCGCATAAACTCCTGCCTGGCGCTGGCGATCAGTCATGACGGTGCCGAAATATTGACCATTGAAGGCGTGGCGGAACGCGGCCGGCTGCATCCAGTGCAGGCAGCCTTTATCGCGCATGACGGTTTGCAGTGCGGCTTTTGCACGCCGGGTCAGATCATGAGTGCGATCGCTCTGATCGAAGAAGGCGAGACCGAAGACGATCCGGAGCGGGTGCGTGAAGCCATGAGCGGCAATCTCTGCCGTTGCGGCGCCTATCAGGGAATAACCGAAGCGGTGCTGGAAGCGCAAAAGGCGCTTGGCGCGGCGAACAAAAGGAAAGTCGCATGACGCCGTTTGATTACGTGCGGCCGGCGACCGTGCAAGCCGCGGTCGCTGCCGCTTCCGAACCGGGCGCCGTCTATCTCGCCGCGGGGACCAATCTTCTCGATCTGATGAAGGGCGGCGTGAGCCGCCCGAACCGGCTGGTCGATGTCAGCCACCTGCCTGGCCTCGACCGCATCGAGGACTTGGCCGACGGCGGGGTGCGGGTCGGCGCGCTGGTGCGCAATGCCGATCTGGCGCGCGACCGTAACTTCGTCCAGCGCTTTCCGGCGGTCGCCGAGGCGCTGTTGTCTGGCGCCTCCGGGCAGTTGCGCAACGCCGCGACCGTCGGCGGCAATCTGTTACAGCGGACCCGCTGCGCTTATTTCTACGACACGGCCAGCGCCTGCAATAAGCGCGTGCCCGGTGCGGGCTGCGACGCCCACCATGATGCTCCCCATGGCGACAACAGGCTGCATGCCATATTGGGCTGGAGCGAAAGCTGCATCGCGACCCATCCGTCCGATTTCTGTGTGCCGCTAGTCGCGCTCGATGCCGTGGTGGAAGTTGAAGGCAAGGCCGGACCGCGCGAAATACCGCTGGAAGATTTTCACCGCTTGCCCGGCGACACGCCGCAACGCGAGAGCGAGCTTGAGCCCGGCGAAATGATCGTCGCACTGCGTCTGCCGGCGGCGGCGGCAAAATTTGCAGCGCACGCCCGCTACCTCAAAGTGCGCGACCGCACCTCCTACGAATTTGCCGTGGTATCGGCCGCGGCCGCGCTGCGCGTCGAGGACGGTGTGATCGCGCAAGCGCGCCTGGCGCTCGGCGGCGTTGCCTTAAAACCGTGGCGAGCGCGCGAGGCGGAAGCGATCCTCAACGGCGGGAGCGCCGATGCCGCGCTGTTTCAGCGCGCCGCGGACGCCGCGCTCGCTGCCGCCAAACCCTCGGGCGACAACGGTTTCAAGATCGAACTGGCGCGGCGGACCGTTAAGCGGGCGCTCACGCTTGCGGCGGCCGGCACGCCCGCGCGCATGCCGGCGCTCCCCGCATCCCCCTTCGCCGCCGTTTCCGGAGACGTCATCCATGCCTGAGATCGCGCTTACGCAGAACGCCGCGCATGTCCGGCACGGCTCGAACATCGGTCAGCCGCTCACCCGCCGCGACGGTATCCTCAAAGTCACCGGCACCGCGCATTACGCGGCGGATAATCACCCGGACGGCATGCTCTATGCGGTCCTCGCCGTGAGCAGCATCGCCCGCGGCCGCGTCGGGTTTCTCGATGTCGACGCGGCGATGGCGCACCCCGGCGTCGTTGCGGTGATGACGCCCGGCAACAAGCCGAAGCTCGCGCAGGATCCGGACGAGAAATCCAATCCCTTCATGTTCCGGCTCGATCTGTTGCAAAACGATCGGGTCCGCTACGCCAACCAACCGATCGCCGTCGTCGTCGCCAAAACGCTCGAGTCGGCAACCGAGGGCGCGGCGCTGCTGTCGCCGCGCTATGACGCCGAGCCGGCGCGGGTCGGGCTCGATGCTGCCGAAAGCTTCGTGCCGGAGGCGGTCGGCGTCGGCAATCCGACGGAAGTCCGTCACGGCGATGTCGAGGCTGGTCTTGCCGCCGCTGCGCGACAAATCGAGGCCACTTACGAGACCGCGCCGCAATATCACAATGCGATGGAGCCGCATGCCATCGTGGCGGCCTGGGACGGCGATACGCTCTCGGTCGATACGCCGAGCCAGGGTCTTGCCATGGCGCAGGGGCGCATCGCCGGCCTGTTCGGGATTGCGCCGGACAAGATCCACATCCGCAGTCCCTTCCTCGGCGGCGGCTTCGGCTCCAAGGGTTTTATCGCCGGGCCGCAGGTGCTGGGCATCATGGCGGCGCGGATGGTGGGCAAGCCGGTCAAACTGGTGCTGCGCCGCGAGCAAATGTTCGGTCCGGTGGGACACCGGGCGCCGACGCGGCAGACCTTGCGGATCGGCGCCGACAAGGATGGCAGACTGACGGCGCTCGATCACCACACCAAGACGATGTCGAGCACATTCGACGATTTCTTCGAGCCGGCATCGGACGCCTCGCACACGCTTTATGCGAGTCCGGCGATTGCCACATCGCATGAAGCGGTTCGCGTCGACATTGGGACGCCGCTGTTCATGCGCGCGCCCGGCGAGGCCACGGGCTCGATCGCGCTCGAAAGCGCCATCGACGAGATGGCTCACGCTTGCGCCATGGATCCGCTCGAGTTTCGGCTTAAGAATTATGCCGAGGTCGAACCCATTTCGGCAAAGCCGTTCTCGTCGAAGGCGCTGCGCGCCTGCTACACGCAAGGCGCCGAGCGTTTCGGCTGGGCGCGCCGGCCGCTGACGCCGCGGCAGACGCGCGACCCTGACGGATTGCTGGTCGGCTGGGGTGTCGGCACCGCAACCTTTCCGGCGCTGATGTTCCAGGCCCAGGCCAGAGCGGTGCTGCGGCAGAACGGCAGCGGCGTCATGGAGATTGGCGCGCACGATATGGGCCAGGGTGCCTGGACGGCGCTGGCGCAGATCGCGGCGGATGGCCTCGGTCTCGACATCGACCGGGTCGATTTCAGATCCGGCAGCTCCGACCTGCCGGATGCCGGTATCGCCGGCGGTTCGGCTCACACTGCGACTGCCGGCATAGCGATCCACAATGCCGGCGCGGACGTCGTCGGAAAGCTTGCCGATCTCGCCACCAATGACGAGCGCTCACCGCTGTTCGGCGCCGGCAATGCCGGCGTGATCGCGCGTGGCGGCCGTTTGGCCCGCCGCGACGACGAGAGCCGCAGCGAGAGTTACGCCGACATCCTCGGCCGCGCCGAGCTGGTAGAGATCGAAGGACGGGGCAATAGCGCGGCAGATCCGGCCGCGCAATCGGCCTACGCCATGCATGCGCATGGCGCGGTGTTCGCCGAGGTCAAGGTCGATCCCGATCTCGGCCAGATGCGCGTGACCCGTGTGGTCGGCGCCTTCGCCGCCGGACGGATCATCAATCCTCGCATGGTCCAAAGCCAGCTCTGCGGCGGCATGATTTGGGGCGTGTCGTTCGCGCTGCACGAGCATGCGGTGATGGATCCGCGGTCGGGCCGTCCGATGAACGCCAATCTGGGCGAGTACCACATTCCGGTGAATGCCGATGTGCCGTCGATCGAGGCAATCCTGGTCGAGGAACGCGACCCGTACGTCAACGCACTCGGCATCAAGGGCGTGGGCGAAATCGGCGTCACCGGCACGGCGGGTGCTGTGGTTAATGCCGTGTGGCATGCGACCGGCGTGCGCGTGCGCAAATTTCCGATCACGCTCGATCGTTTGCTCGGGCCGCAATCGCGATCATAAAAGCGGTCGGTGGTGGGGCGCGCTTTTAAGTCCCATAGCTCTGAATGAGCGACCCCGCGACCAGCGTCCAGCCGTCGACCAGGACGAAAAAGATCAGCTTGAACGGCAGCGACACCACGACCGGCGGCAGCATCATCATGCCCATCGACATCAGCACCGAGGCGACGACGAGGTCGATGATGAGAAACGGCAGGAACAGCAAAAAGCCGATCTCGAATGCGCGCTTGAGCTCCGAAATCATAAACGCCGGGACCAGGATGCGAAGCGACAGTTCTTCGGGCGTGGCCGGCGGCTTCTCGCCCGACATGTCCATGAATAGCTGCAGATCCTTGTCGCGGACGTTCTTTTCCATGAAGCCGCGGACCGGCCCCGAGGCGCGTTCCAGCGCCTGATCGATGGTGATCTCGTTGCTCATCAGCGGCTTCACGCCGAGGTCGTAGGATTTCGTCAGCACCGGCCCCATCACGAAGGCGGTCAGGAACAGCGCCAGCGAGATGACGACCGAATTGGGCGGTGCGGCGGCGGTGCCAAGCGCGGTGCGCAACAGTGACAGGACGACGACGATGCGGGTGAACGACGTCATCATGACGAGGATTGACGGCGCCAGCGACAACACCGTCATCAGCGCGATCAATTGAATGATGCGCTCGTTGAGGCCGCCGCCGCCAGCGGCGGCGCCTTGCCCGAAATTAATGCTGATATCCTGCGCGGCGAGCGGCGTCGCCGAGAGTACAAATACCGCTACAGAGGCCGCTACCGTTTCACACCGGACGCGGCGGCCCCATGATGCGAGCATCAGGTCTTGTTCTGACGGCCTAACAAATTCGCCATCTCCTGTTCGAGGCTGTCGTAGAGCGTGGATTTGCTCTGAGGCGACTTGGATTCATTTGGTTTTTGTTCGTTCACTTTGGCTTCATGTGTTTTAGGTTCGTTCGATCTGGCTTCCGGCCGTGGCGGCCGCGGCTCGCCCAAGCGCGGCGCGCGCGGCGGGGACGGAGGAGGGGGGTCGGTCGGCGCAACGCGCTCCGGCGCCGTCGGCGTGCGTGGCACGGGCGTGCGCGCCTCGGCTGTCGGCTTGCGCAGCGCCGCTTCGAGACGCTGCGCCATGTCGGCCAGGCTTTGATCGGCGTCGGTGGCGTCGGCCGCAGGCGCCGGTGACACCGGCGCGGCGGCGGGAATCGGCGGCGGCGGCGCGATCGGCTTGCGCAGCTCGATTCGCGTTTCTTGCCGCGCTTCTTGCCGCGTTTCTTGCGGGGCGTCCGCGACAGGCTCGATCTGCGGCTCGGACGGCAGTTCGAATTTTGGCTCGGCGTCTTCGGCGGAATGCGGTTCGCTCGTCTGCGTCCGCGTCACGCTGGCAGGGCGATTGCGCGACAGGTTCGGGCGTGTCGAGAGTTCGTCGGCGAGCGCTGCGAGCGTATCGCGCGGCGGGCGAGCCGGTGTGTCCAGATGCGGCTGGAACTGCGGCGGCTGGTACGACCGCGACGGCAACTCATCGGGCAGCGGTTCGATCCGCGGCGACGGACGCGGGCCGCCGGTGGGTTCCGGTTGCAGCGGCCAGGAGCCAACGTTATTGCCGATCGATCCGTTTTCCGGCAGCGGGATGGCGCGCGACAGCGATTCGATTCCGGCGGCTGGGCGCGCCGCGGCCGCGTCACGTGGGGCGGCGACCGCGCGCACGATATTGGGCTCGACCACGACGTCAGTGGGACCACCTATCATCAAAAGATGTTCGACATTGTCGCGCCGGACCAAAATCAGGCGGCGGCGTCCGTCGACGCTGGCATAGTCGATCACGGCCAGCCGCGGCTGACGGCCGCGGGTATTGGCGCCGAGGCGGCCGGTGCCAAAACGGCGTATTGCCCAAGCGGTCGCGCCGATCAGGCCGAGCACGATGAGAAACGCCAGGAAGAAGCGTACGGCGAGCGGCATCTCCGCCCCGAACAAAGTATCGAACATCCGCGCTACTCCCCGTTGCGCTCCGGCGCTGCTGTCGAATCCAAGACTCTCGGGTCCCAAAGGTTAACGGCGCCGGAAACATTTGCCGCCGTCATTACTAACAAAGAATTAAGAAGGATAGCCGATTTCTCCGCCAAATCCGATGGATGAAGCATTCTCATGGTAAACGGCGGTTTAATGGCAAGACCGGCAAAACAGCAGTTTTAACCGCCCGTTAACCATACGGTCGGCAAAGTCTGCCCAGCGTTAGAGTCCGCCCAAAGCAACGGGGACACGCAAATGCCGATTTCCGATATCCCGATCCTGTCGATGCTGCGCCAGCGCATGCAGTGGCACCAGGCGCGTCAACTGGTCCTGGCCGAGAACGTGGCCAATTCCGATACCCCCAATTACCAAGCCAAGGATCTGGCGCCCTTGGATTTCGGCTCCGCGCTGTCGGCCGCCTCGATCGGCCTCGACCGCACCGATCCCAATCACATCCCGGTCCAGTCGAGCGGCGGCTCGCAGTTCGCGACCGACGGCAGCGGGCATTACGAAATTCGCCCGCGCGGCAATTCGGTGACCCACGAAGACGAGATGATGAAAGCCGCTTCCAACCAGATGGACTATGAGGCAGTGACGTCGCTCTACACGCACAGCCTTTCGCTGATCAAGCTCGCGCTCGATCGGTAGTCATGCGCGGGCCGCCGCTTTGAATAGGAGTGCAAACCCTTGCCGATGGACTTCGTCAAATCGCTCACCGTTGCCGCATCCGGCCTGCGCGCGCAGATCGGCCGGATGCGGATCATCTCGGAAAACATCGCCAATTCCGATTCGGTGGCGCAGACGCCCGGCGGCGATCCGTATCGGCGCCGCATCGTCACCTTCAGTTCCGAGCTCGATAGTTCGCTCGGCGTGAACGTGGTCAAGCTAGGCCGGGTCGAGACCGATGCTTCCGATTTTCTGATCAAGCACGAGCCCGGCAATCCGGCCGCCGACGCCAATGGCGACGTCAAATACCCGAATGTGAATTCGCTGGTCGAAATGACGGACTTGCGCGATGCGCAGCGTTCCTACGAGGCCAATCTCAATGTGATCAGTTCCACACGCAAAATGCTTCAGAAAACCATCGACATCCTTAAGAGCTGACGCCCGCAACCAAAGGTGAGCCATGCCGATTCCGACCGCTGCCGCCGCCAACGCCTATGCCGCCCTGTCGCGGCTCGGCAAAGACACCGCAAGCATAACGGGCGGTGCCGGCAATAGCCCGGATTCCGGGCCGAGCTTCAGCGCGGTTCTCAAGGACATCATCAATACCGTCGCCGATACGGCGAAGAAATCCGACGCCCAGGCGACGGCCGTGGCCAACGGCAAGTCCAACATGATCGATGTCGTCACCGCGGTGGCCGAAACCGAAACAACGTTCCAGACGCTGGTTTCGGTGCGCGACAAGGTGATCGCCGCTTACGAGGATGTCTTGAAGATGCAGATCTAAGACGGCTGCCCCTGCGCGGGCAGTGAGTGCCGAGGCGAACAAAAGAAAACAATCGGAGTAGCAATGACCGGACCCGAAGTTATGGACGTAGGGCGCGATGCAATCGTGACGCTGATCCTTGTCGCGTCGCCTTTGATGCTGGTCGGTCTGGTCGTCGGCGTCATCATCTCGCTGTTGCAGGCGCTCACGCAGATCCAAGAGACGACGCTGGTCTTCGTCCCGAAGATTCTCGCGATTTTCCTCGCTATGCTGATCGCGCTGCCGTTCATGGCCGACGCGCTGCACTCCAACTTTCTGCGGATCGCCGCTCATATCACCGCAGGTTGAGCGGGCGTCGCCGTGAACATCAATCTGTCTTTTCTGCCGGCGCTCGGGGCGGCCTTCATGCTGATCTTCGCGCGCACCGGCACAATGGTGATGCTGCTGCCGGGACTGGGCGAGCAGAACATCTCGGCGCGGTTGCGTCTGACCATCGCCATCGTGCTCGCCGCGGTGTTGTTGCCGTTGCATAGCAAGGCCTACCCGATCGATGCCGGCGCGCTCGGGCCGGCAATCGTGATGCTGGTCGAAGAGATCATCATCGGCGCCGTGCTCGGCTTGACCGCGCGTCTGACCATTTCCGCGCTCGAAGTCGCGGGCTCGGTCATCGCCCAGCAGCTCGGCTTGGGCTTCGTTACCGCGGTCGACCCGACGCAGGGCGAGCAGGGCGTGCTCATCGGCACCTTCCTCACCATGCTCGGCGTGACGCTATTCTTCGCCACCGACATGCATTACCTCGTCATCGCGGCGCTCAACGACAGCTACACGCTGTTCGCGCCGGGCGAGGTGCCCGCCACCGGCGACGTCGCGGCGCTGGTGACCAAGACGGTGGCCGGTGCGTTTCGCGTCGGCATCCAGCTCTCCGCGCCGTTTCTGGTGTTCGGGCTTCTGTTCAATCTCGGCCTCGGCGTGCTGTCGCGGCTGATGCCGCAGATGCAGGTGTTCTTTATCGCCTTGCCGTTGTCGATCCTGCTCGGCTTTGTGTTCCTGGTGCTGTTGCTCGGCACCATGATGGGATCGTTTCTCGATTATACCGGCGGCGTACTGCACGAGCTCGCCCCGCACGCTTAAGAAACCGGCGGCTTTAAACCTCCGCCACCCTTGAGTCATCGATATGGCCGACGAACCCGACCAGACCGACCAGACCGAAGACCCGACGCCGCGACGGCTCGAAGAAGCCATAAATCGCGGCGATGTCGTCAAGAGCACGGAAGTCAGCACCTGGTTCATGATCGCGGGCGGCACGCTGACGCTGATGGTATTCGCCGTGCCGATGGCGGAAAGCCTGCAAGCGACGTTGCGCGGTCTATTGGCCTATTCCGCGCAGATCCCGGCCGACGGGCCGGCGCTCGGCGGGCTGGTCCGGATGATAGCGGTGCGCGTACTCGCTGCGCTCGGCATCCCGTTTCTCATTCTTACGCTTGCGGCGCTCGCCGGCAACGCCATCCAACATCGCATTCTATTCTCGGTCGAACCGTTGATGCCGAAAGTGTCGAGAATCTCGCCGGCGGCGGGCATTGCGCGAATGGTCTCCAAGCAGGCGCTTGCCAATTTCGCCAAGGGGCTTGTCAAATTGATGCTGTTCGGCGCGGTCATTGCCGCACTTTTGTGGCCGCAACGGCATCGGCTCGGCGGCCTGGTCGACGCCGATCCGGCGTTGATTCTGCCGGTGACCCGTGCGCTGGCGATGAAGATGCTGGGCACCGTTGTGGCGCTCCTCGCCATCGTCGCTGCGGCCGATTACCTGTTTCAGTATCGGCAATGGTACGACCGGCAGAAAATGTCGGTTCGCGAAATGAAGGAGGAATTTCGCCGGTCCGAAGGCGATCCCGCCATCAAGGGCAAAATCCGACAGTTGCGCCTAGCCCGCGCCAAGAAGCGCATGATGGCCAAGGTGCCTAAGGCGTCGGTCATCATCACCAACCCGACGCATTTTGCCGTCGCGCTGCAATACGAACGCGGCATGAATGCGCCGATCTGCGTCGCCAAGGGGGCCGATTTCATCGCCCGCAAGATCCGCGAGATAGCGGAGGCCAACGACATTCCGGTGGTCGAGAACCCGCCCTTGGCCCGGGCGCTGCATGCGACCGTCGAGATCGACCAGGAAATCCCGCAGGAGCATTATCGCGCGGTGGCCGAAATTATCGGCTACGTCATGAAGCTGCGCCACGCGTTGCCCCGGCGCGACTAATCCTGGACCCTCTAATTGTGTACCCTTCGGCAAAGGCGCTTGCGCGATTCGGCTGCGCGGGGCACTGAGAGCGGCGCATGACAGAGCAGGCCACAACCGAGCAGGCTCGGCAGCCTATGCAGGCCATGAGCGCCGCCACGAGCGTCGCCATGAGCGCCATGAGCGCGCCCGGGACGAACCCCGGCATTCTCTCAACGTCCAATGGCAAAGTGCCGCGTGCCGAACAGCCCAATGGCGGTCCTTTGAGCGGCGCTGCGTCCCGCCCATCGATCGATCGCAGTGCCGGCACGGCGCGCGGCGGCAGCGTCATCCTCGTGCTCTTGGTTGCCGCCCTCTTGGTTGGCGCCGCCGCCGGTATCGTGTTCGTCGGCGGCAGCAGGGCCGAGCCGTATATCCTGGCGTTCCTCGCGGCGCTCGCCACCGTCGGGGTGTTTTCGCTGTTCGCGCTGGCCTGCGGCATTCTGCGGCTATCCGCTGGCGAGACCGCGCATCCTCTCTCCAAGGCGGTGGTCGACGGCGCCTTCGACGGGCTCGTGGTCACTGAAGCCGACGGCCGCATCATCTACGCCAATGCGGCCTATCTCGATCTCACCGACGCCGCGGATTCAAACGACCTGCGTCCGGTCGAGCGCGCCTTCATCGGCGACGCCGATGCGTCCGAGGCGATCTATCGGCTGCTCAAAGCCGCGCGAGAGGGCAAGGCGCTGCAGGAAGAAGTGCGGATCGCCGGCACCAAGGGCCGACCGGCGCGTTGGCTGCGCTTCAAAATCCGTTCCCTCGGCGGCGGCCGCCATGATGGGCGGCCCACGGTTTGGACGCTCACCGACGTCACGCGCGAGCGCGAACGTCAGGAAAACGTATTCCAGGAATTGCAGCACGCCATCGATTATCTCGATCATGCGCCGGCCGGTTTTTTCTCGGTCGATCACAAGGGCGAGATCGTCTATCTGAATGCGACGCTGGCGAACTGGCTCGATCAGGACCTCGCCCAGGTCGGCTCGGGCGGTCTCAAGCTTGCCGATCTGGTCTCGGGCGACGGCGCGGCGCTATTGACGACGCTACGTGGCGCGCCGGGTGAGGTGAAGACCGAGGTCCTCGACCTCGACCTGCGCACCCGCAGCGGACGCAGGCTACCGGTGCGGCTCTATCACAAGCTCGCTTTCGGCGTCGACGGCCGCCCCGCCGCCTCGCGTACGCTGGTGCTCAATCGCGCCCGCGACGACGGCACCGATCCGCAGCGCCTGGCGGAAATCCGTTTCATGCGGTTTTTCCACCAGACCCCGATGGCGATCGCGACCATCGACAAGCACGGCGGCGTGGTGCGCACCAATCCGCTGTTTGCGCGCCTGTTCCACGGCGCGCGCGGCAGCGGCGACCAGGCCGAGAGCGGCGACCGTTCGATCCTCGCCGTCGTTGCCGAGCGCGATCGCGGCGCGCTGCAAACGGCGGTCCAGCAGGCAGCCCTCGGCAAGGGCGATATCGCGCCGGTCGACGCCATGCTGGCCGGCGACGGCGAGCGGTTTGGCCGCTTCTACGTCACCGCGGTCGAGGAGGAGGAGCGCGACCAGGAAGCCGCCATCGTCTATGCGCTGGAGACGACCGCGCAGCGCGAGCTCGAGAACAAAGTCACGCAGCAGCAGAAGATGGAGCTGGTCGGCCAGCTTGCCGGCGGCATCGCCCACGATTTTAATAACGTGCTGTCCGCCATCATGATGGCGACCGATTTTCTGCTCAGCGCGCACCGTCCGACCGATCCTTCGTTCCAGGACATCATGCAGATCAAGCAGAACGCCAACCGGGCGGCGAGCTTGGTGCGGCAACTGCTGGCCTTCTCGCGCAAGCAGACCATGCGGCCTCAAGTGCTCGACATCGGCGAGGTGTTGAGCGACCTCACCATGTTGCTGCGCCGCCTGATCGGCGAGAAGGTCACGCTCGATGTGGTGCATGGCCGCGATCTGTGGCCGGTCAAGATCGATATCTCGCAATTCGAGCAGGTGATCGTGAATCTCGCGGTCAACGCGCGCGACGCCATGGCCAGTGGCGGCCGGCTGCGGCTGCGCACCAGTAATGTGACCGCGCAAGACTCCGAGCGCTTCCACGCCAAAGGCATGCCGGCCGCCGACTACGTGCTGGTCGAGGTCAGCGACACCGGCACCGGCATCCCGGCCAAGATCGTCGACAAGATTTTCGAGCCGTTCTTTTCGACCAAGGAAGTCGGCAAGGGCACAGGGCTCGGGCTTGCCACCGTCTATGGCATCATCAAGCAGACCGGCGGCTTTGTTTACGTGGATTCGGTGGAATACGAGGGCGCCACCTTCCGTATCTTCCTGCCGCGCCACGTTGCCAGCGCGCAGGAAATTGCCGCAGAACGTGCCGGCGAGGCCGAAGCGGCGGCGGCCGCCGCGGAGCCCGGCAAGCGCGCGGCAAACGCCGATCTCACCGGCGAGGGCATAATCCTCCTCGTGGAAGACGAGGAAGGTTTGCGCCAGCTCAATGCGCGCGGGCTCACCTCGCGCGGCTATACCGTACTCGAGGCCGGCAATGGCGTTGAGGCGATCGAGGTACTGGAAAAATACGACGGCAAAGTCGATCTCGTGGTTTCCGATGTTGTCATGCCGGAGATGGACGGGCCGACGCTGTTGCGCGAGCTGCGCAGCCGCAATCCCGCTTTGAAGATCATTTTCGTCTCCGGCTATGCCGAGGACGCGTTCCAGAAGCATCTTCCGGCTGACGGTCAGTTTGCCTTCCTGGCGAAGCCCTTCACGCTCAAGCAGCTGGTCAATGAGGTAAAAGAGACGCTCGCCGCCTGAGCACTTCCGCGGTCGGCGGAACTTTGCCGGGGGCGTGCGGTGCGGCATCCGCGCGTGCGACGCTTTGCGGCAGGCCTGTCCCACCGGTTCATGGCGTAGATAACCGGGAGCGAGCCGTCGCGATCGGCAGCGCATGATCAGGAACGCCCGCGGTGAACCGGTATTCCGCAACAAAGACAGCCACGATATTGCCGCTGCGATTGATGCGGTCGTTGGCCACATTGGCTGCGCTTGGGCTCGGCTTATTGCTCTGCATCGAGGATGCGGATGCGCGGCTGGAAGGCGCCGGCGGTTTTGCCGGCGGCGGCAACGCTTCGATCGGTTTTAATTCTGTCGTCGCGGATGCGAGTTCCATCCTGCCGCAATTGCTGGCGTCGCCAACCTTGCGACCCGAAGTCGCGCAGCCGACACATCCCGGCGGCTCGCTCGGTGGTTTGTTCAACCGCCCCGGCCTGATCGGCGGCTTTGCCGCCGGATTTCTCGGCGCCGGCTTGCTTGGTCTATTGTTCGGTCACGGCATGATCGGCGAATTGAGCGGCGTGTTCCCGTTCCTGGGATTTGTCTTCCAGCTCACCTTGATTGTGATGCTCGGCCGGCTGATCTGGACCTGGTGGCGCGCGGATAAGACTACGGCTCTCGCCGAACTGTCGCCGCGGCAGTTGGCCGACGCCTATGGCCGCGCGCGCCACGAGATGCCGCCGGATATCGAGTCCGAGGCAAGCGCCGGCGGCGATTCTGCCGAGCCGTTGAGCGAGGCGTTCAAACGCAAAGGCCGAGCGGAGCGCTGACGACGTCAGCACTGCAACGGATGCGCCGCAATGCCCATCCGAAGACGTCTTGTCGTAAATGCTTCACCGAACCCGGCGATGGTCGATATTCTCATTTCTCATCATGACGCCTGCTGTGCGCCACACGCAAAAACATGACTTATAGAACCGGCGATGGAGCTGCGGAATGCAACACAATGACACTTCGGAACTTGATCAAATGCAAAGCGCCTATAAGGCGGCGGTCGAGGAATGGATAGCTGCGATCAAGCAGGAAGAGGCTCTCGCCTCGGTCAACCATACCATCGCCGAAGTCGACAAGTGGGAGGGCGCGCATTTTGCGGAAGACAAAATCCGTTTCAAGGTGAAGACTGCGAAGAAGAACTACGAAGACGCGCTACGCGAAAAATTCTTTGGGTTCTGACGAGAAAGAACGCCCGCGCTTACCGCGCTTGGTGCCGCAAGCGCAGCTCGGCTCGAGACTTTATAAATCCCGTGCCTTATTGCGGCGATGGCCCGTCGTGACAGGAGTGAGGGGCTTGCGGCGGCTGGTTGGGCACCCAGTTCCAGACGTCGCATTTGGTGCAGCCGCCGAGTGCAAGGCCTAAGGCCGCGACGGCAAGCAGGCGGACCAGGCGATCGCCCAGGTGCTTCGCGCTGCTGCGCGCGATGGCTTGCTGCACATCTGACATCATTCTTCGGTCATCCCGTTTTGTCCCATCCGCATATTATCGCGCTTGGCTGCCAGGCGCGAGGCGATGCTGCGCGGCACCCCGCCACCGCGCCGATTGCCAGAGTATCGGGCCGGAATTTCCATTATCTTACCGCCCGACCGGCCCGCGCCCGATTGAGGGGTCGGCATCGAGGAGGAGACGAAAATGGACATTTACCCCTGCGGTTCCAGGCCGTCACGCCGAGGGCCGGCCGATAGCTTCACCGGCGTCGTGTGGCAGGAACCGATCATCGAGACGCCCGAGCCGGCGCTGTTGCGCTCCGGTCTGGTTCGTTTCGAACCGGGCGCGCGCACCCATTGGCATACCCATCCGCTCGGCCAGACCCTGTTCGTGGTGTCGGGCGCAGGGCGCGTGCAGACCGCGGGCGGCCCGGTGCGTGAGATCAAAGGCGGCGATGTGGTCTGGATTCCGCCGAACGAAAAACACTGGCACGGCGCAGCGCCGACCACGACCATGGTTCACGTCGCCATGCAGGAGGCGCTCGATGGCAAGCATGTGACCTGGATGGAGCCGGTGACCGACGATCAGTACAAAGCGACGCCATAGGGCACGCCATGCGCTACGAGCTTTGTTATTGGCCCACCATCCAGGGCCGCGGTGAGTTCATCCGGCTGGCTCTGGAGGAGGCCGGCGCCGATTACGTCGACGTGGCGCGCCGCAAGGGTAAGCGCGGCCTGCCGGCGATGATGAAGCTCCTCGAAGGCAACCGTGTTGCGCATCCGCCCTACGCGCCGCCCTTTCTCAAGGCTGGTAAATTCGTGGTCGCACAGACTGCGAATGTTCTGTTGTTTCTCGGTCCGCGCTTGAAACTTGCGCCGCGCGACGAGGCGGGGCGGCTGTGGGCGCATCAATTGCAGCTCACCATCTCCGACCTCGTGGTCGAAATCCACGATACCCATCATCCGGTATCGGGGTGGCTCTATTTCGAGGAGCAGCGACCGGCGGCGCGCCGCCGCACCAAGGATTTCTGGCGCTACCGCGTGCCGAAATATCTGGGCTATTTCGAGCAGGTGCTCAACAAGAACGGCGGCCAATACAGCGTCGGCCGCCGGCTGAGCTATGTCGATCTGTCGTTATTCCAGATCGTCGAGGGCCTGCGCTACGCCTTCCCCAAGCGCATGAAGCGCTTCGAAAAGAAGATACCGGGCCTGGTCGCACTACACGACCGCGTGGCGAAACGGCCGCGGATCAAGGCCTATCTCGCTTCGGCCCGGCGCATCCCGTTCAGCCAATGGGGCATCTACCGCTACTTCAAGGAGCTCGACGATTGAGCATCGCTCGGGCGCGGCTGGCGCAATGGCAATCCCGCGGCGGGCAGGGTAAGTAGAGGCGGGCAAAACGCAAAAAGACGCAACTATTGGGGGTACCATGGCGGGGCTGGCGCAGGATTTCGATCTGACCAACGAATTCAATATCATTCGCCTGATTTGCGGGCTGTTCTTCATCCCCCATATCTACGCCAAATTCTTCGTGCCGGAGGCGCTCGGCTTCTTCGTTGCGGCGGGCTTCAAGCCGGCGAAGGTCTGGATGTACAGCGCCTGCGTGATCGAGACTGTCCTTGCGATCGGACTTATTTTCGCGATCCTGCCGCTCTATGCTGCGGCGATTGCCTGCATCCACATGCTGGTCGCGTCCGCCGCCGTGTGGAAAGTGACCAAGGGCAAATGGCTGTGGAACATCGGCGGTTATGAATATTGCCTGTTCTGGGCGATCTGCTGTCTCGCCGTGGCCATGCATTATCGGTAGGCGCACCCCCGGCGCTGGCCGAGACTAGGAAAGTTCAAAAGGAGTTTCAAAAATGATCAAGGCGGCCATCGTCGGACTTGGCTGGTGGGGCAAGACGCTCGTCGAAGCGTCGGAGAACAGCGACGCCATTCGTTTTGTCTCAGGCGCGACGCGCACCGTGACGCCTGAGATCGAGGGCTTTGCCAAGACCAAGGGGTTTCGGCTCGAGCAGAGTTACGAGGCGGTGCTGGCCGATCCCGGCATCGACGCGGTGGTGCTGGCCACGCCGCATTCGATGCATGGCGCGCAGGTGGTCGCGGCCGCGGCGGCGAAAAAGCACGTCTATTGCGAGAAGCCATTCACGCTGACCACGCGCGAGGCCGAAGAGGCCGTCGCCGCGGTGCGCAAGGCGGGCGTCACCCTGGCGCTCGGCTATAACCGGCGCATCCATCCCGAGATGATCAAATTGCGCGAGATGGTGCAATCCGGCGAACTCGGCACCGTGCTGCACATCGAAGCGACGATGACGTTTCCCAATGTGCTGTTCATCAATCCCGGCCACTGGCGCGCCGACAAGCACGAGACGCCGCTCGGCGGACTGATGCCGATGGGCGTGCATGCCATCGACGGCATGATCGACCTGTGCGGACCGATCGACCACGTGTTCGCCCAAAGCTTCCGCCGCGCTGCCCCGATCGATGCCGACGACACCACTTCGATCCTGCTGCGCATGAAAGAGGGCATGTCGGGCTATCTCGGCACCATGACCACCACCGGGCCCGGCTTTTCGTTTCAGGTCTATGGCTCCAAGGGCTGGTTGCGGCTCGAAGGCGTCACTCATGTCGCCGGCGCCTCTTCGGAAGAGCGTCGCACCCGGCTGTTCGGCGCCTGCAAGTTTCAGCCGATCAAGGGTGAGGCCAAGACCTGGCAGGCGGCGACGCTGGACATTTCGCGCGCCGCGCTGGAATCCTTCGCCAAATCGGCCGAAGCCGGGCAACCCGCTTGGATCCCCTACGATCAGATGATCCACGGCGTCGCCGCAACCGAGGCCATCGTGCGCTCGGCGGGGACGGGCGTGGTCGAACGCATCGCCTGATACACTCGCAAAGCAAGAATTCGCTCAAAGCAACAATTGGAAAATCTGACATGGATCTCGGCAACGGCCTCGGCCATCTGACCTATTCGACGCTCGTTCATCCCGGCGACACCTGGGAGCAGATGTGGGCGAGCCTCAACACCTACGTGCCCAAGGTGAAAGCGCGCGTCGCTGGCAACAAGGCGTTTGGCGTATCGCTGCGGCTGTCGGCGGATTCGGCGAATACGCTGGTCAACAGCAAGGAAGAGCGCGAGAAGCTGAAAAAGTTCCTCGGCGACAACGACATGTATCTCTACACCGTCAACGCCTTTCCCTACGGCGCCTTCAAGGGCACGACGGTGAAGGAGCAGGTCTACGAGCCGGATTGGCGCTCGGAGGAACGCACCCGCTACACCATGAACGTCGCCGACGTCTTGGCCGATGTCTGCCCGGTCGGCATTTCGCCGTCGATCCAGAGCGCGCCGCTTGGATTTAAGCCGCGGGTGACCGACGGCAGTGTGGTCGAGAGCTATACCGAGCACGTCATGCGGGTGGTGGCACACCTCGTCGGGCTTGAAGAGCGCACCGGCCGCGTGGTGACGCTGGCGCTCGAGCCCGAGCCCTACTGCTTTCTCGAAACCACCGACGAAGCGGTCGATTATTTCACCAAGCATCTGTATTCGGGCGCCTCAGCCGAGAGGGTCGCCACGCTTTCGCATCTGCCGATTTCGGAAGCTCATGTCGCGCTGCGCCGGCATCTCGGCATCGTTTTCGATATCTGCCATCAGGCGCTGGAATACGAGAACATGGCGGAATCGCTGCAGAAGCTGGTCAACGCCGGCATCCCGATCTTCAAGCTGCAGGAGGCCGCCGCGCTCCACGTTCCCGAAGTGACGCAATCGACAGTCGATGCGCTCAAGCGCTATTCGAAGACCATTTACCTCACCCAAACGGTCGAGAAGAAGGACGGTAAGCTCACGCGCTACCTCAATCTCGAAGATGCCTTCGCCGCCTGGGACAAGGCGCCGGGGCCGCGCGAATGGCGTACCCACTTCCACGTTCCGGTG
Source organism: Xanthobacteraceae bacterium (assembly GCA_049519075.1). Lineage (GTDB taxonomy): Bacteria > Pseudomonadota > Alphaproteobacteria > Rhizobiales > Xanthobacteraceae > BOG-931. Next base: position 37,352 of record JBEKRD010000003.1, on the reverse strand, counting down.
TTCCTCGACGATCTCGGGCCGTTTCGCACCACGCGCTTTGCCATCGAAGAGGCGCTGGCGTTCCACAAGAAGAAGCCACTGTCGCGCCAGCTTGAAATCGAAACTTATACCTGGGATGTGCTGCCCGATAATCTGAAGACCGGCGATATTGTCGACTATGTCTGCCGCGAGCTCGACTGGGTTCGCGGACAACTGGTCTGACGGGTTTGCCAGGAGATTTAAAATGAAGGTCGGATTCATCGGGCTCGGCCGCATGGGCACGGCGATGGTCGGGCGGCTCCTCGAAGGCGGCCACGACGTCGGCGTCTTTAACCGCACGCCGGATAAGATCAAGCCCCTGACCGACCGCGGCGCGAAACCTTTGGCGTCGATGCAGGCTGCGGCGAATTACGGCGACGCCGTTTTCACCATGCTGGCCGACGATGCCGCGGTGCTCGATGTGGTCGGCAAAGCCGGGGGGCTTTTGCAGTCGCTGCCGAAGGGCGGCATTCACATCTGCGCCGGCACCCATAGTGTGGCGACTATCGCCAAGCTCAAGGCGCTGCACGGCGAAGCCAGGCAGATTCTGATCGCGACGCCGATGCTCGGGCGGCCCGAGATGGTCGCCACGGGGGTTGCCGGCATGGTGCTCGGCGGCGCCAAAGAGGTGGTCGAGCGCTGCCGGCCGCTGTTTGCCGCTATCGCCCGGCGCACATTCGAGGCCGGCGTCGATCCGGTGTCGGCGGCCGCTATCAAGATCGCCAATAATTTCGTGCTCGGCTGCGCCATCGAAGCGATGGGCGAGGGCTTTGCGCTCACCCGCAAATACGACGTGGTGCCGGACGTGTTCTACGATGTGATGACCGACGGCATGTTCGCCTGCGCGGCCTACAAAATCTACGGCAAGATGATCGCCGAACAGCGCTATCAGCCGGCCGGCCAGCGCGCCATTTTGGGATTGAAAGACGCCAATCTCGCACTCGAAGCCGGCGGCGCGGTCGGCGTGCCACTCCCCAGTGGCAATGTCTGGCGCGACCGCTTGGTCGGCGCAGTGGCGCACGGCGAAGCCGAACACGATTGGGGCGTGATGGCGAAGGATCAGGCGCGGGCGAGCGGGTTGGAGTGACGCCTTTCGCTAAGCGGCCAACCGCCGGCCTACGTGCTCGAGCGCATCCTTCATCGTCTTCGCGCTTTTCTGCAGGCCGTCGCGCTCTTCGTCGGACAGTTCCGGCTGCAAGACCTCGATCACGCCGCCGCGGCCGACCACGCTTGGCAGCGACAGCGTGACGCCGAATTCTTTTTGCGGACTACCGATCGGGATCGCCGCGCGCTCGTCACGCAGGATCATTTCGGCGATGCGCACCGAGACGATGCCGATGCCGTATTGGCTGGCGTCGTGGCCTTCGATGATGGTGATATTGGCGTAGCGGACTTCTTTTTCGACGGCTTCGCGCAGGCCTTTGAGCGTCTCGCCGCGCTGTTTCAAGAGCGTCGCGATCGGGACGCCGCCGACGCGCGCGGATGACCACAAAAACACCTGCGAGGTGCCGTGGTCGCCGATCACCTCCGCCTCGACCGTGGTCGGGTCGACGCCAAAATGCTTGCCGAGGTGGAGCTTAAAGCGCTGGCTGTCGAGGAAGGTGCCGGCACTGATCACTTGCGCCTTGCCACCGGCCTCCCGTGCAGCGTCGCGCGCGACGTCGGCTAAAGGGTCGGGCGGATCGGTGACGATGACAATGACGGCCTCCGGCGCGGCGCGCACGATGCGCGGGACGATATCGCGGTAAATCTCGGCGTTCTTGTCGAGCAACCGCAGCCGGCCTTGCGGGTCATCGCGGTCGGTGGCGCCGCCGGTCTTCTCGTTGACGCCGGCGGTGAGGAGGACGACGCCGGAGCCTTTGAGCGCGTCATAATCGCCATCGGTAATATCGACCTTCGGCCCGAGCGGGGTTCCATAGCGCAGATCGGTGGCGACCGCTTCCGCGGTTTTGCGGGTACGGTTGACCAGGACGATCTCGCGGGCGCTGCCGCGATTCACCGCCGCCATGGCGCAGGCGCAGCCGACGGTTCCGGTGCCGATAATGCCGATTTTCATGGTGCTTCTATCCCGTGACGCTCGTTTAATGCAATCGATGTGAGTTTGTTCCCGGCCGGGCGATAAAATATCGGCAGGCCCGTTTGAACATTCACGTGACTCAATATGCCTACAAATAGGCGGCTCAACTGGGCTCGTCGTATCCATGACTCTTTTTCCGCCACTTTGCTCAGCTTTGCGACAGCGGGTAATCGTTTGGTGTTGATGGCATATTTGTTGGAATGCCGATTCGGGTGATGAATTATTGTTTTTGCGCCGTCGTGGCATGCGATTTGCTGATGCAGGTGACACGCGAAGCATAGCAACGCCTGCGCGCTAAGCCGCGCCAAAACTTCGACCCAATGATGTGTCAGTGATGCGTGCGTGTCGCCGAACAGTCATCGGCACTTCACGGCCAAAGCCGAAAATCAGCGCAATGAGGGAATGGAATCGCCCGTAGAGAGCGTCACTCCAACGGGAGATTTGCATGACCACACAATCGGCATCATCGCCGGAAAATGTCTTCGCCAAGCCGCCCCTCGGACGCCTCCTGCACAAGATCGCGGTCGATACCGTCGTCGAGTGGCGCCGGCGCATTAAGTCGCGCCGTGAACTCGCAACTCTGACGGCACTCGAACTGAAGGATATCGGCTATCCGGCGCGCGCCGAGGCCGAAAAAGCCAAGCCGTTTTGGCGGGCATGAAGCCGCAGACCGGAGCAGGTACCTAGAACCAACAGCGAGCGCGCGACCATGACGGACCTGTTGGGCTACGCCGCCTCCTGCGCCGTGCTGGCGACATTTCTGATGCGGACCATGGTGCCGTTGCGGTTGATCGGCATCCTCAGCAATGTGCTGTTTCTGGGCTTCGGTTACGCCCAGCACATCTACCCGGTCTTCTTTCTGCATTTGGCGCTGTTGCCGATCAATGCGTGGCGGCTTTTCGTGGCCAAGGAGCCTGGTCACGGGCAATCGCTAAGTCTTTCGCACCTGCCGGATGTGGTGGCGGCACCGCGGCCCTACACATTCTGGTTCGCGGTCGGATTACTGGCAGGCCTGATCGGCTCGCTCGCCATCATCGTGCTGACCAATGTAGAGCCGGTCTGACCATTGGGGCGGCTATTTGCCGAGCGCATCGGCGCCAGCTTGCGCGATCTGCTCGTCCTCGTGCGATTGCACGCCCGACACGCCGATGGCGCCGACACAGTCGCTGTCATAGACCACCGGCACGCCGCCCTGGATCAAAATGCCGGCCGGAAATCCGGCAAAGGCCGGGCGCTCCTTGATGCGATCCTCGAAAAATTTGCTCGGCCGCTTGGTCATGGCCGAGGTTTTGGCCTTGCCCCTCGATACTTCGGCGGAGATCGCCGGCGCCCCGTCCATGCGGGTGAAGCCGAGCAGGAAGCCGCCGTCGTCGACAATCGCAATTGAGACCGCCCATTTGTTTTTGACGGCTTCCGCCTCGCTGGCGGCGAGCATCTTCTTCACGTCGGCCGATGTCAGACATTGCTTGGTGTGCATGAGGGCTCCTGTTATTGCTGGGATATCACTGGTCACGCGTGCGATCGTCGTGCAAACGATCTTGTCGATTACACCGGAATGTTGCCGGCAGGTGTCAGCATCCGGACTGGCGCGCCATAAAACTTATTGGTGTTTCTCAAATCGGAGTGGAAAGTCGAAATATTGGTCCGGCAGGGACATCGTTGCAGGGAAGGCGGGGAACGGCTGCGCTTTCTTGATCATCGTCAGCGCCACGTTGTCGAGATCGGCGTATCCCGAACTATGGATAATGTTCAGATCCAGGACATGGCCGTTACGGTCGAGCGTGAAGCCAACGTTGACCACGCCCTCCTCGGCCTGGTTCGGATAAGGCGGTTTGTACCGGACCAGATGTTTGAAGATGGCTGACAGATATGCCGGCTCGACCCGCGGCGCGCCGCCCTTGGTGCGCGCCGGCATCGCCTGTACCGGAGGCTTTTGTTCTTCGACCTTTTCCGGCGGTTTTTCTTCGATTGGCGCAACGACCGCCTGCGACGTATCGGGCGGCGGCTGCTCGATTGGCTTTGGCGGGGCCTCCGGCTCCGGCGCGACTTCGGTCTGATCGACAGTGTCGTCGGTCGGCGCCAATTCGATCGCGACCGGCGAGGAATCGTCGCCGACTTCGTCCGGCTGGTGTACGTAAAGATAGCCGGCTATGGCCGCGAGATGGATGCCGAGCACAAGCGCCGCCGCCATCGCCCAGCGGCGCAGATCGCGCGGGTCTTCGTCCTCGAACCAGTCCAGCGCCAGCGCGGTCATTTCGCTCCACGGGCTTCCATGCCGACCAGCGCCACTTTCAGGAAACCGGCGCTGCGCAGATCGTTCATCAATTCCATGACGTCGCCATAGGGCACCGCGCGGTCGCCGCGCAGGAAGATGCGCTGCTCTTTGTCGCCGCCGGTCGCACTCGCCAGCACGCCGGGCAGTGCATTGCGCGGCACCGGATCGTCGCCGACCGCGATGGTGCCGTCGGCCTTTAGCGTAATGTAGACCGGCTTCGGCGGCCGCTGCTGCTGCGGCGCGGTGGAGGCCGGCAGATCGACCGGCACGTCGACGGTCGCGAGCGGCGCCGCCACCATGAAGATGATGAGCAGCACCAGCATCACGTCGATAAACGGCACGACATTGATTTCGTGCAGCTCGGTGAGTTCGTCGGCGCCGTGATCGAGACGCATCGCCATGAGGCTTACTCCGCGGCGGCTTGCGTCAGCGGCATTCGGGCGCGGTCGAGGTCGCGGCTGACAAGCCGCATCACCTGCGCCGAGGCATCGCCAAGGAGCGCGCGGTAATGCATGGTCTGTCGCGCCAGCACGTTATAGATCATCACCGCCGGGATCGCGGCGACGAGGCCGAGGGCTGTGGCAAGGAGCGCCTGTGCGATGCCCGGCGCCACCACCGCGAGATTGGTGGTGTGGGAATTCGAAATGCCGATAAATGAGTTCATGATGCCCCACACCGTGCCGAACAGGCCGACGAAGGGCGCGGTCGAGCCGATGGTGGCGAGCACGCCGGTGCCGCGGGAGATTTTGCGGCTGACCGCCATTTCGATGCGCTCGAGCTGCCAGGCGATGCGCTCCTTTAATCCCTCGGCGCGCAGATTGGCGGAGAGCCGGATTTCCTGGCCGGCGGCCTGCATCAGAAGCGACACCGGGCTTACGCCGTCGCGCAATTGCTCGTGCGCTTGCGCAAACGTGGCCGCGGCATTGAGGACGCGCAGGTTCTTTCGCACTTCGCGGCGCGCGGCGCGCAATTCGATGGTTTTTGCGACCCACACCGTCCACGTCACCAGCGAAGCGAAGGCAAGCCCGACGAGGACGATTTTCACCAGCGTATCGGCGTCCTGGAACATGCCCCAGGGCGAGAGGTCTTGCGGCAATTGCGCGTTTGAGATGATGGGCTCGCCGGGCGGCGGCTCCGGAAGTGCTGCGGACGGAGCCGTCGGGGCGGGCGTTTGAACCGCCGGAGCAGGGGCCATTGTGGACGGCATGGCGGATGGCGCTGACTGTGGGTTGGGAGCGGCGACTGGGGCGGCGGGCGCCGGCGTGCTCTGGGCGAGGGCCGAATGCGCGAACGAAATTGCCAGCACGAAGGCCATGGCAAGCGCTGCGATCGCAGGAATCGGACGGCGCAGATCGGCGCGGCCTGCATTTAATCGCTGGGCGCGATAGTTCTGTCGCATTTCATGCTTCCCATTTTCGTAAGTTGCGTCGTTCGCCCAATCGCGGCGTCTGACGGCGCCGGGCGATGATGCTGTTATAATGTAACATTTGGACAAGCAACGCTCCAATCTCCAAGCGCGGCAGGACGACGCAGTCTTTCACTTTGGAATAATGAAAAACTGTAGTCTTATCAGTATCTTCCGCCACCGCGCCCGGCGCGGTCAAGGGATTACTGAAGGCCAGGCCGGAAAGCACTTGAATTGTCGTCCCGAGACAATGCGCCGCCCCCGGCTGGACTGCCGCTTTGGGCCGTCGTCTAGCACCAAGCTTCGTCCGCCGTCCACGGCACGGCTGATGACGGGCAGGTCGGACATTATTATGTCGGCGCCCAAGCTATGTCGGCGCCTAATGCCCCGCCCGCATCCGCGCCAAGAGGTCGGTGGTCGGATAGGAATCCGCTGGCAGGTCGTATTTCACCTGCATCGCCTTGACCGCCTGGCGCGTCTTTAAGCCCAGAAAGCCGTCGATCGCGCCGACATCGTAGCCGGCCTTGGCCAGCAGGGTCTGCATCGCCTTGACGTCGTTGAACGGCAGCGGCGGCGGCGGCGTGCCGCGGCGCATCGCCGGCGCGCCGGCAATGCGGGTGGCGAGATAGGCGGCGGTGGTGGAATAGACCAGCGAATTATTCCACTGCAGATAGACGTCGAAATTCGGATAGACCAGGAACGCGGGACCGAGCCGGCCCATCGGCAACAACAGCGACGCTTGCAGATTGTCCGCCGGCAAGGGTTTTCCGTCGGCGAGCATAACGCCATAGGCCGCCCATTTGCTGCGCGGCAGTTTGATGTCGAGGTCAGCCTGCTGCCACGGCATGTTGGCCGGCACGCGCACTTCGGTGAGCCACGGCTCGCCGCGCTTCCAGCCGAGCCCCACCAGGTAATTCGCCGTCGAGCCGAGCACGTCGGGCGCGCTGCGCAGCAGATTGCGCTTGCCGTCACCGTCATAGTCGACGGCGTAGTGAAAATATTCCGACGGCATCATCTGGGTCTGGCCGAGCTCGCCGGCCCATGAGCCGATCATCTCCTCGGGCCGCAGATCGCCGCGCTCGATCAGCCGCAATGCGTCGAGCAGCTGACTGCGAAATCGATCGGCGCGGCGGCAATCATAGGCGAGGGAAGCGATCGAGCTCAGCGAATGGTAATTGCCCATATTGGCGCCGAAATCGCTTTCCAGCGCCCAGAACGCGACAATCACCGGCGCCGGCACGCCGTATTGCTGGTCGATGCGCGAGAAGACGGCGCTGTAGGTTTTGATCTTGGCCGCGCCCGTCTGAATGCGGTAGCCCGCCGCCATGCGGTCGGAGAATTCCAGAAACGTCTGCGTGAAAACGCGCTGGCCGCGATCGATATAGACGATGCGCTGGTCGTAGTTGAGAAAGGGCGCCGCCGCCGCGATCGTGCCTTGCGACACGCCTTGCGCTACAGCTTCGCGTTCGAGGTCGCCGAGCCATTTGTCGTAAGGCCCGCCGGTGCGGCAGGGCGCGGCCTGCGCGGCATTGGCGAAAAGCGCGGTGACAACGAGCCATAGCGCCGCACTCATGATCCTCATGCGCATTTCAGGTACCAATCCAAAATCTCCTCGCCGGTCCAGTACAGAACGCCGTCGAACTTGCGGGTATAATCGTAGATCGCTTCGAGATATTTGATGCGATGCGGCTGGCCGCTGAGATAAGGATGGATGGCGAGCGCGAAAATCTTGGCGCGCTGTTCGCCTTCGGCGTAAAGCCGGTCGAACTGATCGATGGCACGCTTGAGCAGATAGTCGGCCTCGTGGTGCGCCACCGCCATCATCGGGATGTCGTTGAGCTCCATGGTATAAGGCAGCGTCACCAGCGGGCCGTTCTTGGTGCGAATGGTCGAGGGCTCGTCGTCATAGACCCAGTCGCCGATATATTTAATTCCCGCAGCCGTCAGCAGGTCCGGCGTTTCCAGAGTTTCCGTCAGGCCGGGGCCGAGCCAGCCGACCGGGCGTTTGCCGCAAAAGCGGGTGAGCACGTCGAGCGAGCGCGCGATCATCGCCTTCTGGTTCGGCTCTTTGTGGATCGGGCCTTGCTCGTAGGAATGGCCCATGAATTCCCAGGCTTCTTTTTTTGCCTCTTGGGCGACGCGGGCATAGTCCTCGCAGACGCGCGCGTTGATCGCCAGCGTCGGCCGGATGTTCTGCCGCTTGAACAGATCGAAGAAGCGCCACACGCCGACCCGCATGCCGTATTCGTGCCAGCTCCAATTCGGCACGTCGGGAAGCTGCGTCACCCCGGTCGGGGGGCTGAGCACCTGCCGCGCCATCGGCTTGTCGATATCCCAGACTTCGAGATTGACGATGCTCCAGAACACGACGCGGGCGCCGTGCGGAAGCTTCAGCGGCGACCGGTCGACGATCGCCGAGTAATCGCTGCGCTCGCGCGGCAGCATAGGTTTCGCCGAACTCGCCTTTTTGCCGATTCGCTTCGCCATCGTCCCCCTCATTCGCCGGTCGGCAGCCTGCCGACGAGACGATTATGCCAAATTACACGCGCCAAGGACCCGCCAACCATACGTCGGCAGCCTGACTTACAACAATTTTCCCGGACCCATTGTCCGGTTTTCCTTGGCTTTTTCCGGTGCGATCACAACCGCGTTAGCATACCCCCATTGGCATTGCAGTCCGCGGCAGATAGATCATCTTTGGAACCAACCTATCGGGGACTGATTATCTTCCCAGGCTTTACGATTGCGCTGTTATTCCCCGCCATTTGCGGATTTCATGATGCCACTCGCCGCCGCTTCAAGCATTCGGCTCGCAGATCCGGCCCTTCCTGCTGCTGAGAATGACGCCATCGGAGCGGACGGACCGTCGCGCGATCCGCGGCGAGATTGGGTGGCGGCCTTTCGCGCTGTGCGGGCCGAGACCGAACGCCGCGCAGCGTTCCTCTCTGCGGAGGATCAGGTCGTCCAGTCGATGCCCGACGCCAGTCCGACCAAATGGCATCGGGCGCATGTGACCTGGTTCTTCGAGCAGTTTCTGCTGCGGCCTTATGCCAAGGACTATCAGCCGTTCGATGAGCGTTTCGCCTATCTCTACAATTCCTATTACGTGTCGGCCGGACCGCGCCAGGCGAGGCCGCAGCGCGGTCTGATTACGCGGCCGAGCGCGGCTGAGGTCGCGGCCTATCGCGCGCATGTCGATCAAGCGGTCGAGCGGCTCATCGAGACAGCGCCGGACTTCGGCCAGCTGGTGGCGATCGTCGAGATCGGGTTGAATCACGAACAGCAGCATCAGGAATTGTTGCTCACCGACATCTTACACGCCTTTTCGCTCAACGAAACGCATCCTGCCTACGATCCGGATTGGCAATGGCCGCAAACGAACGCCGCCACCGCCGCCGGGACGATCGGCGGTCTGCATACGATCGGACATCACGGCAACGGCTTTTGCTTCGATAACGAACAACCGGCGCACCAGGTCGCGCTGCGGCCGGTCCGGCTTGCGCCTTCGCTCGTGACCAACGGCGAATGGCTCGATTTCATGGCCGACGGCGGTTACACGACCCCGACCTTGTGGCTGTCGGACGGGCTCGCCGCCGTCGAAGCGCATGGCTGGTCCGCGCCGGGTTATTGGCGCAATATTGACGGCGCGTGGCTGTCGATGACGCTCGGCGGTCTGCGCCGCGTCGATTCGGCTAAGCCGGTGTGTCACATCAGCTATTATGAGGCCGATGCGTTCGCGCGCTGGGCCGGCAAGGATCTGCCGACCGAAGCCGAGTGGGAAGTTGCGGCCAAGGGCGGCATGCTTAACGACGCTTTCGGCACCGTGTGGCAGTGGACGCGCAGCGCCTATTGTGCTTATCCCGGCTATAAAGCGGCTCCCGGCGGGCTCGGCGAGTATAACGGCAAGTTCATGGTCAATCAGATGGTCCTGCGCGGCTCGTCGCTGGCGACTCCGGCCGGCCATTCGTGTCTGACTTATCGCAATTTCTTTTATCCGGCGGCACGCTGGCAATTTTCCGGATTGCGGCTCGCGGAATACGAACACTGAGAGCGCACCCATGACACGTGCTGTGCAAACCGCGCTACGCGCGGTGCCAACCATTGCGACGGCAGATCAGGCAAACGAGACTTTCGCAGCCGACGTGCTGGCCGGGCTCGCGGCCAAGCCGAAGCGGCTGAGGCCCAAATATTTTTACGATGCCGCGGGCTCGGCGCTGTTCGAGCGCATCACGCAACTGCCGGAATATTATCCGACGCGCTGCGAGCTTGCGCTGTTGCGCGACAACGCCCCGGCGATCGGCTCGCTGTTTCCGCCGAACTGCGCCTTGATCGAATTTGGCTCGGGCTCGAGCAAAAAGGCGCGCATCCTGCTCCGCGCCGCAGCGACCGTCGAGGCTTACATTCCAGTCGACATTTCCGGCGATTTCCTGCAGCAGGACGCGGCGCTGTTGCGGCGCGATTTCGGCCATTTGGCGGTCTATCCACTGGTCGCCGATTTCACCGAGACTTTCGCGATCCCGGAGGCCGCGACCTTGCTGCCGCGGGTCGGATTTTTCCCCGGATCGACCATCGGCAATTTCGAGCCCCATGAAGCTGCGAAATTTTTGCGCCATGCCGGCGCGATGCTCGGCTTTGGCTCGACGCTGATTATCGGCATCGATCTGATCAAGGACACCAAGATTCTCTGTCCGGCCTACAGCGACGGCGAGGGCGTGACCGCGAAATTCAATCTCAATCTTCTAGCGCGCATCAATCGCGAGCTCGGCGGCGATTTCGATCTGGCGACGTTCGAGCATCACGCCTGCTATAATCGCGAGCAAAATAGAATTGAAATGCACCTCGCCAGCACCAAGCGGCAGAAGGTCCGGGTCAACGGCAAGACTTTCAATTTTCGCGCCGGTGAAACCATCCATACCGAAAACAGTTATAAATACACGGTCGAATCCTTCAAAGCGCTGGCGCATGGCAGCGGCTGGTCGTCGGTGCGATCGTGGAGCGATGGTCTGTTCGCCGTTCTGGCGCTAAAATTCGACGAGGCGCGGCCGGAGGCTTAAGCGGTCGAGCGATTCATCACGTGAGCAGTGGCGCGAGCAGCGATGCCGATCTGCGAAGCCGACCCGTGGCGGCTGCAATATTTCGCACACGTCAAGACTGACGTTAGTATCCCGACCGAGGACAGCGATGCCTGGCAATGGTATCCGTCGCGGCGCTGGGTCTATGACAAGCTCGCGGTGGCGCTGAGCCAAAAGCTCGAAGCCGGACCGCATGGCACGCAGCCCGGCGGCTTCCCGGTGTTTTCCAAGCCCGTGATCAATCTCAAGGGCATGGGCGTCGGCAGCCGCGTGCTGCATTCGCAAGCCGACTATGAGGCGCATTACGCGCCCGGCCATTTCTGGATGACGCTGCTTGAGGGCCGCCATGTCTCCTCCGACGTGGCGGTGGTCGACGGCAAGCCGCATTGGTGGCGGCATGTCACCGGCAAACCCGCGGGCGGCGGCACCTTCGATTACTGGACGGTGCACGCGGAACCCGATGCGGTCATAGAATCCCATTGTGGCGCGTGGATCGAAAACAATCTCGCCGGCTACACCGGCATGCTCAATCTCGAAACCATCGGCGGAAAAATCATCGAGGCGCACTTACGTTTCGCCGACCAGTGGCCCGATCTCTACGGACCGGGCTGGGTCGACGCTTTGGTCGGCCTCTATGAGAGGCACGAATGGGATTTTTGCGACGACGACCGCACTGAAGGCTACAGCGTCGTCTTGTTCGGACCGAATGGCTGCAGCTACCGCCACCCGCCGCCACTGCTGGTCGACGAGATCAGGCGCAGGCCTGGCGTGACCAGTGTGCAGATCAGCTTTCACGAGGATCGCGCGCCGGAAGCCCACCCCATGCCGCCCGGCGGCTTCCGTTTGGCCATCGTCAACGGGTTCGATTTGCCTGCCGCTATGGCCGGGCGCGAGCGGCTCAAAGAGTATTTCGTGAGTGCCGATCTGTAGCAGCCACTTCGCGGCGCGTGGACCCGTTGCGCGATCCGGGCTCCGCACTATAGTCGCCGCCCGCCGGGGCATTCCCGGACAGTGAAGGATCAAAATCATGAAAATCGTTGCGTTTGAAGGGCAGGGAGGCCCGCATCTCGGCGTGGTCGAGGGCGATCAGGCGGTCGATCTGCAGGCCGTGGACAGCAAGATTCCGGCCGATCTTGGCGAGTGGCTTGCGAAGAACAACGGCGACACCAAACCGCTTGCCGAGATCGCCAAGCGCGCGCCGGCGAGCGCCCGCATACCGCTTGCGGGGCTGAAATACGCGCTGCCGGTCGGCCGACCGGGGAAAATCATCTGCCTCGGTTTGAATTATCTCGAACATGTCAAGGAAGGCTCGCAGCGCGACAATATTCCGAAATTTCCGACCATCTTTTTTCGCGGCCTCACCTCGATGGTGCCGCACGGCGAGCCGATCGTCCGGCCGAAAGTGTCCGAGACGCTCGACTACGAAGCCGAGATGATCCTGGTCGTCGGCAAGCGCGCCAAGCATCTGACGCCCACCAACGCCACCTCCTGCATCGCCGGTTATTCCTGTGGCAACGAAGGTTCGGTGCGTGAATTCCAGCGCAAGACCACGCAATGGGGTATGGGCAAGAATTTCGACCGCACCGGCGGCTTCGGCCCGTGGCTCGTCACCGCCGACGAATTGCCGGAGGCCGGCAAGGGGCTCAAGATCGAGAGCCGGCTCAACGGCACGGTCATGCAATCGGACAACACCGACAATATGATGTTCCCGATCGTGGAAATGCTGGTCTACATCACCCAAGGCATCACGCTCGAGCCCGGCGACGTCATCTTCACCGGCACGCCGTCCGGCGTCGGCCATGCGCGCAAGCCCAATCCGGTCTGGATGAAGAACGGCGATACGATCGAGGTCGAAATCCAAGGCATCGGGGTTTTGCGCAATCCGATTGTCGACGAGAAATAGACACAAGAAATAGACAAACGTCAGATGACTCGTTCCGCTCGTCCCCGCGAATGCGGGGACCCAGTTTCATGCATGTGCAGCTGGATTCCCGCTTTCGCGGGAATGAGCGGAAAGGTCGTCGCCTTGCTCTTAGCTTGCCTGTCCGCCACGGTCGCGCCGGCGCTCGCGCAGGAGCAGGTCAGGATCGGCATGGGTTACGGACTTGCGTTTCTGCCGCTCTATGTCTGCGAGGATCTCAAGCTGATCGAGAAGCATGCCAAGGCGGCGCATCTTGAGGTGCGGACGAGCTTTCAGCGTTTCATGGGCGCCGCGCAGGTACAGGACGCCATCGCCTCAGGCGCAATCGACATGGGGCCGTTCGGCATGGCGCCGTTGCTGAAGGCGTGGCAGGACGCCAAGGACACGCCGAAGCAGATTTTCGCGATTTCCGGCCTTACCTCGTTGCCGCTGGTGCTGCTGAGCAATCAGCCGGACGAGCGGTCCTTGGCCGATCTGACGCCGGCCGATCATATCGCGGTGCCGACCTCGACCTCGCCGCAAATCTATCTGTTGGAACTGCAATCGGAGAAGACGTTCGGCCAGTTCGACCGGCTGCGCAGCCAGGTGGTCGTGCTGTCGCATGCCGACGCGCTCGCGGCCCTTGTCGAGCCCGGCGGCCAGGTGACGGCCTATTTCGCCTCGCCGCCGTTCGCGCAGATCGCGCTGCGCGCCGCCAATGTCCACCCTTTGCTCGCTTCGGCCGACGTGATGGGCGGCAAATCCTCGTTCCTCATCATGGGCGCGACCAAAGCCACGATCGAAGCGCAGCCCCGCTTGCCGGAAGTGATCGAAAAAGCCATCGACGAAGCCGCCCGCCTCATCCACGACGACCCGCGCCGCGCCGCGCAAATCTATTTGACGCATGAGCCCTCCGGAGCGCTCAATGGTGCCGCCATGGAAGCGGTGATCAGAGACGTTAAGGACGAATTCGGCAGTGCGGTTTACAGCGTGCAGACGACGGCCGACTTCATGGCCCGCCACGGCGAACTTAAGGTTGCGCCGCAAAGCTGGAAGGAGATTGTGGCGCCGGCGCTGCTGACTTCGCCGAGCACATAGGTCTCCGGCGCGCCCGCATAGCTTGCGGGCGCCAGCCGGCTTGACGCCGCCCCTGCCGATATGAAAATTCCGACAACGAAGAATGCGCCGAATTTCCTCTGGCCCTGATCGGCCAGCCCCCGGGAGGACGCCAGTGCCCAAACGCCGCAATTCCGCCGATTCCAGCCGCCGCAATTTCCTCAAAGGCGCAAGCCTCGTCGGCGCCGCCGCGGCGGTCACGCCGCCGATCCCGGCGAACGCGGCCCCCGCGCCAGCACCGCTGAAGGCGCCGGTTCCTGGTCCGCTGCAAACCGCCGCCGAAACGCTCGCGCCATCGAACGATCCGGTGAACCAGACCTCGAGCGGCGGCGATTTCATGACCGACGTGCTCAACTCGCTCGGCATCGAATATATGGCGATCAACTGCGCCTCGAGCTATCGCGGTCTGCACGAGGCCGTCATCAACCACGGCAACAACAAGCCCGAGATCATCACCTGCGTGCATGAGGATATCGCCGTCCATATGGCGCAAGGCTATGCCAAGATCGAAGGCAAGCCGATGGCGATGGCCTGCCACGGCGTGGTCGGCACCCAGCACGCCACCATGGCGATGTACAACGCCTGGTGCGACCGCGTGCCGGTGCTGGTGTTCGGCGGCAATATCATGGAAGCCGACAAGCGCATGCCTGGCGCCGAATGGGTCCATGCCGGCGTCGACATCGGCCAGATCGTGCGCGAATTCACCAAATGGGACGATCAGCCGGCATCGTTGACCCATTTCGCCGAATCGACGGTGCGGGCCTACAAGATCGCCACCACTCCGCCGATGGGTCCGGTGTTCATCGCGCTCGATGCCGAGCTGCAGGAGAATCCGATCCCCGATCCGGAAGGCTTGCGCATTCCGAAATTTGCCCCGGTGGTGCCACCGCAGGGCGATTCCGGCGCCATCGCGCAGGCGGCAAAAATGCTGGTCGAAGCGCAGAATCCACTGATCATTTGCGACCGCGTGGCACGTACGCCGGCCGGGATGGCACACCTCGTCGAACTCGCCGAAACCCTGCAATGCGCCGTCATCGATAATGTCGGCCGCATGAACTTCCCGTCGCGGCATCCGCTCAATCAAAGCTTCCGCAGGGGGTTGATCGGGCAGGCCGACGTCATCATCGCGATGGAGATGAACGACCTTTGGGGTACGCTCACCCACTTCAGCGATCGCATCGTGCGGCGGTCCCGGCCCGGCATCAAGCCGGACGCAAAGCTCATCACACTCGGCGTGCGCGATCTCTACCTGAAGTCGAATTACCAGGACTTCGGCCGCTGGCAGGACACCGATCTCGACATCGCCGGCGATGCCGAGGCGTCGCTGCCGGCGCTGACCGAAGCCGTCAAGCGCCTGCTCGACGACGGCCGCAAGTCTGCCTTCGACGTGCGCGGCAAGAAGCTCGCTGCGGCCCATCTCGCCATGGTCGAGCAGTCCAAGACCGACGCCACCATCGGCTGGGATGCAAGCCCGATCACCACGGCGCGCATGTGTGCGGAGGTCTACGGCCAGATCAAGGACGAGGACTGGTCGGTGGTCGGCACCACGATCCGTCTGTCCTGGCCGCATCGCTTGTGGGATTTCAAGAAGCCGTATCAATGGAACGGCGTCTCCGGCGGCGCCGGCATCGGCTATAATCTGCCGGCGTCGCTCGGCGCGGCGCTCGCCAATAAAAAGCACGGCCGCTTTACCGTTTCCTTCGGCGGCGACGGCGACTTCATGTTCAATCCCGGCGCGCTGTGGACCGCCGCGCACCATAAAATCCCGATCCTCTATATCGTGCAGAACAACCGCGCCTATCATCAGGAGTACATGTACCTGGTGGCGATGGCGGCGCGGCATGGCCGCGGCGTCGACAAGATGGATATCGGCACCACGCTTAAAGATCCGAATATCGATTACGCGACGGTGGCTCGCGGCATGGGCGTCCATGGCGAAGGCCCGATTACCGACCCGAGGGATCTCGGGCCCGCACTTGCGCGCGCCATCGCCGTCGTCAAAAGCGGCGAGCCCGCTGTCGTCGACGTCGTCACCGATCCGCGTTGAGGAGTGCCACAATGAAAAACTATAAGCGTTTGATGTTCGTGGCACTCGGCGTGAGCGCGGTTGCCGTCGCCACGGTAACATTCACTTGGGCTCAAGATGCGCCGAAAGGCGATGCCGGCAACGGCAAGCGCATTTATCTCGCAGATGGATGCTTTACCTGCCATGGCCGCGCCGGGCAGGGCGGCGCTTACAATGGTCCGGCGCCCATCCTCGCCCACACGGCGCTGCCGTTCGACGGTTTTAAAGGGCAGGTGCGCAATCCCGTGAACGACATGCCGGCCTATTCCGACGCGGTGCTGTCGGACAAGGATATCGCCGACATTTACGCCTTCGTGGAGTCTTTGCCGGGATCGCGCTCGGCAAAGGATATTCCGCTCCTCAATAATTGAAACTGCGTAAGCTGGAATTTGAAACATGGCCGATCCGCTTAACGTTGCCGTCATCTGCGGCAGCTTGCGCAAGGGCTCGTTCAATGCCGCGCTCGCCCGCACGCTGCCGGAACTAGCGCCGGCAGGCCTGTCGCTTACGGCAGCGCCGCCTTGGGCGCAGTTTCCGGTCTATAATTTCGACGATCAGGCCGCGACCGGTATTCCCGCCGCGGTCACGGTATGGGCCGACGCCATTCGCGCGGCCGACGGCGTCATCATCGTCTCGCCGGAATATAACTGGAGTATTCCTGGCGGGCTGAAGAATGCCATCGATTGGGTGTCGCGGCTTAAGGACGTGCCATTCGCCAACAAGCCGGTTGCGCTGCAGTCCGCCGCCCCCGGCCTCCTTGGCGGAGCCCGCATGCAAGCTCACCTGCGCATGGCTCTCACCGCGATTGACGCGCTGATGTTCGGCAAGCCGGAAGTGTTCGTCAATCTCGCCGCCAAGAAGTTCGACGAGAAGACGCTGGCGTTAATCGATCAGCCGACCATCGATATGGTCAAGGCGCAACTGACGGCGTTCGAAAAATTCGCTCGCCGCATGAACGGAAAAGTCTGACCATGGCGCGTCTCGACGGCCGCGTCGCCATCGTTACCGGCGGAGCCAAAGGCATCGGCCGGCATTATGTGGAGCGACTTGCGGCCGAAGGCGCGCGCCTGATGATCGCCGACGTGGCCGACGGCAAGGATTTGGCGGAAGCGATTGCGCGCATTTACGGCGCCAATTCGGTTGCCAGTTGCGTCACCGATGTCAGCGACGAAGGTGCGGTCAAGGCGCTGGTCGGCGCCACCGTGGAGCGCTTCGGTAAGATAGATATTCTCGTCAACAACGCCGCTTTATTTGCGCCGCTTGTCGAGCAGAAATGCACCGAGATCGACGCCGCGATCTGGGACCGCGTCATGGCGATCAATCTGCGCGGGCCGTTCCTCATGGTGAAGCACGTCGTGCCGCATATGCGCGCGCAAGGCTACGGCAAAATTATCAATATCGGCTCGGGCACGGCTTTTCGCGGCATTCCCTCGATGCTGCATTACGTCACCTCGAAGGGCGGCATTATGGCGATGACGCGGGCATTGTCGCGCGAGCTTGGCGAGTACGGCATCCGGGTCAATACGCTCGCGCCGGGCTTCACCATGAGCGAGACGGTGATCGCCGAAAATCCCGGGCATGTCGAAACCGCCCGCGCGCGTGCCGTTGCCGCCCGCGCGCTCAAGCGCGACCAGCAACCGCAGGATCTCCTTGGCGGACTCATTTTCCTCGCCAGCGCCGATTCCGACTTCATGACTGGCCAGACGCTGGCGGTGGACGGCGGCAACGTGAATACCTGAACGGGGAGTAGATGAACGCCGGGGGCGCATGGCAGCCCCCCTGTTTACGCGCTATTTCCGCCAAGCCGTGCATTGACTATAGTCGGCAAAAGCCTGCGGATTTTCGAGGAGGACGCCATCGTGGCAAGAGATTTGGCGGTTGCGGCCGTGAAAAAAGCCAGTAACGGCAAGATAAGCCCCGAACATAATATCGAGGCCATGCGGGACGCCTTCTACGAGCGTATCGCCAAGAAGGACATGGCGCCGTTGTGGAAGGCCATGCGGTCGATTGTCACCAAGGAGCCGAAGTCGCGCTGTCAGCCGCATGTCTGGCATTACGACGATGTCAAAACGTTGGTCATGGAATCCGGCGGGTTGATCACCGCCGAGGAGGCCGAACGCCGCGTCTTGATCCTGGAGAACCCGGCGCTGCACGGCGAATCCCGCGTCACCAACACGCTGTTCGCCGGCATCCAGATGATCCTGCCGGGTGAGGTCGCGCCAGCCCACCGTCACGCTGCGTCCGCCATCCGCTTCGTGCTCGACGGCGAGGGCGCCTATACCGCGGTCGAGGGCGAAAAGGCCTTCATGGCGCCCGGCGATTTCGTCATCACCGCAAACTGGGCGCCGCACGATCACGGCAACCCGTCGAAGAAACCGATGCTGTGGCTCGATGTGCTCGACGTTCCCGCCGTCAACTTCTTCGAAGCCTCGTTTGCCGAGCATTTCGACGACGCCATGCAAAGGACGACGCGCCAGGACGGCGACTCGCTGTCGTTCTACGGCTCTGGCGTCCTACCCGACGGCACGCCGGCCACGAATCGGACCCCAATCATCAATTACACCTATGCGCGCACCCGACCGATCGTCGAGCGCATGATGCAGGCGGGCGACATCGACAAGCGCCATGGCGCGCGGGTGCGCTACGCCAATCCGGTCAATGGCGGTCCGGTGCTGCCGACTATGAGCGCGTGCCTCGCCATGCTGCCCAAGGGATTCAAAGGCGAGCCTTACCGTTCGACCGACGGCGTCATCTTGGTGTGCGCCGAAGGCGAGGGCTCGACCGAGGTCGACGGCAAAGTGCTGGAATGGGGCCCCAATGATGTCTTCGTGCTGCCGCCGTGGAAGCGGTATGCGCATCAGGCGGCGAAGCAATCGGTGCTGTTCTCGATTTCCGACCGCCCAGCGCAGGAGGCGCTCGGTTTGTGGCGCGAGGGGAAGTAGCGCAATCGACTAAGCCGGATAGACGACTCTCGACGGCAAGCGTTGCCTTGCGCGGCGGTTGCCCGGTGAATACGATGTCTTTTGGGGCGGACGCTTCTCATACTGGATCGAAGAGATCCAATATCGAAGGTCCCGATGAAAGCTCTTTTCGTTCACCCGGGCTCGTTGCTCTACACCAATGTTTTCCTGCGGCTTGAGCCGCTGGGTCTCGAACTGGTCGCAGCGGCCGCCCGGCGTGCCAAGCACGCGGCGAAGCTCATCGATTTGCAAGTCGAAAGCCACGCCGACTATCACCGCATGCTCGCGGAGTGGCGACCGGATTTTATCGCGTTTTCCTGCAACTACCTTGCCAACGTCCCTGAAATCGTCGATCTGGCGAAAGCGACGAAGCTTGCTTTGCCGCGCGCTTTCATCTGCATCGGGGGTCACAGCGCTTCCTTCACCGCGAATGCGATTCTGGAACACGGCGGGGGCGCCGTCGATTGTGTGCTCAAGGGCGAGGGCGAAGCGGGCATCGTCAAGCTGCTCGATGCCGTCGCGGGCGACCGTGGCTCGATCGCCAAGGTGCCGGGAGCCGTGTGCACCGACGGCGAGGGGCCGCGGCCGGGCTTCGTCGAGCACCTCGACGAGATCAGGCCCGCGCGTGACCTGGTGCGCCACCGCCGCAAATATTTCATGGGCTTGCTCGACCCCTGCGCTTCGATAGAATTCTCGCGCGGCTGCCCGTGGGACTGCTCGTTCTGCAGCGCCTGGACCTTCTATGGCCGCAGTTACCGGCTACTGTCTGCGGAAAAAGTGGTTGAGGACCTCGCGTCTATTTCGGAGCCGGGCGCCTTTATCGTTGACGATGTCGCCTTCATCCAGGATCGGCACGGCTTTGCCATCGGCGAAGCGATCGCGCGGAAAGGGATCCGCAAGAGCTTCTATCTGGAAACGCGCGGCGACGTGCTGCTTCGCAACAAGGACGTGTTCCGGTTCTGGAAGAAGCTCGGTCTCGCCCAAATGTTTCTCGGCATCGAGGCCATCGACGAGGATGGCTTGCGTAAGTTTCGCAAACGCATTCCGCTGGGGCGTAATTTCGAAGCGCTGGAGTTCGCCCGCTCATTGGGGATCAGCGTAGCGATCAACATCATCGCCGACCCGGACTGGGACGAGGAGCGCTTCCGCGTGGTGCGCGACTGGTGCATGGACGTGCCGGAGGTGGTGAACATCAGCATCAACACGCCCTATCCGGGCACCGAGACCTGGCTGACCGAACAACGCCGGCTGGCGACACGCGATTATCGCTTATTCGATATCCAGCATGCCGTGCTGCCGACGAAATTGCCGCTTGCGGTCTTTTATCGCGAGCTTTTGCACACCCAACGGGTGCTTTATGGCAAGCACATGAACTGGTGGACCGCGCCGAAGCTGGCCGGCGAACTGACCCGCAACCTCTTTCGAGGGCAGACCAATTTCATGCGTGCGATCACGAATTACAATAAAGTGTACAAAATCGAGACGATGCTGGCAGACCATGGCCGGCCGGTGCATTACGAACTGCCGATGCCCCCGCCACCAGAGCCGAAGGTTCCGACTGCGCGGGCGTCGCAGCTCTATATTCATGCTCCCCGCGGTCGATCTGGCCGCGGCATCGACGATTCCACTGAACGCTTCGTCGACGCGACGCGTATGGGGGCTTCCGGCTGAGCGCCCCCATCACAGGCGCCGACGAAGCCACGGCGGAAGACCCTGGCATCGGCAAGAACCGTCAGCCGGTCGTATGGTTCGAGGTCGAGGACTTTCTCCGCTATTTCGATCATTTTCCCAATCCGACCGGGCTGCAGCGCGTGCCTTTCGAGGTCTATGTCGAAGCCGAGCGGCTCTTCGGTCGAACCGGACGCGTCAGATTTTGCCGGCTCAGCGTCTACACCAAGCAATTCGAAGCGATCGGCTTCGATACCATCCTGGCCGCTTACCTGAACCCACCGGGCACCAATGCGCCGTGGAAGACAATTTGGGCGCCGGCGATATTTTGGAGCAAGTTCTCCGGCATGTTGCCGGTGATCGCCCGCAACCCGCGATTTTTTCTTTCGATATTCAAGACCGCGGTTCATGATCTCGCCGATCTGCTCATCCACCGGCGCCGTTTCGAACGCTTGGTTCGTGAGGGCGACATCGTCGTCTCGCTCGGCGCCAGTTGGGGGGTGCCGCGGTACATGACGTATATCGCCCAAGCGAAGCGGCGCTATGGCATCAGGTTCTCGATCCTCATTCACGATCTTATTGCGTTCGAAAACGCCTCCTTCGTCGACCAGCGACACGTCGTTCAATTCCGATATTGGCTGCAACAGGCCATCCCTCAAGCGGACGTGATTTTCACGATATCGAAGCATTCGCGGAACGCGCTCGTCAAATTGGCGGCAACGGCCGGTTGGTCGCTGCCGCGTGTCGAGGTCGCGGAATTGGGCTCGGGTTTGAGCGATCGGCCGTTGGCTGGCGGCCCGCGGCCGATCAATCTTCCCAAGCGTTATGTGCTGTTCGTTTCCACGATCGAGATTCGCAAGAATCATCGGCTGCTCGTCGCGGTATGGCGACGCCTGCTCAAGCGGTATGACGCGCAATTCATCCCAAATTTGATCTTTGCCGGACAGATCGGCTGGTCGGTTGACGACCTGCTGGCGGACCTTGCGGCGAGCAAGTGCCTCGACGGCAAGATCGTGCTGATGCCCGGCTTGTCGGACGCGCAGCTGATCGAGGCCTATCGCTCCTGCTTGTTCACGGTGTTCCCGAGTCTCGACGAGGGCTGGGGATTGCCGGTTGCCGAAAGCCTGGTGCAGGGCAAGTTCTGCGTGGCATCCAATCGCACCTCGATCCCGGAGGTGGGCGGCGACTTGATCGATTATTTCGATCCGTCAAGCGAAGACGATGCGCTAGCGAAAATCGAGCGGTTGCTGCTCGAACCGAGCTATCTGGCGGCGCGGGAGGTGCGGCTGCGGGCGGAATACCATCCACGAAGCTGGGCCGACTGTGTTCATGGGCTGATTGGTACGCTCGATTGATCGCCGTCCGTGGCCCTTCGATCTACCGTCGCAGCAGTGCCGGCTAACCGAACTAAGCCGTCATTTCCTTGGCCTGGCGGAGCACGGCTACCGGCTCATAGGGCTTGGCGTGAAACTGCATGCTCGCGGGCAATGTGTGAGGTCGCGGCCGACCCGATGTCATGATGATGCCCACCCCGGGCCATCGCCCGGCAACATGACGGGCCAAATCCGAGCCATTCATCGATCCGGGCATGCTGACGTCCGTGAAAAGCAGCCTTATGTCGGCGTTTGTCTCAAAATGCCGTAGTGCCTCGTCGGCGTCTTCTGCTTCGAGCACCCGGTATCCCGCATCCAGAAACATGCTGGACGCGCCCATGCGCTCGAACACATCGTCTTCGACGATCACAATGAGAGCGTTGGGAGGGAACTCGGTCACCGGCGGCAACGCAGTTTGATCATAATCGTTCCATGATTTCTTCGACACATTTACCTGAACACCTTAAGACTCGTTCCTGTCGGGCAAGTTAACGTGCACCAATCCAGCCCATTTGCAATGCCTCCGAACCTGTCGGGGAGGAGTGGTCAATTTTATACAGACACAGTCTCGGCATAAGTCGGACAAGAACAGGCTCAGCAGTCGTCACGAGAGCGAATTCTCGTTCGTGGCACGGAAGTATCGAGCAGAGGTGACATGCACGGAACCGGCTTCAGGCAACAATTTGCAGCGATCACCGATGCTTGGGCCCTTGCTCAGGGGATCGTCGACACTGTCCGCGAGCCCGTTCTCGTACTCGACAATGATTTGCGGGTCATCGCCGCAAGCCGTTCCTTCTATGCGGCATTCAAGGTCAGTCCCGCGGACACCAATGGCAGGCTTCTGTATGCGTTAGGCGATGGCCAATGGGACATCCCGAAGCTTCGCGTGCTCTTGGAAAAAATTATTCCCGAGCAAGGCGTGATGGAAGGCTATGAAGTCGTGCATGAGTTCCCCGACATCGGATCGCGCACGATCTGCTTGAATGCCCGCCAAGTATTCCACGAAGGGGGCGCCGGCACGACCATTCTGCTCGGTATGGAGGACGTTACCGAACGGCGCATCTTGGAGCGCGAAAAGGACGAATTACTGCGGGACAAGGACGAGCTATTGCGAGAAAAGGACAATTTGCTTGAGGAACTGCAGCACCGAATTGCCAATAGCTTGCAGATCATCGCGAGCATCATTCTCATGAAGGCACGCGTCGTGCAGTCGGAAGAGACGCGTTTTCATCTGGAGGATGCCCACAAGCGTGTATTATCGATTGCCGCCGTGCAGAAACAGCTGCATGCATCGGCGAGCGCCGGAGTGATAGAAATCGCGCCCTATCTGTCCAGGTTGTGTGAGAGTCTTGCCCATTCGATGATTGGCGGCACCCGGCCTATCTCGCTTAAAGTGGTTGGTGAAGGGGGACGGGCGACGTCCCGCCAGGCGGAGAGTCTTGGCTTGATCGTGACGGAACTCGTCATGAATGCGCTCAAGCATGCCTTCCCCGACGATCAGGCGAACGGCCAGATCACCGTCGCATATGATATGATCGGGACGAATTGGAAGCTTTCGATCTCCGACAATGGCCTTGGCAGACCGCATGGCGGCTTCGCTCAAGGAAAGTCCGGCCTCGGCACCGGCATCGTCAAGGCGCTGGCGCATCAGCTCGATGCCAAGGTCGAAACCTTAGCCGGCCCCGGCGGGACGACCGTGTCGATTACCCACGCGACCTTCCCGGCGAAGGTCGTGATAGCGGCCTAAATGGCAGCGGACCTGGCGTTTATTGTTTTTTGGAAAGCCGAAGGAACTTAACTCGGTGTCCGACCATTACATCAACGGTCACGGGATGCATTTTTCTCGAAGATCAGAAGCCCCAGCCCCAAGCCCCCCAGCCCCCCTGCTGGGGCTTTTTCTTTCGGCAATACCCTTCAATCGAGCTTTAACCCGATCGCCTCGATCACCTTACGGCGAATTTCGGCCTGTGAGCGGATGAAGCTGGCGAAATCCTGCGGCGATTTACTGATCGCTGGCTCGACACCCGCGGTCAGGAGCGTGTTGCGCACGGCCTCGCGGCTCAGCACCGCGACGATTTCGTCGTGCAGCTTGTCGAGGATTGCGGTCGGCGTCTTGGCCGGCGCGACGATGCCTTGCCAGATGCCGAGATCGAAACCGGGCAAGGTTTCGGCGATGGTCGGAATTTCAGGCGCGATCGCAGTGCGATCGTCGGCCGTAAGCGCGATGATCTTCAGCTTTCCGGCGCGCGCGAAGGGCAGCGACACGTTGAGGCTTTCGTGGCCGAGCGCGATCTCGCCGCCAAGGAGCGCCGTGACCAGCGTCGTGCCGCCGCGATAGGGCACCAGCGTGAATTTAACGCCGGCCATCTTGCTCAACAGCTCGATGCTCACCTGCGAGGTCGGCGTGCTGTAGCCCATCAAGAGCTCGCCGGGCTTTGTCTTGGCCAGTTCGATCAGCTCGCGCACCGTATTGGCCGGCACGCCGGGACTGGCCTCGATGACCGACGGAACGCGGGCGATCAGCGTGATCGGGGCGAAATCGACGAACGGGTCGTAGGACAGTTTGCTGTAGAGGAACGGATTCATCACCAGCGTGCCGTCAATTGCCATCAACAGCGTGTAGCCGTCTGGATCGGCCTTGGCGCCGAGTTCGGCGCCGATGATGGTGTTGGCGCCGGGGCGGTTGTCGACAAAAACCTGCTGGCCGAGATCCTTGCTCATCTCCTCGGCGATGACGCGGCCGAGCAGATCGGCCGGTCCGCCGGCGGCGAACGGCACCACCAGGCGAATCTGCCGCGATGGATAACTTTGCGCGAAAGCCCGTCCGGCGCCCGCCGACACGAGCGCAAGCGCAATACCCAGCAACAGCAGCGCACTGACTGATCGGGTGGCGCGCGTGCTCACGTCACGAACCGAGGTCGTTCATCAGCCGGCCGAGGTTTTTCCGCGTCGTTGCGGCATCGCCGAGCTTGTCCTTGAGCCGCTTGAGGCAGCCCCACAGCACCGCCTGATTGCTGTTGACCACGGGCTTGCCGAGCGCCGCCTCGATTGCCGCCACCGCTTCGATCTGGGTGGTATTGGTGCAGCTGAGAAAAATGCCGTCCACCTCCGCGGTGTCGTTCTCCCGGGCCAGGTCGAGCCAGCGCTGCGGCGTCACCGTCTCGAAATCGGCCGGCGTCCCGCATTGCAGCGCGACGTCAGCGACGACGCTGAAGCCGGCCGCGGCGAGATAAGCGATGATGTTGGCGTTCGACATATAGGGGCTCAAGACCAAGAGCTTCCTGACGCCAAGGGCGCGCAGCGCGTCGTTGACCAGGCTTGAGGTCGAAAGCGCCTCGATGCCGGTGGTCCGTCGGATCAGCTCGATGATGCGCCTTTCGCCATCGGCGCCTTCCTTCATCGAGGTGTGGGTACAGTGAAAGACAATGAGATCAGGACCGGCGTCGGCGAGCGTGCCGGCCGCATGCGCGATCTCGTCGGTCAGATCGGCGACCGTCTTGCCCGGCTGTCCGGCGACGCGGCCGCGCGCCACCAGCACGCCAAGGCCGTCCGGCGCGTAATGATTGAATTGCGGCTCGGTCATGCGATTGACCGACGGGATGATCAGACCGATGCGCGCGCGCGGCTCTGTCAGCTCCGGCCGCAGGCGGTCTTTCTCCGCGATGGCGTCCATGCGTTCGCTCCCCGAAGTTTGATTGTTATTGCTCTATCCTAGCAGGCAAGTCCGTCTCCGGCAGCACGATAAGTCTCCGCAAGTTGGTTATGTTGCGCAAATCTGCGAGTGACGGCAATGGCTTGCGTAAGCTCGGCGGCAAGGTAGAATGGTTTTCTACAGTCGATGGGGGACTATCATGCGGACGATTTCAGTTTTGCAAGCCGTCGTGCTGGCCACTGCGGTGGCGGCCGCGAGTTTTTCAAGCGCCGATGCCAAGGGGAAAGTGGCTCCGCTACCGCCCGGCGCCTGCGCGGTTGGGAAGAAGGCCGCGCTGAGCGGCACATTCTGCTCGCTCAACTGCGATCCGAAGTCGCAATGGTGCCAGCAGCAGCTGTGCGCGAACGGGACCTTCGTTTCGGTGCTGCCCTGTTACAACTCCGGGTTCTGCACGGTGAAGTGCGGCGGTTAGGATTGCCGCCGGCAATCTGATCGGGATTATTGCGGCTCCCGCGTGGCCGGGAGCGGATCATTTCGCGGGTCACTTTACGGGTCTTGCCGCCTGTCCTGGAAGCGCGTAACCCGACCGGAAACGGACAGGGATTGACCGCGCAATGGACGCCACCCCTCGAAAATCGAAGCTCATCAAGGGCGCAACCGGCGACTGGGAAGTGGTCATCGGCATGGAGGTCCATGCCCAAGTGAACACTAAGGCCAAATTGTTCTCGGGCGCCTCGACCGCGTTCGGCGGCGAGGCCAATTCGCATGTCTCGCTGGTCGATGCCGCCATGCCTGGCATGCTGCCCGTGATCAATGCCGAATGCGTGCGTCAGGCGGTGCGCACCGGGCTCGGGCTCAACGCCAAGATCAACTTGAAATCGGTATTCGACCGCAAGAACTATTTTTATCCGGATCTGCCGCAGGGCTACCAGATCAGTCAGTATAAATCGCCGATCGTGGGCGAAGGCGAGGTCGCGGTCGACCTGCCCGACGGCGAGACGGTGCGGATCGGCATCGAGCGGCTGCATCTCGAACAGGATGCCGGCAAGTCGCTGCACGATCAGAATCCGACGATGTCGCTGGTCGATCTCAATCGCGCCGGCGTGGCGCTGATGGAGATCGTCAGCAAACCCGATCTGCGCTCGGCCGACGAGGCCAAGGCCTTCATCGCCAAGATGCGCAGCATCCTGCGTTATCTCGGCACCTGCGACGGCGACATGGAGAAGGGCAATCTGCGCGCCGACGTCAATGTCTCGGTGCGCAAGCCCGGAGCCGCATTGGCCACACGGTGCGAGATCAAGAACGTCAACTCGATCCGTTTCATCGGCCAGGCGATCGAACACGAGGCGCGCCGCCAGATCGAGATCGTCGAGGATGGCGGCGCGATCGTACAGGAGACGCGTCTGTTCGACCCGGACAAGGGCGAAACGCGCTCGATGCGGACCAAGGAAGAGGCGCACGACTACCGCTACTTCCCCGATCCCGACCTTCTGCCGCTCGAGCTGTCGCCCGCGCTGGTTGCCGATTTGCAGCGCAGTCTGCCGGAACTGCCGGATCAGAAGAAGTTCCGCTTCATGCGCGATTATGCGCTCAGCGCCTACGACGCGGATGTGCTGGTGGCCGAACGCGAAACGGCGGAATATTTCGAAGCCGTCGTCGTCGGCTCGCCCGCGCCCGCGTCCACGCCTCGCGATCCGAAGCTTGCCGCCAACTGGGTGATCAATGAGCTTGGCGGCCGGCTCAACAAGGAGGCCGGCGACATCGCCGCGTCGCCGGTAACGGCGGCGCAACTCGGCACGATCCTTGATTTGATCGCCGACGGCACCATTTCCGGCAAGATCGCCAAGGAGGTATTCGAGATCGTCTGGGCCGAGGGTGGCGATCCCCGCGCGATCGTCGAACAGCGCGGGCTTAAGCAGGTCACCGACGTGTCGGCGATCGAAAAACTGGTCGACGACATCCTCGCCAAGCATCCGGATAAGGTTGCCGACGCCAAAACCAACCCAAAGGCGATCGGCTGGTTCGTCGGGCAAGTGATGAAGGCGTCGGCCGGCAAGGCCAACCCGCAGGCCGTCAACGAGCTCCTCAAGCAGCGGATCGGAATCTGATTCCAAGGCTCCGCGCCTCGCGTTGCGCACGCGCGCGACGACATCGCTCGCTCATCCCGCGACGCAAAAACCGGACGTGAGTCGTCCGCGTCTGCGCGTCTTAAGACAGCTTCCTCGGTCGCCGCGAGCGGTGTTTTGCGAATCGGTTGGTACCGATTCGCGCGTTTTGCGCCTCGTCGGACCGTCGAACAGGTCCGCAAACGCCTTCGGTGCATAATTTTTTTTGCGGTGCGAGCGCGCTCGCATCTGCTGCAGCGACGCTCGCGGAGTCGTGCGTTGAAAATGCCGACACGCGCGCGATCGCACGCGAATCGAAAAATGAAAACGTCGAGAAAACCCGCGTTTCATCGGCACTTCTGCGCGACGTCGAAATTCTCGCGCAATTTCCCGCAGCCGAGAAAGTTTTCCGCACTGGGTCGCTGCGAACGACGTGTCGTGCGTGGCGCGCCGCCGCGGGGCGCGGCATGTACACACAAAATTAAGTGGAGTCACTGTTATTTTTTTTCGGCTGTAGTAATCGGAATGTAGTGCATGTCGATTCGCGACTGCACTGTACCGATACCGCCATCCACTCAAGCTAGGAGGGCAGCAATGGCGAAGAAGAGAAAAGCGAAAGCTAAGGCGAAGAAGCCGGCAAAGAAGACTGCACGCAAGAAGAAGTAGTCGACGCCGCAAACGGTCATCGGCATCGCATGTGTCGGTGATCGCGTCACACGGGCCGGCCAGGTCGAAGGCGGATCAATGATCTCCGGAGACGGGCCGGCTCAGGTGGACGACGGGGGGCGTCGGCGGGACGGAGGTGCAAGCTTCACGGGAGCATCGTTACGCGCCGGTGAAGACGAGAGAGGGGTGAACCCGATCTCGCGTTGGCCAACAGCTGGCGAACTTGCCCTTCAACCATCTCGCCGACGCCCTCGGTATGTCGGCAATATTCCAATGTCGGCAACTTACCTAACAAACTTGCTCCGGCGTTGCGGACTCGTTCCGTGGCGCCGTTTTTCTTTGCGGTGACATGAAACGCCGGCGCCGTGTGTCGATGGCGAAGCCGGCCGCCGCGAAGCAACCGGCGCGACGACGCAGTCGCGCGCGGCGCAAACTGCCGATCGAGCTGTACTACTGGCCAACGCCGAATGGCTGGAAGATCTCGATCATGCTCGAAGAGTGCCGGCTGCCCTACATTGTCCGTCCGCTCGACATTTCCAAAGGCGAACAATTCGCCGCGGAGTTTCTGACGATTTCGCCGAACAACCGCATGCCGGCGATCGTCGATCCCGACGGTCCGGGTGGACGAGCGATCTCGGTGTTCGAGTCCGGCGCAATTTTGCAATATCTCGGCCGCAAGACCGGAAAATTCTATCCGCGCAACGAGCGTGCACGCGTCGCGGTCGAGGAGTGGTTGTTCTGGCAGATGGCCGGGCTCGGCCCGATGGCAGGCCAGGCGGTCCACTTCCGCCATTATGCGCCGGAGCCAATCGCTTATGCGATCGCGCGCTATAGTGACGAGGTCAATCGGCTTTATGGCGTCATGAACACGCGGCTCGCGACGCGCCAATATCTAGCCGGCCGCTACTCGATCGCCGATATCGCCTGCGTCGGCTGGGTGCGGCTTGCCGAACGGCAGGGTCAGGATCTCGCGCAGTTCCCGAATCTCAAACGCTGGTTCGACACCATCCGCGCGCGGGCGGCGGTCAAGCGCGCCTTCGCCATCCGGGTCGAAGCGGCGTCCGCGATCGATCCGCGCGATCCGAAGGTGCGCGCGATTTTATTCGGGCAGCGTGCGCGATGATTTGGCGGCGGCCAAGCCGTGTTTAATTCGCGCGCGTCCAGGTCTGCGTTTTGCAGATGATGCTCATGACGCAGCCTTTGAGTTCCGCGGTGCCGGGGCCGGTCAAGGTGAAGGAACCGGTGTAGGTCTTGCCGTCGGAAGCGTTGTAGACATTGCCGGACCACTGGTCCGGAGTTCCGCTCGGCTTCATGCCGAGGACGATGGGGACGCCGAGCAGCGGCCGGGCCTGCTTGCCGGCGTCGGCATTGTTCTTGTCCTTTTTCGGCTGCCCGGTCGCCGGATCGTTCGGCTCTTTCAGCCAGCTCAGATTGCCGCACAGCGCGCCGCCACAATTGGTGATGCGGACCTGGCTGTCTTTATCCGCGGTAAACCAAGTGCCCATCGGGTCGGCCGCGAAGGCCGGCGCGACGAGGTGTGCCGCGCCCAGGGCGCCTGCGGCCAAAAGCCAAAACGCTGTTGCCGCCGTGCGGTGAAATTTCATTGGAACCCCGATGCTGGATGCTTGCGAGGCCGGCAAGATAGTCGAGGCTGCGGGGATTGCAATGGCCGATATTGGCGCGCGATAGCCGGCCCGTCGGCGGGGGATTTCCTAACGAAGCGTTGCCGAATATTTGCGGATCGAAATACGCAATTCAGAATCGATTCATCGCATTACTTAAACCACCATTCAAATCTTCCGATGATTATCCGTGTGTCGGCTTGGGGCATTGAGCCGGCAAACGAGCAAAAGCGAACAGCTCAAAAAGTGTGGACAGAGGCGTAGACAGGGGAGTGTACCATGGCTCGATTTGAAATTCTCGACAGCAACACGGCGCCGCTCGGCGAAGGGCCCGTCTCGGGCGACATGCTGTTCGAACTCGGGATGATGTATTCGGTCGGCCGCGACATGCCGGTCGATCTCGTCTCGGCGCACAAGTGGTTCAATCTGGCGGCGATGAACGGAAATGTGGATGCGATCCGGCTGCGCCGGGAAATCGCCGATCAGATGTCGGACGTCGATATCGCCACGGCGCAACGCGCGGCGCGCGATTGGCTGCGCCGCAAGCAAGCGACGATGCCGGTTCTGACTCTGGTTCCGGCTCCGGCGATGGCGGCCTGACGCGACCTAACTGCGCCGTGCCGGCGTGCCAAGCGAAGGCGCGGCGGGCTTGCGTAGAAAGAACTGATACATTGCGGCGAAGGTCTCGGGCGACGCGATTTCGAATTCGTGCCAGCGATCCAGATCGGTCAAAGCCGCGGGATCGGGAAAACGCGCCGCAAAGCGCGCCCTGGTCGGGGCGTCCAACGTGAAGCCCGAAAATTCCGCACGCTCGGCCGCCAGGAACGCCTTGATCTCGGGCAAGGTGATCTGGTGTTCCTGGACGTGAAACAACAGGTCGCGGCACTCATTGGTGGCGAAGAAGTCGTTCCACTGCACGACCGACTTCAGCACTGATCCGTCTGCTGCCGCCATCACCGCTTCACGGAAGCGCCTGATGTCTTCCGGCACCGGCTGGTAGCCCCGTTCGGCGATCAGGGCACGCGCCGCCACCACGCTGCGCCGTGCCAGCGCGCTGTAGAGGCCGACCTGCATGACACCGTTAGGGCGCAACAGCGACAGCAATACGCGCCAGCCGGCCCACGGGTCCGCAAGGTGATGCAGGACGCCGGACGCATCGATGTAATCGAACTGACGTCCGGTTGAGCCGAGCTTTAGGAGATCGGCCTGTGCGAATTCGACGTTGGTCAGACCGATCTTCTCCGCCATTCGCCGAGCGTAACTGAGGCTTTTGAGGCTCAGATCGATCGCGGTAACCCGCGCGCGAGGGGTTTGCTGCGCGAATTCGACGGTGGAAAGGCCCGTCCCACAACCGGCGACAAGAACGTCGAAATTCCGTTGCGGCTGACGATCGTCGAGAACGATGGGAGGGCCGGGCGGTCCTGGGGTTACCCAGCGCGGGTAGGGATTGTCCTCGTACTGCTGTCGCACCGCGCGCGACACCTCGGTATCGATTTCCGTGAGCGCGGGGAGGGCTGCCGCGATGCGGCGCTCCTGCACAGGTTCCTTGACCTGCTGCACCAGTAAAGCGTCCACGTATCGCGGCCAGGATCGCTCGAGTAGCTTTTCCGCATTGGCGATCGTGTAGAGCGGAAAGTAGCAGCCGACGGCGACGGGCCAGAGGGCGGGATAGGGTGCTCCGGTCGCCAGCGCTTGTTCGAGTTTGTCGCGCAATCCAAGCGCTTGGGCATTCTCCGCTTCGGCGACCCCGTAGACATAGTCGTTGATGAAGCACTGCCGGGCCAACGCACAGTAAAAATTAAGCAGCTGTTCGTCGTTGGCGTGGTCGTCCGCCGCTTCCGCCGCGCTCGCCAGCAAGGCGTTGCGCATATTGGTCAAAAGCCGTTCCAGACCGATGTCGGTCAACGGATCGGACGCAAGCAGGCAGCAAAGCAGTTGGTCGCCCGCCAGCGCCGCCACGCCCGATGCGTCGAGCAATTGCGTCGCAAGCAGTCGCTCCGGCCATGCAGCATCGGCGCGCGCAATGCCATTTCTGACCGCGCTATTGAGCGTTATCATGCTGATGCAGACGGCGGTAAGTTCGCGCGGGCGGTCCCACGCTTCCGAGACTGCGCGCAGCAAAAGTTTGCGTATTCGGCCGTCGTCGGCGGTGAATCGTGCGGTCCTGACGCATTGCGCAAAGAACGATTTGTTCTGCGCCGTGTCCGCGAGTTCAAGCACGCGGGCGGCGACGGCGATGGCCAATTTAAGATTCCCCGCCGCCGCTTGGGCGCGGCCGAGATCTTCATAAGCGACCGGCAAATCGGGCCGCAATTCCACAGCGCGCTCAAAATAGGCAATGGCTTCGACCGCCTTGCCCTGGGCCATGAGAGCCGCGCCTAACATTCTGTTGGCTTCGGGGTGTGCCGGAAACAACTTGAGAATGCGCCGATAGTGCCGTTCCGCCTCGGCGAAGGCTCCGGCGCGATGCACGGCCAGAGCCGCGCCGAACATTTCGCCGAGCATGGCGTCGGCCGGCGGAGCACCGGCGCCGCCGATTGCCGCTTTCGCGCCGGAATGGCCTAAAGCTCGCCTTTGTTTCCGGTTCATGGCGCCTGTCGATGGCCGAATGAATGCTCGCCAACCTGCTAGCGAACCGGTCCATAGGGGTCAACTTGGGGGTCAATTTGGGGCAAACTTGCGGTCAAGTTCGGCTCGATTGGCGGGGAGTTGCGACGGCAGGGCGGATCGTTTTGTCGTCGAAGCCGGCTGCGCGGGTCGGCATTGCCATTGCGGGCACGGCAACCTAGAGTCCGATGATGAAAACCGCCACGAAACTCCTGATTGCGACAGCCGGCGCCGTGTCGGCGTTGGGTTTCGAGGTACCGGCGGCGCATGCGTTCGGCGACGCACCGTGGTGTGCGGTTATCGAAATCGGTAGCGGGGAGATTTATTGGGATTGCCAATATCGCACGGTGGAACAGTGCGTGCCGCATGTGCTTGCCGGCAATCGCGGCTTTTGTAATCTCAATCCCTATGGACCGGGTCCGAGCGCGCCTGTTGCCGTGCATCAGCGGCGACATAAGCACTCTGCGCAACACTGACGGCCTCGCGGCTGTGGCCGGCGGCATCGATTCTCCGTTAATTTGATTCAAGCGGCGCAGGACAAAGGACGCTTGAGGCGCGTTCATGCTACAAAACGCCGGTGCTTTCGCTACGCAAGGCGGTTGCGCCTTGACCAAGGAAAGCCCGTAAAATAAGGGTTTCGCGCGATCGGAGAGGTGGCCGAGTGGCTGAAGGCGGCGGTTTGCTAAACCGTTATACGGTCCAAAGCCGTATCAAGGGTTCGAATCCCTTCCTCTCCGCCACCCTGCGCCCGTTGGGCTTCGGGTGGCGCGCCACCTGCGCCATTGCCACTCTGTATTGCGCGCTGGCGCATGACGCCTGCGCGCAAGGGGATATGGTCGAGCGTGCGGTCAAGGCGTTGCCGGGCCACGACGTGCGTGTCGGCATCTACACGAACATCAGGCCGGATTGCACCTCGGGCCCGCTGCCGGCGATCCGGCTCGCAAGCGCGCCCGCGCACGGCGCGGTCAGCGTCAAGCGCGCCACACTGAAGGCCACCAATCTCAAGCAGTGCTTGGCGACCGAAGTGCCGGTCTTCGTCGCGCTCTATCGCGCTCCCGCGGCTTTCAACGGCGCCGACGAATTCGATCTGGAAGTCACTTTCGCCGGCGGCCGCAAACAGCTGCAACACTTCCATGTGACCGTTTCGAGCGATCCGAGCGGCGGACAAGGCATTTAGTGCTGCCGATTGTGCCAACGCGGTTTCGCGCGAGCGTGACGTTTTTGGTGACGACCTTCGCGACACAAGCGCTGCGGGCAATCCGAGCGCCCGAACGGACATCCCGATCGGGTTCTTGTGTTGCTTGTTCTGCCATCGCGGCGTGAGAACCGAACTGGAAAATCGAGCAATTAAAAACGGGAGTCCGTTCGCTCGTCAGTGATCGGGGAGAGTAGACGCCGGTGCTTGCGAAACACCCGATCTTCGCCGCCGACGCGGTCGCGGGATTTATTGATGTCGCCCACAACGGGTTCTGGGACTCAAAAAGATGGCG
The DNA here is from genome assembly GCA_049519075.1 of Xanthobacteraceae bacterium. Classification (GTDB taxonomy): domain Bacteria; phylum Pseudomonadota; class Alphaproteobacteria; order Rhizobiales; family Xanthobacteraceae; genus BOG-931. The sequence continues at coordinate 3,281 of JBEKRD010000003.1, read as the reverse complement.
GGCGCAGAATCGGAGCCGTAGAATCGATGGCCGAAATCAGGCCCATCCGGGGGGAGCTGGAGAACGACGGTAACCCAGTGCCGAAATGTGCTGCGGTAGAGTTGCTCCCCATCCCGGTGCTCGAATTGATCCACAATTGCTCCCGTAAGCCATTGAATTTAAATCAAAAATTTAGTGCCATTCCGTGCCTTGCTTGCGGGGCTGCCGCACAGCGACGCGGCAGCGATTGCGTGTTTTTTGCGCAACACCTCCCCGAAATCGGTCAAACGGAGCTGTGACTTGGGCAGTTCTTCGTTGCACTGAGGGGCCTGTCAGTTAATGTCACGAGTGCGACGGAGGGGGGAACCCTAAGTCGACCCGTCCGGGGTTTTCGGGACAGTGAGAAAACCGGGTGGTTTGGGGACGAAAGGGGACCTTCCAGGGGTGCGGTGCACCCGTCGGAGACGGAACCCTCCCACGGCAAACAACTGGAGGTTCAAAATGAAGATGGTGAAAAGCCTCCTCCTCGGCAGCGCAGCCGGTTTGGTTGCGGTAACTGCAGGGCAGGCAGCCGATCTTCCCGTCAAGGCCAAGCCGGTCGAATACGTGAAGGTCTGCAGCCTCTACGGGGCGGGATTCTATTATATGCCGGGCACCGACATGTGTATCAAGATCGGTGGCTGGGTGCGTTTTGAGGCGGTTGGGGGTAACAACAACGGCAGCATGACCTGGGGGCCCTATGCCGGCCAGTCCAATGTTCGCAACACCAGCAACCTCAACTACCGCGAGCGCGGTTATATCACCGCGGACGCGCGTGAGCAGACTGCCTACGGCACCGCCCGCGCCTATATCGACGTCGGCGTCAACGACAGCACCACGGCAGAAGTCTCAACCAGCGGCAACGGCGTGGTCGGACAAGGCACGTTCAGCTCGAACCGCGCATTCCTGCAGTGGGCTGGCTTCACCGCCGGTCTGACGCAGTCGTTCTACGACTTCTATAGCGGCCCGGCCGCGGCCTATCGCGCCGCGTTCATTCCGCAGGAAGACACCGGTGACGGCGGCCAGACGGTGTTTGGCTATACGGCGCAGTTCGGTAATGGCTTGTCGGCAACGCTGGCCGCCGAGGCACGCCGCTCGACTCAAATCGTCGGCAGCCTCGCGGGTGCTATCTCCGCTGGCTCCCTTGCGGGTGGCGGGTTGTACGGTGCAACCACCGCGGCCTCGGCTATTCCGGGCTACGGCGGCAATCAATCTCCTGACATCGTCGCCAACCTCCGCCTCGACCAGACTTGGGGCAGTGCCCAGGTCATGGGAGCTTTGCATGAGCTGAACCCGACTTATTACAACGTCAGTGCGGTCGGCTCCGATGCGTCCGGTCATGCGAGCGATTCGTGGGGCTGGGTTGTCGGCGGCGGTCTGCGGCTGAACTTCCCGATGATTGCGCAGGGCGACTACTTCCAGGGTGAAGTGAACTACACCCAGGGTGCGCTGCGCTATCTGTTCCAGCCGAACCTCGCCAACTATGAGGACTACCAGAGCAATACCGGCGCTTACGGCATCATGTCGGATTGCGTCTTCGGCGCTACTGGCGCTACCGCAGGCCCTACCGCCGCGACGGGAACGACCAGTTGCAACAAGACCTCTGCTTGGAGCATCAACGCATCCTACGAGCATTACTGGACGCCACAATGGCACCAGTCCTTCGTAGGCGCTTACGCGGCGGTCGACTACGGCAGCCAGGCCAACGGCATCCTCTGCGGTCTGGAAGGTGCGGCTCAAGGCGGCATCGTCGGCGGCGTGTTTACTCCGGCAACCGGCTGCAACAACAACTGGTCGACGTGGGGTGCCAGTTCCCGCCTGCAGTGGGACGTGACCAAGACGTTCTACCTCGGCGTGGAAGTGATGTACGACCACTTGAACAGTGCAACGTCGGCTACCGGACTTGTCCCGACCGGACTCGCTCTGGCGGCGCCGGCTCCCGGCGTGGCTGCAGGTGCCGGCGTGAGCGTCGGCGGCGCGGCAGAGAACGCCTGGAACGTGACGTTCCGTATGCACAAGGACTTCCTGCCCTGATCGTCTGATCGAGGCTTGAATTCGGAAACCCCGGCGGTTCACCCGCCGGGGTTTTTGCTTTTAGGGCGGCGTGAATTGTGTTTCGTGCTTGCGCCACGGGCGGTTGCGGTTCATGGCGCTAAGCCGCCAGATTCTCAAAAATCTTGCCTGATCAGGACGCGCGACGTTTGTTTCGTCGAAAGCTTGTTTTGTCCGGATGGCGCTAAGCGCCGTCACCGACCGCGAAGCTTTCTGGCCGGCGACCGCATTGGTGCGTCTGCCACATGGCGGCATATGCGCTCTCGATATTCCGCGTGAATCGCTTGGTATCGAATAGCGGGCGGCTGTCGCGATTGCTCTTTAGCTTGGCTTTCATCGCGGCCAGAAAGCCGGGATCCTGCGCAAGCTTGAGCGCCAGCGTTTCGTAATCGTCCAGCGTCGTCGTGACGAGTTCGGGAATATCGATCGCCTTGAGCAGGCTTGCGGCCACCCGCCCGGCGAAGGTCGCGCCGAGACAAGTCACGATCGGCAGTCCGGCCCAAAGCGAATCGCTCGCGGTGGTATGAGCATTATAGGGCAGCGTATCGAGGAACAGATCGGCCGCCCGATGCCGCGCCAAGTGATCGGCGAGCGCGACGCGCGGGGCGAAGACCAGACGCTGCGGCGCCACGCCCCGGCGCGCCGCCTCGAGGCCAAGATTGCGCGTGGATAGGGCGTTGTCTTCCAATAGCCACAACACGCTGCCGTCGACCCGCAGCAGCAGCCGCATCCAGATATCAAAGATCGCCGGTGTGATCTTGTAGGAATGATTGAAGCAACAGAATACAAATCCGTCATCGGGCAAATCCAACTCGCGTCGCGTCGGAGTATGCGCCGCGATCGTGCGTTGCGAGTCGTTGACCTGATAACTGTCGGGCAGCCAGACCACTTTTTCGTCGTAGAGCCCGAATTCCGCTTCCGGAATAACGGTCCGGTCGGCGATGATGTAATCGATATAGGGCGCACCCATCGTGCCGGGATAGCCGAGCCAATTGACGGCAATGGGCGCCGGCCTGCGGGCAATGGCGCCCGGTCTGCTGTCGCGCGTGAAGCCCTTTAAATCGACGAGAATATCGATTTCAAGCTTCCTGATCAGTTCGGCGATCTGCTGATCGGCGAGAGAGGAACAGTCGATGTAGCGTTCGAACGACGCCTTCAATCGGCGGCCGACTTCGGAATCTTGTTCCGGTGCCAACGAAATCGCGGTCATT
>JBEKRD010000002.1:0-89220 GCA_049519075.1 Xanthobacteraceae bacterium | reverse complement strand
TTCTCATCCCCATGGCTCAGTCTCAGGCCAGGCTTCCTGGGACGTGGTCTGCGTGGGCGTTACCCAGCTTCGCCTATCCCAGTCCAGTGTTGCACCACACACTCCGGTCATAGTGCCGGAGGGCATGATGCCCGAGCCGCCCGGGACGGGGTGTATCGTCCCGCCGCGGGCACCGCACTCGCTCCACCCCCAGAAGGTACCCCCGCTGGAGGCGTCCTTGATGAGCGAGGTTCGCAGCCTATATGGCCGGGCAAGTGACGGATGTCAATAGCTGTCGCAAAAAATATCCGTTACAGTGACGGCTGCAAAATCGTCGTTGTGAGGAGCGAAGCGACGAAGCAGTCCAGACGGCCTCACCGCCCGCCAAGCCGCCCTGGATTGCTTCGCGGAGCCTGTCATCGGGCCGGCCACTTCGGGCCGGACCCGTTGGCTCGCAGTGACGCGGTTAGGCGTCAGCGAAATCCGGAGGCGATCGCAAAGCTCGGCCCTCCCAACCCCGGGTTTCGCCATCGCTCAACCCGGGCTACGCTGGCTATTCAAGCGCCAGGACGGAAGCCATGATCATTAAAGGCGCAACGGCGCTGGTGACCGGCGGCAATCGCGGCCTTGGCCGCGCCTTTGTCGAGGCGCTGCGCGGCGCCGGCTGCGCCAGGATCTATGCCGGCGCGCGCCGCATCGATGGTGCCGCTGCCGACGGCGTAGTCGTTCCGGTCGAGCTCGATATCACCGTCCCGGCGCAGGTCGCCGCCGCCGCGGCACGCTGCGCCGACGTCAATCTCCTCATCAACAATGCCGGCGTGGCGGGGTTCAAACCCGCGCTCGGCGCGCCCACCATGGATGATGCGCGGCTCGAGATAGAGACCAATTATCTCGGCACGCTGTCGATGTGCCGCGCCTTTGCGCCGGTGCTCAAAAGCAACGGCGGCGGCACGCTCGTCAACATGCTGTCGGTGACGAGCTTCTTCAATGCGCCGATGAATGGCAGCTATTGCGCCTCGAAGGCCGCCGCATGGTCGCTGACCAAGGCGGTGCGCTTCGAGCTGCGCGCGCAGGGCACGACCGTGATCGGCGTCTATGCCGGCTTTATCGACACCGACATGACGCAAGGCATCGACGGACCGAAGTCGAGCCCTGTGGCGATCGCGGCACGCGTCATCGAAGGCATCGCAGCCGGCGCCGAAGACATCCTCGCCGACCAGCGCTCGCGCGACGTGTTCGACGCGCTGCGCAAGGACGACCGGGCGTTCGATGCGGATATGCAGCAGGTGTGGGAGAAGTGGCGGCGGGGGCAGGGGGGCGGTAAGTCTCTGTCGTCATGGCCGGACTTGTTCGGGCCATCCACGTCTTCCGGCCGGTCACTCAAGGCCAGATTGTGAAGCTCGCCCGCCCAACCCCGGGTTTCGCTGCCGCTCAACCCGGGCTACGCTCGCTAATCGACGAAGACATGAACGGCGGCGAACATTAATGAAATTACTCGACGAGATCATTGATCTGGCGACGGAAGACGAGGAGTCAGTTTCGGTCGTTCTCCGGAAGTGCCTTGTTCTGTCTTACAAGCTGAAAAACGATCGCCTGAAAACTTGGGCGGATAAAGAGCTTGATGGCTATGGCCAGGATGATGAGCTTCCGCCGTATCGAAATGTGCACACAATCTCGAAAGGAACATTTCTAGCGGGCGGAGGCGGGATTCTAAACGACCAGCCGCTCAATCCACTAGTAATGAGTCCAGAGCATCGTCACTACGCGACGAAAGCCAGATTAAGTGCGCCAATTGCATCGTATGAGACTGGCGCTGATGAGGGGGCCACAAGTAACCCTATCATCCCTTGGCCTCCCGCTGTGACCGCACATTATCAGACAAACTTTATCAAAGGGTGGGCGCTCAATAGAGCATGGCAAGAGCTTCCAAATTCCGTGATCGTAGGCTTGGTCGCGACTGTGCGAAATCGAATATTGCGATTTGCTCTTGAGCTCCGTTCGGAACTCGGTTCCGTGAACGACGAAATTGCGAACCTGTCACCCGCTACTGTGGATCGAACCGTAATCAATTACATTTATGGGGCTCAGAATGTCTTTGCCGGTGCCGGACAGAACATCACGCAGATTGAAAGCATCGTCATCAAAGAACGCGATCTAGACGGCTTGAAACACGCAATGTCCACCCTCGGCGTGTCCGATTCCGACGTCGGGGAACTGATCAGCGCCATCGAAGGTGATTCGGCCGCAGGAAGTCAAACGCTCGGGGAACACACCAAAGCTTGGCTCAAGGCGCTTCCCGGAAAACTCACGTCGGGTGCTGTCAATGTAGGCGTTGACGTTGCCAAAGCGGCAGCAAAGCAATGGCTATTTCAGTATTTCAGGATTGACGTTTAGCGAGCAAACGACGTTTGACAAAGCGAAATGCGGATTGTTGAGCGAGATTGTCTCTGGAGTTCGTTAAGATCAATCCGAGCTATGCTCGCTTCAAAAAAGAATGCCCAGACACTTTTTCAAAAATGGCCCGAATTCGGCTCCTAGCAAGAACACAACAAGGCTTACAACAAAGCCAGCAAACAGGTTTATCCCAAGGGATACAGCGCGCTCCTTCCTGGTCGCAGTTCCGATAGTTTCACGAAGAACCTCAGAGAGTGCCGCTGTTTGTTCCCTGGTTATATTTGTCAATTCGGACAGCCGCTTGTGTTCCTCCTTAAGTTTTTCCAGAAGCGTGGACCGCTCTGTCAGTTTTCTCTCAAGAGCCGTAACGAGTTCTGAGGACTTCCGTATTGCATCGATTGCGCTTTCGACATCCTTATCAATATCTGATTCGGTCTTCCGGATCGCATCGATCACGGCCTTGAATTCATTGGCCGGCACGATTGGGATCATTCGCAGGAATGCTTGAAATAGGGCTTCTCTAAGTTTCCCTTGGTCCATGATGCCCCTCAATTCAATCGCCGGCTTTCGCGGGCTTGCACCTCGGCCGCATTCTTCGAGGGCTGCTCCGCAGCCACCTCAGGATGACGGACCAACCGGAACGTACTCAATCCAAATCCCCCGCCAAAAACCTCGCGACCGCATCGAGCGCCCCGTTCTTGTCGAGGTCTTCGTGGCCGCCGTCGAGGAAGCGGGCGAGGTGTTTTGGCTGGTTGGCGATATCGAACAGATGTTCGCCCATCGCATAGGGCACGGTCTGGTCGTGCAGACCGTGCAGGATCAGCAAGGGGGCTGTGACCTTGCGGATGCGCTCGTCGGAGCGGAATTGATCTTTCATCAACAACCGCACCGGCAGATACCAATAATGCCTGGCGCCGACGGCTTCAGCCGAAGTGAACGGCGCTTCCAGGATGACGCGCCCGACGGGTTTTTCGGAAGCCAGCGCCACCGCGACGCCGGTGCCGAGCGACTCACCCCAGAGCACGATCTGGGAGACCGGATAATGTGCGGTGGCATAATCGTAAGCGGCGTTGGCGTCGGCGATCAGGCCTTGCTCGCTCGGCGTGCCGCTTAATCCCCCATAGCCGCGATATTCCAGCGCGACGAGGCCGATGCCGGCGCCGATCAGCTTCTTGAAACGATCGACGCGATAGCGCAGCGCGCCGCCATTGCCGTGGAAATAAAGGATCACCGGCTTGTCGTCTTGCGGCGCGACCGACCAAACCAAGCTGTGCACGCCGTCGGATGCAGTGAGCTGAACCTCTTCGGCTTGCGGTAGTCCGGCTTCGGCCGGCGTGGTGTGCGCGCGGTCGGGAAAATACATCAGCGAGCGCTGCGCGAAATAGACCATTAGGGTCACGCCGACATAGCAGACCAGCACGATCACCGCGGTCCAGCCGAGCACGGTCATGGCGCGCGACATCCGGCGCTGGCGCGGCCGGAAAAACCGCGTGAGTTTGGGTGCCGAAAAGCTGACAACATCGCGCCACGCTTTGGCGACGCGGGAACTTGCAGCGATCGCATCTGTGGTTTCTATCGGCATGATGGCGTCAGAGCCGAACCGGCGCAGCGGTGAGAACGCGATTACAAAAACAAACCGGCCGGCTGTTGGAGCAGCCGGCCGGTAAAATCTAGCACAGCCGCGTGAACAGGATCGCGCCTGTCACGGGTGAAGCGATTACTGACAGACTTGAACGGTCCGCCAGCGGTAACCTTCGCCCTCGATCCAGACCTTGCGCTTGCCCCAGTAGCAACCGGGCGCGAGCTGCGCATAGCCGGGGCCGGGGGGAGGGCCCGGAGGTCCACCATAGTAGCCGGGGGGCGGCGGCGGCGGATAATAGCCGGGGGGAGGCGGTGGCGGATTGTTGGCGATGGCGCTGCCGATGATGGCGCCCCCGATCAGGCCGCCGGCGACACCCGCGCCGACGGCGCAGCCGACGCAATAGGCGTTGGCAGGAGCCGGCGCCGCGACCGTCGCCAGCCCAATGCCCGCCGCTGTGGCAAGGCCGATAAACGACTTATGCATGTGTTTCCCTCATTCGACCGGCCGGGTGCCGATCTGAGACCTCGATGGCGGGAAGCTCCCGTAGACCCCCCGATTCATGGCTCACGCGTATCAGGCGTAGCCCCTCGTACTTGTCGTTACAGATCACCCTTGGGTTCATCTCACCTTTGGGTTCACGTCAACCTTGCAACCCGCCCGCATCAAAGAGCGACTATTTGGCGGAAGTTTGGTGCAGACGCCTTATTCCGCAAGCGCAACTGATTTTGCAAGCCGGATTTCTTCGCCGGTCTAACGCCACACCGATGACGTCCGCCACGCAAGCTTGCGCGAAGCAGGGGAAGGCCGATCAGTTCACACGCGACTTTAGACGCAGGCCCGCACCCAGCCGTAGCCGTTCCATACCCGCCGCCAAATGCAAGGGTGGCCATAGTAGGGATAAGGCGCGCCATAATAGCCGCCGTATGGGTAGTAGCCGCCGTATCCGTAGTAGGGCCCCGCTATGGCGGCGCCGACCAGAGCGCCGGCTGCGAAACCGCCTGCTCCCCAGCCCCAACCGCCACCATGCCAGCCACCACCCCAGCCGCCGCCACGCCAGGCCTCGGCCGGGCTCGACATTGCCAAGGCCGCTCCGGCAAGGGTCGCTGCCGCAACGAGAGCCGTCAAAAGTTTTCTCATGACATCACCTCGACTAAGGGTATCCACCCATGATCCCCAACTGCCCCTCGTTGTCTAAGTTCCCTTTTGCGGGTGAACCCAGACTGAACGTCTATGCCAGAATCCGGCCATTATTGTGTTGCCGACGCGCCGGCGCGAAATGAAAGCGAGCCTCATGTCCTTGACCTATGCTGTCGGCGATATCCACGGCGCATTGCACAAATTGCAAGCCTTGATCGCGCGCTGCGAACAGCATGCCGCCGGCCGGCCGCGGCGTTTTGTGTTCATCGGCGATTACATCGATCGCGGCGCGCAGTCGTGCGAGGTCGTGGCGCTGTTGATGGCGCTCCAGGCGAGAGAGCCCGACGCTGTCGTCACGCTGATGGGCAATCACGAGGAGACGCTGCTTGCGATCATCGACGGGCAGACGCCGGCGGCGCATTGGCTGCGGCAGGGCGGACGACAGACGCTTGAGAGCTATGGCGTGAGAGATGTGCGCGATTTGCCGCGCCCGCACATCGATTGGCTGCGCGCGCTGCCGCTTAAGCATGACGACGGACGGCGGTTTTTTGTTCATGCCGGGATCGATCCGGACCGGCCGTTGCAGGATCAGGACGCGCACGATCTGTTGTGGATCAGAGAGCCGTTTCTATCCGATGCGCGCGACTATGGCCGGCTGATCGTGCACGGCCATACGCCGATTCGCAGCGGCTCTCCCGAACTGCGCAAGAACCGGCTCGATCTCGATACCGGCGCCGGCTATGGCGGGCCGGTGACGGCGGCGGTGTTTTCCGAGGAGGCGACCATGCCGCTTGAATTTCTGGCTGCCGATTGACGCCGCAATTGCGCCACATGCGGCAATCCGTCGCATGCATTAAATCTTTGTAATACTGGCCGATTTTCGCGATCCGCGGGGTCCGCTGCGGGATCGGCCGGGCCCGGGTTATGCTGCCCGGCGATTCGCCAAGCGGGGATTGGGGCATGAAGGAGCGGGCGGCAAAGCCGGGCGGCAGGCCGAGCATTCAACCGCAGTCGCGGTCGCGGCCGAAGCCGGACCGCGCGCCGAGCGGCCAGAACGACAAGCCGTTCGAGCCGAAACAAGTCCGCGTGCCGCAGCGTTCGACGGTGATGCGGCTGGCCGCGGAGGTCGATGCGCTTTCCGCCCAATTGCAGGCCTCGCGCGCGCGCATCAGCGAGTTGGAAGCCCGCGTCGACATCGACCCGCTCACCGATGTGCTCAACCGGCGCGGCTTTGAGCGCGAGCTCAAGCGGTCGCTCGCTTACGTCAAACGCTATGGCGCGAGCGTCGCTTTAGTCTATCTCGATCTCGACGATTTCAAGCCGGTCAACGACCGCCACGGCCATGCCGCGGGCGATGCCGTGCTCAAGGAGGTCGCCAAAGCTTTGACCCGGCACGTGCGGGCGTCCGACACCGTGGCGCGGCTCGGCGGCGACGAATTCGCGGTGCTGTTGTGGAATCTCGGCGCGCCCGACGCCGTCGCCAAGGCCGCCATGCTGGAAGCCGCGGTCTATGAGATCCCGCTGCGCTTCGGCGAATCGAGCCTCGCCGTCGGCGCTTCGGCGGGGCTTGCGCTTCTCGGCGCGCTCGATGAGCCGGCCGAGGTTTTGGCGCGCGCGGACGCAGCGATGTATGCGCGCAAGGCAGAGCGGAATACCTCCGTCCGCAGCAGCGCGGCGCTTACGCAATAATATCCGGCGTGAGCTGGTCTTCGATGAAGGTGATGCGATCGCGCAGGATGAGCTTGCGCTTCTTCAAGCGCTGTACCTGAATGAGATCGGAGCCCGCCGATCCCTGCAGCGCCGCGATCGCCACATCGAGGTCGCGATGCGCCTGCTGCAAGCTTGCCAGCTGCGCCCGAAGCTCGCGTTCTTCCTCGTCTGTCATCACAGCCTTGATCGTGCCTGGCTCGGCCGATTGGGCGGGGTTTTCGGCCGCTAACTCGCCCAGATACAGCCAGCGAAAGGTAGGAGGGTAAGGTGCCCGGTAAGTTCCTCTGGATTATCGCGTTTTGGTCAATCCTCGACAAGTGCGCAGGCTGACTTTGCGAACGGTGTACAGCGGGGATTTTCGTAAGCACAAAAACGGAGTATGCTTGCATTTGGTTGTTAGGGTGTAGGATGATCCGGTCTGGCGGCAGTCTGACTCAAGGAGGCATGCCACATGGCGATTGAATCGCATCTTGCCGAACTCGAAAAACGGCACCAGGCGCTCGAACACGAAATCTCCGAAGCGCTCCACCACCCCTCGATCGACGACCTCACGCTCTTGGAATTGAAACGCAGAAAATTATACGTCAAGGACGAGATCGCCCGGTTGCGGCAAGACGTCTTCGTCCACTGATCGATTGATCGATTAAGCCACAGTAGCTCGAGTACGTCCGCGCCCCCCGCACTTTGCGGGGGCGGAGATCGTTTGCTCGAAACTGATGGAGCGGCCGGACTCTCGCGTTCGCGGCAAGGGGCGACGAAGGGTCAGTCCATCCCCTTCGCCATCTCCCGCAGCTTGAATTTCTGGATCTTGCCGGTGCTCGTTTTCGGAATTTCCGCGAACACCACGGTGCGCGGGCATTTGTAAGCGGCAAGGTGGGTGCGGCACCAGGCGAGCAGGTCTTCGGCGCTCGCGGTGGTGCCCGGTTTTAGTTCGACGAAGACGCAAGGCGTCTCGCCCCATTTGTCATCGGGCTTGGCCACCACCGCGACCAGTTGCACCGCCGGGTGCTTATAGAGCGCGTCCTCGACTTCGATCGAGGAAATATTCTCGCCGCCGGAGATAATAATGTCCTTGGAGCGATCTTTGAGCTGGATATAGCCGTCGGGATGGATGACGCCGAGATCGCCGGAATGAAACCAGCCGCCGGCAAAGGCAGCCTTGGTCGACGCCTTGTTCTTCAGATAGCCTTTCATCACGACGTTGCCGCGGAACATCACTTCGCCGAGCGTTTCGCCGTCGCGCGGCACCGGCCGCATGGTGTCGGGATCGAGCACGTCGAGGCCTTCGAGCACCGGATAGCGCACGCCCTGGCGCGCCTTCTTCGCCGCCTGCTCGGGGCCGGGCAGCGCGTTCCATTCGCGATGCCAATCGTTGACGCTCGCCGGTCCGTAGACTTCGGTGAGGCCATAGACATGGGTGACGTTGAAGCCGGCCTGCCGCATCGCCGCCAGCACGGCCTCGGGCGGTGGCGCCGCAGCCGTGACGAATTCGACGACATGCGGCAGCGGCTTGCGTTCGCCGTCCGGCGCGGTGAGCAGCGTCGACATCACGATCGGCGCGCCGCACAGATGCGTGACCTTATGCGTGGCGATGGCGTCATAGATCGGCGCCGCGCGCACCGCACGCAGGCAGACATGGGTGCCGGCGACCACCGACAGCGTCCACGGGAAGCACCAGCCGTTGCAGTGGAACATCGGCAGCGTCCACAGATAGACCGGATGCTTGCTCATGCCGCAGGTGATGACATTGGCGAGCGCGAGCAGATAGGCGCCACGGTGGTGATAGACGACGCCCTTGGGATCGCCGGTGGTGCCCGAAGTGTAATTGAGCGCGATGGCGTCCCATTCGTCCTGCGGCATCAGCCAGGGGAAATCGGCTGAACCTTCACGCAGGAAATCTTCGTATTCCAGCGCGCCAAGCCGTTCGCCAGGGCCGGTAAACTCCGGATCGTCGTAATCGATGACGAGCGGTTTGGCGTCGCATGCCGCCAAGGCCGCTTTCACCGTCTTGGAAAATTCGCGATCCGCGATCAGCACCTTGGCCTCGCCGTGGTCGAGGGTAAAGGCGATGATCGCTGCATCGAGCCGCGTGTTGATGGAATTGAGCACCGCGCCGGCCATGGCGACGCCGTAATGCGCCTCCAGCATCGCCGGCACATTGGGCAGCACCACCGCCACGGTGTCGCCGCGCTTGATGCCGTGCTTGACGAGCGCCGACGCCAATTGCCGCGCACGGTCATAGAATTGCCGATAGGTCCACGACCGCGCGCCGTGGATGATCGCGGTCTGGTCCGGATAGACTTCCGCCGCGCGCGCCAGAAACGACAGCGGCGTCAGCGGCTGAAAATTCGCCGCGTTGCGCTCAAGATCGGTGTCGTATTGCGTCACCATTGTTACTCAATGAATCACATCTGCCGGCGACCAATCATTTGATCAGGTCGGAACCGGATGATGGTAACGTGCGAAATGCGAAATGCATATCCTCCGACACGGAGACGTTCTTGTAGCCATGACGGCTCCAGGCGAGTTGGAGCGATTGCTTGCTGAAAAGAGAGACGTGGCCGTTGCGCGGGCCAACATACCACCAGTTGAGGCCGAGTTTATCGAAATCGGCCGGCTGGACCAGGGTCGAGTACATCACAAGTCCAGGTTCCGCGGTGCATTTGGCGATCATATCGATCGTGGCGGCGGGGTGGGGTGTGTGCTCAATCGTTTCGAAACAGGTCACCAGTTCGAACTTCCGGTCAGGCAGGCGGGCATGTTCCGCCACCATAGGATCGTAGGTTTCCACCACCGGGAAGCCGTTGGCGCGTAACGCACCGCAAAACGCGTCGCTGCCGCCGCCGTAATCGAGCACGCGGGTTTTTTCCTTGTGTGGGCCCCAGATGCGCACCACAAACTCGGCATTCGATTTTGGCCGCAGCGTCTGATAGTCAGGATCGATCGTTTGGTAATCGTCGTTGTAGATATGCGCTTTGAACTGGTCACTGTTCCAATCGTCGAACGCGTCGGTGAACAGGAAACCGCAGTCCCTGCAGCGGCGGTAATATACCGGCACACCGGACAGCGGTAGGTGAGTACCGCGCACCTCCTCGCAGCACTTGTGAAAATCGACGACGCCGTAGAGCACGGAAGCGCCGCCGCAGATCTTGCACGGGATCGGCGCCGTCGTGATGGGTCGCAGGCTATCGATCATGGCGGCTCTCCGCGGCCGAATCGCCGGTGCCGAGCCTAGCGAAAAGCCGCTGAATGGATACGCTTATCCTTCACAACTCGTCACGCGCCTACTCAGCGGCCCAACCCGTGCCAGCCCTGCCATAACAGACCGAGCGAGATCAAAAGCATCAGGATATAGGCGATCTGATAGAACCGTGCGGTCGGCGTCTTGTGCACCAGCCAGATGCCGAGGAAGTTTGCCGCGATCGCCAGCGGTAACAGCGCCATCGAAGTCGTGAAATTGCGCAGCGAAAATTGCCCCAGCATGAAATAGGGCACGATCTTCATTTCGTTCATGAAGGCAAAGAAAATAACGCTGGTGCCGACCAAAGTGAGCTTGTCGAGGCGCTGCGGCAGGATGTGGATCTGAAACGGCGGCGCGCCGACCTGGACCAGAAGCGACATGAAACCGGACATGGCGCCCCACAAGACGCCAAGCGCGATGTGCGGGCGGCGCGGCTGGTCGGCGGAAGCCCGCAACGCCGGCACCAGCCATGGCGCGAGCCAATGATAAAGCACGAAGCAAAGCCCGATGCAGCCGATGGTCAATTCGATGGCGGCGTTGGACACCGAACTGGCAAAGGCGGTGCCCGCCGCCATGCCGAGGACCGAGCCCGGAATCAGCACCTTCAGATTCCAGGCGCTCCAGGCGCGGCGGTATGCCCACACCGATATGGCGTCCTGGATAATCAAAAGCGGCAACAGGATCGCGGCGCCTTCCAAGGGTGGCATGATCAGCGCCAAGAGCGGCGTCGCGATCATGCCGACGCCGGCAAAGCCGCCTTTGCCGAGACCGAGCAGCGTCACGGCCGGGATGGCGAGGAGATAAAACAGCGGGTCGGTGATCACGGGCTGATGCAACGAAAGAGGCAGATCAGCCGTGACATAGATCAAAGCGCGGGTCTTTAGGCCAGCGTTGACTTGCATGGCGGAACCGCCCGTGCAGCGCGGCTTGCAAATGCGCGACGGCGGGCCAGTATAGAATCAAGAACTGCCACCCGCCCCGCATGCGGGGAATAAGGTGGAAGCGGGGAGCGAGACCATGGACGCCCGTTCGAGCCGTTACCATGAGGTCTATGCGCGCTGGCAGCGCGATCCTTATGGCTTTTGGGGCGAGGCTGCGGCCGCGATCGACTGGGTTGAAAAGCCCAACACGGTGTTCGATGCCAGCGCCGGGATTTACGGCCGCTGGTTCCCGGACGGCGTCTGCAACACCTGCTTTAACGCCGTCGACCGCCACGTCAACGCCGGGCGCGGCGAACAGCTGGCGATCATCTACGATTCGCCGCTCGCCGGCGTCAAACGCAACATCAGCTACCATCGGCTGTTGACCGAAACTCAGGTGCTCGGCGGCATGTTGCGCGATCTCGGCGTCGGCAAAGGCGACCGCGTCATTCTCTATATGCCGATGGTGCCGGAAGCGGTGATCGCGATGCTTGCCTGCGCGCGGATCGGCGCCGTGCATTCGGTGGTATTCGGCGGCTTCGCTGCGCGCGAACTCGCCAGCCGCATCGAGGATGCCAAGCCGAAAGTCATTTTATCCGCCAGCTGCGGCCTCGAGCCCGGCCGCATCGTGCATTACAAGCCGCTGCTCGACCAGGCGATCGATATCGCCAAGCACAAGCCCGACGCCTGTCTGATCCTGCAGCGCCCGCAAGTGCAGGCGGTCTTGATGGCGGGCCGCGACCATGACTGGGCGGCGATGCGCGATCACGCGCTGGTGCATGCGCGCTCCGCCTTCGACTGCGTGCCGGTTTTGGCGACCGATCCGCTCTACATTCTCTATACGTCCGGCACCACCGGACGGCCGAAAGGCGTGGTGCGCGACAATGGTGGGCATCTGGTGGCGCTGAAATGGTCGATGAAAAATCTCTACGGCATCGAACCCGGCGAGGTGTGGTGGACGGCGTCCGATATCGGCTGGGTGGTCGGCCACTCCTACATTGTCTATGCGCCCCTGTTCCACGGCGCGACCACGGTGCTCTATGAAGGCAAGCCGGTGGGCACGCCCGACGCCGGCGCGTTCTGGCGGGTAATCGCCGAGCACGGCTGTGTGGCGATGTTCACCGCGCCGACCGCGTTCCGCGCCATCAAGAAGGAAGATCCGGACGGCAAATTGTTCGCGCAGCACGATCTGAAAAAATTCCGCACGCTGTTTCTTGCCGGCGAGCGCGCCGATCCGCCGACGCTGGAATGGGCGGAAGCGCTTTTGAAAGTGCCGGTGATCGATCACTGGTGGCAGACCGAGACCGGCTGGGCGATTGCCGGCAATCCGGTGGGTCTGGGGCAATTGCCGATCAAGCACGGCTCGCCGACCGTGGCGATGCCGGGCTACGACATTCGTGTCGTCGACGAGGGCAGCCACGAAGTCGCACCAAACAAGATGGGCTCGATCGTGATCAAGCTGCCGCTGCCGCCGGCTTGTCTGCCGACGCTGTGGCAGGCCGACCCGCGCATGCGCGCGAGTTATCTGGAGGAATTTCCCGGCTATTACAAAACCGCCGATGCGGGTTTTAAGGACGAAGACGGCTACATTTTCGTCATGGGCCGCACCGACGACATCATCAATGTCGCCGGCCACAGGCTCTCGACCGGCGGCATGGAGGAGGTGCTCGCCTCGCACAAGGATGTCGCCGAATGCGCCGTGCTCGGCATCAAGGACGAACTCAAGGGCGAAGTGCCGTGCGGCTTCATCGTGCTCAAATCCGGTGTGCAGCGTTCGCCGCTCGAGATCGAGAAGGAGTGCATCGCGCTCATCCGCGACAAGATCGGCCCGGTCGCGGCGTTCAAGCTCGCCATCACCGTGGCACGGCTGCCGAAGACCCGCTCGGGGAAAATCCTGCGCGGCACGATCAAGAAAATCGCCGACGGCGACGCCTGGCAGATGCCGGCGACGATTGACGATCCGATGGTGCTGGATGAGATCGGGACGGCGTTGAAGGGGAAGGGCGTGGGGGGAGTGTAAAGACTACATGCCGATCAGTGACACGCAGCTCGGATTTGACCATCATCTGGATTTTTTTCGGAAACTAGGTTCTCTTACGGGCGATTTGGAAAGGGATGCTCACTGCTATCGGCAAGCCGAATATATGCACGCGCTATCCATTTGCGACGCCATACGAGATATTTATTTTGACGCGGCTACTTTATCGCACAGTGTCAAAAATCCTGAGGCCAACTTCCATATGAGGTTCGGAATTGCGCGTAGAGCCAAATTTATTTGGCTCTCCATTCGCGGCGTACTTGGCCTTGTTATGCCAGATCGAACTGAGCCTCTTCCTCATGATGAAGTCGAAAAAATCGCGCGCGACCTGAATGTTATTTACATAAATATCCGAGGCACGTTGGATAATCTTGCGTGGTTACTTCTCGATCTTTTCGCCAGCGACAAGACGCGGAACCTGCCACCGGTGAAAATTAGCCTTTTCGGCAATGAGTATCTAAAAGACGGAAATCTGGCTGATATCGCGAAGTTTATTAAGCCCTACGAAGATTGGAACGGGGAACTGAGCGGCAAGCGTGATCCGGCGGCACATCGCATACCTTTGTCTGTGATTCCAGCAATTATTGATTCGGAAACTAAGGACGAATATCAGCGGACGATGGAGGAATATAACAATATGATTGGCGATGCCTTCCGAGACTCTGCGAATTGGGAAATTGCGGAGCCGAAGTTCGAGAAAGCGCATGCGCTTCATGAAAAGTTGGAGTCCATCGGTAAGTTTGCCCCGTTATTTGTGCATCACCCTGACGAGGGGGCTATGAAAATCTACCCAACCGTTCCGCAAGACATTGGGCAACTTGTAAGAATTACACGAGGCATCTTCGAGATAACAAGGGTTCGGTTGTCGAACATGAAATTGGCGTAGCGAGGGTGGGCGAAGGCGCACAGCATCGTTCCCACGAAAGCGTTTGCGAAGTCTCGGATTCAGCGTGGGTGTTTTGATGAAGAACGAGAAAGCCTCGCGGCCATCCGCGCTCGATGTGGTGGCGCTGCTGGCGGATTTGCCGGGCGTTGGGCTCGCGCGCGGTCAGGTCGGCACACTCGTTGAATTGCTCGGCAAGTACACGGTGCTGGTGGAATTCAGCGGTGACGATGGCCGCGCCTATGCGACTTGCCCGATCGCCGAACTTCTCGTGCTGCATTACGTGCCGGCGGTCGCGGCCTGCGGCACGATCAAGAGTTAATGCCGCTGCACCAAAGCGAACTCAGTAGAACTTGTAGTTCAAGCCCAGCCGCAGAATGTTGTCGGTGATGCCCGGCCCGGACGCGATGAAGTTGGTGCTTAAGCGGTTGGCGATGGGTGGACCATTATGTGGGACCCCGGGAATTAAAATTCCCGTCGTGGTCAGGCCATTGCTCGAAACATCGCCGAGGTCCATGTACAAATACTCGAGCTTCACCGTCCAATCGTGGCTGACACTGGCCTCGATGCCGCCGCCGGCGGTCCATCCGGTCTTCAGCGTGTTCAAGCTGAACGCCTTCGGATCGGAGATGAGCCCGTCGGTTGCGATGTCGCCATAGGCGAGACCACCTGTTCCATACAGCAGGATCGTCGGAGTCACCGTGAAGCCGAGGCGTCCGCGGACCGTTCCGAACCAATCCAGTTTTTGATTGAGCGCTTCGTTAACCTGAAGACCAGTCGTGCTGCACACGCCGGCGGCGCAAGGGAAATTCCCGGTGCCGCGCTGCCCGGACGCCTGGATGTCCGCCTCCGCACCCCAGACCCAGTTTCCGGTCTGCCGATTGTAGCCGGCCTGTCCACCCCCGACGACGCCATTCATGCCGAAGGTATTGGTGGCCGTTGCAATCGTGAATCCGGAAGGATCGAAGAAATTGACGTTTGGGTCGGAGACGCCCCAGCTGTAGCCGATATTGCCGCCGACATAGAAACCGGTCCAGCTGTAGATCGGCGCGGGCGCCGGTGGCGGGGCCTTGACCAGCATATCGGCGCCAATGGCGGGCGCCGCCGTTCCAATGAAACACGCCGCCACTGCGGCCAGAAATTTCTTCGTCATCTTCGCCCCCGAAGTGCATCACGTCATTACGAGTGACGCTGAAATAAATCGCCCTGGGCAGGGTGGACTCGCAATGACTGATACGCAGCCAACCTATGTGAAATTGGCCGCAAAAGCTGTGGCTTCCGAGCGACAGTGTGAGGATATTCGCATTTATCCCACTGGTAGGCGCGCGTTGGGCCCGGGCGCCGTCGGGTGGGCGATGGAGTCGTCCTGGGATGGCGGCACCGTGCCCGATTTCATATCTTAATCAGTAAGATGCGCTTTGTCGGACTGCTGATCCTATTTGCTTTGGCGGTATGGGAACCGCGCGCCATCGCGCAGGTGCCGGCGAATCCACCTGACAATCATACCCCCCCACTGCCCAAGCGGGACGGGCCGGCACCCAGCGATAAGCCGGCGGAAAAACTCCCCGCTCCAAACGCACCGCCGACCTCCGAAGACATCTGCCGCGCACTGGAGCAAGACGCGGCGGAAAATGAATTGCCCGTGGAGTTCTTCGCCCGCGTCATCTGGCAAGAGAGCCGCTTCAACGCCAGCGCGGTGAGCCGCAAGGGCGCGCTGGGAATTGCGCAATTCATGCCCGGGACGGCGGATTATCGCGGGCTGATCGATCCGCTCGATCCGATCGAGGCGTTGAAGAATTCGGCGAGCTATCTGCACGACCTGAAAGTGCAATTCGGCAATCTCGGCCTGGCGGCGGCGGCTTACAATGCCGGGCCGGGGCGCGTGAGCGCGTTTCTCGCCAGTAAACGCCCGCTGCCGGGCGAGGCGCGCAATTATGTCGCCATCATCACCGGCTGGACGGCCGACGAGTGGGCGTCGCCGACGCCGCCGCAGACGCCGGAGACCACGATCCCGCAGGGCGTACCCTGCACGCGGCTTGCCAATCTGATCCTGGCGCCGAAAGCCGAAGCGCAGCGCATCGCCGCTTACGTGCCGCGCTGGGGCATGCAACTCACCGCCAATTGGTCGGAGAGCAAGGCCTGGGCGATCTATCGCGATATTCAGAAACGCTATGCGTCGCTGATCGGCGACCGCGAGCCGATCGTCATCCGTAGCCGCGGCATCGGCATGGGCAGCGCCATGCGCTACAATATTCGTATCGGCGACGACGATCGCGGTTATCTGGAAAAATTCTGCAACAAATTGATCGCGGCCGGCGGGGCTTGCGTGGTGCTGCGGAACGATCGGGGATAGGCTTTTTGTTCTCTCGGCGCGGTGCGGCGCGAAGTTCCACCCGATCGTTGATTTCAGTGCGGGACACGGCGGGGCGACGCGATCGCAAACCCCGGATCATGATCGAGTAGGCGACCTATGCCGCGTTTCTCCAACGTCGGGTTGCCGACAGTTGCCCGGCACATCCGCACCGGGAACTTGTTGGAACTTGTTGGAAAACGTCGCGGAAACTATTGAAAATACCGAAACCGCTGCGCCCCTGCAATTGAGTTCCATCTGTTCAGGAGCGGTCGCTGCGTTGCCTGATTGCAACACTTAAGCAAAAAAGCTGACGCACGGTCATTTTGGAGTCCTCCGAGCCCAGCGGATTAGGCACACTCGAATACCGAAGGCTGTCTTAGAAAAATAAGATGGCACAGCCTGTCGACCGATCATCTTGTTGTTGATGGGGGGACGGCATGAAAAAGTTCGGTGTTGGCGCGGCGGCGATCGTCGCCATTGCTGGTGCCGCATGGACCGGCAACGCATCGGCCGATCCCATCATGGTGACGAAGGCCCCGCCGCCCGCGGTGGCACAAGCCTCGCCGCCAGCGCCCGTTGCCTGTGGCACGCTTTGGGACTTTGTCGCCACGTCCTGTCCGCTCACTTGGTACGGCGTCACCGTCTACGGCACGGTCGATGTCGGCGGTGGTTGGCAGAGTCACGGGGCGCCGTTTGGTCCCTTATACACCACCGGAGCCTCCTATCTCATCCAGAAGATGAACAGAACGCCGATGTGGGGTCTCGCACCCAATGCGATGAGCCAGTCGAACATCGGCATCAAAGGCAACGAGCCGATCGGCGCCGGATGGAATTTGGTTTTCGATCTGGAAGCCGGGTTTGATCCCTATTCGCTGCGCTTTGCCAATGGGCCGGGGTCGCAATTTGCCGAAACGAACGTGCCGCTTAACCAGCAGGTCACCAACGGCGATTCAAGCCGGGCGGGCCAGTGGTACAACTCCGTTGGCTATGTGGGCGTCAGTTCGCCGACCTATGGCACCCTGACTGTTTTCAGACAAAACGCGCTAACGATGGATGGCGTTCTCGCCTACGATCCGATGAGCGGTTCATATGCGTTTTCGCCAATCGGTTTCCAGGGCACGACCTGCGGCGTCGGCGATACCGAAGACTGCAGATACAGCACGTCGCTGAAATATCGCGTCAATCTCGGCATGTTCCGCGCTGCGGGCCTGTGGCAGTTCGGCGGCTACGGCCAGGACAACGCCTCCGACGGCGCCTACGAGGGTCAAGTCGGCGCCGACATCCACAATGTGGCCAATGGCGTGCTGTCGGTCGACGGCATTTACAGCTACGTCAGAGACGCGGTGGCAACCTCGCTGACCGGGGCTCCGACCAACGCCGCGGGCTTGCCGCTGGCGCCTTTCGCGCCGCAGTTTTTCACGGCGACGATCTCCGACGACACCAGCGTGATGGCGCTTGCCAAATACACCAACGGACCGCTGAATCTCTACGGCGGCTACGAATGGATTCAATACGCGCCGCCCAGCGACCCGCAGACCGCGTTTACCGATGTCGCCGGTGATTTTGTTGCCGGTTTCGCGGCCAGCAGTGCCAGTCCCAACGGCCTTACGGCGATCAACAATATAGCGTTCTCGGCCGGCTGCGCCGCGGCCACCGTTTGCCACGACAAAATCCTACAGGTGGTGTGGACGGGGGCGAAATATGCCGTCACTGATAAAGTCGATGTGATTGGCGCCTATTATCATTATGCCCAGAACAATTTTTTCGCGACCGGGCCAAATGTCGGCTGCTCGAGCAGCGCTCACTCGCAATGCTCCGGAACCTATGACGCCGTCTCCGCCGTCGTCGATTGGAGATTTGCGGCGAAGTGGGACACCTATATCGGCTTCATGTTCAATCAAGTGAACGGCGGATTGGCGAACGGTTTTCTCCAGCGCAATAACGTCGATCCCACCGCCGGGCTGCGCTTCCGTTTCTAATCGCAGGCAGAATTTTGCAAGATCGCCAGTGGCGCGTGTCGCGAGCCGGTTTGGCAGCGCATCACATCGTGCCGTGCCGCGCCGGGGAAATCTGACTCGCTATTCCGCCTTGCCGCCGATTTTCTTGAGCTTGGCGAACACCGCATCGACGTTGAGGTCGTCGGCGGGTTTTTGTCCGGCCGCGACTGGCTCGGGCTCTTCAATCTTCGGCGCGGTGGTGACCGACGCCGGCAACAGCGTCGCGCCCTGGGCCTCGACCGGCACCGGCTTTTCCTTGGCCGCCTTCTGCACTTCAAGGTCGAGATCGATCTGTGAGCACAGCCCGAGCGTCACCGGATCGAGCGGCGTCAGATTGGCCGAGTTCCAGTGGGTGCGTTCGCGGATCGCTTCGATGGTCGATTTGGTGGTGCCGACGAGCCGCATGATCTGGCTGTCTTTGAGCTCGGGGTGATTACGCACCAGCCACAGGATGGCGTTCGGCCGGTCCTGGCGCCGCGACACCGGCGTATAACGCGGGCCCTTCTTCGGCTTGGCCTCGGGCAGGCGCACTTTCGGCTCGGCGATGTGCAGGCGGTAGTTCGGATCGGCTTCGGCGGTGCCGATTTCTTCGCGCGTCAGTTGCCCGGTGAGGATGGGATCGAGCCCCTTGATGCCTTGCGCGGCATCGCCATCGGCGATCGCCTTGACCTCGAGCGGATGCAGATTGCAAAGCTGCGCGATCTGGTCGAACGACAACGAGGTATTGTCGACGAGCCACACGGCCGTCGCTTTCGGCATCAGGGGCGGGGTCGCCATTTGTCTATCTCCAAGAACGGCTTGATCGCCGATAAATCTTCTCTGGGCTCCGCCCGCCCGTCGGGGCGAAGCCACTTACGTCATCAGGGATGACTGGAAAGCTTGCGGAATATAGGCGGCGGCCCGGTCCGGCGCAACAAAGTTCGGCCGCGGACGGGCAGATTTCGCAGCCTGAGCAAGCGGCCGTATAATGTGCTAACCACCTCAGTAACAAAGCTATTTCAGGGATATCCGGGGGCGGCAGATGGCGGAACAGCTCGACGGCAAGGTCGCCATCGTTACCGGCGCCGGGCGCGGCCTCGGCCGGGCGATGACCCTCGGTTTGCTTAAAGCCGGCGCCCGCGTCGCCGCCGTGGAACTCGACGCGCCTGCCCTCGAGGAGACCCAGGAGGCGGCCGAAAAGGGCGGCGCCGGCGAGCGCCTGTTCGGCCTCATCGCCGACGTCGCCTGGGACGACAGCGGCGCGAAAATCCTGCGCGCCACGCTCGAGCGCTTTGGCCGCATCGATATCTTGATCAACAATGCCGGCATCAGCACCGGGCTCATTCGCGGCGACGGCAAGCCGGTCGGAAAATTGTGGGAGACGACGCCGGAGGAATTCCGCCGCGTCATCGCCGTCAATGTCGTCGCCCCGTTCCTGCTCACTCGCGCCGTGCTGCCGACGCTATTGGCGCAGCACTGGGGCCGCATCATCAACGTCACCACCAGCCTCGATACGATGTGGAAGACTTTCCTGCAGCCCTACGGCGGCTCGAAGGCGGCGAACGAGGCGCATCTCACGGCGATCGCGCACGAGCTCGAGGGCTCAGGTGTGACTGCCAACGTGCTGGTCCCTGGCGGCGCCGCCGATACGCGGCTGGTTTCGCCCCTGATGGCGCCCGACCGTTCGCAACTGATGGCGCCCGAAGTCATGGTGCCGCCGCTGTTGTGGCTGTGCTCGAACGCCTCCGACGGCGTCAATGGCCGCCGCTTCATCGCCACGCGCTGGGATCACAATCTCGCGCCGGCGGAGGCCGCGCTCAAAGCCGGCGCGCCGATGGCCTGGCAAGAACTCGGCGGCCAGGCGATCCTGCCGGACAGCATGCGTTGACTTTAGACCCATGCTCCGCAGGCGCATCAAGAATACCATCCGCGTGGTGGCCATCGGCTCGGTGTGGTTTTTTCTGCTGTGGGCCGGTTTTCTGGCGATGGATTATCAGGATGACCTGTTGCTCGGCGTCTACATTTTTGCCGGTGCGACCGGGCTTGCCGCTTTGTTCGGCTGGTTTCTCTTGGACGACTGAGCGGTGGCGCCGCATCGGCGCGCCATTGCGTTGATCCGGCGGCGGAAATCGCGCTAGATGCCGGCTCATGCGAGGCAAGCTCGCAGCGAAGAAACTGCGAAAATCATAACGGTGGTATCATCATGCCGAACGGGGAAACGCCTGCCGCGACGCCTGTCGACAAAGTTTTCGATGTCGGCATCGATCAGAAGCTCTCTTACGATCAGCTTTTGATATTGGGCCTGCAAAATATTTTCGGCATGACCGGGATGTTCGTGTTTCCCGGCATTCTCGGCCGCTCCTTCAATCTCACGCCGGAGCAGATCGCCTATCTCTATGGCATGACCTTTCTGGTCTGTGGTGTGGTCACTATCCTGCAATCGGTGCTGCTGCTGCGCTTGCCGATCATCCAGGGCCCCTATGCCGGCAGCTTCGCCAGTCTTTTGGCGGTCGGCCATCTCCAAGGCGGCGGTCTCGGCGCGGCCTATGGGTCGTTCTTCATCGCGGCTCTGATCTGGTGCGCGCTCAGCCTTCCGGTGCGCGGGTTCAGCGTGATCGGGCTGTTGTCGCGGTTTCTGCGCGCGCCGATCATCGCCGGCATGATTGTGATCTTCATCATGATCCAGGTCTCGAACGTGGCCTTGCCGGGCTGGATCGGCCTGCCGCAAAGTCCCGGCTTTCCCGCGGTCAATTTTCTTGCCGGCGCGCTTGCCGTCGCCGTCGTCATCGCGGTGAGTCTGTGGGGCGGCAAATTCCGCCGCGCCGCCATTCTCATCGGTCTTGCCGTCGGCACCATCGGTTACGCGCTGTTCCGCCCGGTGTCGCTCGCCGCGGTGGCCAATGCGCCGTTTCTGGTTGCGCCGCAATTGTTTCCGTTCGGGTTTGCGGTGCAGAGCGATCTCGTCGTTGTGTTTTTGCTGGTGCTATTGCCGGCGAGCGTCGGCTCGATGGCGCTTTACCAGATGGTCGGCAATTGGGGCGGCCAGAGCATCAGTTCGGCGCGGATGTCGGAAGGCGTGTTCGCCATCGGGCTCGGTGGCGTGCTCGCCGGCCTGGTCGGCGGCTTTTCCACCATCGTCTATCCGGACAATATCGGCATGTTGCGCACGACGCGGGTTGGTTCGCGCTACGCCACGCTGGCCGCGGGCGTATTGCTGATCGTGCTCGGCGCCTCGATCAAATTCGACCTGTTGCTGGTGGTCGTGCCGCTGCCGGTGCTCTCGGCCGCGGCAACGCTGTTGTTCGGCATCGTATTGATGCACGGCGTGCATATCCTGGCCAAGGTCGATTGGGACGACCGCAAATTCATCGTCGCGGGGCTTTCCATGCTGGTGGCGCTCGGCGGCATGTTTATGTCGCCGGAAGTGCTGGCCCAGATGCCGCTCTTGGTGCGGCTGATCGTAACCCAGCCGGTGATTTCGGGCGGCCTCACGCTCGTCGTGCTGCACACGCTGTTGTGCGGCGCACCGCCGAAGCAGGCGTGACGGGAACTTACGCCACGCGGCCTTTGACCGCGTTGGCGAAGGCCTCGTAGGCGATGCGGCCGTCGCCGCGCGCCGGCAGTCGCTCGCGCAGACGCGTTTTCAGCGCCTCGCGTTCGCGCGGCGAGAGGCCGGCGATCGCCTGGCCATAGGAGCCCATCGGCACGCTGTTGGAGACCCAGAAATCGTCGAAGTCAGTAAAAACGATCGGCACGCGGATGATCCGCGCGTCGATGTCTTGCAGCCCGGCCTTTTCCCATGTCGACCGCATCACCTCGCTCCGTGACGCGTCAGGGTTGGATGCCGCAGTGGGCTTGATTCCCATGGCGGCCAGCGCCTGGATCAGCGGATTGATCGGAAACCCGCCGGCAGGAAAGTCCCACATATAAGTGGCGATGATGCCGCCCGGCTTGACCACGCGCGCCATTTCGCGCGCGGCTTTGACGGGATCGCGAATAAACGTGATGACCAGCGCCATGGACGCGGCGTCGAAACTGTTGTCGGCAAACGGCAAGGTCTGCGCATCGCCGAGCTGGAATTGCGCAAGCTTGGCTCCAGGACGCGTGCGCGCATAATCAAGCTGGCCCGGCGACGGATCGATGCCGGTTACCGCCGTGGGCGCACAGCGCGCGATCAAGACTTCGGTGAAGGCGCCATTGCCGCAACCGACGTCGATCCAGCGCAGACCTTCGGGCGCATCGAGCCAGTCGAGAAATTGCGCGCCAGCAAGCTTGCTCCAGCGGCCCATCAGCCGTTCATAGGCCTTGCCGTCGTTGAACAGTGCTCCGGCTTCGCTCACGCGCCTTACTCCGCCGCGGCTTTTTGCGCGTGAGCGTTGATCGCCGCCCAGACGCGGGCGGGTGTCGCCGGCATGTCGATGTGCTCGATGCCCAGCGGTCTGAGCGCATCGAGGATGGCGCCGATGATGGCGGGCGGCGCGCCGGTGGCGCCGGCTTCGCCCGCGCCCTTGACGCCAAGCGGATTGGTTTTGGCCGGCACCTCGGTCAGTTCCGAGACGAGCTCCGGAAAATCCTCCGCCCGCGGCATGGCGTAATCCTGAAAGCTGCCGGTCACGAGCTGGCCGCCGCTATCGAAAACAATGGCTTCCATCAGCGCTTGGCCGGCGCCTTGCGCGACGCCGCCATGGATCTGGCCTTCGCAGAGCAGCCGGTTCATGACTTTGCCGACATCGTCGACCGCGGCGTAGCGCATAAGCGCGACGGCGCCGGTGTCCGGATCGACCTCGACCTCGCAGACGTGGCACCCGTTCGGATAATTCGGCGGTTCGGCGGCAAAGGTGCCGGAGGCTTCAAGGCCAACATCGAATTGCGGCGGCAGCATAGCCGGGCGGTAGAAGGCTTTTGCGACATTGGTCAGCGGCAGCGCGCGGTCGGTGCCGACGATGCGGAACGAGCCGTCCTTGAATTCAAGATCGCCCGCGGCCGCCTCCAGCATCATCGCCGCCATGGGCTTGGCCTTCTCGATGATATTGCCGGCGGCTTTTTTCAGCGCATTGCCGCCGACATGCATGCTGCGCGAGCCGTAGCTGCCGCGCCCGATCGGCACGGCATCGGTGTCGCCTTGCACGAAGCGGATGTTTTCAAACGGCACGCCGAGCCACTCCGCCGCCATTTGCGCAAACACCGTTTCGTGACCCTGGCCGTGCGAATGGGTTCCGGCGAGGATGGTGAGCATGCCGCTCGGATCGAAGCGCAGTACCATGCGGTCGTTGAACACCGCGGCCTCTTCGAGGAAATAAGCGAGGCCGCGGCCGCGCAGCTTGCCGTCTTTCTTCGTGGCAGCCGCGCGCTTGGAAAAGCCGTCCCAGTCGGCGAGCTTTAAGCATTCATCCATGACATGGACGAAATCGCCGCTGTCATAGGTGATGCCGGTCTGCACTTTGTGCGGCATCGCCGAGGCCGGAATGAAATTGCGCCGCCTGATCTCGACCGGATCGACGCCGAGGACGCGCGCGGCGCGATCCATCAATTGCTCGATGAGGAAGGTCGCTTCCGGGCGTCCGGCGCCGCGATAGGGCGCAGTCGGAATGGCGTTGGTCAGCACCGCGCGCGCTACAGCATGCACCGCCGGGATCTGATAGACTCCGGGCGCGAGCCGGATGGCAAACAGCGGCACCACCATGGCGGCGCCGAATACATGCGAGCCCATCGCATGCAGCGCATTGACGCGCAGGCCTAAGATTTTGCCGCGCTCGTCGAGCGCCAATTCGCCGCTGACGACCTGATCGCGGCCGTGAGCGTCGCCAAGCAGCGCCTCCGAGCGTGTCGCCGCCCATTTGACCGGCCGGCCGCCGACCCGGCGCGACGCCCATACCACGAGCGCGTCTTCCGGATAGCCGCCGTGCTTCATGCCGAAGCCGCCGCCGACATCGGGCGAGATGACGCGCAACTTGGTTTCGGGGATTCTCAGAACCTGGCCCGCGACGGAGGAGCGGGTGCCGTGCGGATTCTGCGAGGTCGAGTAGAGGGTATAATTGTCGCACTCAGGATGGTAATGCCCGATGGCAGCGCGCGGCTCGATCGAATTGGCGGTGATGCGCGCGTTGTTGAGTTTCAGCGCAACGACGTGCTTGGCGTTGGCGAAGGCTCCATCGGTCAAGTCCTTGTTGCCCATCATCAGCGTGAAGGCGACATTGTTGGGGGCCTCGTCCCACAGCGCCGGTGCGCCCGGCTTGACCGCGTCCTCGACCGCGATCACCGCCGGCAGCGGCTTGTAGTCGATCTCGATCAGTTCGGCGGCGTTCCTTGCCTGCACCAGCGTTTCGGCGACAACGAAAGCGATGCGCTCGCCGACCGCGCGCACTTTGCCGATGGCGAGGATGGAGAGCGGCGTGCGGAAGCCTTTGGGCCCGCCCATGTCTTCGGGCATCGGCGGGAAGAGAGGACCAAGTCTGTCAGCCGTGACGTCGGCGCCGGTGAGCACCGCGAGCACGCCGTCGGCGGCTGATGCCTTCGCACTGTCGATGCGCGCGATGCGGGCATGCGCGTGCGGCGACAGAACCGCGACGCCGTAGCACTGATGCGGCAGGTTGAAATCGTCGACATAGCGGCCGCGGCCGGTGATGAAGCGCGGATCCTCGACCCGCGGCACAGGCTGACCGATGCCAAATTTTTGCACGTGCTGTCTCCTCAATCACTCCCGGCCTGCTTTGCGGGACGGGAAGTATTGTATACTCACGATTAGCCACGATGAAAATGCGGGATGACGACCGCAAACATGGCTCAAGGAGCGGTTGTTATGGCGACCTACAGTCCCGAACGCGTTCATCTTGTCGGCAGCATCGGGCTCGACACCGTCTACGAGGTTTTCAAGACCGTCGGGCCCATGCTCGGCCGCCGGCTGGCGCGCATCCCCGACGGCGAGCCCGGCCCGCGCCGCCTGTGGGTGAGTTTTCAGTATCCACTGCTGCGCTCCAGTCCGTTCCTGCAGCCCGACCCGAGCGGCGCACTACGCAAGACGTCGGGCTTTCCCTTGCTGTGCCTCGCCGAAGGCGTCGGGGGAGAAGAGGTGAGATTCGGCGAACTCGGCTATAGCCGCGAGGCGCGTGCGTCCTATCTCGACTTTGTTGCGGCGCGCGAGCGCGGCGACATTGCGCCCGACGTGCGTTTCCAGGTCTGCTTGCCGACGCCGATGAGCGTCATCTATGCATTCTGCACCGCCCGCGATGTCGCCGCTGTCGAGCATGCTTACGAAAGTGCGATGGAACGCGAGGTCGAAGGACTGTGCCGGCATATCCCGCACCATGATCTGTGTATTCAATGGGACGTTTGCCACGACATGATCTTGTGGGACGGTCAGCCTCAGGATCAATTCCCGCTGGTGAATGCGTCGCGGAGCGAAATTGCCGCGCGGCTGGCGCGCATTTCCGCGGCGGTGCCCGAGACGGTCGAACTCGGATTCCACCTGTGCTACGGCGATTTCGGCGGCAAACACTTTTTCGATCCGGTCACCGCGCGGCATCTGGTCGAAGTCGCCAATGCGATCGCACGCAGCGTCGCGCACCGGGCCGCCTACATTCACCTGCCGGTACCGCTGCCGCGGGCGACCGACGCATTCTTCGCGCCGATGCGCGACTTCGATCTTGCCCCGGAGACCGAAATCTATCTGGGATTGATTCATGCCGCCGACGGCGCCGCAGGCGCCGAAGAGCGCATCGAACTGGCGCACAATTACGTGCCGCGGTTCGGCATCGCCACCGAATGCGGTTTTGCCCGGGCGCGCAAGCCTGACCTCGTTCGCAAGCTGCTGGAAATCCATGCTGCCGCGGCGCGCGAGCCCGCCAGCGGCTGACGGTGCCGCTGACAATGGGGTTTACAGCCAAGAGCGATGCGATGACATTACGGCCATAAATGCTTCGCCCAAAGCGAGCCCAAAGGGGAGAACGCCGATCATGGCCGCCGGGCCGCCTGCAACCCATTTCGACTATATCATCGTCGGCGCTGGTTCCGCCGGCTGCGTGCTCGCCAATCGGCTCACCGCCTCGGGCCGCCATCGCGTGCTGCTGTTGGAAGCGGGCGGCCACGATCGCCATTTCTGGATTCATGTGCCGCTCGGCTTCGGCAAGCTGTTCGATAACCCCAAGGTTAATTGGCTCTATAAGTCGGAGCCGGAGCCCGAGCTCAACAACCGGCGCATCATCCAGCCGCGCGGCAAAGTGCTGGGCGGCTCGAGCTCGATCAATGGGCTCCTTTATATCCGCGGCCAGCACGAGGATTTCGATCATTGGCGCCAGCTCGGCAATGCCGGCTGGGGCTTTGCCGATGTGCTGCCCTATTTTAGGCGTGCCGAAGACCAACAGCGCGGCGCCGACGCGTTGCACGGCACCGGCGGGCCGCTCGCCGTCTCCGACGTGAGCGAGCCGCACCCATTGTGCGAGGCCTTCATCGAAGCGGCGCAAGCAGCCGGCTTCCCACGTAACGACGATTTCAACGGGCCGCGCCAGGAAGGCGCCGGCTATTTTCAATTGACCGAGAAGAACGGCCGGCGCTGGTCGACGGCGGCCGGCTATTTGCGGCAGGCGCGGCGGCGGCCAAATCTTGCGGTCGTGTCCGACGCGCTGGCGACCCGCGTGTTGTTTTCCGGCCGCCGCGCCGTCGGCGTGGAGTATCGGCAAGGCCATACGACACAAACCGCTTATGCCGATGGCGAGGTCATCCTTGCCGGTGGCGCGTTCAATTCGCCGCAGCTGTTGCAGCTCTCGGGTCTCGGCCCTGCGAAACTATTGCGCGACCTCGGCATCGATGTGATCGCCGACATGCCCGGCGTCGGCGCCGATCTGCAGGACCATTTGCAGGTCCGCATGCAGTACCGCTGCACCCAGCCGATCACCATGAACGACGTGATCAACAATTGGCGCCATCGCTATGCGGCGGGCTTGCGTTATTTGATGACGCGCAAGGGGCTATTGACCATCGGCGCCGGCTACGCCGGGGCGTTTTTGCGCACGCGGCCGGAACTGGAAACGCCGGACGTGCAGATCCACTTCCTCATCTTCAGCGCCGACACTGCGGGCGCCACGCTGCATGCCTTCCCGGGCTTTATGACCTCGGTCTGCCAATTGCGCCCGGAGAGCCGCGGTTTCGTGCGCATCAAGTCGAGCGATCCGACCGTCGCGCCGGCGATCCAGCCGCGGTACCTCACGAGCCGCGCCGATTGCGACACCGTGGTCGCCGGTCTAAAGACGATGCGCCGGGTGATGAACCAGAAGGCGATGCGCCAATACATCGCCGAGGAGCGTGCGCCGGGCGAAAGTTGCGAGAGCGACGCCGATCTCTTGGCCTTCGCACGCGACAACGGCACCACGGTCTATCATCCGACCTCGACCTGCCGCATGGGCTCCGACCCGAACGCCGTGGTCGACGAGCGCCTGCGCGTGCGCGGCTTCGAACGCCTGCGCGTGATCGACGCCTCGATCATGCCGACGGTGGTCTCCGGCAACACCAATGCCGCGGCGGTCATGATTGGGGAGAAGGGGGCGGATATGGTGTTGGAGGACGCGGGGGCGGGCGCGCCGGTGGCGGTGTCGGCTTAAGAGACTAAGCTAAAGCCACTTAGCTCGGTACCTGCCGGCAATCGTCGTACTGGCCGTCATCTTCGTCAAAATAACACACGGTATGGGTGCCGGTGTCAGGATGAGGTCCCCAAGCACCGATTGCGCCATGTGTGACGTCTTTCGAAGACACGAACGTCCACTTCTTCTTTACGGCGCTGTCCATCTCATGGGGATTTAGCTTCGGCTTCACTTTCGTATAGCCGCGATCTTTCGCTTCCTGCGCCGTCCTAGGCAGTCCAGTCACTCGCCTTTTCTTGGCCATTGGTCGCTCCAAAAGGTGTTGTTGTCCCTAACGCACGCGCACTCGGCGGATATTAACGCCGTAAATTGTTTTGAACCGCGGAGCCTGTCTCGATTGCGTTGAGCGAACTCTGCGCAGCCGGTGAAAGCGCCTTCGCGCCGCCACCCTGACCGGGGGCGAAGGTAATGATCAATTCTTGGCTACGATCGCGCCCAAGGGACAGGAGGTTAGGACTGGTGTTGGCCGAAATATGAACGAGTTTCCAAGTCGGATCCACACTTCCATCCGAGACGATTTCGAACTTGATGTCGTGAATGATGGTGTTTTGCGGAGTGTTGTTACTCGCATAATTCACGATATAGGTGTCGTATGGCAGTATGGCGGCGTGTAGCCAATCGTAAAGCTTCAGATCGCTTTGCACGAAAAGATCGGCATTTGCTGGTTTATTGGGAATGCAGTGCGGGTCCTTCCCCACCGGTGCTGTCTTTAACTCCGCAACGGAAAAGAACATGTTCAATTGGTCAGTACGGGTTGCCGTATCCGTAAAGGTCGCGCCGAATCCGGTCGAATAAGATTGCGGGGTGGTTATGGAGGGCTTGCCTGGGAATGCAGTTACGTAACTCGGATAAACCGTATTAAGCGAAACTCCAGGAGTCAGATTAGTGTCTTCGATGATATTCAGCTTTAGGTTGACCTGTACTTTCCAAGAATCAAGCCATTTCAAGGTGCGATGAGGCGGAGCTTTTTGCCCCGGTGGCGGGACAAGAACAACCGGATTATGTTCATTCTCAGAATAAACTTCTTGGACCGCCCGACGTAGCTCACACACCACTTGGCCGGCGATTTTATTGACTTTGAACGTGGCATCTTCAGGCGTGCCCCAGAATTCCTGAATGTCAGGAACGTATGTGCCGCACCCGCTAAGGCCACCCGCAGCCGCCAAAATCAAAAAGATCTTGGAGTTCACGTTGCGCTTCATTTTCCCGCCCCCAGGAAACGACAAAGAAAGCCGCACTCGACGCCGATCAATAACCTAGCGCTCGCGGCCAAAGTTGATTGGCGCAGCCGCGGTCAAGCTAAGAGTTAAGGGTGATGAGAAAGATGCGGCGTCGCGCGCCCCGCATCGCCTGGCCCCGCTTTCCCCAACGCTCCCAGTGCAAAAGGAGCACAAATCGGATGGCGGTGCAATATGCAAATGTGCAGCTTGCGAGCGAGTGGCGTCGCACGCAAACAAAGTGGTGGAGGCAAAAGAAAGATGCCGAATTTCGGATAAGGGTATTCGCCGCTCTTCATCCCGGCGCCCAACAATCAAATGTTCAGACGTACGAAACGCGAAGCTTTGTCCGCGTTAATTTTTTACCTTTTGAAACGATCTTGCCGCGTGAATTGACGATATTGATGCATTTCCCGCTGCCCACGGACTTCGTTTTCGCTGCCGTTCCTCGGATCACGCCGGCGTTGCAATGGCTGAAGACGACAGGTGTATAGTTAGCCAGCGCGGGCTTGCCGTCGTTCGTGTCGAGCGCTTCGACGATCCATTCCGCGCAATTTCCGTGCAGCAGGATTCCCTCGGGTGCAGTGACCGAGAATATGCAGCCGACGCGTTTTGTCAGGTTGGCAAGAAAAATCGAGGCGGAGATATCGGACTCTCCCGGAACGCAGATAAGACAGGCCATCACATCGCCAGGCGATATTTTGATCGATCTTATCCAAGATGAACCGGCCGGGAACCATTCCCACCAGAGATTGCACTGTTGCTGGCTGCCGCGCTTCGAAACCCTCACATCGCAGTCACAGCCGGCCTGCAAAACGTCACAAGAGCTGCCATCCCCGTCGATGCCGACCCAGCATGACGCGGTATACCAAATCTTTGTCTTCGCGCGAGCCGGCGCCGAGACTTGCGGTACCGTCCAAGAGCCTTCCACCCATCTTATGCGGCCACCCCTGGGGGGATACACGACGCCGCCTGACCAAGTTTTCGTATTCTGCGACCGATGGGCTGCACCAAGTTCTGGGGAGCGTTTGCGTTTGCGCTCGCGGGTCTCGAAGGTAGCCCTGACAATTCTCAGTTTTCGCGCCCGCGCCAGCCACCGTTTTTCGACGGCCCGGAATGCGCGTGAGCGCGGCGGGACGCCATAGACCGCGCGTCGTTTATCGCTGCACTTGCTGAAGTCGATTGAAGCGGGAGGAGGCGCGTAGGTGCGAACGGAAACGCCGTTTGTTGGCAAATTCGACGGCATAGCCATTTCCCCCGCAGAAGCCAGTGTGTATCTTAAGTCGCTTCTTGGGAAAATGCACCAAACACACGAGCGCTTCACTAGGTGCCGGCCGCTTCAAGCGTGTGCCAGGGCTGTGCTCTCACATTGAGACGATGAGCAGGGGCTATCTATGCATGCCGCTACAACGCTCTGACCTGCTCCGTCGCCGCGTGATCGATCTCGCCATCCTCGTCGATAACCACCCCATAATCGCCCCGCGCCTGCGCTACCGTGATCAACCCGTCGCGCACATCCTCGCGCACGCGCTCAGGCTCCCGCGTGCGCGGATCGCCGAAGCCGCCGCCGCCCGGCGGTTCGAGCCGGATGGCGTCGCGCGGCGGCACGGTCTGGCGGCCTTTGGGGCGGATCGGCCGGCCCGACCGCAGTGTCACCGTACCGGCGGCGCCGGGCTTGCCGCCGTCGCGGCCGCGCGCCGGATTGTTGACGCGCTCGCAATTGCACAGGAGCGCAATCGGCGTTGCGCCTGCGCCGCCGAGTTCGATCACCTGGCCGAGGCCGCCGCGAAATTTGCCGGCGCCGCCCGAGCCGTCGCGGAATTCGCGGCGGTAGAACACCACGGGCGCCACGCTTTCGGTCGCTTCCACCGGGATGGTGCGCACACCGGACGGAAACGCGGTCGCGCTTAAGCCGTCCTTGCCGGGCCTGGCGCCCGAGCCGCCGCAGTGAAAGATCACGGTGGAGAAATCCTGCAGTGAATTCGCGTCGGTGCCGGCTTCGATCTCGTCGACCAGCGAGCCGCCGCCGAAAATTTGCGGGTTCCACAGCGAGGAGGCGCCTTCGGCCGGTACGCCGCCGGCGATGACCTCGTGCAGGCAGCCGAACACGACGTCGGGCAGCATCTGGCCGACGGTATGGCGCGCCGCCACCGGCCACGGCCGCCGCGCATTGAGCACGCAGCCGTCCGGCGCGGCGATGGTGATCGGCGCAAGCGAGCCTGCATTGTTGGGCACGTCCGGCGCCACCAGGCATTTGACGCCGAAGGCGGTGTAAGCGAGGCAATAATTAAAGACCACGTTGATGCCGTAAGCCGACGCCGGTGAGGTGCCGGCGAAATCGACATGGATGCCTTGGTCGCTGATGGTCAAAGCCGCGTTGAGCAACAACGGCTTGTCGTAACCGTCAAGCGTCAGGCTGTTGCGATAAGTGCCGTGCGGCAGCGCACGGATGCGCGACAGCGTCGCCTCGCGCGAGGCCTCCACGATGTTGTCGCCGAGCCGGTCGAGATTGGCGATCTCGAACTCATCCATCATCTCGATCAGGCGCCGGCTGCCTTCGTCGTTACAGGCCGCGCAGGCATAGATGTCGCCTTCGACCTGCAACGGCTCGCGCACATTGGCGCGCACCATGCGCAGCAGGTCTTCGTTCATGACGCCTTCACGCGCGAGCGGCATGATCGGGATCGCCAAACCCTCCTCGAACACCTGCCGGCCGTCGGGCCCCATGCCGAGCCCGCCGATATCGACGACATGAACGGTGTTGGCAAACAACCCGACCGCTTCGCCGCGGTAAAAGCTCGGCGTCACCACGGTAATGTCGTGCAGATGGCCGGAGGTGAGCCAGGGATCGTTGGTGATGTAATGGTCGCCGGGCTTCATGGTGGCGAGCGGATAGACGTCGAGAAAATGTTTCACCGCATTGGCCATCGAATTGACGTGGCCCGGCGTGCCGGTGACGGCTTGCGCCAGCATCCTGCCGTGGCGGTCGAACACGCCAGCCGACAGATCGCCGGCCTCGCGCACGGAAGTGGAAAACGCGGTGCGGATCATAGTCTGCGCCTGCTCCTCGACCACCGCGATCAGGCGGTTCCACATGATCTGGTTATGGATTTGGGCGAGGGCGGCGTTGGGGAGCGTGAGCATGGGGCGATCCTAGTGTCAGGGGTCTGACATTCGCAAGGACGGTGACTCTTTTCCGCGGTCCCAAACGTCCTAAGGTTCAGAGGCCGATGAGCCTCGCCGGCCACACGCGTGAAACCTGAGGAGGATCAAATGGTTGATATTCTGCACAAAGTCGGGGTCAAAGCGTCGTCGCTGGACGCTGTCTATCAGGCCTTGACCACGCGCGAAGGCCTTGCCGCCTGGTGGACGAGCGACACGCAAGGCGACGGCAAAGTCGGTGGCGCGCTCAAATTCCGCTTTGGCAACGGCGGGTTCGACATGAAGGTGCTCGAGCTTGCTCCCCCAAAGCGCGTGCTCTGGCAGGTGGTTGAGGGGCCTGAAGAATGGGTCGGCACAAAGATAAGCTTCGACCTTAGACAAGAGGGCGACTGGACCATCATTCTATTCAAGCACGAAGGCTGGAAGGCGCCGGTGGAGTTCATGCACCATTGCAGCACCAAATGGGCGGTGTTTCTGCTGAGCCTGAAATCGCTGCTCGAAGCCGGGAAGGGCGCGCCCTGGCCGAACGAAATCAAGCTCGACAGTTGGGAATGAAGCCTGAGCCGACTCGCAGGCCAACGGAGAGAACGATGGCAAACAAGAATAGCGATGAACTGGGCGCCCCCAAGATCGTCGATCGGGGCACCTTCCAGGCGGAGCTGGACGCATTGCGGATTCGCGAGAAGGCTCACATGCGAGAAGGCGACGGCATCGCGGCCGCCCGCCGCCGGCTGCCCATGGTCGAGGTGGACGCCGCGACACCGCTTATTGGCGAAGACGGCGCGGTGACGCTGTTGGACGCGTTTGAGGGACGCCGGCTGCTCATCGCCTACTATTTCATGTGGCATGCCGGCCACCCGGCGCCGGAGCAGTGCGAGGGATGCAGTCTGTATACAGCCCAGGTCCGCGAACTGTCCTTCATTCATTCCCGCGACGTTACCTACGCCACGTTTTGCCAAGGCCCCTACGAAGAGAGCGCCCGCTACCGCGATTTCATGGGCTGGGAGATGCCTTGGTACTCGGCGCCCCAAGATTCGCTCGAGGCCCTCTTGGTCGGACGACGGGTGGGTATGATGCATATCGTCTGCTACCTGCGACAGGGATCTAAAGTCTTCGAGACTTATTGGACGGCGCGGCGCGGCGTCGAGGTGATGGGCAACAGCTACCCGTTGCTCGATTTGACCGTCTATGGCCGGCAGGAGACGTGGGAAGACTCGCCTTCCGGCTGGCCGCAACAATGGGGGAAAGAACCGCGCGAGCACGTCTACCGCACCGACGGCCGTCCCATCGTCCAGTGGCCTCGCCTTAACGCCGGGTATTCCGACGATCTCGGAACTGGTGGGCGCTGAACCGCGTCGCCGCTGTGACTCCTTTTCCGAGCCTCGATCGTCCTGGCTCTAGCGAGACACGGGAGCAGAACATGAGCCTCAGAGACAAGACTATCATCGTCACCGGCGGAAGCCGCGGCCTCGGCCTCGGACTGGTCGAAGCACTGGTCGCGCAGGGCGCGCGCGTGACGGTCGTCGCCCGCGATGCCGAAGCGCTGCAATCCGTGCACGACCGGCTGGGCGTTGCCACCATCTCAGCCGACGTGACAGAAGAGACCTCAGCGCAGCGCATCCTCGCCGAGATCCGCCCGGACATTCTGGTGCTCAATGCCGGCGCGAAGCCGCGGATGGGCCGGTTGGACCAAGTGAGCTGGGCGGATTTCACCGCGACCTGGGACACCGACGTCAAGGCCGGGCTTTATTGGCTCAAAGCTGCGCTCAATCTGCCGCTCAAAGCCGGCAGCCGGGTGCTGGTGGCATCGAGCGGCGCCGCCGTGAACGGCTCGCCGCTATCGGGCGGTTATGCCGGCGCCAAGCGCATGCTCTGGATCATGGCCAAATATGCCAATGGCGTCGCGCAGCAGAAGAGCCTCGGCATCCGCTTCCAGGCGATCGTGCCAATGCAGATCATCGGGGGCACCGGTGTCGGCGACGCCGGCGCCAACGCCTATGCGGGCGCCATGGGCGTGACGCCCGAACAGTATTTGACCCGTTTCGGCGCGCCGCTGCCGCCCCGCGCATTCGGCGAGCGAGTTGTTTCGCTGCTCGACGACCCGCAATATGCCGAAGGCCTAGCCTTCGGGCTGAAGGGCGATACTGGAATTACGATCCTGGAGGGAGCGGCCGCGTGAGACCAGCCCCGCCATCGAATGCGCCGCCAACAATGCGCGAGGCCGAGCTCCTGGCGCTCGCCGACACGCTGCGGCCGGAACTGCACCGCTATTGCGCACGCCTGATGGGCTCGGTGATCGATGGCGAGGATGTGGTGCAGGACACTTTTGCGCGCGCCTTGGTCGCCGTCGACGCGCTTGCGGATGGCGCGCCGCTGCGCGCCTGGCTGTTTCGCATTGCGCATAACCGCGCGCTTGATCTGTTGCGCAGCCGCGCCATCCGCGCGGCCGAGCCGATCGAGGCGGCGCACGAACTCGCCGATCCCGAAATCCCAGATCCCATGGAGGTGATGATGCGACGGGAGGCTGTCGAAACGGCGGTGTCGCGGTTCGTGGAGCTGCCGACCGTGCAGCGCAGCGTGCTGATTCTCAAGGACGTGCTCGATCAGTCGCTCGAAGAGATCGCCGCCATGCTCGATCTCACCGTCAATGCGGTAAAGGCGCATTTGGCGCGCGGGCGGACCCGGCTCAAGGCGATCAATGCCGAGGCTCAGGAGAAGCCCGCGCCACGCGCGGCGTCTCCGGCAGTGGCTCGCTATGTCGCGTTGTTCAACGGCCGCGACTGGGAGGGGTTGCGCGCGATGCTGGCCGACGACGTGCGGCTCGTCCAATCGACCTATCCGTTGCGCGCGGGCTCTGCCGATGTCGGCATGTTCTTCGGCATCTATTCGCGCAGCGCCCCGGTGCGCCTTGTCCCCGCTTGGCTCGATGGTCGCGAGGTGATCGCCGTCTATGAAGATCCGCAGGCGATAAAGCCCAGCTACCTGATGTGGCTGGAGTGGATCAACGGCCGGATCAGCTTCATCCGCGACTATAAATATGTCCGCTACGTCATCGACGATGCCGAGTTGATCATCGCGCCAGACGTTGCTGATCCGTCTTGAGATCGCAGTCACACGGCTTCGCGACGGACGAGCACGATATACCCGAACGCATCGATCGCCGCGTCGAACAGCGGACTGACAACAGTCGACGTATCATCTTCGGCGATCACGGCCGGGCCGACGATGCGGGCGCCGCGCGCGAGGTCCGCGCGCCAATAGACCGGTACGTCTTGGAATTCGCCGGCCTGCGGATCGAACACCGGCCGACGCGCGCGCGGTTTCGGTTCATGCGATATGGTTTCGACCGCCGCGCCGAGCTCGCCTTCGGTCGGCGCGCTGACCGAGATCACCCAGCTTAGAATCTCGATCTCGACGCCGGGGATCGGCCGGCTGTAGAGCCGGCGATAGGCGTCTTCGAACAGCGCGGTGATTGTTGTGCGATCGGCGGCGGTGAAGTCGCGCACCGGCAGCTCGACCGCGATCTCGTGACCTTGGCCGCGATAGCGCATGAAACCCGAGCGACGTTCGATGAGCGGGGCGTCCGGCGCGCCGCGGCGCACGATCGCTTCGGCCTCCGCGCGCATGGCGGCGAACAGGCTATTAATCGCAGTGGCGTCAAAGCTTGAGAGCTGCATCAACCGGCCGCGCACGATCTCATACGCCACCGGCGCGCGCAGGAGCCCCACTGCGGAGCCGACGCCGGCATTGACCGGAATGATGACGCGGGAAATGTGGAGTTTCGCTGCGACGCGCGCGGCATGCAGCGGCGCCGCGCCGCCGAAGGCGATCAGCGTGCGCGGCCGCAAATCCTTGCCGCTTTCGATGGCATGCACGCGCGCCGCGTTCGCCATGTTCTCATCCACCATCTCGCTGATACCGAGCGCCGCATGTTCGGCGGTGAGGTTGACCTTGCCGCCGATCCGCTCGGCGATGGCGCGTTTGGCGCCGTCGGCGTCGAGCATCATCTTGCCGCCGGAAAATGTCGCCGGATCGATGCGCCCCAGCACCACATCGGCATCGGTCACCGTCGGTTCGCTGCCGCCGCGGCCATAACACACCGGTCCGGGCTCGGAGCCCGCGCTGCGCGGACCGACGGCGATGCGTCCGAGTGCGTCGATGCCGGCGATGGAGCCGCCGCCGGCGCCGATCTCGACCATCTCGATCACCGGAATGCGCAATGGGAGTCCTGAGCCTTTGACGAAGCGGTAGATGCGCGCCACTTCGAACATCCGCGCGGTTTGCGCGCGGGCCTGGTCGATGAAGCAGATCTTCGCGGTGGTGCCGCCCATGTCGAAGGAGACAACCTGCTCGAGGCCGTGCTGGCGGGCGATGCAGGCGGCAAAGATGGCGCCGCCGGCGGGGCCGGATTCGACCAGCCGCACCGGAAAGCGGATGGCGGTCTCGGTCGTGGTGATGCCGCCGCCCGACGTCATCAGCAGGAGCGGACAGCGAAAGCCCGCGTGCTCAAGCTCGCGTTCGAGCTTGGTCACATAGCTGCCGATCAGCGGCTGCAGATAGGCATTGGCGCAAGCCGTCGAGAAGCGCTCATATTCGCGCATTTCCGGCGAGACTTCGGATGACAGCGTCACCGGTAGATTTGGCAGCCGGCGGGCGATGGCGTCGGCGGTGCGGCGCTCGTGATCCGGGTTGGTGAAGCTGTGGAGAAACCCGATCGCCACCGCTTGGACATCTTGGCTGGCGAGCGTATCGATGGCGCGGGCGATACTATCGTCATCCAGCGCTTTAAGCACCTCGCCCTGCGCGTCGATGCGCTCGCGGATCGGCAGGCGCAGTCGGCGCGGCACCAAGGGCGGTGGCAAATCGATATTGACGTCGTATTGCTCGAAGCGGTTTTCGTGACGGATCTCTATCGTGTCGCGAAAGCCTTCGGTGGTCAGCAACGCGGTCTTGGCGCCTTTGCGTTCGATCAGGGCATTGGTCGCAAGCGTCGTGCCGTGGATGATCAGGCGCACCTCACCTGGCGCGATGCCTGCTTCGGCGATGACCATGCGCACGATCGCCAGCACCGCTTGCTCAGGCGCCTGCGGCGTGGTCAGGCCCTTTGCCGTATAGCGTCGCTCGCCCACCTCCAACGCCACATCGGTGAAGGTGCCGCCGATATCGACGCCGAGCCGGATTGCTTGTGAGGATGTCACGCGGGAACGCTCTGCCTACTTGGCCGAACGCGACGGGGAATTCGCGTCGCCTTCCAGTCTTTATAGTGGCTTCCCGATCGCGCCGCGAGCGCGTCGATGGGGCGAACCGGCGCTAGGCGATCCGACGCTGAATTTGCGCCGTGGCGCGATCGCCAGACGACCGGCTTTCGTTGAGCATTTGGAATAACGCTGCGGTGCTTGGGCCTCTCCGGCGCGCTTTGGCCGGACGCAAGGCCGCCATCAGCACCAGGTCGATCCAGGCGCCGCCGATGAAGGACGCCTTGCGCAACACGCCTTCCTTCTTGAAGCCGATGGCTTTGTAGGCCGCGATGGCGCGGTGATTATGCTTGAATACGACCAATTGGACGCGGTTCAGATTGAGGTGGTTCCAGCAATAGTCCACCGCCAGGCCCAGGGCCTCCTTGCCATAGCCCTGGCCGCGATCGCTCTCGGTGCCGATCCTGATGCCGATTTCGGCTGAGCGGTGCACGGGATTGATGCCGGTGATCTGGACGTAGCCGATGATGGCCGGGTCGGCGGTCTTGCGGATTGCGAAAACAACTCTGGTCGCATCCTTGCCCAACGCGTTCCACCATTGCTGATGCATCATCATGTCGACCGGCCGATAGGCAAAGTCGAGCTGCGCCGCGGCAACGTCGTTGGCCCAGCAGAACAGCGGCGCGAAGTCCTCCGGCAGGAACGGGCCGATCGAAATGCGGCTGGCCGATATCATGGATAGGTTCGCTCTTTTGCGGCTCAGCCGTGACCGAGTGCCTTGAACTTGCGTGGCTTCTGCACCTGCTTGGTTTGGATCGGCACGCAGCCGTTGCCGCCGCATACGACGGTCGCCAGCTGGACCGTGGCGGCCGCTGCGCGCGCACTGCCAAGCGCCGACGATGTCGTCGTCATCGCCTCGGCTTGCCCGGCGATCATTGCGCCGGTCAGGATCGTCGCTGTGGCGAGCGTCGCAAGAAAAGATTTATGCATGTCGTGTCTCCTTGAGGTCGGATATGCTCGCGGGCGAGGGCCCGTGAGCGTGGTGAAGTTCAGCCAAAAGCGGTTCGAGGAATTGCTCGTATTTGCGCCAGCGGCCTACCGAGCTCTGGTAGATCGGCTGGCGAACCTGGGTGGCGCTGGCGGTGCGAACGATGCGGTCGGTGCGATGAAAGTCGAGGCAGCGGGGATCCCAGGGGAGCCCGCACTGGGCGACGATGCGCCGGGCTACGGTTTCCAGATCGCCGACCAATTCTTCGTATTTTACGTCGAGGATGCGTCCGGGCGGTAGCACCTGGTGCCAATGCGCCATCAAAGCCTGATAGTGCCGGCAATAGCGGCCAAGCTCGCCGAGATCGTAGGTGTGCGCCTGGTTGGTGAACAGGATCGAATAGCACGA
This sequence comes from Xanthobacteraceae bacterium, assembly GCA_049519075.1. Classification (GTDB taxonomy): domain Bacteria; phylum Pseudomonadota; class Alphaproteobacteria; order Rhizobiales; family Xanthobacteraceae; genus BOG-931. The sequence goes on along the minus strand of JBEKRD010000002.1, from coordinate 50,405 downwards.
CACGCAGGTGTCGATCGGATTGCGGGTCGCGTGAATAATGGTGGCATTCGGCAACGCCAGGTGGATCAGCCCGGCAAACAGAAAATTGCCCGGCATTTTGTCGACGATGCGCGATGCGGCCGGCGCTAGTTGCGCGACCTGCTCGACATAGGACACGCCGAGCTTGCGAAAATGCTCGGCGGACATTGCCGCGGCCATGTCCGGAAATGGCGGCGATTCCGGCAGAGCCGTGGCCAAGGCGCCGATGGTGCGATCGAACAGCGTGAGTTCGCCGGCGCCGTGGATCGCCGGATGGCTCGCCAGAATCTGTTCGATGAGCGTCGTACCCGAGCGTGGCATGCCGACGATGAACACCGGCAGCGGCGACGAGGCGCCCGCGCCCTGCCGTTTGGCGATGAAGTCGGCGGTGAACAGCGCGCCGATGCGCTCCATGCGGGCAAGTGTTGCCGCTTCGTCATAGGCGGTGTGCTCGCGCTTGAGCCGGTTGCCCGCCAGCAATTGCGCAAACGCGGACTCCGCGTCGCCGGTGTCCTGATAGGCGCGGGCCAAGGCAAAATGCAGGTGGACTCGATCTCGCGCACTTAGCGATGCGCAATCGCGTTGCAAAGCCTCAAGCGCCTTGAGATAGCGGTCGCCGGCCTCAAACGGCCTGACCGCGGCCAGATGTTCGTAATAAGAGGTATTGCGCGGGGCGAGACGGACCGCGCGTTTGGCGGCGCGCTGGGCTTGGTCAAGTCGTCCGCGCTCCTTTAATATCAGGCCGAGATTGTGATGGGCGCCAGCCAGGCCCGGGTTGACGGCGATGGCGCGGCGGAATTTTGCTTCCGCTTCATCCAGCCGGTCCAGCTGTAAGAGCGCGGCGCCCCAGTTGCACAATGCCTCCGCGTAATCGGGCTTGAGCTCGACCGCCCGCCGATACTCGCCGATGGCGATCTCCGGTTTGCCGAGTTCGACAAGTGCGTGACCGAGATTGTTGCGGATGGCCGGCATATCCGGCTTGAGCGACAGCGCGCGCTCGTAGCGTTCGATCGCCCCGGCCAAGCGGCCATCGCCGTGGTGCGCGAAGGCCTCGTTGCAAAGCCCAAGCAATGTGTCGGCGAGCGCGAGGCCGGGGGAATTGGCCGGGAGTGAATCCCACCGCGGAAGCAGGAGGGAATTGGCCACAGCGGGGTCCCAGTCGGCGAGACTGGCCGGCTGCGAAATCGCCAGGGCATGACGGATGGATTTGGGCACAGGGTTGTCCGGTTCAGTGCTTGCTCGTTCGTCGGCAAGCTAGCGACGCCCCTATTGGCTCGATAAAGATTTATGGTGAATGAAGGGTTAATGGCCGGATCGGGGGAGCGCCGGATCGGCCGTTGCGCAGCATTCGGGCCGGGTGCATCATCGGGAACTTCCCCGCAAAGTCGCAAGCCAGGAGCGACCCCCATGCACGACATCGTCATACGCGGCGGCACCATCATCGATGGCAGCGGCAATCCTTCCTTCAACGGCGACATTGCCATCGAGGGAGGCCGAATCGCGGCGGTCGGCGGCAAGCAGGGGCCCGCCCGGCGCGACATCGACGCCGCGGGGCTCTTGGTCACGCCCGGCTGGGTCGACGTCCACACTCATTATGACGGGCAGGCGATGTGGGATCCGCTGTTGGCGCCGTCGTGCTGGCATGGCGTCACCACGGTGATGTTCGGCAATTGCGGCGTCGGCTTTGCGCCGGTGAAGAAGCATCATCGCGGTGCGCTGATGGATCTGATGGAAGGCGTCGAGGAGATTCCCAATCCGGTGCTGGCCGCCGGCCTGACCTGGGAATGGGAAACTTTTCCCGAATTCATGGCTGCGCTGGAGCGCCGGCCGCGCGCGATCGATATTGCGGCGCAGGCCGCGCATCTGCCGCTGCGCGTCTATGTGATGGGCGACCGCGCGGTGCGGCGGGAAGCAGCGGCCGCAGACGACATCGCCGAAATGCGCCGATTGACCATCGAGGCGCTGCAGTCGGGCGCTTTCGGCTTCACCACCTCGCGCACCGATTCGCACAAGACGCCCGACGGCGAATTGGTGCCGTCGCGCAATGCCGACGCCGATGAGCTGGTCGGTATCGGCTCGGCGCTGGGCGCGGTCGGCGCCGGCGCCTTCGGCATGAACTCGGATTTCGACGACGAGGATTATGAGCTTGCCTGGATGACCGAGCTGGCGCGCCAGACCGGCCGGCCGATCTGGTTCCTGCTCACCGATCGCTACGAGGATCCGCAGCGCTGGCGGCGGCTCTTGAAGGCGACGCATGCGGCGCGTGCCGAGGGCCTGTCGTTCACCGCACAAATCGCCGGGCGGCCGATCGGCGTCATGATGGGTATCGGCACCGCGCTCAATCCGTTCACGGTGCGGCCGAGCTACAAAGCGATCGAAAGCCTGCCGATCGAAGAACAGCGCGCGCGGCTGCGCGACCCGCAGCTGCGGCGGCAGATCCTCGCCGAAAAGCCGTCGGAGGCCGAAGTGTCGAAGCTTGCGCAATTCCGCCAGCTCATCACCAGCCGCTTCGACAAGTTCTTCGTCATGGGCAATCCGCCGGATTACGAGCCGGCGCCGGAGAAGAGCGTCGCCGCCATCGCCGCCCGCGAAGGCCGCTCACCCGACGAGGTCGCCTACGACTACATTCTCGGCGAGGCGCAGTACCTTTACTTCCCGGTGGTGAACTACACCGTCGGCGATCACGAGCCGATCCGGGAAATGCTCAACGATCCGGCCTGCCTGCTGGGCCTGAGCGACGGCGGCGCCCACTGCACCTCAATCGTCGATGCCGGCGTGCCGACCTTCATGCTGATGCATTGGGGCCGCGACCGGAGCCGCGGGCCGCGGCTGCCGCTCGAACATCTGGTCAAGCGCCAGACCAGCGAAACCGCCGACTTCTTCGGGCTTGGGGATCGCGGCCGGCTCAAGCCTGGCTTGCGCGCCGACGTCAATCTCATCGACTTCGACGGCCTCACCGTGCAGAAGCCCGAACTGGTCCACGACATGCCGGCGGGCGGCCGGCGCTTCGTGCAGCGCGTCAAGGGCTATGAGGCGACGCTGGTCGCCGGCGAACCGATCTTCGAGCGCGGCGAACATACCGGCGCACTGCCGGGCCGGCTGGTGCGCGCTGGGCGTCATGGTGCGGCATTGGCGGCGGCGGAGTAGGGCACGCTCCGGTCATTCCAGCGCAAGCGGGAGCGCGGGTCGCCACGGCTGCGCTAGTGAATGCCGAGCGCTTTGATCTCGGCATTCGCCGAGCTGAACTCGTCGAATGTTTTTGGGCAGTCCGCGGCCGCCAATTTGAGCAGTCGCGCGGCTTCAATCTTGCTTCCTTGCTGTAGTTCGAGTTCGCCGTTGTAGAAATTGGCCTCGCAAATCTGACCTTTCTTGGTATCAGGGCTGGGGTCGGCGGCTGCGGCGAGCGCTTCGGCGGCGGAAATTTCGTCAAGATAGAGCCGGATCACTGGCGCCGGCCACTGCACCCTATCGATCACCGATGCCATTTCCTTCAAACGGCTCGGTAGATTGCTCCTCTTGTTGACGATCTCCAGCCAAATTGCCGTGTAGGCATCCTTGGGGTTTAGTTTTGCTGCCTGGGTGAGGTCGGCCACGGCCTTGGAAAGCGCGCCCACGTAAATCTCAGCGAGGCCGCGCGCATAATACGCGTCGATATAATTCGCATTTAGGCTGATCACCCGCGAGTAGTCCGCGATGGCGCCGTCGAAATATCCGATGTCACGAAGCGCATTGGCACGACTCTCGTAGGCGTCCGCAAATTTTGGGTCGAGCGCAATCGCTTGATCATAATCGGCAACTGCCTTCGGGGGATAGCCGTTATGACGATATGCGTCGCCACGAAACACATAAGAGACTGCATTTTTTGGATCGAGGTCTATTGCCCGATTGTGATCGGCGAGGGCCCGGTCAAGGTCGTTCTTACGCGAGTAGACGAGGCCGCGGTTGTTGTAAGCCTGAACAAATTTTGGCTGGAGCTCTATGGCGCGGCTGAAATCGGCGATAGCGCGATCATCATCCGAGCTGGCATAAACGAGGCCACGATCGTTATACGCGGCGGCGTGCTTGGGGTCGATCTCGATCGCTTTGTCGAAGTCGGCGACGGCCTGCGGTTTGTCACCTTTTCCGGCGTGAGCGAGCCCCCGATTGCTATAGGCACTCACCAGTTTCGGATTGAGTCTGATCGCCTCGTCAAAATCGGCGATGGCATGGTCGAGGTCCCCGCTTTGATAATAGGCGAGCCCGCGATTGATCTGCGCCTGGGCATTGGCGTGATCGAGCCGTATCGCTTCGGTGCAATCCTCGATGGCGCGCGTATTGTCTTTGGTCGTTTCATACGCCCCGCAACGATCCATCAACACGACGCTGTGTTCGCGGTCATTGGCAAAATTGCCGTTGCGCAGCGCCTCCGTGAAATCTGGGATAGCCTTGTTGAAGTCGCCGAGCTGCTGGTACGCCATGCCACGGTTGGCGTAGGGTCTCGCGTATCCGCTGTCGTAGCCTATCGACTCGGTGCAATCCTTTATCGCACGCGTATAGTCCTTGCCTTGTATGTCTAAGAGGCAGGCATTGCTGAACGCGATGCTGTGTGCACGTCCACTCGCGTACGGTCCGATTTGGGCTGCGATGATGACGAGCAGGGTCAGATTGGTCATGCCGTGCAAAAGCCAGGTCAGCAGCACCGATTGAGACCGGGCGCGAATCCAGCCGAATAGCACTCCCAAAATGGTGATGAATATCATGCCCGCCAGGCCGTAATTTAGGTGCATGGCCGTCCAGAGCGCGGTCGTAATCGCAATTGCGCCGACCGTGCCGATGCGGGTCGCCGAGAAGCCTCGAAACAGGAATCCGCGGAAGACTAATTCTTCGCCCAACGGCGCCACGACGACCATTGCGACAAACAGGAGCGGCACTACGCCGGCGCTGCTGGCCGATTGGTATTTTTCGAGATCAGCGGGCATAATTAAGACGCCGCCGTTGTAGTAGGCCAACCCGTATTTGATTAACAGAAGGCCGCTCAGCGCCGTTATTCCGACGATTGCATCGCGTATTCGCGGCAGGCGAAGGTCGAAATATTTCGCGATGCGATGACCGTACATGCGTATGATCGAAGTCAGAATCGTCATCTGCAAAATCAGAGAAGCGGTCGTACGGAAGACGAGCGATAACGCACCGGCCGGTCCTGGCGGCTGACCGCCGGAATAGGCCAGCCGTCCGGCGTAAAAGACGATTTCGACGACGACTGTTGAAAATACCAAGACCAACAACGCTATCCCGAGCGTCGTCAGCCACGACAACGTAGGTGCCTGGCGGCGTTCCTCAGTGATGAGTTCGCATTGATCGGTCGACACCGATCCCCCGACGAATCTGCAGCTGGTCGCATCTTTTGGTTGCGACCAGTATCGTACGAAGCGGGTTCGTCCGGCAAGGCATGTTGGGCGGATTACGACGTTGCGGCCGGCGACGACACCCATCTTGCCGACGACGCCGTTGCGCAGCAGACCCGCCGGCCTTGCGCAAATCGCGCGCCCGCCGTAATCGAGTAGTGGAACAATGCCAAAAACGGTGCGGCCGGCCGCGGCGGCACATCGGGGAGAGGGAAACGCAATGGCCACCGCCAAAGTTGACGTCATCGATCTGATCGACCGGCATCCGGTCACAGGCTTTCAGGTCGGCGTGCTTATTCTCTGCATGCTGGTGGCAGCCCTCGACGGCTTTGACACCCAGGCGATCGGCTATACGGCGCCCGCCATTGCCGCCGTGATCCATTTGCCGATGCCGCAATTCGGCCAGGTCGGCTCGGCGGGCCTCGTCGGCGCCGCGATCGGCGCGCTGTCGTTCGGGCCGCTCGCCGACCTGTTCGGCCGCAAATGGTTCATGATCATCGCCATGGTCGTGTTCGCGGTGTTCAGTTATCTGACCGCGCAATCGACGTCGCTCGGCGAATTGCTGAGCTATCGTTTCTTCGCCGGCCTGGGGCTTGGCGGCGTGACGCCGGCGTTTCTGGCGATGGGCGCGGAGCTTGCGCCGAAGCGCCTGCGCAACGTGTTCGTCACGGTGCTGTTCGCATCGTTTCCCGGCGGCGGCTTGATCGGTTCGCTGACCAGCGCCTGGGTCATCCCCACATTCGGCTGGCAATCGGTGTTCTATATCGGCGCCGTCGCGCCGCTCGTCATCGCGGCCATTCTGGCGATCTGGCTGCCGGAATCCATTCGTTTCCTGTTGGCGCGCAACATCCGCCAGGACGAGGTGCGGCGCACGCTTGAGCGCATCATGCCGGGGGAAGTCCCCGCCGGTGTCCAGCTTGTCGCGCCGCCCGATCCGGCGCGCGACGGCGTGCCGCTGAAGCATCTGTTCATGGAAGGCCGCGCCGTTCCCACCGTGTTGCTGTGGGTGCCGTTCTTCATGGTGTTCATGATCCTGGTCACCGTGACGTTCTGGACGCCGGCGGTGCTGCATTCGGTCGGCTTCTCGCTGTCCGAGGCGGCGCTCATCATCGGCTTGAACAATCTCGGCAGCGTGATCGCCAGCGCGCTGTCGGGCTGGCTGGTCAATCGCGGCGGTGCGTTCCGGGTGCTCATTCCGGGCTTTCTCATCGGCGGGCTGTGCCTGGCCTGGTTCGGGCAGGCGACCACGTCGGTGGTGACGCTGGGCATCGCTTCGTTTCTCGCCGGCTTCTTTGTCGGCGGCACCGGCACCGGCCTGATCGCGGTGGCGGCGGGCATGTATCCGACGGCGATCCGCTCCACCGGCATCGGCTGGGCCATGGGCATGGGCCGGGTCGGTCAGTTTTGCGGACCGGTCCTCACCGGCCTTCTGGTCGGATGGGGCTACACGGTCGGCGGCATTTTCTACGCCGCCGCGGTGCCTTGCCTGATCGGCGCGCTGTTCCTGGTGTTTTTGATGTTCGCGCGTCCGAAAATGGAGGCCGACGAGATCGGGACGGTATTGCCGCTGGACAAGGCGGCGTGAGCGCTCACAATCCGAGCAAATGCGGTAGCCACAGCGAGATCTGCGGCAGATAAGTCACCAGCATCAGCACCGCGAACATTACGCCGTAGAACGGCCAGATCCGGCGCAGCACCTGTTCGATGGTGACGTCGCCGACCGCGCAGCCGACGAACAGGATGGCGCCGACCGGCGGGTGGCACAACCCGATGCCGAGATTGAGCAGCATGATCATGCCGAAGTGAACCGGATCGACTCCGAGCTTCATCATCACCGGCAACAGGATCGGCGTTGAGATCAGAATCGAAGGCGCCATGTCGACCAGGCAGCCGAGCAGCAGCAGCAAGGCGTTGACCAGCATCAGGATGACGTATTTGTCGTCGGAGATCGCGAGAAAGAATGCCGTGATCTTGGCCGGCATCTGCGTCAGCGCCATGATGTAGCCGACGCTCGAGGCGCAGGCGATCAGCGTCAAGACCATCGCCACCGTGCGCATCGTGCGATGCACCAGAGCCGGCAGATCGCGCCAGCGATAGTCGCGATAGATGAACATGGTGACGAAGAAGGCCCATAGGCAAGCCACCGCGCCGGCCTCTATCGCGGTGAACACGCCGGCGAGAATGCCGCCGAGGATGATCATCAAGGTGATCAGGCCCCACAGAGCGTCCAAAGAAATCCGCACCGCCTCCCGCAGCGGCACCGCCGTGCCGCGCGGATGCCCGTCGCGATAGGCGATCACCAGGCAAAGTATGACGAGCGCCGCGCCGAGCAGCAGGCCCGGCACCACGCCGGCCATGAACAGGCTGATGATCGAGATGGTGCCGCCGGTCGCCAGCGAATAGATCACCGCGTTGTGGCTCGGCGGAACCAGCAGCGCCTGCACCGATGCTGAAATCGTTACATTGGTGGCAAAGACGCGCGGAAAACCGCTCTTTTCCATCTGCGGAATCATCACTGAGCCGATCGCCGAAGTATCGGCGACGGCCGAGCCGGAAATGCCGCTGAGGAAAGTGGTGGCGACCACGTTGACGACCGACAGGCCGCCGCGCACCCGGGTGAAGCCGACCAGGACATCGGCGAACGCCACCAGCCGCCGCGCCATGCCACCCTCGGCCATGATCGCTCCCGCCAGCACGAAAAACGGAATGGTGAGCATCGCGACTTTGCTGACGCCGTCGGAAATCTTCAGCATTACGGCTTCGAGCGGAATGCCGATCCACAAAGCGCCGGCTATTGCCGCGAGCGCCAGCGAATAGGCGATCGGCATGCCGATGACGAAACAGGCGAGCATGGTGGCGAGGAGGACGAATATGTCCATCGGCGTGCGCCCCGCCTATTCGAAAGCAGCGGCGCCGCCGCGGCCGGCGCGTGGCGGTGGACCGATCGCAATGCGTTCGATGACGAACAGGAGCAGGATCGCGCCGCCGAGCGGGATCGGCAGATAAGTCACGCCGACCGACAGCGACGGAAAATCGGCGATCGAATTTTGCCAGGTCGCGGCGACAAGCTTAAAGCCCCAGTTGATCATGAACAGCGCGATTGCGGCCATCAACAACTCGACGATGACGGCAGCCACGCGCTGCAAAAAATTCGGCAGCAATGAGACGAAAAAAGACATCCGCATATGCAGGCCGGCGCGATAGCAGACCGCAGCCCCGAAAAACGTCAATACGATCATCAGCAGCACGGCGGTCGGTTCTGGCCACGACGCGGCGCGGTTGAGAGCATAGCGGGTATAGGCCGCCCATGGCATGATGGCCGAGATCAAGACCAGCGCGGTGCCGGCAATGCCGGCGCAGAGCGCATAAAGCGCGTCCATCAGCCTGCGGAGAGTCGGCGCCATTGTCTGCAAGTTCAGTCCACGGCGGCGATGCGCTTGATCTTGTCGGAGAAGCGCGGGCCGTATTTGTCCCAGACCGGCTTCACCGCGCTTTGGAACGGCGTCTTGTCGATCGTCTCGACGATCTGAACGCCGGACGCGCGGGCCTTGTCCATGGCCTGTTTTTCGTAGGCTATCCACAGCGCGCGTTCGTCGGCTTGGGCCTCGCGCGCGGACGTCCGCAACAGTTCCTGGTCGCCTTTCGATAATGTGTCCCAGGTTCGGCGCGAGAACACGAGGACCTCGGGCACAATGAGATGCTCGGTCAGCGTATAGAACTTCGCCGCCTGATAATGGTTGTCGAACACAAAGCTCGGCGGATTGTTCTCGGCGCCGTCGATCACCCCGGTCTGCAGTGCGCTGAACACCTGGTCGTAACCCATAGCGACGCCGTTGGCGCCGAGCGCGTTGGCCATGTCCACGAACATCGGATTGCCGATGACGCGGACTTTCAGACCTTTGAGATCGCCGATGTCTTTGATCGGATGCTTGGTATTGTAGAAACTGCGCGCGCCGGCATCCATCCAGGCGAGACCGACGAGGCCGGCTTTGTCGTTGCCGGTCACCTTGTCCAGCAATTCGCCGCCGATCGGACCGTCGATCACCTTCTGCATGTGAGCGAGGTCGCGGAACAGGAACGGCAAGTTGAGCACATTGAGTTCGTCGATAACGGGCCCGATGGCGCCGACGCTGACCCGCGCCAATTGAATGGCCCCGACCTGCGCCTGCTCGATGGCCTCCTTCTCGCCGCCGAGCTGCATTGAGGCATACATCTGAACGCCGAGCCGGCCACCGGTTGTTTGTTCGAGTTTCTTGCCGAGATTTTCGACCGCGACGACCGTCGGATAACCGGGCGGATGGACGTCGGAGGCTTTGAATGCGGTCTTGGCCTGTCCGAACGCCGGAACCGGCGCGGCGCGCGTCGCGATCAGCGCGGTCGCCGCGAGTGCCGTGCCGCGGAGAATGTCACGTCGGCGCATCACGACCCCCCTTTGCTGCCGCCCATTCTTATCCGGGCGGTCACGAGCAACTATAGCATGCGATCGGCCGCAATCTGCTATTTCACCGACACATTGGCCTGTGTGGCGACGGCCTTCCACAGGGCGATATCCTGTTTGATGAAGGCGGCGAACTGTTGCGGCGTGTCGCCGACGATCTGGATCGCCTGCGCGGTGATCAGCGCCCGGGTTGGTGGATCATCGAGCGCGGCGACGATCTGGTCGTGCAACTTGTTGATGATCGGCTCCGGCGTGGCGGCCGGCGCCAAAATGCCGTGCCAGGCGATGGCCTCGAATCCGGGATAGCCGCTTTCGGCAATCGTCGGCACTTCGGGCGCGACCGAGGAACGCTCCTTGGTGGTCACCGCCAAGGCGCGCAAGGTTCCGGCCTGCAAGTGCGGCAGTGCGGAGACGGGATCGGCGAACACCATCGTCACTTGTCCGGCGAGCAGATCGGCGACGGCGAGCGCGGTGCCGCGATAAGGCACATGAACCATTTTCAGCCCGGCGCGGCTTGACAGGAGCTCGGTGACGAGCTGGTTCGACGAGCCGACGCCGGTGGTGCCGTAGTTGAACTCGCCCGGTTTCGCTTTCACCATGGCGATAAAGTCTTGAAAGTTTTTGATCGGAAGCTTGGCATTGACCACCAGGACATAGGGATAGTCCGAAGTCATGGTGATCGGCGCAAAGTCCTTCTCCGGATCGTAAGGCAGTTCCTGGTAAACGCCGGGATTGATCGAGATCGGGCCCGATTGGCCGAGCAGGAGCGTGTAGCCGTCGGGATCGGCTTTGCGCACGTCCTCGGTGCCGATGATCGCGCCGGCGCCGGCTCTGTTCTCGATCACGACCGGCTGGCCGATGGTTTGGCTGACGCGCTTGCCGATGATGCGGGCGACGGCATCGGCGGCGCCGCCGGGGGCAAAGGGCACGATCAGCTTGATCGGATGCGAGGGATAATCGTCGGCGCGGGCGCGGGTTGGGCCGCCGCACACAGCCAGCGCCAGAATTATGGCCAAGCACGTGCAGGTTTTTGTCATGATCCCCCCGTTCCGTTTCTTTGCTGGCATCCTTGCACTTTTGTGCTGGGCGGTCGATGCTCCCGGCCGCTCGAAGGAAACGACGATGTTGCACATACCCGGCGTGACCGAGACATTGGCTCAATTGGTGGTGGGCACGCGGTGGGACGATCTGCCGCCGCCGGTTCGGCATCAGGCCAAGCGCTCGGTGATGAATTTCTTTGCCGTCGCGCTGACCGGCTGCCGCTCCGCGCCGGTCGAAATTGCGATGCAGACGCTGGCGCCGTTTTCCGGCGGCCGGCAGGCAACGATCGTCGGCCGGCACGAGCGCATCGACAGCTTGAACGCGGCGTTCCTCAACGCGGCCGGCGCCAATGTGCTCGATTTCTGCGATACCCATGTGCCGACCGCAATCCATCCGACCGCGCCGGTCGCGCCGGCATTGCTGGCGCTTGGCGAACTCCAAGCCGTGAGCGGCCGCGATTTTTTGCTCGCGCTGGTGCTCGGCCACGAGATCGAGTGCCGCATCGGGCTCGCTATGTCGCCCGGTCATTACAGCAAAGGCTGGCACATCACCTCGACTTGCGGCGTGTTCGGCGCAGCCGCGGCGAGCGGCAAGCTGCTTGGTCTGGATGCTGCGCAAATGGTCTGGGCGCTCGGCGCGGCGGCGGCGCAGTCGTCTGGCCTCTGCGAATGCCTCGGCACCGCGGCAAAAAGCGTCAGCGTCGGCAATGCCGCGCGCAACGGGCTGTCGTCGGCGCTGCTGGCGGCGAAGAATTTCGACGGGCCGGCCGAGCCGCTCACCGGCGTGCAAGGCTATTACAGCGCCATGAGCGAGCCGCCGCAGCTGTCGGTCCTCACCGACGGCCTCGGCGAAACCTGGGAGATCATGGCGACGGCCCACAAGCCCTATCCGTGCGGCTTTGTGATTCATCCGGTGCTCGATTGCGTGCTCGACTGGCGACGCGAATATCCGCCGGCCGTGGTCGACAAAGTCGTGGTGACCGGCAATCCGCTGCTCGCGGCGCGCACCGATCGGCCGAACATTTCGACCGGCCGCGAGTCGCAGGTCTCTACGCAACACGCGGTCGCCGCCGCCTTGATCACCGGCCAAGCCGGCGTCGCGCAGTTCACCGACGCCTGTGTGAACGATCCGGCGGTTCTGGCGCTCCGCGGTAGGGTCGAGGTGGTGCGGGATGAGAGTTATGCGACCACTGCCGCGGTGGTCGTGATCACGACCGCGGACGGCAAGATCCACAAGCTTTCGCAGCCCGCAGCGCGCGGCAGCGCCGCCAATCCGATGAGCGACAAGGAACTCGAAGAGAAATTGCGCCTAGCGGCCGCGGATGCAATTCCGCGTAACGACATATCGCCATTGATCGACGGGATTTGGGCATTAGATAAGAGCCGGGATATTTCGAAGCTTGCCGCACCGACCGTGCCGCGCAACTGATCAATCACAAGAAGGCCTGAATTCGGCGATCAATGGGCCGAGCGGGGCACGACAGGACCTATGGCTCCTCCACTTCTGCAACTCAAAAATATTGGGCTTACCTTCGGCGGCACCCCGCTGTTGACGAGCGCAGAGCTGTCGGTTTCCGCCGGCGAGCGGGTGTCGCTGGTCGGGCGCAACGGTTCGGGCAAGTCGACGCTGTTGAAGATCGCGGCCGGGATTGTCGAGCCGGATCGCGGCACGGTTTTCGTGCAGCCAGGCGCCCTGGTGCGCTATCTGCCGCAGGAGCCGGATTTCGTGGGCTTTACCTCGACGCTTGCCTATGTCGAAGCCGGACTGCGGCCGAACCACGACAGTCATGCTGACGGCCATGCCGATGGCTACGCCGCGCGCTCGCTTTTGGAGCGACTCGGGCTGAGCGGCAAGGAGCATCCGGACAATCTCTCCGGCGGCGAGGCGCGCCGCGCGGCGCTCGCGCGCGTGCTGGCGCCGGACCCCGACATTCTTCTTCTCGACGAGCCGACCAATCATCTCGACCTGACGACGATCGAATGGCTGGAGCGCGATCTCGGCGCCCGCCGCACCGCTATGGTGATCATCAGCCATGACCGGCGCTTTCTCTCGACCTTGTCGCGCTCGACGGTCTGGCTCGACCGCGGGCTGACGCGGCGGCTCGAGCGCGGCTTTGCGTTTTTCGAGGAATGGCGCGACGCGGTGCTTGCCGAAGAGGAGCGCGACCAGCACAAGCTCGACCGCAAAATCGTCGCCGAAGAGCACTGGATGCGCTACGGCGTCACCGGCCGGCGCAAGCGCAATATGCGCCGGGTCGGAGAATTGCAGGCGCTACGTGAACGGCGCCGCGATTATCGCGCCACGGCCGGCAACGCCACCATCACCGCGGGTGCGGCGGCGCCGTCGGGCGCGCTGGTCATCGAGGCCAAGGGCATCGGCAAGAGCTACGATGGCCGTCCGATCGTGCACGATTTCTCGATCCGCATCGCCCGCGGCGACCGCATCGGCATTGTCGGGCCAAACGGCTCGGGCAAGACTACGCTGATCGACATGCTGACCGGCACGCTTGCGCCGGATACCGGCGCGGTCAAGCTCGGCTCGACGCTCGCCATCGCGACGCTTAATCAGCATCGCGACAGCCTCGACCCCGACGTCACCGTTGCCGACGCCTTGACGGGAGGCGGCGGCGACACCGTGATGGTCAACGGCCAGGCCAAGCACGTCATCGGCTATATGCGTGACTTTTTGTTTTCAAGCGAGCAGGCGCGCACGCCGCTTGGCAAACTGTCGGGCGGCGAGCGCGGCCGCCTGATGCTGGCGCAGGCGCTTGCCAAGCCGTCGAACCTCTTGGTGCTCGACGAGCCGACCAACGACCTCGACATGGAAACGCTCGACGTACTCGAAGACATGCTGGCCGAATATCCCGGCACGGTTCTTCTTATCAGTCACGATCGCGATTTTCTCGATCGTCTGGTCTCAGGCGTGCTGGTACCCGAGGGCGAGGGACGCTGGAGCGAATATGCCGGCGGCTATAGTGACATGCTGACCCAGCGCGGCGCCGATTTGACGCGGCAAGCGGCCAAACAGGCGCCCAAACAGGCACCGACGAAGACGGCGAAACAATCCGGCCCGGTCGCCACACCGCCACAGCTGGCGAAGCGGCGGTTGGTGTTCAAGGACAAGCACGCGCTCGAAACGCTGCCGAAGACCATCGCTAAGCTACAGACCGATATGAAAAGCCTTCAGGCAAAGCTCGACGATCCGCAATTTTATGCGCGCGACCGCGCCGGTTTCGAAAAAGTCACGGCTTCGCTCGGTGAATTGCAGCGTAAAATCGCGGCCGCCGAGGAACAATGGCTCGAGCTTGAAATGCTCCGCGAGGATATCGCCGGCGGGTGAAAGACCTGCCCCATTCCGCGAGCCTATTTGGCCGGTTTGCGCCGGTGAATGTCCTTCACATCGGTAAACTTGATGCCGGGATTGTGCTGGCCGGTATATTCGAGATCAAACGCGCTGCGCGCCAGAAAGACGAGATCGCCGTCGAAATCCTCGGCAATGGACGACGGGTAGTGCTTCGCGAATTGATCGAGCGTTTTGCGGTCGTCGGCCGCGATCCAGCGCGCCAAATGAAATTCCGCGGCGCTCCAATCGATGGCGAGCCCATATTCTGCCGCCAGCCGCGCCCGCAGCACGTCGAGTTGCAATGGGCCGACGACGCCCACCAGCGCCAAGGAGCCGTCGGTCGGCCGGAACACCTGGGCTACGCCTTCTTCGGAGAGTTGCTCGAGCGCCTGCTTGAGCTTCTTCGCCCGCATGGCGTCGGGCAGGCGCACGCGCCTCAAAATTTCCGGCGCGAAATTGGGCACGCCCTCGAAATTGAGATCCTCGCCTTCGGTCAAGGTATCGCCGATGCGCATGGTGCCGTGATTGGGGATGCCGACCACGTCGCCGGCGTAAGCCTCCTCGGCGAGCGCGCGATCCTGGGCAAAGAAGAATTGCGGCGCGTTCAGGCTGATGGTCTTGCCCGAACGGACCTGCTTGACCTTCATGCCGCGCGAGAGCCTGCCCGAGCACAGCCGCACGAAAGCGATGCGGTCGCGATGGTTCGGGTCCATATTGGCCTGGATCTTGAAAACGAAGGCCGACATGGCGGACTCGGTCGCCTCAACCAGGCGCTTGTCGGCCGATTGCGCGCGCGGCGGCGGCGCCAGGGCGCCGAGCGCATTGAGCAGATCGCCGACGCCGAAATTCTTCAACGCACTGCCGAAGAACACCGGCGTGAGGTGACCTTCGGCAAACGCCTGCGGCTCGAAGCGCTTGCAGGCGTGGCGGACGAGATCGAGTTCTTCGGTAAGCGCCGCGGCATCGAGATTGGCGTTCAGTCTAGCGACATCGGCGATCGTCATGTCGCGCAGATTGCCCGCCGCGCCGGCGTCGCCGTCGAGCAGACGCACGCCGCCGGAGGCGACATCGATGGTGCCGACAAAATCGCGGCCGCGCCCGATCGGCCAATTAACCGGCGCACAATCGAGCGCCAACGTCTTTTCGATCTCGTCGATCAGATCGAACGGGTCGCGGCTTTCGCGATCCATTTTGTTGATAAAGGTGATAATCGGAATATCGCGCAGCCGGCAGACTTCGAACAGCTTGCGGGTGCGTGGCTCGATGCCCTTGGCGCCGTCGATGACCATGACCGCCGAATCGACCGCCGTGAGCGTGCGATAGGTGTCTTCGGAAAAGTCCTCGTGGCCTGGCGTATCGAGCAGATTGAACACGCGGTCGGCATATTCGAAAGTCATCACCGAGGTGACGACCGAAATGCCGCGCTCGCGCTCGATTGCCATCCAGTCGGACCGGGTCGAGCGGCGGTCGCGCTTGGCCTTGACCTGGCCGGCGAGCTGGATAGCGCCGCCGAACAACAGCAGTTTCTCGGTCAAGGTAGTCTTGCCGGCGTCCGGGTGGGAGATGATCGCAAAGGTGCGCCGCCGATCCACCTCCGCCGCAAAGGGCGACTGAGCTGGTGCGCTTTCCGGGGCGCGAATGGGCATGTTCATGGCGGACAGCATGTGGCAGTTCCGGCCGTCGCTATCAAGAGCGTGCCAACGTCTACGGCTCCTATTGGAGGGATTCGGCCATAACCGGGATTGTCGGCTAAAGCGATCTCGGCTGTAATCGGGTGCAGGTTTTGCCGGCCGACCGGCGGACCGCAAGCGCAAAAAAAGCCCCGCTGAGCGGGGCCATTTGTAGGGTCGAACGATCAAATGATGTGGGTCAACATCAAGGCGATGACCACCACCAGTGGCACGCCCAACAGCCACAGAATAACCGGCATTTGTCGCCTCCATTGAATGGTCTGATCCGGACGGATCCTGCAAAGATAACCGCGCCACCGCACTATTGTTCCTCCCAGGTCACGCCCGTGAACCTCACCGCAAACCCCAAGCGCCGGAACGTCTCATGAATAATGTCGTCAACAATAAGCGGGTGTTTTACGTGGTGCCGCACCGGCCCATCGGCTTTGTCGAAATGCTCGGCAAGCGCGGCGACGTGCGGCTCGACATGCTCGAGCACGACAGCCCTGCCGAGGTGGCGGAGCCGATTCTCGCAGCGGCCCATGCCTATCAAACCAGTTCAACCCGGGACGAGCTGGCAGGGCACTACCACTGCAGCGCCGAACTCCTGAAAAAGACCCCGAATCTCCTGGTGATTTCGACCAACGGCGCCGGTTACGATACCGTCGACGTCAAGGCCTGCACCGAGCGCGGCATCCTGGTCGTCAATCAAGCCGGCGGCAATGCGGAAGCTGTCGCCGAGCACGTGCTCGGCATGCTGCTCGCATTGGTCAAGCGCGTCGGCGAGAACGATCGCGCCTTGCGCGCCGGCGCCTTCACCAAGCGTGTCGATTTCATCGGCCGCGAGGCGTTCGGCAAGACCATCGGCATTATCGGGCTTGGCAGCGTCGGGCGGCGCGTCGCCGAGCTCTGCAGCGCGCTGTTTCGCATGCAGGTGATCACTTACGATCCCTATGTGGATGCCGAGGAGATGCGCAAGCGTCACGCGACCAAGGTGGAACTCGACGAGCTATTGCGGCGCGCCGATTTCGTTTCGATCAATTGCCCGCTGACGCCGCAGACGCACCGGATGATCGGCGCGCGCGAATATGCGCTGATGCAGCCGCATGCCTATTTCATCACCACGGCGCGCGGCTTCATTCACGACGAGGCGGCGCTGGAAGCGGCGCTGCGCAATAAGAAGATCGCCGGTGCCGGTCTCGACGTCTGGGACAAGGAGCCGCCGCCGGCCGATCATCCGCTGTTGGCCTTCGACAATGTCATCGCCACCCCGCATATGGCAGGCGTCACCCGCGAGGCGCGCGTCAATATGGGCAAGATCGCCGCCGAACAGATGCTCGACGCGCTCGACGGCAAACCGGTCGCGCGCATCATCAATCCGCAGGTCTGGCCGGATTACACCAAGCGCTTCGAGAAGACCTTCGGTTTCGCACCGCAGCCGCCGCCCAACGAGTCGAATTGGCACGCCGCAGAGAAGCAGGTGTGAAAGTGCCCTCTCCGCGTTGCGCGGTGGGGGAGAAAAATCACCCGGCTTATTCCAACACACTTGCTGACTTGACAGTGTAAAGTCGCGTTCGTAAATTTAAAGTTGAACGCGCCACATTCGTTGATAAGCAAACCCCGATGAACGCTGTAACGCTTCTGCCGCGCCGCCGCTTCCTCAAGGCTGCTGCGGCGTTCGGCGCCGCCAGCGTGATCGAGCTGCGCACGCCGGCATTCGCGCAACCGGCGATCCACTCACCCAGGAATCTCGATGCGCTGCGGCGCGATTTTCACGGGCGCCTGATCCTGCCCGGCGAGATGGGTTACGCATTGGCGGCGTCTCCAAACAATGCGCGCTACGCCGATATCTTGCCGGAGGTCATAGCGCGCTGCGCGACAGCTGGCGACGTTCAGCTCTGCATTAACTGGGCGCGCGAGTTCGACGTTCCCTTCGCAATCCGGTCCGGCGGCCACAATTATGCAGGTTTCTCGACGACGCGCGGCCTACTGATCGACTTGAAATCCATGAACAAAGCGTCGGCAGACCTCAATACCGGGGTCGTTACCATCCAGTGCGGCGCCAACAATCAGAATATGGCCGATGCCCTCAACAGCACGGATTTCGCCGTGCCCTCAGGACGCTGCCCGACGGTCGGAGCCAGCGGACTGGTTCTTGGCGGCGGTTGGGGATTCTCCGCGACCCATGCCGGGCTGACCTGCGACAGCCTCATCGAGACCGATATCGTGCTCGCCGACGGCCGTCTGGTGACGGCGAAGAGCAGTGACGACAGCAACGATCTGTTCTGGGCGCTCCGCGGCGGCGGCGGCGGCAATTTCGGCGTCAACACCTCTTTCACGTTCCAACTGCACAACGTCAAAGACGACGTCACCATCTTCAACATCGTGTGGCCGGGCCGCAACCAGGTCGAACTCTTGACCACGCTGCAGAAGATCCAGCAAGACAACGACACGCAAATCTCGACCCGCACCAAGGCGTTTCCCAGCATCGCCGGCCCGCGGCCTGGCCGCGAGCAGTTGCGGGTGACAACGCTCGGCCTGTACTTCGGTCCGATCGAGCGGGCGCGCGAGGCACTGGCGCCGGCTTTCAGTCTGGTCACGCCGCTCAAGCAGGATATTCGCCAGATGAAATACTGGCAGGCGCGCGACTATTTGGTCACCGACGATCCCAACGGAATGTACGATCTGCGCTCGTCCTATGTCGCCAAGTCGCTGTCGCCCGACGGACTGGATAAAATGCTGGAATGGATGACGAAGTGGCCGGGCGGCTCGCTCTTGCAGGAGAACATGGGCATTCTGTTCGCGATCGGCGGCGCGGTGCGCGATAAGGCGTCCGCGGAGACGGCCTACGTCCATCGCAACGCCAACTATATTTTCGAGATGGAGGCTTCGTGGTCGCCGCTCGACAAGCCGGAAACGGTCGAGAGACAGCAGGCTTGGCTGACCGAATATTTCTCCGACATGCAGCGCTTCGTGCTGCCGCAGTCCTATGTCAATTTCCCCAACCGCGAATTGCCGAACTGGGCGAATGCTTATTACGGCAGCAACCTGCCATTGCTGTCCAAGATCAAGCGCAAATATGATCCCGACAACATCTTCCGGTTCGAGCAGAGTATACCGCTCGGTTGAGCGGCAGGGCGAACATCACCTCTCCCCAGCACACGGGGGCGGAAGAAAAGTCACCCCGTATACTCCAGAATATGCATGCCCTGGCCCCAGCGGTCGATCAGATAAAGCCGCCCTTCGTCGTCTGAGCCGATGTCGTTCGACTGGATGCCCGGCGAGCCGGCGGGAGTTTCCGGCACGTAGCAGCCGACCTCTTTCGGGTGCAGCGGATCGCTGACGTCGACGGCGCGCAGCCCGGCGTTGAAATAAGTCAGGAACACGATGTCCTTCCACGGCCCTTCCGCCGGCAGGTGCTCCAAGATGTTGTGTGCGCCGAAGCGGCCGGGGCGGTCGTAATATTTGTCGCGGTCGGGCATGAAGGTCGCGACCGGAAGCGGATTGGTTTCCGCGCGCGCGTCGATGATCCACATGAATTGCGCGTCCCAGTATTTCTGCTTGCCGCGCGCCTCGTCGGTGACGACGAGATAGGGCCGGTCGCCGATCGGCCAGCAGGTATGCGTCGAGCCCGGGAACGGCGGCGACCATTTGATGTGGCCGACAAGTTTCATGTCGCGCAGGTCGGTGCAGTCGATGATCGCCATGCCGCCGCCCCACCAGGCGCAATACATGCGGTTACCGCGGATCATCGGCGGTCCGTGCAGCGTTGTCGCTTCCTCGGCCGGCATCGGATCGTTGCCGAGCTCGTCGCTATCGGTTTTCATCCACGGCAGGCCCCAGATGCTGACCACTTCGGGCTTGAGCGGATTCTTGATGTCGAGCGTCCAGATCACCCGTTTTTTCCAGCCCGGCGCGTCGCTCGGCATGAAGGCGAGGCCGCGTTTGAGGTCGACGCCGAAACGATGCGGGCCGGAGCCGGGCATGTCGTAAAAGCCGATCGGCTTTGGCGTTGCCGGCGTTGAAATATCGAAGATGAAAAAGCCGGCGCGCGCGTTCTTGCCCTTGTCGCCGGAGAGCCGCTCCGAATTCACGTAGAGCAGATCGTCGCCGACAATGCGCAGCTTGTGGCAATGCACGCCGGGCGGCGCGCGGAATTCGCCGACCTTGTGCGGCTTCCGCGGGTCGCGCACGTCGTGCACGGTAAAGCCTTCGGGGCCGTTGAAGCTCGAGCCGCCGACCGCGCCGACATAGGCATGGCCCTTGTGCACCTGAACCAGGCTGCCGCCGCCCCAGGCCGCCGACGCATCGTGGCCGAGGCGGCGAAAGTTCTTGGCTTCTTCGGGGTAGGTCGCAGACATGATGGCTTCCTTATTCCTGCACCAGCTTCATGGCATGGTCGTAATAGGACAGATCGATATAGCGCTGCGGGTCGGCGACGGTGCCGCCTTCGGTCTCGGCGCGCAGTGTCAGTACGTTCTTAAATCCGGCCATATCGAATTTGGCATCGCGCGTGAAACCGAAACCGGGTTCGGCGATCAGCGTCAGGGATTTTTCAGCCATGTCCTGCGGCAGCTTGAGCTTGTCGACCAGGAGCGCAACGGCGGCGGCGTGGTTCTTCGGATCAAGCGACCAGCGCAAGGCCTCGACGAATCCGGCGAGATAATTTGCCAGCGTGGTCGAATTTTCCCGCGCCCAGGCTCGCCGCACAAAGACACCGTCTGCCTGGTATGGGCCGAGCAGGTCGGTGGTGCGGCCGAGGCTGTGCAGTCCGTGAGCGGCGGCCTCGAGCGAAAAGGGCACGTTGAGGATCGCCCCGGCGTTGTGATCATCGGTGAGGAGCGCCTGCACCCGGTGCGTGCCGTTGCCGACCGGGTTGAGCGTGTAATCGGCACCGGCTTTGAGGCCGTGTTGCAGCAGAATCTTCTTCGCCTGGAGCGCATAGGCGGTATTGGTCGCATCGACGGCCACGGCATGGCCGCGGATATCGGCGAAATCCTTGATCGCGTTCTGTACGTAGAATTCGTTGGTGCCGCTGTCGCCGCCGGAAACGATGACGATATCGACCTTGGCGACATCGATCATCGCCACCGCATTGTCGACCGCTGAGTGGACGATGTCGGTCGAGCCGTCGGCGAGGCCTGCGCGCTGGCGCTCCGAGCTTTCGGTGAATTCGAGCGCGACATTCAAGCCGCGCTTGGCAAAGATGCCCTGTTCGGCTGCCACATAGAACGGCAGCGAGCGCGCGGAGCGGAAAGTATTGACGTGCAGCGAGATCGGCTCGGCGGCCGGTGCGGTCGTGGTGAGCGCCCAAAAACCGAGCAACAGCGCAAATGCTCCGGGCAGTGCCAGGTGGCGGAGAATGGGCACGGGATCGCGTCCTCCATGGTCATGGCTTTCGGCCATTGTTGTTGTCATCATCGACTGTCGTCATGATGGGGCCGTCGGCTGGCGATAAACCACCGGCGGCGGCGTGACGCAAGTGGTGGAGGTCTGCAACTTTGGCTGACGGCATTGACGCTTTGCCAGTTGACGCCGCGGCCCCGGAGATCTTCGGCCATCCGCGCGGGCTGACCTTCCTGTTCACCACCGAAATGTGGGAGCGCTTTTCCTATTACGGCATGCGGTCGCTGCTCGTGCTCTACATGACAAAATACCTGCTGCTGCCCGATCACGCCGGCAATGTCGTAGGCTTGCTCGGGTTCAAGCGCGCGCTTGAGGGCGTGTTCGGACCGCTCGACGTGCAGCCGCTGTCGTCGCAGATCTGGGGCTCTTATACCGGGCTCGTCTATTTCACGCCGATCTTCGGCGGGCTGCTCGCCGACCGCGTGCTGGGTCAGCGCCGCACCGTCGTCATCGGCGCGGTGCTGATGGCGATCGGGCATTTCATGATGGCGGTCGAGCAGCTGTTTCTGTTCGCGCTGTTGGCGCTCATTCTCGGCTCAGGCTGCTTCAAGCCGAATATTTCGACGCAGGTCGGCGGACTTTACGCGCCGGGCGATCATCGCCGCGACCGCGCCTATTCGATCTTCTATGTCGGCATCAATGTCGGCGCCTTCCTGGCGCCGCTCATCTGCGGCACGCTCGGCGAGGAAGCCGGCTGGCATTACGGTTTTGCCGCGGCCGGCGTCGGCATGTGCATCGGGCTTTCGATCTATCTCTACGCGCTGCCGCTGTTGCCGCAAGATGACCTGCACAAAGCCGCGTCGCACAAGGTGACGGCGGCGGATCGCCACCGCCGCCCGCTCGACCGCGAACAATGGCGCGCCATCATCGCGCTTCTCGTACTGTTTGTGCCGACCACATTGTTCTGGGCGACCTACGAGCAGATCGGCAATACGACGATCTTGTGGATCGACGCCGATATCGACCGCAGCATCAACGTCTTCGGCGTGACCGGGCAAATTCCGACCACCTGGTTTCTCGCCTTCAATCCGTTCATGATCTTTGCATTCACGCCGTTCGTCATTGCGCTGTGGGCGCGCCAGGCGGCGCGCGGCGCCGAGCCGTTGACCATCACCAAAATGGCGTTGGGCTGCTGCGGGGTCGCCGCGGCCAATCTGGTGATGGCCTATGTCGCGTCTCACTCCGGCGGCGTTCGGGCGAGCTGGCTCTGGGTGTTCGGCTCCATCGTCTTCATGACGCTGGGCGAGCTTTATATCTCCCCGGTCGGCCTGTCGCTGGTGACTAAACTCGCGCCGACACGCATCCTGTCGATGATGATGGGGGTATGGCTGGCGACGAGCTTCACCGGCGGTTTTTTGTCCGGTTATATCGGCAGCTATTGGAGCCGGATGGAGAAGCCGGAGTTCTTTCTGATGGTCGCCGGCATAGCTGCGCTTGCCGCCGCGATGATTCTCGCCTGCCGCTGGCCGCTGAAGGGAGCGCTGCGCGAATGAGCGATCTTCGCAACTGGTTGCGGCGTAACAATTTGGAGCAATACGCCGACGCGTTCGCGGCGAATGATATCGATCTCGATATCCTGCCCGAGTTGAACGAAGGCGATCTGGAAAAACTCGGCGTGTCGCTCGGCAATCGTCGGCGGCTGCTCAAGGCGATTGCCGAGCTCGGCGGCGGGGGTGCCAAGCCGGACGTGCCGCAAGCCAAGGCTGCCGAACCGTCGAGCGATGCCGAGCGGCGTCAGGTCACGGTGCTGTTCTGCGATATGGTCGGGTCCACCGCGCTGTCGGGAACCCTCGATCCGGAATTGCTAGGCCAGTTGATCCGCCGTTACCAGGATGCGACCGCCGGCGCGATCGGCCGGTTTGGCGGCTTCGTCGCGAAATTCATGGGCGATGGCGTGTTGGCTTATTTTGGCTTTCCGCGCGCTTTCGAGGATGCGGCGGAGCGCGCTGTCCACGCCGCCATCGGCATCTTGGCGGAAGTTGCTGGTATTACGCTGCCCGATGGGACGCCGGTCCAGGCGCGGATCGGCATCGCCACCGGTCTGGTCGTGGTCGGCGAAATCGTCGGAAGCGGCAGCGCCCAAGAGCGCACGATTGTCGGCGAAACCCCCAATCTGGCGGCGCGACTTCAAACGCTCGCCGCGCCCGACACGATTCTCATCAGCGAGGCTACGCAAAATCTGCTCGGGGGATCGTTCGCGCTCGAATCCGCCGGCCAACACGAGTTGAAGGGCTTTCCACGTCCGGTGCCGGCATGGCGCGTGTTATGCGAAGCGACGATCGAAAGCCGCTTTGCCGCGGCCCGCACCGGCTTTCTGCCACTCATCGGCCGCGCGCACGAAATGGGACTGCTGCTTGATCGCTGGCGCCTGGCGCGCCTGGGCGAAGGCCAGATCGTTACGCTGATCGGCGAGGCCGGGATCGGCAAATCGCGTTTGCTCGAGGCTCTCCAACAAGCGCTTGCCGGCGAGCCGCATACGCGCATCCATTTGCAGTGTTCGCCCTATTACAGCGACAGCTCGCTATTCCCGGTGATCAAGCAGCTGTCTCGCGCCGCCCACTTCGCCGCCGACGATTCGCCGGGCGTGCGGATCGACAAGCTCCGCGCGTTGTTCGCGCAACGGGCCGCGTCGGACGCGCTGGCGATACCGCTGCTGGCGGATCTCTTGTCGATTGCGGACACGAGCCACGCGGTGCCCGCGTCGCTCAATCCGGCACAACGCAAGGCGGCAATGCTTGCGCTATTGGTCGACGAGATAGTCGCCTTCGGCGACATCGGTCCGGTGCTTCTGATCGTGGAAGACGCCCACTGGATCGACGCCACCACGCTGGAATTGATGACGCGCCTGACCGACAGCATCGGGCGGGCCAGATTGCTGGTTTTGGTAACTGCGCGGCCGGATTTCACGGCGCCTTGGCAAATGCGGCCGCATTCGACGCTATTGACGCTCGGGCGCCTCGGCCGCGCGGAATGCGCCCGGCTGGTCGCCGACGTTGCCGCCTCGCATGGCGTGTCCGCGGAGACGGTCGCTGCCATCGTCGCGAAAACCGACGGCGTGCCGCTGTTTGTCGAAGAGTTGACCAAGAGCGTGATCGAATCGGCAAACGAGGACAGCGCGGCGGTTCCGGCGACGCTCAAGGATTCGCTGATGGCCAGGCTCGATCGCCTCGGCGAGGCGCGCGAGGTGGCGCAAATCGCCGCCGTCGTGGGTCGGCAATTTCCGTTCGCGATACTCGATGCGGTCATGCCACGGCATGGCGCGGGGCTCGAAGCCGCCCTGGCCAGTCTGGTCGCCGCCGGCATCCTGCTTCCGGAGGGGCGCGGTGTGGAGCGAGGCTTTAGTTTCAAGCATGCGCTGCTGCGCGACGCCGCCTATGAGAGCCTGCTGCTGGTGCGGCGGCGCGAATGGCATGAGCGAACCGCACGCGCGGTCGAACAGCGCTTTCCAGAATTGGCGGCGAGTGAGCCGGAAGTCCTAGCCTATCATTTTGGCGAAGCCGGATTGGCCGGTCCGGCCTGCGATTATCGCATGCGCGCCGGCGACCGCGCGGTGAGTCGATCGGCTTATCAGGAAGCGATTGCGCATTTTTCGGCTGGCCTCAAATTTGCCGAGGCGTTGCCCGACGCGGCCGATCGAGCGCCCCACCAATTGGGCTTTCTCCTCAAGTTGGGCCCGGCGCTCATGGTGTCGCGCGGTCTGCAAAGCGCCGAGGCGGAGGACGCTAATCGTCGCGCCGCGGAACTCGCGGAAGCCATCCACGACAGACCCGCCACGTTCAGAGCCAAATGGGGCTTGTGGCTCAACGCCAACGTCAGGCGCAAGACCTCACTCGCTCGCGACCGGGCAAGCGAGTTGGTGGCGCTCGCGCAAAGTTCCGGCGACGGCGATCTGTTGCTCGAAGCCTACCATTGCCAGTGGTCCACCGCTTTTTTCCGCGGCGATGTGACGGCAACTTTGGACAACAGCCGGATCGGTATCGAAATCTATGACATGAAGCGCCACGGTCATCTTGGCCCCGCCTTCGGCGGCCACGATCCCGGCGTTTGCGCCGACGTCTGCGCCGCGGTGGCGCTGCGAATGTCCGGCGAGGCAGAGCAGGCGGCAAAAAGCATCGCGCGTGGCCTTGCGCTTGCCGAGGCGCTCGATCATCCCAATACGCTTGCCCACGCGCTTCACAATTTCAGCATCGGCCAACAGATCGCCGGTGATCGTGATGGCGCCTTCGCGGCCGGCAGCCGCGCGGCGGTACTGGCGCAAAAGTTCGGACTGTTACCATGGCGCGCGGGCAGCTTGCTGCTCACTGCCTGGGCTACCGCGGTTGGCGGCGGCGTTGCCGACGCCGCCCGCCTGGTTGATGCGGAAATCGCCAGCGCCACGGCGTCCGGTCCCCTGCCGCAATACTTTCTGGGGCTGGCTGCTGAAGTCCTGCTGGCCGCGAGCCGCCCCGCTGACGGCCTCGCCCATCTCGATCGCGCCATCGCCGCTATCGACGAGCCGGGCGTCGGGTTTTATCTGCCGGAAATTTATCGCCTGCGCGGGGAATGCCTGCTGGCGCTCAATCGAGCCAACAAGCACGAGGCGCGGCAGGCTTTCACGACCGCGCGCGAACTCGCTCATCGGCAAGGCGCGGTGATCTTTGAACGCCGCGCCGAAGCGTCGCTCGCCGGAATCGCGGGATAGGCCGGAAGGTGTTAGTGCGCCGCCGCGGCGACCGCCGCGGCGTGCTGCGGATTTTCCATATGGGCGATGTTGTTCTTCACCGCCTTCTGCACCTTCTCGAAAGCGCGCACCTCGATCTGACGCACACGCTCGCGCGACACGCCGAACTCGTCGGCGAGCTCTTCGAGCGTGATCGGATCGTCGGCAAGCCGGCGCGCCTCGAAGATGCGGCGTTCACGATCGTTGAGCACCGATAGCGCTTCGCCGAGCGCCTTATGGCGATTATCCGACTGCTCGGACTCGGCAAGCCGGCTTTCCTGGCTGACCGAATCGTCGACCAGCCAATCCATCCACTCACCGGAATCGCCGTCTTCGCGGATCGGCGCGTTGAGCGAGGCATCGCCGCCGAGCCGGCGGTTCATATCGATGACATCCTGCTCGGTGACGCCGAGACGCTTGGCGATGATCTTGACCTGGTCCGGCCGCATATCGCCTTCGTCGAGCGCGGAAATCCGGCTCTTGGCCTTGCGCAGATTGAAGAACAGCTTCTTCTGATTGGCGGTGGTGCCCATTTTCACGAGCGACCATGAGCGCAGGATGTATTCCTGGATCGCGGCCTTGATCCACCACATGGCATAAGTCGCGAGCCGAAAGCCCTTGTCGGGTTCGAAGCGCTTGACCGCCTGCATCAGTCCGACATTGCCTTCGGAGATCACTTCAGAGATCGGCAGGCCGTAGCCGCGATAGCCCATGGCGATCTTGGCGACGAGCCGCAAATGGCTGGTGACAAGCCGGTGCGCCGCGTCACGATCGCCGTGCTCGCGCCAGCTTTTAGCCAGCATGAATTCTTCCTGCGGCTCCAACATTGGGAACCGCCGGATTTCTTCTAAATACCGGGTGAGGCCGGTTTCGCCCGACAAGATGGGCAGTGCTGCAGTCTGGGCCATGATAGCGCCCTCCTTCTTCATGCCCCCGTGGAGCGGCGGGCGATGGTGCCGCCGCTCCCCGAGCCGACGGCGCCAGGATGATTATCTCGCACCCGCAACATACACGTTCGAATCAGGCGAGTGAAAGGGAACCGGCATCACAACGGCGCGATGCTGCGTTGATCTCGGTTAAGTCGTTATGAAAACCGGAGAAATCGGTTAATCCTTACTGATCGCCAGAAACCTCGGCGCTGGCAGCGGCCCGACCGCCGGCCAGCGCATCACGCAAATGCGCGAGATCGGGCGGCAGTTCCGACCGAAAACGAAGGATTTCGCCGCTCGAAGGGTGTTTGACCGTCAATATGTAGGCATGGAGGGCCTGTCTGCCAAGACTGGCCAGCGCCAATTGTGCTTTTGGCGGCAAAAGCGCCGATTTGGTGCGGAATCCGGACCCGTAGATCTCGTCTCCGAGCAGCGGGTGGCCGATCGAGGCCAAATGCACCCGAATCTGATGGGTGCGGCCGGTTTCGAGCCGGCAGGCGAGGAGGCTTGCCGCCGGGGTGTTGGAACGTTCGGGTTTGCTGGCGCGCCGGACACCGGGCGGGCCGGCATAGGTCTCAAGAAGCTGCCAATGCGTGACCGCCTCGCGGCCGCCTTCGCGTACCGCCATGCGGTCGCGCGCGCGCTGATCGCGGTCGATCGGCCGGTCGATCACGCCGCTCGGACGCTCCGGAGCGCCCCAGGCAAACGCGAGATAGCCGCGCTCGAACGGCTCGCCGTCGCGACCATGGCCGGCGAATTGCGCCGCCAATGCTCGATGCGCGGCGTCATTCTTGGCCACCACCATCAGGCCGGTGGTGTCCTTGTCGAGCCGATGCACGATGCCGGGTCGCCGCTCGCCGCCGACGCCGGAGAGACTGTCGCCGCAATGGGCGATCAGCGCGTTGACCAACGTTCCGGTCCAGTGTCCGGCGGCGGGGTGCACGACAAGGTTTTTCGGCTTGTCGATAACGATCATGTCGTCGTCCTCGTAGACGACGTTGAGCGCGATCGGCTCGGGCTTGGGTTTGGCCGGCTCCGGCGGCGGTACCTCGACACGGATGGCGGCGCCGGAATTGACGCGATGGCTCGGATCGCGGATCGTCTCGCCGTCGAGCGCGACGGCGCCGGCCTCGATCAGCGCCTTGAGCCGGGTCCGCGACAAGGCGGAGATATGCCGGGCCAGCACGCGATCGAGCCGGCCGCCGGCTTCATCATCGGCGACCTGCACCGCCGTCGGTGTGGACGAGGCAACCTTCATGGACGATCCAGTCATGAATACTCTATCCGGCAAGCCGCGTGGCAATCCATCAGCGGGCGCCGAGCCCGCCGGACCCGATGCGACCCGGCTGTTCGCGCGGGCGCGGGCCATGCTGATCATATCAGGGCTCACCACCGCGCTTGCCATTGCGGCGGTGGTGACCGTCATCGGCTATCGGGTATTTGCCGGCGCCGCCAGGGGAATCACGACCGACGCCATTGTCACCCTGCCGAAAGGGGCGCGCGTGATCTCGATGGCAGCCTCGGCCGGGCGTGTGGCGGTCCTGCTCGATGTCGGTGGCGCGAGCGAATTGCGCACCTTCGACATCAAGACGCTCAAGCCGATCGGGGAATTGCGTTTCGCCACCGAGCCGTGACCGCGCGCTTGTTGCAGCGCCGATCCGCCGGTCTCACTTTGCTCACTTTTCGTCCCTATCCGGCGGATGATCTTGACCGGTTTTGGTGCTCCGGGCAGTGTCCGCCCGGCCAGATCGCCCCCAAAGGCAAGGCTTCGATCTTGCGTCCCTCGATCGAACGGACGTTGCCGTCTCGCCCGCCAAAACAGGATAAGCAGCGTGATATTCGTTCGGTCCGTCATTGCCGGCACCGTCGTTGCCGGCGCCGTCGCCGCTGCGGCGCTGTTTCATCCGGCCGCGGCGCAGGAACTCCGCCAGCTCCTGGAATCGCGCGAGTCGCTCTACAATAATATTTACGTCTACGGTCAGGGGCCCAATGTCAGCATGACATTCGGCTACAACCGCAACATTTACACCGAGAGCATTTTCAATACGCTCGACGACCGCGACCTGCCGGTCGAATATACCCGCTACATGACGGCGAGCCTGCTCTACGCCAAGAATATCAATTCGATACTCGAGATCGGCTTTGGCGGCGGGCGGACGTCGTTCTACCTGCACCGCTTTCTGCCGCAGGTTCCGGTCACGTCGGTCGAGCTCGATCCCGTGGTCGTCGAATTGTCGCACAAATATTTCGGCATCAAGGACGAGCCGAACTTCCAGGTCGTCAATCGCGACGGCCGCATCTTTCTCGACGAATCGAAGGACCGCTACGACATCATTCTGATCGACGCCTATCGCGGGCCGTTCGTGCCGTTTCATATGTTGACCAAAGAGTTCTATGAGATCGTCAAGGCTCACCTCGCCGACGGCGGCGTGATGGCGCAGAATGTCGAGCCGTCGACGATGCTGTTCGACTCGGCGGTGAAAACCATTCACACGGTGTTTCCGCAGCTCGATTTCTATCTCGCCGGCGGCAATGTCGTCACCGTCGCCTATGACGGCCCGGAGCGCTCCGCCGACGAGCTCGATCGCACCGCGCGCGCGCGCGATAGCGCCTATAATTTGCGCTATAGTCTCCACGATTTGCTGGCGCAGCGGCGACAAGTCGCGATCGACGGCGGCGCCGTCATCAACCAGAACGCCAAGATCCTGACCGACGATTTCG
The DNA here is from genome assembly GCA_049519075.1 of Xanthobacteraceae bacterium. Taxonomy (GTDB): domain Bacteria; phylum Pseudomonadota; class Alphaproteobacteria; order Rhizobiales; family Xanthobacteraceae; genus BOG-931. The sequence goes on along the minus strand of JBEKRD010000002.1, from coordinate 20,757 downwards.
CCCCGGTCGAATCGCTCAAAGCCATAGAGGCGCATAACCGAAAATGGCAGTAACGACGGCAAATCGCGCGCTGACGATTTTGATTTTCTGTAACGCCTTCGTCGTCGGCGGCGTGTTGATGGGATTCGAAATGCTGGGCAGCCGCTATTTGTTTCCCTATTTCGGCGGCGGCATCGGCACCTGGGCGAGCCTGATCTCGACGGTCCTGTGCGCGCTGGCGATCGGTTACTTCGCCGGCGGCGCGGTGGTCGATCGCTATCATTCGTCGCGCATCATCGCTACCGCAATTCTCCTGGCGGCGATTTATCTGATGCTGGTTCCGGCGACGGCCGATCCGGTCATGGCGAAGATCCTCGAGGCGATCGGTGACGGACCGAGCGCGATCCTTCTTGCTTCGGCCGCCCTCTTGCTCGTTCCGCTGTCGCTCCTCGGCACGTTTTCGCCGGTTGCGGTCGGATTGCTGACGCGGTCCGCCGAGGAGAGCGGCGGCGTGGCCGGGCTGGTTTATGGCGTTTCGACCATCGGCAACGTCGTCGGCACGCTGGTCACGACTTTCCTGTTGATCCCGACCATCGGCTCGCGCTCCATTACATATCTCTATGCGGTCGCGCTCGCCGTTTGCGCCGGCATCTTGTTTCTCCCCGTCGGAAAGAAATCGCCGTGAGGCGCAAGCGTTTATACCCGATTGCGGTGCTTGCAGCGGCGGCCGCAATTGCTGCCGGCGCGGACCTGCTCTCGCGCCCTCCGGCGGCGGCGCAAGCACCCGAGGTCGTCACGGCGAACTGGAGCGGCACGCGGGCCATGGCCGATATCGCAGCGCAACTCGCATTCACGCCGCGCTCGCTCGATACGCCGGGCCATCAAGCGACCATCGACTATATCGAAGCCCAATTGGCGACAACGCCGCTCAAAGCGGTCACCAGGCAGCGCTTCACCTATCGGGGCGACGACGGCGTCGAGCATGCGCTGACAAATCTCGTGGCGCGGCTCGATCCGGCCAATCCGCGCCGCGTCATCGTCGCCACGCATTATGACAGCATCGTTCATGCCTACCGCGACGCCAAGCGCCCGGACGCGCCGATGCCTGGCGCCAACAATTCCGCGTCCGGCGTCGCGGTGCTGTTGGAGACCGCGCGCACGCTCGCCGGACTGCCGCCGCCGCCATTCGGCATCGATATGATCTTTTTCGACGGCGAGGAGGGGCCCAAATCGCTCGGCGCCGGCGACGCCCACTGGTTTGCGCTCGGGTCGCCCTATTTCGCGGCACATCTCGGCGATTTCTATTCGAGCCGCAAGCCCGAAGCCGGCGTCGTCTTCGATATGGTCTGCTACCGCGATCTCAAACTCAGCCCGGAACTGTATTCGCTTGCCAATGCAAGGAGCGAGACGGTGAAATTCTGGAACATCGGCTCGGCGATTGCGCCGTCCGTGTTCCTGAATACACCGACGACTTACCCGGTTGGCGACGATCAGACCGCGCTCGTCCGTGCCGGCATCCCGAGCTTCCTCGTCATCGATTTCGAATACGATCCGTGGTTCAACACCACCGAAGACACCATCGACAAATGCTCGGCGGAAAAACTGGCCGATGTCGGCCGGACACTCATCCGCTATTTGTATGCGCGCTGAAACCCGCACTCAGATCTAGCGGATGACGCCGGACATGCAGCACGGGTGGTGCCGCGGCAACGGAATTTTCGCCTTGAGATAACAGTGCGCCGCGGCGCCTTGATAGCCCGGGCGCAGATAAGTCCAGGCCCGGCAGCGGCTCTCGTCCTTGCACGCCTTGGCGCAGGCCGCGCCGGTACCCTCCGGCGGGGTTTCGAACGACCGGTAATCGCCGCCGGCGCGATCGATACCGTATTCCAGATCCTTGGAGATCGGCTCGTTTAAGCCCGCGCCGCGCACCGCGGAGACGCAGCACTGGTTTGGCACGCGCGGCGGCACGTGGTTCTTCAGCCAGCAGACCGCCTCGACTTGCTGGGTGCGCGGATAGGAGAAGGCCCAGGCGCGGCAGCGCGCGTCGCGCTCGCAGCGCGACGAACACTCGGACGGATCGCCGGATTTGACGGTGAATTTGTCATAATCGCCGCCGGGCCGATCGAAGCCCACATCGGCGCGGGCCGGGCACCCGGCAAAGCCGAGGACCACGGTCGCGCAGATTATCAGTCGCCAAGGTCGCGTCATGATCTGTCGCCCGGTCGGTCTATTCTTACACGATCTGCCCGGCAATATCCCATGCCTCGTCGCAACGGGGCGCGCCCCAGAGCGCGTCGTCCGAAACGCGCTTGCATGGCGGCGCCATCGCGTTTATTTCAACCCTACGCTCCCTTCGTCTAGCGGCCCAGGACGTCGCCCTCTCACGGCGAAAACAGGGGTTCGAGTCCCCTAGGGAGCGCCAACTAAACTTCCCCCAATAGTTAGTTTGATCCCCTCGTGCTGCACTCGGGCAAGGCGTAATCAACGCCTTTGCAACCTTGCGAGCATGGGACGTGTCCGCTACGTTTGGTCACGCGAGGGGGGATCGGCATTACGGGGCGGAGTTAGCTAAAGGTGCGCTATAGAGCGTTCTGTCTTGTTGCCATGGTCGGGTGCTTTCAAGGTGGCTGCGCCGGTTCGACGCCATCCGCTACGGCCGTGACGACTGCACGCCCCGGCTTACTGAGCCGCGACCTGTTGGCCACAGAGAAGGCGACCTTGGGCCATGTGTTGTCGCGGACCTTCAAGGACCCTGGTTCGGCCCAGTTCCAATGGGGTCCTGTTTGGTACGCACCGAACACGGCAAGCACCGAATACTGTGGGATTGTGAACAGCAAAAATTCGTATGGCGCATATACCGGCTATCAGATGTTTCACGCCACGCTGTACCCCGATGCGAAGGGGCAATATACGAGCGGCACGCTTGATGGCATTTTGGCCGACAACGCGACCGGCGACCAACTGAAAACAAATGTCCATTACGAGGAGCTTTGCATTGAGGCCGGCTACGGCAAGCTGTCGCTCGTGCCTCAATGAAAGACTATCACTTGTCGGGCGACGTATGAATGTCGAAGCTGTACCTTCGTCCATTGGCGTCTTGCGCCGGTGAGAGCGCGCGTCGGACGAAAGCCACCAGAGCCGAAGCGCTCGCGCCCGAAGCGCCCCACGCGCTTTTTCGTTTATGTGCTCGGGAGCCGACGTGAAAGCGACCGCCGCACCTATGTTGGCTGGACGACCGAGCTGCAAAGGCGTCTTCAACAACACAATGCGGGAACCGGTGCCAAATCGACCCGCGGGCGGGAATGGACTCTGCTGTACTCCGAGCGTTGCAAGACCCGCAATGAGGCGATGAGCCGGGAATGGCACATCAAACGCGACAGAAAATTTCGTAGCGCGCTGCGCTCAGAGATTTGAATGACGCGGGTTTGCCGATTGCGTACGTCTCCGGACGCTCCGCCCCACTATGATACCTTTTAGGGTCGATGCCGGGGCGAATTTCTATACTGATTTTTACATATCTCTAACGGCACAGCGTTATGAACGAGGGCATCGGAAAGCGTAGGGCTCCGGTGCGAGCCATTGTGGAAATGCGAAAAGCGGAAAGGGATTGTCTTTGGCTTCAGATAGACTCGCCACGTTAGGCGACCCCTCACGATATTCCGAACCGTCGCGTGTGAAAGACGGCGTCGACGCTGCCCCGGCGTCTCCCGGTCCCGCGCAGGCCTCCCGCCAAGTTCTGATTGTCGACGATTCCGCCACAATGCGATGCATCGTCAGAAAGGTCCTGGAGGCAAGCCACTTCCCCGTGGATCTGGCCGAAGCTCAGGACGGTGCCGCGGCGATCGAACAGATCAATAGCGGCAAATTCGACCTGATTTTTCTCGACTACAATATGCCCGGTCTTAACGGCATCGACACGCTGGTACAGATCAAAGGCAAATTTCCGCAGCTGGACGTCGTCGTCATGACATCGCACGAGGACGATACGGTCGCCAAACGGGCGCACGCGGCAGGGGCAGTCGCGTTTCTGCCGAAGCCCTTTTATCCCAAGGACATCGACGCCGTGGTGCAAGGCCTCAAGGGTGGTGCGCGGCCCGGCGCCCCATCTGAGACGTAACCACCGCAGCCAAATTCACGTGCGGTTTTGCCCTGACGGCCGCACCGCGTCGATCTGATCGATTCCGGGGTCTAGGGCGCCGCGGAGCCTCTGGCGAGCGCAATCAGCGTCGCCGTGTTCGGACAATAGGTCTCCCACACCGGATCGTTGGGATCGCGCCTGAGGTCGAGCTCGCAGGCCTTGCCGAAGGCGCAGTGTTTGCATTGCCGCCTGATGGTGTCGACCGCGACGCCGCCGGTTTCTAGCGCATCAAGTGCGAGGCCGAGGAGCGACGCTCGCATTTCCAGAAGCTCGTCGCGTAAGGTCGGGTCAACGTCGGTGTCTTGCATCGAATCCTCCTGCGTCGGTCATTGCACGCACGCCGAATGAATCAGATTTCCTCCGGCACCATCGCGATGGCGCCGCACGGGCATTCCTGGGCGCAGATGCCGCAGCCCTTGCAGTAGTCGTAATTGAACTGAAAGCGTTTGCCGGGGCCGAGCTTGATCACGGCGTTGTCCGGGCAGACGCCGTAGCAGTTGTCGCATTCAAAGCAATTGCCGCAGGACAGGCAGCGCCGCGCCTCGTAGAGCGCATTGGTCTCGTCGAGGCCGCCCTGCACCTCCTCGAAGGTCGATTGCCGTCGCGCGACTTCCAGCATCGGTCGCACTGTTTTCGGCGCGTCGGCGTAGTACCAGGTGTTGAGCTTGTCGATGCTCGCCAGTTCGTGCGGTTGCACCGGCGCGTAGGCGGCGCCGCGCAGCCAGGCGTCGATGTGGCGCGCCGCCTTTTTTCCGTGACCGACCGCGACCGTGACGGTGCGTTCGGACGGCACCATGTCGCCGCCGGCGAAAATGCCGGCATAGCCCGTCATCATGTTGGCGCCGACCCGCACGGTACCGTCTTTGATTTCAAGCCCGGGCACGCCGTCGAGCAGCGCCAGATCGACGTCCTGGCCGAGCGCCAGAACCAGCGAGTCGGCCTCCAGCGTCTCCAGCTCTCCGGTCGGCTGCGGGAAACCTTTGTCGTCGAGCTTCATCTTTTCGACGGTGAGCACGCCCTCGTCCATGCGTTTGATGGTCGAGAGCCATTTCATCATGATGCCTTCCTGTAAGGCCTCCTCGACCTCGAAGTCGTGCGCCGGCATGCGGTCGCGGGTACGCCGATAAACGATGATCGCCTCGGTGGCGCCGAGCCGCTTGGCGGTGCGCGCGGCGTCGATGGCGGTGTTGCCGCCGCCGTAGACGACGACGCGCCGTCCGAGCAGTGGCTGGTTCTCGCCTTCCATAGAGCGCAGTAGCGCAACCGCATCGAGAATCTTCGCGGCCGACCCGGCCGGAATAAAAGAGCGCTTGCCGATATGCGCGCCGACGGCGAGGAACGCGGCATCGAAGCCGCCTGACGCCATGCTGTCGACGATGCGGTCGACCTTGGCGTTGAGCTTGAGCACCACGCCGAGATCGAGAATGCGATCGATCTCGGCATCGAGCACCTCGCGCGGCAGACGATATTTCGGAATGCCGAACCGCATCATGCCGCCGGCAAAGGGGCCGGCCTCGTGGATTTCCACCGCATGACCGATCCGCCGCAAGTGATAAGCCGCGGCGAGACCCGAAGGTCCGGCGCCGACCACCAGCACGCGCTTGCCGCTCTCGGCCGGCGGCTGAGCGAAACGCCAGCGGTTCTTGATCGCAATGTCGCCGAGGAAGCGTTCGACCGAATTGATGCCGACCGCCTCGTCGATTTGCACGCGATTGCAGGCGGTTTCGCACGGGTGATAGCAGACCCGGCCCATCACCGCCGGGAGCGGATTGTCGGCGGTCAAGGCGCGCCAGGCGGTTTCGTAGTCGCCGGATTCGGCGTGGTAGAGCCAGCTCTGGATATTCTCGCCGGCCGGACAGGCGTTATTGCAGGGCGGCAGCCGGTCGACATAGACCGGCCGCGAGGTGCGCCACGAACCGGTTTGATTGGCCAGGCTCGAGCCGACATCGAGGCTGATGGCGAAGGGATGCTCCATCACGCGTCTCCCTCATCGCCGAGCAGATGATATTCGGCGATATTGCGGTCGGCGATCGCTTGCACGTGAGCGAGGCGCTGTTTGCCTTCGTCCGAAGTGAAGAGATGGGCAAAGCGCCGCTGCGGTTTCAGATAATCCTGGACCGGCACCTGCTCGCGGATTTTTCGGCTGGCGGTCACGACGCCGTGCTCGGCTTCGAACACCGGGAACAGCCCGCATTCGACCGCGAGTCGCGCCAGGCGGATCGTATCCTGCGAGGCCGAGCCCCAGCCGAGCGGACAAGGCACATGGATGTGAATGTAGCGGGCGCCATGAATCTCCATCGCCTTGATGACCTTGCGTTCGAGATCGTGCAGATCGGCGACGGTCGCGGTGGCGACATAGGGAATGCCGTGGGCAACCGCGATTTTCGGCACGCTCTTGCCGGTGCCAAAGACGTTTCCCGGCTCCTTGCCCATGGCCGGCGTCGTCGCGGTGCGCGCGGCCGGCGGCGTCGCCGACGACCGCTGTACGCCGGTGTTCATGTAAGCTTCGTTGTCGTAGCAAATATATAAAACGTCATCGTTGCGCTCGAACATGCCCGACAGACAGCCGAAGCCGATATCGGTGGTGCCGCCATCGCCGCCCTGGGCGATCGCGCGTACCTCGGGGCGGCCCTTTACCCGCATGGCAGCCGCAATTCCGGTCGCCACCGCCGCGGCATTGCCAAACAGCGAATGCATCCATGGCGTCTGCCACGAGGTTTCGGGATAGGGCGTAGTAAACACTTCTAGGCAGCCGGTGGCGTTGGCGGCGATCAGATTGCCGTTGGTGGCGCGCATCGCGGCGTCGATGGCATAGCGGGCGCCCAGCGCCTCGCCGCAGCCTTGGCAGGCGCGGTGTCCGCAGGTCAGCGCATTGGCGCGGTTGATCGACGCCTGCACCGCGCGCTGTTGTTCCGATACCAAACGGTTGCCGACCGTGAAGGTACCCTTCTGATAGAAGCGGAGCTTCTGGGTGGCGTCCAATATCGGCGTGAGTTCGTTCACGGTTGTCTCCCTCACCCGACGGGTTGTTCGGCGGCTTGGCCGAGACGCCGCAACAGATTTTCGGCGGTCGGTCCGGAGCGCCGCACCTTGCGCACGTAATGCAGTTCCTTGGCGATGATTGTCTCGTTGAGATCGAGGAAATGCGAGCCTTCCCATGGCTGCGACACGGCTTGGCGCAGCACGCGATGCAGCGCCTCGCGCGTGATCGGCCGGCCGCCGAGGCCGGCAATCACCGAATGCACCTGCGGCGCGGCTTCCACGTTGCGCAAAGCGAGATCGACATTGTTGGCGAGCGGGCCGCCCATGCCGACCGCGAGACTTTTCTCGATCACTACGACGTTGCGCGCCCGCACCAGTTTGTCGCGCAGCGCCGCGGTCGGAAACGGCCGGAACGCCACCAGCGTCACCAGGCCGATCGACACGCCTTGGGCCCGCATCTCGTCGATGGTGTCCTTGATGGTGCCGTTCACCGATCCCATGGCGACGACGATCAATTCGGCGTCGTCGGCGCGATAGGACCGCAACAGCCCGCCGCTGTCGCGGCCGAACTGGGTTTTGAACGCGGCGGCGAATTCGGGGATCAGGCGCAGCGCCAGCGTCTGCTTATAGTGTTGCAGATAACGCACTTCGGTGAAGGCTTCCGGCCCGACCATGGCTCCGATCGATACCGGATCGCGCGGATCGAGCACCTGGACCGGATCGTAGGGCGGCAGATAAGCGTCGACCGCGGCCTGATCGGGAATGTCCACCCTCTCGACCGCATGGGTGAGAATGAAACCGTCGACACAGACCATCACCGGCATCGACAGTTCCTCGGCGAGACGAAAGGCCTGGATATGCAGGTCGGCGGCTTCCTGATTGGTCTCGGCGAACAGCTGCATCCAACCGGAATCGCACACTGCCATCGCGTCGGAGTGATCGTTCCAGATGTTGATCGGTGCGCCGATCGCGCGGTTGCCGAGCGTCATCACGATCGGCAGGCCGAGACCGGAGGCGTTGTAGACGGCCTCCGCCATATAAAGGAGGCCTTGGCTAGCCGTGGCCGTATAGGCGCGCGCGCCGGCGGCCGAAGCGCCGATCGCGACCGACAGCGCGGCAAATTCCGACTCGACATTGATGAATTCGCAATTGGCGATTTCGCCCTTCTTCACCATCTCACCGAGACCCTCGACGATGTGGGTTTGCGGCGTGATCGGGTAGGCGCAAATCACTTCGGGCCGGCACAGCCCGATCGCCTCGGCCATAGCCCGCGAACCTTCGATCTGCTTGAGCATGGCGATGATTCCTCACGCCGCCGCGGCAGCGCCAGCGACGGCATCATAGGCGGCAGTGGCGGCGGCGATATTTCCCGCCGCAATCTTTTTGGAGAATGCTTCGCCGATCGCGGCGACCACCGATTTCAATTCGACGACATGGGTGAGACCGGCAAAAGCGCCGAGCAGCGCCGCATTGGGCAGCGGCCGTCCGACATGCTTGAGCGCCAGCTCCGACGCCGGCACGGTGAGCGCGTGTCCCATGGGCAGCTGGCTGACGATCTTATCGAGATGCAGCTCGCTGAGGCTGCGATTGCTATTGACCAACAGATAGCCGGAGGGCTTCAGCCCCTGGAACACGTCGATCACTTTGAACAAGGTAGGGTCCTGCACGATCACGGCATCAGGCTCCATGATCGGCTCGCGCAGCCGGATTTCCTTATCGTCGATACGGCAGAACGAAATCACCGGCGCGCCCATGCGCTCGGAGCCGAAGCTTGGAAATGCCTGGGCATGGGCGCCTTCCAAAAACGCCGCCACCGACAGCATCTCAGCCGCGGTCACAACCCCCTGGCCGCCCCTTCCATGGATGCGCACTTGAAACATGAATCATGTGTCCCGGAGGTATCGCGGTAAATCCCGCACTCGCGCCAGCAAGGACGCCCGGCGACGCTTCCAGGTAGCAAGATGGAGCGCCGGGCGAAAAAGCGCATTGAGCTAGGTCAATTGTTCCAATTGAGGTTCTTCGGCGGCTAGTTCCGGCACGCGGGCCTTGCAAAGCGCGGCCGATCCACGGAGCCGGCTTCATAGGCGGCGTTTAGCCGGCGCTTCAGAGCATGCCGGCTGTGCGTGATTGGCGCGGCGCGACCGACGCACGCTAAAGGAGAGCTTAATGAGTTTTTACTAACAATGACGGTCCTAAAATCGAACGATCGACGCGAATGAGATATCCACGCACCCTCCAGTGGCTTCGCTCCTTAATGCAACCCGCTCCGATAATTGGCGCGGCGATTATCTCTGTATTCTGGATCGGCCTCTCCTATCAACTGTCTATCGAGCGCGCCAAGGTGATAGACGTCGCCATCGAGCGCGGCAGCGCCGCGGCTCGGCTGTTCGAGCAGACAACAATCGGGCTCTTCAAAAGCGTCGATCGGACGATGTTGCTGTTGCGCCAGGCCTACGAGGAGAATCCAGAGCACTTCGACTTAAGCCGTTTGGCAGATAAAACGCTTCTGGTCGGCGACGTGACAATCCAGGCCAGCTTGATCGGCGCGGACGGCTACATGTTGTCGTCAACCTCGGAATACACCGGCGCGCCGCTTTATCTTGGCGACCGTGAGCATTTCAAAGCGCTGGTCGATGCCAAGGCGGACGAATTATTTATCGGCAAACCGGTCGTCGGACGCGCGTCGGGAAAGCTGTCGATCCAATTGTCCCGCCGACTGCGCAAGCCCGATGGTAGCTTCAGTGGCGTCATCGTCGCTTCGATTGATCCGGAATTCGCAAAACAGTTCTATGAGTCTATCGACCTCGGAGAGCAGAGCAACATCGCTGTGCGGGGGCTTGATGGTGTGCTTCGCGCCGCTTACGGATTCGCGGCGCCGCCAATCAATATGACGCCGGTGATGTCGAAGGCTCTAGCCGGAGCGCCGGCCGGATACTTTTGGGGCGGCGGCGTAGACGTTATCAACCGGCTGGTCTCCTATCGCACCGTCCACGGGTACCCTTTGATCATCACTGTGGGCGAAGACGAGAGCCATATTTTCGCCGATTACAGACTCCATCGCGTCATTTATTTTGTCATAACGATTGTACTGACGCTGCTGGTTGCGACGGCCGTCGCCATGAATATCCGCCGCCAGTGGTCGCTCGAGCGGACAAACGTGCGGTTCAGCGCCGCGCTTGAAAACATGACACATGGCTTGTGCATGTTCGATGCGGAAAAGCGTCTGGTCATGTGGAATGATCGTTACGCCAGGCTCTATCGCTTGCCGCCGGAGCTATTGAAAATCGGCGCGTCGCATGGTGCCATCATCGCCCATCGCGTTCATAACGGTATCCTCGCGGGTGAAACGAGCGCCGTTGCCGCCGAGAAGAAACTGAACGAATTGGACCGGTTGTCGTCGAATGCGGCCTCAAGCCGGGTTGATCTGCTTGCCGATGGGCGGTTGATCCGCGTTACCAGGCAACCGATGATCGAGGGCGGCTGGGTCGCGGTACACGAGGACATCACCGAGAGCGCCTCTCGCGCCGAGCAGGAAAAGCGCCGGGCCGAGATCGACGCCGCGATAAAGGCGTTCCGTGAGAATGTTGAAGCCATATTGACGTCGGTCAAAGACGGGGCTGCCGAACTGAAAGCCATCGCCGCGGAACTTTCGACGTCGTCCAATGCCGCGTCGAAGCAGTCCGCCGGCGTTGTGATCGCGTCGAACAAGGCGGCTTGCAACGTTGGGTCGGCTGCAAGCGCGGCAGTCGAACTGGAGAATTCGATTTCGGAAATCAACCGGCAGCTCAACCAGGCTGCCGACATCGCGCGCAAAGCCGTAGCCGAGGCGCAAGTCACGAATGAAGAAATTGGCGGGCTGGCGCAAGCCGCGCGAAATATCGGCGACGTCGTCAAGTTGATCCATAACATCGCGGGACAAACCAATCTGCTCGCGCTCAATGCCACGATCGAGGCGGCCCGCGCCGGCGAAGCCGGACGGGGATTTGCGGTGGTCGCCTCCGAAGTCAAATCGCTCGCGGTGCAGACAGCCAAGGCGACCGAAGAAATTGCCGCGCAAATTCTGGCCGTTCAAGGCTCAACGGGCGGCGCCGTCGAGGCAATCCGACGCATTACGGGGCGCATGCAGGAGATCGAAAAATACACCTCCGCGGTCGCGGCTTCGGTCGGCCAGCAGAGTCTCGCCACCGGCGAAATTTCGCGCAACGTCGAGGATGCGGTAGAGGGAACCAGAGGGGTCTCTTCCACTCTTGAAAAGATCGTAGGTGCTATCGCCAAGACCGATCATTCAGCGGACACGGTGCTGGTCGGGTCACACGCCGCCGACGAAACGGCGAGAAACCTGCGGGAAAAGGTCGAAGGCTTTCTCCGCAAGGTTGCGGTCTAGAAACCAGATTCTGCCGGGTCGCCGGCCATCGCGTCCTCGCTTCGGCGGCAATCTTCAATCGGGCCCGCTACACTTGCGCGGCAAGGCAAGCGAGATCGGGCTATATGCTCTGCCGGCACTCAATAGGCCGGGATCGTCTCGTCGAGGACGCTGACGACGCCAGGGACCTCTTCGGCGAGAGCCACTAAGGCTTTGTGTTCGGCCTCGGTGCTGACTAGGCCCCAAAGATGAACGATGCCGTCATTGACGATGACGTTGCGTTCGCCGAAGTCGGTCCATTTCTGATCGTCCAGCCGGTTGAGCAGATCGAGCCGGATTTTGCGGTCCGAACCGGGCTCGGCGTCGACACTGTGGGTCTGTGCCTGCGATGACGCCAAGGCCTGGATCAGATTCGATCGGCTGACGATGCCGACGAGTTCGCCATCCTCCAAGATCGGGACGCGTTTGATGCGGTGCCTTTCGAGCAACATCGCGATTTCGCTCAGCGTCGCGTCCGGCGTCGCGGTCACGAGTTCGGTCGTCATGATCTCATCGACGCGGCGGCCGTGCGACTTGGCGAATTCGTCCGCCAGTTTGGAAGCTGGCATCACCGCTTCAAGCCACCAGGGGTGCTGTTTTTCGGTGCCGATCTCGGCGCGGTGGAGCAGGTCGGCTTCACTGAGTACGCCGACCAGCTTGCCGTCATCGTCGATGACGGGCAGTGCGCTGATGTCGTAGTCGCCAAGAAGCTTGATCGCCTCGTCCATCTCGTCGTCGGGTTTCACCACAATGACGTCGCGAATCATGACATCGGCTGCTTTCATGGTGTTCTCCTGTCGACGGGCGTTGGAGCTTGCGAAAGGCGAACTGGCCGCGCGGTCGGTTTCAACGCCGGTGACTCAGCAAAGACCCACTTCATTACGTCCGTGTGACCGATGCGGGGCGGCTTCAAGTCGCGATCACGTCATGGATAGCTTGACCTAAATCAAAGCGGTTGGCGGCCGCGGAACGTTAGATGGCGTGGGGTGCCGAGCGCAGGCTGTCGGATGGTTCAGTCGATCCAGACCTTGAAAAAAGCCGCGACAGACGCCGCGGTGGCCGCGCCAAGCGCTCCAAAGAAGTCAAGCCTGCCCAGCGTATCGAGAATTCCGGAGCGCGACGGCGATTCGCCAACGGCCGCTGCGATTGAGGATTTTACCGACCGCTCGCTGCATGCCGCTCTTGCGCGCTTTACCGGCGGGCTCTCGCCGGCAGCCCTGATTCAGGCCTATTCGGATTGGGCGACGCATCTCGCTGCTGCGCCGGGCAAGCAGGCGCAGCTCGTGGACAAAACGGTGCGCAAGGCGGTTCGGTTTGAGAACTACGCCTATCGCTACGTGATCGACGGCGGCGACACGCCAAGCTGTATCGAACCGCTGCCGCAAGACCATCGCTTTGCCGCCGACTCCTGGCAAAAATGGCCATTCAATTTCATCTCTCAGGCCTTTTTGCTGCAACAGCAGTGGTGGCACAACGCCACCACCGGGATACGCGGTGTCTCCAAAAAACATGAGGAGATGGTTGCGTTCACGGCTCGTCAAATTCTCGACATGGTCGCACCATCGAACTTTCCGCTGACCAATCCCGAAATCCTGCGGCGCACGATCTTGAGCGGCGGCCTCAATCTGGTGCGCGGGTTACAAAATTTCGTTGCCGACTGGGAACGCGCTGTGGGCGGCAAGAAGCCAGCCGGTTGCGAGCGCTTCGTTGTCGGCCGCGATGTCGCGGCGACGCCCGGCAAGATCGTCTTCCGCAATAAGCTTATCGAACTCATTCAATACGCGCCGGCCACCGCGCAAGTGCGGCCCGAGCCTATCCTGATCGTGCCCGCCTGGATCATGAAATATTACATCCTCGATCTTTCGCCGCAGAATTCGCTCGTGAAGTACCTGACCGAGCAGGGCTTTACGGTGTTCATGATCTCCTGGAACAATCCCGGACCGCAAGATCGCGACCTCGGCATGGACGATTATCGCACGCTGGGGGTCATGAATGCGCTCGACGCGGTGAATGCGATCGTACCGGGCCGCAAGGTCCATGCCGCCGGCTATTGTCTCGGCGGCACGCTGTTGTCGATCGCGGCCGCGGCGATGGCGCGAGACGGCGACGATCGGCTTGCCAGCAAGACGATGTTCGCCGCGCAGACCGATTTCACCGAGGCCGGCGAATTGACGCTGTTCATTGACGAGAGCCAGCTCGCTTTCCTCGAAGACATGATGTGGTCTCAGGGTTTCCTCGATAGCCGGCAGATGGCCGGGGCATTCCAGATGCTCCGCTCGAGCGACCTGGTCTGGTCCCGCATGGTGCACGATTACCTGCTCGGCGAACGCGAGGAGATGACCGACCTGATGGCCTGGAACGCCGATGCGACACGGCTGCCTTGCCGGATGCATTCGGAATATCTGCGCAAGCTTTTTCTCGATAACGAACTCGCCGAAGGCCGTTTCATGGTCGGCGACAAACCGATCGCGCTCGCCGATGTTCGCGTGCCGGTCTTTGCTGTCGGCACGGAATTGGACCACGTCGCGCCGTGGCGTTCGACCTATAAGATCAATCTGCAAACCGATACCGAAGTCACTTATGTGCTCGCCACCGGCGGCCATAATGCGGGGATCGTATCGGAACCCGGTCATCCCGGACGCAGCTATCGAGTCGCTGCTAAAAAGGCCGGCGATCGTTATCTCGATCCGGAGCACTATCTGATCATGGCGCGACGTAAGGACGGTTCGTGGTGGCCGGAATGGGTCGCTTGGCTCAACAGTCGCTCCGGCGCGCCGACGCGGCCGCCGCCGCTCGGCACCTCTTCATCGGACCTGGCTTTGCTTGCCGACGCCCCGGGGACCTACGTTCTTCAAGGCTGAATTGCCGGGTCATCAAACTTGCTCCGCCATCGCTACGTCGCCTGCGCAGCGACGCTCCGGAAGCGGAGAATGGCGAGACCGAAAAATAGTCCGCCGATCAGCGCGACAAAGACGAATTGCGGCCAGACCACCTCGATGCCGGCACCGCGATAGAGGATAGATTCCGCAAACGAGACGAAATGCGTCGAGGGCGAGGCCTGCATCGCCGTCGCCAGCCACGGCGGCATGCTTTCCAGCGGAGTATTTCCGCCGGAGAGCATGTTCATGGGCATATAGACCAACATGTAGAGCAGGCCGAGCTGTGGCATGGACCGCGCCACAGTGCCCAGAAAGATGCCGATCGCGATTGCAAAGAACAGGTAGATCACCACGCCGACCAGGAAGAGCGGTATCGAGCCGGCGATCGGAATCCCGATTATTGCGCGCACCACGACGTAAAGCGACACGCCGACCGCTACGGTGATCACCAGGCCGTTCGCCCAGACCTTGGACATGGCGATCTCGAACGGCGTCAGCGGCATGACCAGGAGATGATCCATGGTGCCGTGCTCGCGCTCCCGGACGATGGCCGCTCCGGCCAGAATGATCGCCAGCATGCTGACATTGTTGATGATCGCCATCACGGCGGTGAACCATGCCGTCGTGATGTTCGGATTGAACGCGATGCGCACATCGAGATTGACCGTCGACAGCGGCGCGCCTTCCGCATTGGAGAGGAAGTCCGCTATCTCGGTGGTGACGATCTGCTGCGCATAGCCGGATCCGAGGCCGGCCTGCACCATCGTGGTGGCGTCGACGTCGATCTGGAGAATGGGCCGGCGTCTGCGCAGAACATCTCGCTCGAAGTTGGGCGGAATATCGATGACGAAGGTATATCTTCCTTCGTTCATCAAGGGCACGACGTCCCGCTCGGCGATCAGCTGCGGCACCTGGAACAACGGCGGCAAAAATGCATGGGCGATGCGGCGCGAGAGCTCGGAGTGATCCTCGTCGACGATGGCGATCGAGGCGTTGTGGACCTCTTGCGAATTGCTTCGCGCCTGCATGGTCACGGCGAAGGTGAACGCGTAAATGACCAAGGCCAGCAGGACGTAGTCGTGCAGGAAGCCGCGCAGTTCCTTGGTCCCGAGCCAGAAAATGTTCTTGAATTTGTTCATCGAGGGTCTCCCTAGCGTTCCTGCTTGCGCAGGAACAGGAGACTCAACCCGGTCAGGAGCGGGATGAACACGCTCAAGGCCACCAAATCCGCGGTAAGATCGTAAAAACCGAGGCCCTTGGTAAATGTGCCGACGCTCACCGGCACGAAATACGTCATGGGAAAAGCGCGGCCCATGATCTGCGCGGTCCCGGAAAGCGAGGAGACTGGTGTCGACATGCCGGAGAACTGCGTTGCCGGCAGACTGGTGAGAATGGCCGTGCCGAAAAGCGCGGCGATTTGCGTTTTTGTGAACGCCGAGATCAACATGCCGTAACCTGTCGTCGTCGTGACGTAGATCAGGGCCCCTAGCAGAAGCGCAAGGAAGCTTCCTTTGAGCGGCACCTGAAACACGAACAGCGCCATCAGAAACATGATGGTAAAGTTCGTCATCGCCACGCCGATATAGGGAAGCTGCTTGCCGAGCAGGAACTCGATGCGCGTGACGGGAGTTACGTAAAGATTGGTGATCGAGCCGAGTTCTTTTTCCCGCACGATGGCAAGCGCCATCAGAATAGCCGGAAATAGCGCGAGCAAGAGCGACATGCTCGACGGCACCATCGCGTAGATGCTGTCGAAATCCTGGTTGTATTTGAATCTGAGTTCGATATCGGCCGGCGGCGCTGCGGCGGCTCGCGTGGTCTTCACGGCCGGGTCCGCCAGGTACAATTGATGCATACCTTGCAGGTAGCCGCGGATGGTCTCGGCGCGGAACGGCATGGCGCCGTCGACCCAGGCGCCGACCCAGGCCGGACGCCCGCGCATGATGTCGCGGCCGAAGCCGGGCGGGATTTCAACGGCCGCATCGATGTCCCCGCTCTGCAGACGCCTCTCGAGCTGGGCATAATCGGCGAGTGGCGGCCTCTCTGCGAAGTAGCTGGAGCCTCTTAGCTCCTCGAGATAGGCGCGGCTTTCATGGCTTTGGTCGTGATCGAGCACCGCGAAGGTTAGATTATTGACGTCGTGGGAAATACCAAATCCGAACACCAGCATCAGCAGCGCCGTGCCGAACAAGGCGAACCCCAGCCGGATCGGGTCGCGCAGGAGCTCCAGGGTCTCCCGGATGGTGTAGGCGAACAGGCGCTGCAGGCTGAACAAAGACCGCGCCGGCACCGGCGTTCGCGCCGGATCGGCGGTTTCTTGCGATGGGGCAGGGACGTCGGTCGCGGCAGCGCGCGATCCGGTCGCCTCCTCGAGACAGCTGATGAAGGCGTCCTCGAGTGTAGCGGAGCTGCGGGCCTCGATGAGCTCCACCGGCGTGCCGGTGGCGAGCACGCGCCCCGAATCCATGAGAGAGATCCGATCGCAGCGCGCCGCCTCGTTCATGAAATGGGTCGAGACGAAAATGGTCACGCGTTGATTGCGTGACAGATCGATCAGCGCTTCCCAGAACCGGTCTCGCGCCAACGGGTCGACGCCCGAAGTTGGCTCGTCGAGGATGAGTATCTCCGGCTGGTGGACGATGGCCACCGCCAGCGAAAGCCGCTGCCTTATCCCCAATGGCAGGTCCAAGGTGCGCTGATCGAGATAATCCTCAAGGCCGAACCATTTGACCAATTCGGCAATGCGCGTCTTCGCCTTCTGGGCCGTCAGATGGAAAAGGTGAGCATGAAGATCGAGGTTCTGCCGGACTGTCAGTTCGGTGTAGAGCGAGAACGATTGCGACATGTAACCGACGCGATAGCGCGCACTCATGTCGCCTGCTTCGAACGGCTGCCCAAACAACAGCGCCTCGCCTTCGCTCGGCGCCAGCAAGCCGGTCAGCATTTTCATCGTTGTCGTCTTGCCGCAACCATTCGAGCCGACGAAGCCGAAAATCTCGCCGCGCTCGATGGTGAAGCTCACCTTGTCGACGGCGGTAAAATTGCCGAAACGACAAGTGAGGTTGCGGGCGCTAATGACGGGCTCGGTGTCGACGATGCGCCTCGGCGGTATCTGCAGCCGGTGGTGATCGCCACGTTCGTGTTCCGGAAGCAACGCAATGAACGCGTCCTCGAGCGTCGCCGCGCCGGCCTTTGTCTTGAGTTCGGCCGGCGAGCCGGTCGCCAGCACTTTCCCCGCGCTCATGGCCGCCAGCCAGTCGAACCGTTCCGCTTCTTCCATGTAGGCGGTTGCAACCACCACGCTCATGCCCTGGCGGCGCGCGCGCATACGGTCGATCAGTTCCCAGAACTGGCGGCGTGAGAGCGGGTCGACGCCGGTGGTCGGCTCGTCAAGGATCAGGAGATCCGGATCGTGAATGAGACAGCAGCAAAGGCCGAGCTTTTGCCGCATGCCGCCCGATAATTTTTTCGCGGGACGGTCGGCAAAGGGCGCAAGTCCGGTGCTCTGGAGCAGCTCGGAAATTCTTAAGTCTCGTTCGGAACGCGACTGTCCGAACAGACGGCCGAAAAACTCGATATTCTCGCGGACGCTGAGGTCGGCATAAAGATTCTTGCCTAGCCCTTGCGGCATGTAGGCGATACGGGGGCAAATCGCGGCCCGGTGCGCCGAATCTCCGATGTCGCCATCAAGGACGAAAATGCGTCCGGATTGGATCTGCCGCGCTCCGGCAATCATGCTCAGCAGCGACGACTTGCCGACGCCGTCGGGCCCGATGAACCCGACCATACAGCCGGCCGGCAGCGCGACCGTCACCGCGTCGAGGGCCACCGCCTTACCGTAACGCTGCGTGACGGTGTCGATGCGCGCGATTGCTCGCTCGCGCCCGATCATTGCACGGCGGTCCCTTGCAGCGACGCCGGCCACTTCGCGGTGTTGCCGGTCAAGACGTAGGAAATGCCGGGTAGCCCGCTGCGCACCGACTCGGCACGCGCGCGCAGCCGCTCTGGATCTATTTTCACCCTGACTCGGAACATCAGGGTGTCACGCTCGCTCTGGGTCTCCACAGTCTTGGGCGTGAACTGCGCCTCGTTGGCGACGAATAACACTTTCGCTGGAATTGCGGTTTTCGAATACGCGTCGAGCACGATGCGGGCGTCGGCGCCGATTTTCACCTTGCCGGCCTGTGCCGTCGGCAAATAGATGTCCATGTAAACGTAGGAAGTGTCGAGCATCGTAAACACCTTGCCGCCGGCGGGAAGCACTTCACCGATATTGGCGACGCGGTATTGGATGCGGCCGTCTTTCGGCGCGACGAGCGTATTGTCGGCGATATTGACGGTATATAGTTCCACGTCATGCGTGCTCGCTTCGAGCGCGTGTTCGGCTTCGATGACCCTGGCCTGCGCGGCTCTTAGGTTCGCGTTGGCGCTGTCCAATTGTTGCTGGCGCTGGTCCATCACTTCCTTGGTTTCGAAGCCTTTCACGACGAGGGCTGCGGCGCGATCCATTTCCTGTTGCGCCAGCAACACCTGACTTGTCAGCTGGGAGACATTGGCGGTGGCTTCATCGACGGCTCTCCGCGCCCCCTGCGCCTGGGCCTCGGACTTCTTCAGCGAGGCGGCGATATCCTGGGTGTCCATGCGCGCAACGACTTGCCCGGCTTTGAGCATGTCGCCTTCGTCGGCAAGGATCTCGGCGATGCGTCCGGCAAACTTGGTGTCGATGTCTATCTCGTCCGCTTCGATCCGACCGTTGCCGAATGCGATACCAGGCGGCAATTGCGGGTGAAGCCACCCCCACCAATAATACGAGCCGCCGGCGCCGCCGCCGAGAATGGCAAGCGCAAGCAGGGCCCACAACCGCCATTTGCGCGCGGTCGCGCGCTTCGGTGCGACGAGCGCCGGCAGGTCCGCGCCCGTTCGCGCCGGCACGAGGTCGCGTGTCGGCGGCGTTTGCGGCTCCTTCGTATCAGGCCACGCCGCGCGGGTTATTTTGCTGTCTCGGTCCATTTCGCGCCTACACTCGATACGTAAAAGGCGTCGCCCCGGCGGTAGACTTAACCCACTGCTCTGCGGCTAAAAATTCAGGTCTCGGCCCTAAGGGAATTTACGGAAGCAAGCTAGGAAGCTTGGAGAAACTGCTTTTTGCCGTGCGCGGCGGTTGTCGGCTGCGCGAGCCAGCGCACCACTTCCGGCCACACGTCCTGCAGGGCGTTCTTGCCCATGAACAAGCCGAGATGCCGGCACGGTGCAGTCGCCTTACGCACATTCTGCCGCCCGGTGCCGACCAGATGCTCGACTGCGAATAGCTGCTGCGGTGCCACCAGTTCGTCGTCGCGCGCGGCGACGAGGAACAGCGGGGCGGTCAGCGCTGCGAGATCGATCCTTCGTCCCAATGCAATGAACTTGCCGCTTGCGAGTTCATTGCGCTTGTAGAGCCGCTCCACGGCTTCAAGAAAAAATATGCCCGGCAGATCGAGGGTCCAAGAATACCAAGATCGAAATATGGTTTCGAGCTCGGCAAACGCGACAGATTCGAGCGCTGCATCGGTCTGCAGCAATTGCCGGATGTCCTCGGCTTCGAGCGATTCCGGCGCCCAGAATTTGAGCACCTTGCGTCCCGGCACCAGTCCTTCGCCCAGCCGCACCAATTCGTGAAACACAGCCAAGGGGCTAGCGTCGGCAAGCGACGACAGGGCCGATGTTGCGGCGGCGATGTCGATCGGCGCCGCCGCCAGCACCAGCTTGCGCACCTTGGCGGGAAAGCGCGCCGCATAAATCAGTGCCATGACGCCGCCTTGGCACAAGCCGATCAGGTCGACTGGCGCGCCGATCTCATCAACCAGCACATTGAGGTCGGCAAGGTAATCGTCGATGCCGAGCGAGGCCATCTCGGTCGTCGCCGAACGCCAGTCGGTCACGAACAGCCGTGTCAGACCGGCACCGCGCAATGCTCCGACCAGGCTGTGGCCGGGAGCGAGATCGCTGACGGCCGCGTCATGCAGCGCGAACGGCGCGCAGAGCAGGGCGGCGGCGCCGCTCGGTGCAGTCGAGAAGTCGCGCAACTGCACGGTCTTGAGTTCAAGGGCCACCCGATGCGGCGTTGCCCATTGCGGCGCTGGCGCCGCCGGTCCGTCGGGGCCGACCGCCAGGCTGGTGAACTGCCTGGCAACTTGCGCCGCCATGTCGCTTGCCGCAGCGGCTGCGAATGCGGTCCACAGGAGCGCGAAGCTGCCAATGTGACGACCCGCGGGCTCGTACATGAGAAATATAATCGCGCGTTGGAAACGTCATGCATTGATGTGAATCAAGCGAAGACCCGGCGGAAAATCTTTATCTGCGACGGGTGAGCTAAGCTTGGCGGCGTTGGCAGGCTT
>JBEKRD010000001.1:0-110878 GCA_049519075.1 Xanthobacteraceae bacterium | reverse complement strand
ACCGACACCCCTGAGCACGGGCAGAGAAGGAACTTGTCGGGGATGTGTCATCGATACTATCCAATTCATGCATCCTAAATTTCAAAATTTCATGGGCCAGTCGGCCGCAAATATCTGGCACACGCCCGCTCGACCCATTTTCAGGCCAGGGTTTTCCTTGATTAAACGCCTGCCTAATAGGCGAGGAGCATCCATTGGCTTATTCAGACTGGCATGGCCATATCCGGGCGAGCGCCTCAAGTGCCAAACTTTGGAACGGCTCTCGCAGTTGGGCAGCATTTTGCTGAAGGTACGCGACGACAACTTTGGCAAGCTGCGATCTTGTTACCATCGTTGGGGCGCATGAGCGCAGCCGCTCATTATGAATTCCTAGCGCAATCCAATTAAGTGCCTCGATCTCGCCAAGGCAAACACCTGTTAGAAGCGCGTCATCTGGTGTCGGGGGCGTTCCGTCGGCAACCAATTGACACGCATGAATAAGATCCTTGCCTGACCAAGTGCGTTCTTCCGCCATAGCGGGAAAAGCAGAGTCCGCTACGGCAGCAATGATCAAAACGTATCGCAAAAGACGCGCGGTCATTTTAGACATTACCACATCCCAGTCCCCGTGAGAGCTCCTGCAATCCCTGCCCTACTCGACGCAATATACACACATCCGCATGGATGCTGGTAGCGCTTGATAAGCGTTTAGTCTTGTGGAAAAACAACTAAATGCGGGCAACAATCGTCGCGCTAATGGTCGCCTCGGTGGCTGGTTGCGTACCCGACCGGGGCCAACAGTTAGCAGAGTGTGGGAAAGAAGCTGATCGTTTTTTGCAAGCGTATCAATCCATCAATCCCGACGACCCGCGCAGTGAGTACATAATTGAATGCATGGCCGCTAAAGGCTATAATTTTAATGTTTTGTCTGTTGATTGTGATAGCAAGCGTCCGTTTCCCGTTCAGCCCGCGTGCTACGAGCTCACTGGCTGGCCGATTTGTTCGCCGGTCAGTTTCGTCGCGCCCTAAGCTAATACGCTTTACCGCTGTCGCATCACGGACCGCAGTTGTCGGGCGGGTCCTCGCGGCGGCCCTAGACTGAAACGCGCGGGTTTTTGCATGATCAGCGAACGTCCGAATCCCAGCGCTTTTCCTGTAAGATCGAGGCGGACAATAGTCGCTATATATCATCTCCCGAAAATAAAAGCCCCAGCCGTTAGGCCGGGGCTTCAGTGCGACGAGAACAAATGGCTTGGTGATGAAAACCCGCCGCGCGAGGAAGCTCGGCGGGCCGGCGTCTCGGCCACGTTGGTCTTGGGGGCGAGGCGTGTGGCGTCGACGCGCAATTTATTACTCGGGGCGTCGGCACGTTGCAACCGGAAACACTGATTGAGGTTATCAGATAAAGTTAAAGGTGGCGGCTTACGGGGGCTCAAGGAAAAGGGGCGACCCGGGCGCTCGAAGCAGCTTAAGGTTTGTTGACTGATCTGATTGTTCATCAGTAACGTCGCCGCGGACCGATGCAAATCGGACCCGGCGGCTTTCCCCTCCCAGGCGGTCAGAAAGCACGAAATCTCCGATATCTCATGCCAGCTGACCGGGCGGCGGTACCGATGACACAGATGGTAGCGACAGAAAGAGGAGGTTGGCCGGGCGGGCCGAGCCAAAGCCGATAGTTGGTTACGGCATGAAGGAATAAGCCGGCATATCGCGGGGCTTGACGCGACCATGAGGATCCGGCCGCGGGAGTAATATTCAAGCCGACTGCGGCAATGCGGTTTCAGCCTTCTGGACACAACAAAAGCAGAATGTTGGGCGCGTTTACGCGGTAACCTGAATCGCACTTCGGCGTTGCAGGGCCTCGGAACGCGGCATAGCAGAGGCTTTGTCACGGCACGCCTCGTCCCCGAAGCGGCGCTAAGACATCGATCCAAGTACTCGCCCGCGCCGTGGCCTTTTCTCACCAAGTATTTGTTTGTGACGCCCCGTGCGCCCGGCCGCAAGATTGAGGCCTTTTGTCTAATGTCACCTGTGTTCATCTTTTCGTCAGCCTGTGGGAACGCGTCAACATGAAAGCTCCGAAGAAATCGCCGCGCTACACCCCCGAACAGGCTCGTGAGATCGTTGACCGCATTGCGGCTTTGCGTATGCGCTGGCTTGAACTTGTAACTCAACGCATCTCCCGGCAGAGTAGTAGTGGCTTTAGCCCCTCCCCACCCGACGCGGCCCGGAGAGGCGGCCCGACGCAAAACCCTGAGGGGCGGAGCGCGGTCTCTTCAGATGATTAGAAAGACGTGCCCCGCAGGTCTTCCAGCGTCCTCACTTTTGTCGTTCTGCAGAACTACAATCGTCGATCAAGCTTTGCGCTCCATCCGATCGAGCGGTCGTGCAGCGGCCGCTTCTAGGAGCTTCAGAGCCACCGAAAGTAATCGGCCGCGAATTTTTTGTGGAAGCTCCAAGCGTGTGATCTACAGGCCACGACCACCAACTTCTTATTTATGTGCATTGAATCTTCAGTGAAATCGGAGTTTCAGGAACAACAGAATCGCACCCACTATGGCCAATGCGATCCACATATTGCGCCAACTACCCGGTTCGGAGGATTTCGGATATTCCGCGTCGTCTTCTCTGACCGCTTGCCGCGCAGCCTTCCAGGCTTCCTGCGCTAACTCGCTTTTGTTTTTGGTCTCCGCATTATGTTTGAGACATTCATCATACTCTCGCCTTTGGCGAGCGAGCGCTTCTCCAATTTCGCGACTTTGCTCTTCGGTCAGCGGGGGCATGTGTTCAATCAATGTCATAATGCGCCCATGATTTTCACTGAGCGAGTTTATCGCGTTCCGAAATTCTCTGTCATCCATACACACCTCCCGCGCCAACGCTTTGCGGGTTGACCGCCGATGGCGTTGCCATGTTATCTATACAGAGGTTGATGAGCGGCGAAGTATGGGCACCAAACCTTATATTCCGATGTTTCGGACCGAGCACTGCGGAACGTCGATGCCTGCGACCGATGCTTTCAACGTTTGCAGTTAGACTGCAGCAATTTTTTCGATATTAAGCAATGGGGACGTTACTGCTGCACGCTCGAAGAGTCGAGATGAGCACCTCTTCGCTGGCGCCCGCGCCAACTGACGCATCCCGCGATTAGCGGCGTCGCGTCTTTGAGGTGTTCATCCGCGGCAACGGGGGCATCCAGTTACGGAGCCCATCGCAGTTTCCTTGCGCCGCTCGCGCACACGCTCAGTGCTGCAGCTGTTCGCGGATCTAGGCAACGTCCGGTAAGCGCGACCAGATAGCCTAGCGGGAGAAACCGCCGAACTTTGGTCAAAGCTTCTGCGGGCGTACCGATTACAGCCCAAAATTCGGTTCGACCGTTTTTCGCCGCGGCCACGACATGGACCACGGTTTCGTCGGGCGGCAGATCATCCATGCTTTCGATTACGTTGGGTTGGTTAATAGCTGGTTAATCAGTAGGCCGGGTTAAATCCCCGGGAAAAGAAGTGACGAGGCGTAGACTGTGGGCCGTGCCCCGTCGCGGTTACAGCGGCGTCACACGGGCCAGCCGGCGCGGGCGCGCAGTAGGTTCAGTGGCCTGACGGAATTCACCGGCAGCCGCCCCGCGTCGTGAAACTACCAGTGCCGCGGCACGCCATTTGCGATCACCTGATTGGACGTGGAGGCCCGTCCCATTTGGAGACAGGAAGCGAAAAGTCATTCAGGATCCAAGGAGGCATCAGTGGCGGTAGCAGCGAACTCCGATCCAAAGCGGCGCGTGACCTATGAGCCGCTCTACGACATCGACCCACGGACCGGCGCCAACATCGAGGTCTTCTACGCCGACCCCGCGCTTGCCGAGTCCATCGGCAAGGCCGGCCCGGGCTGGTTTTGGCGGGCTTGTCAGCGCGGCGATCTGCCGAACGGGCCGACTGGCCCATTTGGGACTAGCTATACAGCATACCGTGACGCACTGGGAACGGCGTAGGACTAAATCCGCTGGCTTGAACGTCACATCAAAGTCGCGAGCAGCTTTTGTTACGCTGCGACATCTTTTGTGTGGTCGCGCGCCGCGATTGAACGCCGCCGCGCTCCGGGAGTGACGGACACTTTCGTTAAGCTTTTCCACATCACAATGTCGCGCCGGCAGATGTCTGAGCGTCGGCAATACAGGGGGCTCCGGCCGCAAGGCCGGAGCTTCTACTGCCCAATCATCGGGTGGACGCGGATGTGAAAGCCGACCTTTCCCCGCCGTCTTGCATTAGATGTGCCACTTCCATGCGATATACGCGGACAATTCGCGCCCGCCGCGATTTGCTCGAATTGGAAGCTTTCGACTGCAAGAGCTGCGGCTTGTCGTGTACGGCCGAGTCAGTCACGGCCGTTTTTGTAATGGCCGAGTTGGTCACAGCGTAACGGTCGGAACATCGGCGGCGCCGGTGGGCAAAAGGGGCAGCTGTGGTGCGCTTCTCGACAAAGCACGTAGCGCCCGACGAGGCACGACGGATGGCTCTAAATTTTGCTATGCTGGCGGATTTACTGAAAAGATCAGTCTGAATAAGGAACCGACTCAGCTAGAATACTTGAGATACGCGGCCCACGGGACGTAGCTGGATGGCTGAGGACGGCGATTACATCGGTCTCACCGAGGAATGTGCACGCTGCTTGCTCAAGGCGAGAAATAGTAAGGATGATGCCGACCGGTGGGCGTGGTTACTACTGGGTAAAAGTTGGCTTAACTTAATCGACGTGCGTCGTAGTGTCGAGCAAACGCGGATCGGCCCTAATATCCGAACGCGGGCCGCGCGTGCTGCTCACGCATAAAGCTCCATCTTCCCAGCACTGCTTCCCGCCGAAGACGCAGACAGCCAAGCATACTGAAATGTCTATTTCGAAGATGAGGCGGGGGGCGAGCGGCGGCAAACTCGCTGACGCGGATGAGGCGGGCGTTTTGCAGTGAACTTTGCCAAGCTGCCGGAACTGTTGCGCCTGCCCAGGCCTGAGCCATAGTTTCGAGCCGCGCGGGCAGGCTCTGCCAGTGGGCTTCCGGGAAGCCGCCGCCGTTTGCTACGGTCTAATGTCATAATTTGTCTGGGGAATGTCAGTTCAAATCTGTGGGGGGTGTCTTGGCGCATAATGGTTTAGCAATGAAAATGACGCAGATCGCACTTGGTGCAGCGACGCTTATCGTGCTCGCGGCACAATCAGCCACACCGCAAACCGCCCCGCCGCTACCGGAGCAACCTGCCCCGGTGCAACCTACCACGTCGCCGCCCACCAGCGCGCAGCCCGCTGCGCCGTCGCCCGCGGTCGTCTACACCACCGTCAACCTTCGGCAAGGACCGGGAACCAACTACAACATCGTCGCTAAGATTCCCGCCGGTAACCGGATCGACGTTGAGAGTTGCGGCGGCCAATGGTGCCAAGTCACCTTCCAAGGCCAGAACGGCTACGTGATCGCAACGAGTCTGGATCAGGGTGGAGCGGCACGGCCTCTCGGAGGTACACCGCCACCCGGAGCCGGCGGACCGGTCGCCGCCTATCCGGGAGGGCCGCCACCTCCGCCACCAGGCTACAATCTGCCCGGCTATTATGCGTCGCCGCCCTATTATGGACCTTACCCTTACGGTTACTACGGCTACGGTCCCTATTACGGCGGCGGCTACGGCTACTACGGTCACCGTCATTGGTAAGTCACGCCGTCGCTTGGTTTTTCCAACCGGACCTGAGCCAGGAATTTGACAGCCCATTCGTCTGCGACTGTGGCCAACAGGTTCATCCACCAGCGTCGACTGTGGCCTGGCAGTGGGTTGAGCGGCATGACACGGCGAGGGACCAAACGCCCAAGTCCCGCAATCGCTGCGGGGCACGATCGCATCTCGGCGATGCTCGCCGAGAAAGATTCCAAGCCGTGGCGGAAGCGGCAGCGTTTGGCTGGAATTAGTGAAGCTTGCACGGCACAGTGTGACAATGGCCGCTGCGCAAGCGCGTGAATAGCTCGCGTGCGCCAGATGACGACGCACATTGATTGAATCTGTTCCACGATGATCGTGAATAGACTACTCGGCCGCGGCCACTGTAACGTTAATTCGACGGATCGCTGGATTTACACCACGACGCCTGCTCAATTGTCCCCCGGGCCGTGAATCACTAGGGACAAACTTCGAGAAATAGAAGTGAGCGAACGTAGCCTGCAAAGCGTTGAAGACCATTGGCCACTCGTTGGTCTCGTGTTTAGCGTTCTAGCAACCTTCACCTCTCTGACGATGATACTGTGGTTCCTATTGATAATCATCGACATTCCGTGAAATACACTCGCTTTTGACGTTGTCGTAGGCCAGCATTTTAAACTTTGCCTCGATCCTGGGGATTGCGGGATATCAGTGTATGCCGTGATTGGTTACGCGGAGCACCTACGTTTGCTCCGTGTTGGGCCAGCTAGGCCCAGGTCGATCGCAAGATCTTTTTATTCGATGACGCGGAAACCAGGGCCGTCACAAACAAAGGCCCATTTCGAAAGCCGTCAGCGCCGCCACTACTGCGATCAACGAGAAAATAGCGGCCCGACCCGACCCTATATTGCGCGGCGCTGAGCAATCGCAGGCCGGCCTTAATATCCGAACACACACGCGTGTGCACCTCACGCATGAAATCTTAGCCCCGCGGTAAATCTCGCCAAGTTGCCGGACGGGACGCGCCCGCCAAAATCCTGTTGAGAGGGCGCCGGAGCTTAGCCAGCGAGCGCTCGCCGCTTGTGCGCATCGTCCCAATTGGCGGGCGACGCGGCGGACGTCGGATAGCGACGGAGGAGTTCAGCAGCAAAATCCCGGTATTCGCGATGACACTTGTCAAGAGTCAGCAGCCTGGACCGCGGCTTTGTGCGACTATCGGAATCGTTGGCCGAGTCGACACCCCCGTTCAAAAGCGCGGACATTGCATTCGTATTTTCAGCAATCGCGCGCCACAAGTCCTCGTCGGTCAGATCTGAGCACTGCACAGGGCACCCTCCAACTCCCACTACAAAACTTGCTCACATGCGGATGATTGTGAGTTGGTTGCGCCAAAATGAGATTAATGTGCGACGAATCTGACCGTCACTTGCCAAGCACTCGCCGGCTGCGTCCTCTAGCTACAAAGGATTTTGTTGCTTTGGTCGCCTGACCCGATTGAAAAATTCGCGCGCAACGACCCCAAGAGAGAATTTCAATATCGGGACGGTCGTCGTGCCGGCCTGTGCGTAATATTCCGTTTCTTTCCTCGGGCAGAAGCCAATCCCGAGCGAGAATTTGACGATCTGGTAAGCACTATCAACTAAAATGAGCGCGGCACTCGATCTTTGGGAACGCCTGTGTTGGAACGTAGGAACACACCCCGTAGACGAACACTTCAAGCAGGGATGATTCTGCTCGGTAGTCATCAAATCCCGTGCATGGTGCGCAATACGTCACGGGTTGGCGCTTGCCTTGAGGTACAAACCACAGTCGGTATCCCCGCGACGTCCGACGTTATTATGCCAGATCAAACGCGCCAATCATGCAAAGCGATCTGGCGAAACTATACAAAGTTAGGAGTTTATTTTCGATCGATCGTCCCGGTTGGCGAGTTTCGCCCTGCTAAAATCGAGAGTGGCCATCCCGCGAATACGGAATCGGTGTGTTTCGGATTGCCGCAGGTCTAGCGGCGAGCGGGACAAAGAGACCGTCAGAACGGCGGCGCGCTCCAATGGTCGTGAAAAAAGGCGAAGTGACAGTAGCGATTGGCCTAGCAACCCGTTCGCTTTGGACTCGCGGCTGATCGGCCCTTCTTGCGATGCCGGTGACGATCAAACAGGCCGGAACAACTTGCTTGCCGGGCGTATTTTATAGAATTCAACTATTCGGCGCGCCGTACTCAAATTCAAGCGTTCAAAGCTTGCCAAGCACTGCTCGATCTCGCTGGTTGAGATGGGTCGCTGCCGGGCACGAAATAGCAGTAATGCCTTGGTGGTGGCCCAGGACAGCTCGGCCGCCTTGGCGAGAATTACTATCCTTTCTGACCGGCTTTGTGTCATGGCTTGTTCGATGATCTCAACAGGCACCCTGCAACTACGCGCAAGGGCGGCCGTAGCTTCTTCGTACTTTCCCTCTTCAGTGAATGCCCGAATCACTTCGTCGCCGAGTTGACCTAAATCTCCAAGCGACTCGACTAATGCTGGAGCACGGAGATGCGTTGTTGATTTGACTCCAGCGTCCTTCCGAAGGCCGTCAGCAACCATTGCGACGGCGTGATCGATTTCGTGTCTGTCATATGAACGCTCGGCGATCAGTTTCGAGCGAACCATTTCAGACGCCGTCTCAAGCAAAGCCAGGAATAGTGGATGAGGGATGTCCTCCCGCGAGCCAACGCATGCAGCAAGCGCGTCGTCGCCTTCGGAGCGTTTAACGAGCCGGCAAAAGCCTGCCTCGGAAAACTTGGCCCCCGCATTTTTCGCGGTACTCAGGGCGACCTGTTTGTTTCCGCGGTTCACAAGCACATCGGTAACCGCTTCACTAAGGGATTTTCGTCGCGATATTGCCAGTAAATGTTCCTGGCTTTTTGACAGCGCATTCTGCACAAGAGCGGCCTCGTCGAGCCGTTCAGACTGAACAAGAATTGGATAGGCAACCCTGATTTCATCATCGCCGGCCAGCATCCGGGTGATGTTGAACGGTGCGTTGGCGATCGGGGCGAGGCGCTCGGCGAGCAGCGATCGCACGGAAATTTCAATATGCTCGGCTAATCTCGTAATGACCTCATCGAACAAACCGATCTCGTCGTCCGACAATTGAACTGATCCGTGAATAAAGAGGTCGGTTATTTGCAGTAGCATTTCAGCCCGTCGTTGCCGCGTTCCGTGTGCAATCGCGTGTTCGAGTTCGGCGATGAGCGTAGGGTGTGGTATCATTTTCTGAATTAAGCATTCTGCGCCGATCCTTTAACGTTGGATCAGCCCGTCTTCGGATAATCGCCTCTTGCTTGGCGCAGGGAGCTGGACTCTGTGTCAAGCGCTTATTTCTATTAAGATAATTAATCCAACAGTTAAATGGAAATTCCTAAGAAAGCTTTTAGCTTGCGGTCAATGTCTAAAGGATTTGCTACCGGCCGATGTCCCCGCAGATTGGGGCCACGCCACCCATCAGGTGTTGATGTCTCAGCCTCTTGGGGGGATCGCGCTGGTTAAAGACCTGGCGCCACTTCAAGTGACAGAATGGGGATACGCTAATGCTGAGGTGGCATAGATCTCCTCGGGCGATTTAACCTCAAAGCCGAATGGGGTCGTCAGCATCGGAGTAGCTGCCTCGGTAACCGACGGACCTGCCGCCGGTTTAGAAGACGTTGGGAGGCGACCGCGCAGCGATAGTTAATAGCTTGTCCGCGTTGCTTTTGTTTACTAAGATGCGCTCGTGAATAGTGGATTGGCGGCAGAGCCGCCGACAATGCAATTGCATTGGTTTAATTAGCAAGGGAGCGCTCTCGATGGTTTCCTCGCATAATAAACAGCTTCCGGATGTCCAGGGCGGAGACGGCCCTAATATCCTCCCCGCGCTCAGAGAGATGTTGATTCAGGATCCACGGATTGGCCGGGTGGAAGGCCAGCCCGATAAATCTGACTGCGTCGATAATAAGCATGCGGGTCATGAATATGATGAGACAGCTCGAAAAGACTTTCACCCCGCACCTAGCATCACGCCCGAGGAGTCTTCGTTTGAACTGAGTCCGCGGCAAGCGAGCTTGCAGCGTGAAGGGGTATCAAAGGATAGGGGATCGGTTGCGACGCGACTATTTCATACTATCGCTCGCGGGTTTGTCTTCATCGCGACGATCGGTATCGCGTTTGCTCTGCTGTCTTACGGCGACGATGAGCAACGGGATCTCGTTAGAGCTCGGGATCTTTCGCTGAATTGGTTGTCGGCCGTTCGTAACAGCCTGTCACAGGGCGCCGACGTGGGAGTAGTGGCTTTCCCCGAATCTTTAGATCAAGCGCCGTCACAGCGGATTTCAGCCCTTCCGCCAGAAGCGCCCGGAATTCAGCCCGCGCCACCGCCGGCAGTGGCTGGATCATCTCTTGAGCTGCGACGCGAGCTTGAGGCGATGGCAAGCGATCTCTCCGCTGTGCGCTACCTTTTGGAGCAACTTGCTGCCAGACAAGATCAAATGGGACGAGATGTCGCGGCGCTGCAGGCGGCTGAAGAAGGTTTCAGCCAACGGCTAGTGTCGTTCCAGCAGACTCCGACTATCCACATCCGGCACAAAAGAAGGTAGAAAGCCGTGCGCTAGTCGCTGCGGCGTAGGTTCTGCAGCTTATTCGAATTTCTCCCCGAGTTGGACGCTCTCGGCTACGGTGACCGGCTCCCATTGCGGCCGTCGGTCGGTGCGGATAATCCAGGAAACAGAAGCGGGATAACGGATCAGAACTGGTGAGAGTTCCGTCTCAGGCCAATTCGGGCACGAGGTCGCTGTGGGATGTTCGAGGTTGAGGGAAGAGTATGAAGGGTAAGGTGGCGACTATCGCGCAGGAGTTACACGCCGAGTGTGACAGATCTCGTGAGGAACTTGAACGGCTCCTTGAACTCCTCGCCGCGCAGCAGCGTCTGATTGCGATCCACGCGAAGGGATCGGCGCGGACGCCTCAACAAGGTGAAACGGCTGAGGCTCAAATCGTGCTAGCTGCACAACAACGCGTCAGGCGCTACGGCCGCGATCAAAATTGATGGGACTTTATTCGACCGTCGACAGGGAGCGGCGGAATAAATCCGGATGTCGTAGTTCTTAACGTCCGGGATATGGTGTCTTATTTGTCCAAAAGTTCAGTAATCAGGCGCAAACCGGAATTGGCCGGCGCACGTTCGAAGTGCCGATCGAAGGCAAAGCCGGCCTCGTGGTCAAACAGCCGCGGGAGGAGCGTGATATGAATTTCGCAGCTTCGGATCCGCATTGCCTAGGAGAACGCATTGTGAGCACTGGCAGGCGAGCGCTAGTCTTCTCTATAGTTAGCTAACACACGCAAACATGAGCATCTAGTGGATGGGTGAAGGCGAGTTTTACGAGGCCGAGATAACTGGCCGGGAGCTTATCGGAAGCGGTGGCAATGCGGCGGTAGGCCAGCAACAGCGCGGTTAGCAATAATTCGCATCGGATAATAGGCGCGATGGCCGGACTAAGCAGGCTACGCTGGGCCTTCGAGGTAGGGCGCATTATCGAGCAGAAGCTGTAACTCCCGAACTAGGCGCCGACGTTGGATAAGGTCGGCCCGGCTCAGCGCCGGTAGCCGATCACTTCGAGGGCGTCTCGGATCGGCAGGCATTGTATCTTCTCGGCCTGCGCTGCCTCCACTGTTGCGTCCAGTAACTGCGGCGAGCAGCCGATCCAGCTCGGTATCTGCGCGACGTCATGAGTGTAAAAGATCAACCAGCCATTACGCTCGCGAGTCTCGCGCAGGACGCGATTTAATTTTTCGCGGGTCAGCGTTCGATTGTACAGTTCTATCACCCGAAGCAGCGCGAGATCGACGACGCCGGCATTAATGCCTTCGTAAATGCCGCGACAACTGTCGAAGCGCCGTTGGATCTGCCGCTTGCGCGGGAGCGAGACGCTGCCGAACGGATAGCAAAAGTTCGTCACTTCGACACCCGAGCACAGCTCGCGGAGAGCATCTTGGTTTCGCTGGCACTCTTCCTCGGTCGCGCCAGAATCGAGTTGGTCGACGCGGGCGTGAGAGAATGTGTGGCAACCTATCTCATGGCCGCGAACATGGAGTGCGCGTACTTGTTCGCGATCGATCACCCGCCAATGGGTGTCCATGTTCCCGCAAGTGCCGCCCGCGATATAGAATGTTCCCCGCACATTGTGAGTTTCTAGAATGGCAGCGCCTTTTGTATAGGCCGAATCGGGGACGTCATCGAACGTGAAGCTCACAATTGGTGCACTATTTCGCATGGCGAACGGTTTCGACCGAGAATGCCGTGCGGCCTTGCGCAGAACGCCGTTCAAGACGGGCCACAGTATCGACGATCTCAAAACGCCCTCCGCGCGATCAGCGACCGCGTCGACAGGAGAAAGCCGATCTTTCTACTGCGACTGCAAAGGCAGTAGTCACGATGCCTGAGGCGCCGGACAAGCCTGAACCCGATTCCCGTTGGGACTTCCTCGCAGTACCGTTAATGCAGATGGCAATATCGGTCCCCGTATGAAACGGCGGTCGCGCTAAGGGTCGATAACTTGATTTCCACCGGCCGTCGTTACCGTCAATTGGCATCGGCTCGGTCCTGCCGCTTCGCGGGTTGCTGTCTATGAGGCGCCGCGACGCAGCAAGCCGGCGGCGCCGCTTGCGTCGCCTCCGACCGTGAGAATCAGTATACCCAGATAGACGGCTTCTTGCGGCGTGTCTTTGAGAGAGTCCTGCGTCGGTGAAGGCCTGGTCGGCAGGGTGAACTTTGCTCTCGACGCAGCCTGATCACCGAGGCCTATCGGATGTTCATGCCACCGTC
This sequence comes from Xanthobacteraceae bacterium, assembly GCA_049519075.1. GTDB lineage: Bacteria > Pseudomonadota > Alphaproteobacteria > Rhizobiales > Xanthobacteraceae > BOG-931. The sequence continues at coordinate 98,396 of JBEKRD010000001.1, read as the reverse complement.
CGACAACAGGGGCCCGCCGGTTTCCCCGATATTCACAGCCGGTACAGTGCCGTCATAATAAATGCAATAGAGTAGTGGTCCATTTGCTTATGGCGTGAGCCTGAGATTCCCTTGGAACGTGTCTTGTCTTCATTGCGACCGCTTGGCAAGCGCACCCAGCAAGGGAGCACCTGCGCTTGACGCTAGATATTCGCCCGAAATTCTCGCTGTTCGCCGCGACTACAATTGAACCAATATGCATTTTGGGAAGACTAATTGAAAACAAGGCGTGTCACCCTTGTTACAGAGGTGAGGTATGGCTCGTGCCATAACAGGAGTGCAGCATTGTCCACCAGCCCGACAGTTCCATCCACGCTTTCCGACGACGTTTGGCCAACGGCACTCCTAATCGCGGGGCTAGGGCTTACAGCAGCTTGGATCGCTTTTGTCGGATACGCGTTAGTCGATCTCGTTGGGATGGCACTTTAGGGGTTGCTTGCTCATGATTGGCTCCATCGAGATCGCAGTTGGTGACGAACGGTCTAAAGCGTTGACCCATCGCGAACAGGAAGTCGTGGTTTTGGTTACCCAAGGTTTGTCCAACAAGGAAGTTGCCCGCAAGTTGGGACTAAGCGAGGGGACGGTAAAGATGCACTTGCACAGCATCTATCGAAAACTTGACGTAAGCGGCCGATGCACACTCATCGCGGATTCGTTGCGCGACGACAAACACCTCTGATTGCGGCGCAAGCACTTATCTTTCGAAAACGAGAGGCGTGGTCGGCTACAGGGCCCTGACGCATGGGAGGACGATACCGTACCCGAATCGTCGGACAGATCCCTCAACAAAAATGCTCGATGATCTCCGGTAGTACTTTGAACGTGGATTAAGTGGCACACCGACCGCAATCGTGAGAATTTGATAATTTCATGTGCGGTCCTCCTTGGAGCGGGCCTCTACCACGGTGGATAGCAAAACCTCGAGCCGGTCTATCTTAGAGTGCATCTCGTCCGCAACCGAATTGCCGCGGTTCCGGGCCGCGACAATCTCGCGACGCGGATCGTCTTTGACGTAGCCTACGTTATTGAGCTGGTCGCGCCGCCGTTTGATCTCAAGTTCACACTCCGCGAGCATACGACTCTCATTGCCAAGAGTGGCGAGCTGTTTCGTCAAGTTTACTTTGTTGTTGGAACGCGCGCGCTCCACTTCGCGCAGTGAACTAGCATCCAACTGCCTCCGAGTGTCGCTCAGCTCAGCTTGGAGCGTCTTGTCACGCGCTTCCAGCGCTAAGATCGTGGCGGCCTTCTCGTCTAATTCCTTCTTAAGTTCATTAATGGCTTCCGTCTTTCTGCTTATTTGTACCAGGTGATACGCCGTCTTGGTTTTCATCCGCTCGATGCTTGTCTCAAGCCGGCGAATTGACATCGAAAATTCGGCTCGCAACTGATCCTTATCGGCGCGAACTTCGATAATTGACAATGGCGTCGCCGCGTCCAGGCGCCGTGTTGTCAAACGTACGGCGCGGTTATGTAACAGCGGCGCGAACAATAGTCCGAGCAATGCTGCGATGAGAAATCCGATTCCAAAATACATGGTGGCTTCGATCATCACGCTACGCCTCCAGCACTACTCCGCTCCCGCCCCGCGTCTGCGGGAAGGGGGCAAGAGTAAAGTGATAAAGCTTGCCACACGAAGGTGGGTTTCAACCACATTCACGACAAATTAACCTAAACTGCGCCTGGGAACCGTGTCGTGCAACGACAGAGCCGCCTCCGGGGCAAAGCGGAAGCTCTTGGGACAAGTTCAAACCAACGCCTGCTGGGCTGCTCAAGAGGGTGAGCTCCGGCGTACGGCCGCCCGCATATTCCCGCGCCCTGGACGATTGATGAGCAAACCGAATCATTCATTGTCCGGGATGCCAACTGGCCCTCGCTGATTTTTGCGATAACGACGAGGCATTGCCCCCCGCGACGACAAAGCGGTTAACGCGGCACAAGGCGTAGCGGATGGCAGCGAATTTCTCTAGGCAGCGAGTTTTGTTCGGGTAGCAACAAAGTCACGACAGGGAACGATGAAACTTCACGTCTAGGAATACAACAACGCCCTTTGGCTTCGGACAAATTTATGACTCCACCGAGGGCGGCCGGAACCGACGGGGAGTGGTGTTACTGGGCGGTGGGCACCAAGGCTTGTTGCGCTTCATCGACACTCGCGTTGAAGAGTGGATCCTTTGGGCCGAATTTGAGGAGGCCAAAAAACGGCATCGGCACGGCGGTGAAAGTTAGTTACTCGCTCGCTTTACTGACCGCCGAGCGGCGCGACGTATCTCGTCGGCAATGCCGGCCATTGGGAGCGGGTCGAACTCGGCGAATAGTTCGCTCCGCTTGGGCTAGGCGAGCGACTACGTCGTGGCGCGCCCGGTGCAGTCTCGTTGGACCGGCTTCTGATCGCCTGGCAGCGTCGAGCCACGCCTGCGCCATCTGCAGAAAAATATTGCGTTCATCGCCGGACCTGGCAGCTTTCGCCCAGTCCAGACACTCTTCCACAAATTCTAGAAATTCATTGGACGGCATGACACGCTCCCAATGGCGCATCTGTGCCCAGCTTCGCGTGGTATCATCAAACCAGGACCCTGAAGCGATGTCATGACAAAGTCGTGCAGGAAGGCTGTGAATATCGGGGAAAGCAGCTGTGACTGCGTTTGAACCCAACATCACCCTCTCGCGAATTTCGTCGGCAATGCTGACCCGGGAGATGCTTATAGGGGCCGATGCCTTATGATAGGCGATGCCATCGCCGAGACGCTTTCTGTAGCCGTGCTCGATCAAGAAGGATCCTAACCCTGCCCGACAGTCGCACGAGTGGGAAATATAGCGTGGAACTATCTGGCAAGAGCGGGGAGGTCGGCGGTATCGAGAAGATTCTCGCGCGCCACGACGATCTGGCCGTCGCTCGCTTAATATATAAAATGCAGGTCTCGCTTTATTCAGATCGCCTTGTTCCATTGTGCGACCGCGCTCGCGTCCTGGCCCGCAGCGACTGCCCGCAGACAATGCCGAAGTAATTCGGGGCTCGTGGGCGCGGACCCGGCATGCACCGGTCACGCAAGTGCCGGCCTTTTTGTGACGGTATGCTGTCAGCGGACGCGAAGACAGAGGGTCGGAACGCCCGCTATGGCTGTCCCGACTGCTGGGTTCGACGGACGCTTTGCGGGATGTTTTCGCCACACTCCTTGTTTTTTTAAATGGCACCGACCAAAAGCAGATATCCCGTCGGCACCTTGAGCCGGCTATGAAGTGCTTCGCAGAGCGGGGTTCTTCGCAATATTGTTGTCGCGAGCTCGTGGGCATGATCGGGACCTGGACGAACCTTATAAGGACTTCAAAAGGGTCGCTTCGAACAGCTACCGTGTTTGTCGCATGCGTTATTTGCGCCGCGACTGCGGGTGCTTCTGAAATCAGATTGGATCCGTCGTCTGCAACAGCCACTGGAGCTGTATTGGAGGGAATAATCGAGGCGGGCGATTTCGATAAGTTCAAGAACTTCAAGCTCACGAATCAGCGTGTCACTGAAATCTATCTCGCTTCTCCGGGTGGCGATTTGGCCGACGCTATGGAAATTGGGCTCTTGGTAAGAAGTTTAAAACTGTCCACCGTCGTCCCAAGTAAGTCTTTGACCAACCAGGAGCATGGTTTGGCCGCCGCCCGACACAATCTGAAGGATCCCAAAACAAATTACATGTGTGCAAGCGCGTGCTTTTTTATATTCGTAGCGGGCGTCCATAGACGCGCTGACGATCGAGGGCCTCCTATTCTTGGCATTCATAAGCCGTTGCTGGCGGAGCATAAATTAACGAAATTGAACCTTGAACAAGCAACAGAAGCGGATAACCGCACACGAACGTCCGTCGAGGACTATCTGAAACCAATGGATGTGCCGCCGAAGTACGCTGAGAATATGTATTCGGTACCAAGGGGCAGGATACGATGGATTAGAGACGATGAATTTCGAGCTGACTTTAACGGGTTCACCCCAGAAAGCAGACATTGATCGGGTGTTTGTTTGGCTTCCGCTTTTAGTCTACGCTGTAGATAAATCGGTCGCGCTCGTATTCGCCGATGGGTAACGCCCTTGTGGCTGTCTTTTTATTGGCCGAGAGTCTTCCCGGCGTCGTGCCGCACATCAAATTAAGTCCCGGACCTGACGTAAGTGGTTTGCGAAGGGCGGAGGACGGCTCAGTTAAGCCTCGTACCGGTCCAGCGCTTCGATCCTCGCTTCCCGCTTTGGCTTGCGCCATTGCTTGGTGCGCTTATTTATCGTCCCCCTAACGACTTTGAGTGCCCGGGCGATGGCGGCGTCCGTGAGCCCTTTTCCAAACAAGACCCGAACGCGCGATTCAAATCCTTTGCCAAAGCCGGCGGCGTGAGCACCTAAATGATCTACGGCTTCCGCTTTCAGAAACGGGGCAATCTCGCGGCGCGGCGCCGAATGCGCAAATCTAAAGAACCGGCTACTTCGCGCGAGCCTGCTCGCCTTCGCTCTGCGCTTCTCGTCCCATCCAGAATTGCCGTGCGACAGCGCAGATGTCAGTCCCCGACGCCAAGGAAGCCCGAACCGCCTCTTATAGTCGTTCGTTGTCACGTCATGCTTGGCGGCGAGATGAAACGAAAGACGCCTAAATCGTCGCCCACAAAGCAAGCACTTGATCGTCTTGCCAGAAAAATAGTCCTCCACCTGCCGGCGCGTTCGAAAAGGCGACGATTTCTTTGTTCGCATCGTGGCAAATCTAAAAGAATCCTCCAACAGCCTTGATCTATCTTACCTGTCGGCAAATCGAAAGCAAGCGCCGCCAGTCTTGTTGGTCATCGGCCATTGTGCCTCTTATTGCGCGGCGCTTGCTGCAATTTCAGAAATGAGATGCTGGCCAGCTACCGGCGCGAAGGCAAGTGGTTCGCGGTCGCGCCGGAAGCTGCGGTCGGTGCGATATTCGCCGTGGCACAACGGCGCAGTCAAAGGATGCGTCGCTGATGGGGTCGCCACCATCGGATAAACGGACTATGATTGTTGTACGCTCCAGTGTGACCTGGAGTGGCAAGTCCAGTCTGTGCGTCCCGAGCCTGCCGCCGTTTGGGGATTTAGCAGTTGAAGAAACGATCGATCGCTCTTGCCTTGTGCTGCTGTCTGGTCTGTTCGCCAGTCTATGCGACGACGTTTATCGGCGTCCTATGGCCATGGCTTGGGCCGCTTGCGGCGCCTGGACTGGTTGAAGAGGTTGCCGAACTTCAGAAAATTCCCGATGTCGAGGTGGTAACGTATCTGCATACCGATTGGTCGCTCCTCGTGGGCGATATCAATCGTCAGCCGCCGGGACCCACATACTTGTCATCGGCTACAGCTTGGGCGCGAACAATGCAGTTTTGGTCGCGAACAATACGGGCTACATTGATTCCATTATCGCGTTGCAACCCTCGATATTCACCTCCAACACGAGTCTGACCGGCAAAGTGGGGAGAATGGTTGAAATTTATAATCCAAATCCATGGATGACTTTTGGGGGAATGGGATCAAAGAGGCTCGTGGGCCCAAATATCGAATACATCACGAATAACGACTCGCATCCGGGAGCCCCATTCAATTCTGAATTCCGTGACTTGGTGAGAAGCGAGATCGCCAGGCTTTCCGCTGAACCGGATCCGAACACAGTGCAAGCCGAAATGCCTAAGGCATCCCACTCACCGGTGCCGGGGACGAATCCCGCAGCAGCTATTGGGGGTAAAGCGGACGCTGCGGTAGATCGGCGTCGCAGCCCAAGCTCCTTAACGAGCTACACTGAAATGAAAATTTCCCAATAATGGAATGCCTATCTTTGGCCATACGGCGCGCCAATTATTTACGATCAACAAAGCGTTAGCACCGCCGCGCGAATTCGCCTTGCATTCGCCGGCATTAACCCGCGGCGGTGACGGTTATTCGGTCATCCGTAACATTTGCTTGATATGGAGCAACCTGTAGGGGCTCGACCATACGCAGGCTGTTTGAATGATCGACGGTATTGACGACGAAAAGCTGGAACGCAGAAACGTGGGCCGCACCCGGGTGCTGCGCAATGCCAAGATCATTCTGCCGCGCCGGTCGTCGGTCATGCATTGCACGGTGCAGAACATCACCTCGGGCGGTGCCTGTCTGAAATTGGCGAACACCTACGGTATCCCGGAAAATTTCGAACTCACCTTTGAACTCGGCCGCACGCGGCGGCCTTGCCGCGTCGTCTGGCGCACCAACGATCTGCTCGGCGTGTCGTTCGAAGGCGAAGCGCCGGCCGAGTGATTTGCTCAAAACTCCGCGACCGCGTGAATCATCCGCTCGATATCTTCCGGCCGCGACAGGCGGTGATCGCCGTCCTTGACCAGTGTCAGCACCACATCGTCGCTGGCCAGCCGCGCGAGGAGCGCCTTGGCGTGTTGCCAGGGCACGTCGCCGTCCTCGACGCCCTGCAGAATGCGCACCGGGCAGCCGGTTTCGATCATGCCGCCGAGCAGGAGGTGATTGCGGCCTTCCTCGATCAATTGCCGGGTGACGATATAGGGCTGCGCCGAATATTCGGACGGCCGCGCCCAAAAGCCCTTTTCTTCAAGTTCGCGCTTGATGCCGGGGGTGATGCGCTTCCACATCAGTTCCTCGGTGAAATCGACCGCCGGCGCGATCAGCACCATGCCGGCGACGTTCGCGGCTCCGGCCTGCCCACGCTGCCGCAAAGCGCGTACCAGGAGGAGCGCGAGCCAGCCGCCCATCGACGAACCGATAATGATCTGCGGCCCGCGGCAGAAGGCGTCGAACACCGCGAGGCTGTCGGCAAGCCAGCGGCCGATGCTGCCATCGGCGAAAGCGCCTTCCGACTCGCCATGACCGAAATAGTCGAACCGCACACAGGCGCGGCCCTCTTGCGCCGCCCAATCGGCCAGCGCCTGCGCCTTGGTGCCCTTCATGTCGGCGTTGAAGCCGCCGAGCCAGAACAGGCCCGGACCTGTACCGCTTTCTTTGCTCGCAAGCTTCAGTGACGGACCATAAATCATGACCCAAATTATGCCCCACACCACAGCACCATGCACGCTAAGCGTATTGCCGTTGACTTACGGGCAAAAACTCCCGATCTTCCGCGTTCGCCCCTAAGTCGCAACGGCTAAAAGGAGAGAATACCCATTCGTCGCCCGAACAGAGCCGCGCAGCCCGCTCCCAAGGAGGGGCCGCGCATCAACGAGGAGATCCGCGTTCGCGAGGTCCAACTCATCGACAAAGACGGCGTCAACCACGGCGCCACCGAGATCGCAGCCGCTATCGCATTGGCGCAGGAGGCCGGGCTTGATCTTGTGGAGATCGCGCCGAATTCGGTCCCGCCGGTCTGCAAAATCCTCGATTACGGCAAATACAAATATCAGGCGCAAAAGAAAGCTGCCGAGGCGCGCAAGAAGCAAAAGGTCGTCGAGATCAAGGAAATCAAGCTGCGGCCGATGATCGACGATCACGACTACGACGTGAAAATGCGCTCGATGCAGCGGTTTTTCGAGGAAGGCGACAAGGTCAAGGTTACCCTGCGGTTCCGCGGTCGCGAAATGGCCCATCAGGAGCTCGGCTATAAGCTCTTGGACCGGGTCAAGGGCGATACCGTCAAGATTGCCAAAATCGAGCAGGAACCGCGCTTCGAAGGCCGCCAAGTCGTCATGGTTTTGGCGCCGCGCTAAGCTTTAACCCAGGCGGATAGCACCGGCGTCGCGGTAACCCCCGGCGTCGGCTTGGCTTTTGGCACCTAGCGGCTTTCTTGCCATCGCGCGCGCCCTCTGCCATAACCGCGCCCTCTCGCCGCCCGGCTGATTAAGGGCTGCCGTGGCGGCGCGAAGTGCTCAATCAGCACGCGCAAAAGGCCCGCGATCTTAACGGTCGCCGCGGCTCGGCGCGCATTATCAGGAGAGCCAAATGCCCAAGATCAAGACCAAGTCGGGCGCCAAGAAGCGCTTTAAGGTGACGGGGACCGGAAAGGTCCTCTACGCGCAGTCGCGCAAGCGTCACGGCATGATCAAGCGCACCAAGAAGCAGATCCGCCAATTGCGCGGCACCAATGTGCTGTTCAAGACTGACGGCGACAACATCAAGAAATATTTTTTGCCGAACGGCTGACTTTAGGCCGCTTCGGGCGGTGTCTGTTTCAGCGTTTTGCGATTTTTCAGAGGAGATCAGTCATGGCACGCGTCAAACGCGGCGTCACCACTCATGCCAAGCACAAGAAGGTGCTCAAGGCCGCCAAGGGCTTCCGTGGCCGGCGTAAGAATACCATCCGCGTCGCCAAGCAGGCGGTGGAGAAGGCGAACCAATACGCCTTTCGCGACCGCAAGCGGAAGAAGCGCACGTTCCGCGCGTTGTGGATTCAGCGTCTCAACGCGGCGGTGCGGCCGTTCGGGATCAATTACAGCCGCTTCATCGCCGGCCTCGACAAGGCCGGCATCACCGTCGACCGCAAGGTGCTTTCGGACCTCGCGATCACCGAGCCGGTGGCGTTCGAGGCGATTGTCGGTCAGGCCAAATCCGCGCTCACAGTGTGAGTGCGCCATGAGCGGGTGCGGCCATGATTGATCGCGCTTATGTGCAGCGCATGGCGCGCTACAATCGCTGGCAGAACGAAAACCTCTACGGCGTCGCCGATCGGGTATCCCCGGAGGAGCGCTGCCGAGAGCGCGGCGCTTTTTTCGGCTCGATCCAGAAAACGCTCAGCCATCTTCTCTGGGGTGACCAAGTCTGGATGAGCCGGTTCACCGACTTGCCGCGGCCCGAGGTTGGTATTCCGGGTTCGGTCACGCTGTTCACGGACTGGGACAACTTGAAGTCGGAGCGAATGGTTTTCGACGGCAAGATTGTCGATTGGTCGAATGCGATCGATGAGGCTTGGCTTGCCGTCGAGCAAACCTTCTATTCCGGCGCGACCAAGCGCGAATGGACCAGGCCGCGTTGGCTCTTGGTGACGCATATGTTCAATCACCAGACTCATCATCGCGGCCAGGTCCATTGCATGCTGACGCAGGCCGGCGGTAAACCGTCCGACACCGATCTGACTGTCATGCCGGATTGAGACCATGGCCGACACTCTCCTGCTTGAAACGGAAATCCTCGCCGCGGTCGCCGCCGCCGGCGACGAGCCGGAGCTCGAAGCGGTTCGGGTGGCGGTGCTCGGTAAAAGCGGCTCGATTACGGCGCTGTTGAAAACGCTCGGCACGCTGGCGCCCGAGGACCGCAAAACGCAGGGCCCGCTCATCAACGGACTCAAGGATCGCGTCAACGCCGCGCTCTCCGCGCGGCGCGAGGCATTCAAGGGCGCGGCGCTTGAAGCGCGGCTTAATTCCGAGGGCATCGATGTCACGCTGCCGGTGCGGGAGGCGTCCGCCGAAATCGGCCGCGTGCATCCGATCACCCAGGTGACCGATGAGCTGACGGCGATCTTCGCCGACATGGGTTTTGCCGTGGCCGAAGGTCCCGACATCGAGACCGACGATTACAATTTCACCAAGCTCAATTTCCCGGAAGACCATCCGGCGCGCCTGATGCACGACACGTTCTTCTTCAATCCGAAGCCGGACGGCTCGCGGCTTTTGTTGCGCACCCACACCTCGCCGGTTCAGGTGCGCACCATGCTGACGCAGCAGCCGCCGATCCGCGTCATCTGTCCCGGCCGCACCTATCGTTGCGATTCGGATCAGACGCATACGCCGATGTTCCATCAGGTCGAGGGCTTGGTCATCGACAAAAAATCGCATCTCGGCCATCTGAAATGGATTCTCGAGGAATTCTGCAAGGCCTTCTTCGAAGTCGACCGCGTCGGCATGCGATTTCGGCCCTCGTATTTTCCTTTCACCGAGCCGTCGCTCGAAGTCGACATCCAGTGCCGCCGCGACAAAGGCGAAATCCGCTTCGGCGAGGGCGAGGATTGGATGGAGATCCTCGGCTGCGGCATGGTTCATCCGAATGTGCTGCGGAATTGCGGGCTCGATCCCGATGAATATCAAGGCTTTGCCTGGGGCATAGGGATCGATCGCATCGCCATGCTCAAATACGGCATGTCGGACCTGCGCGCCTTTTTCGAGGCCGACGTGCGCTGGCTGAACCATTACGGCTTCCGCCCCTTGGATTTTCCGACGCTGGCGGGGGGATTGAGCCCTTAAAGCCATGATGAAATTCACCCTAGCCTGGCTCAAGGAACATCTCGACACCGATCGTTCGCTCGGCGAGCTCACCGACAAGCTCACCATGATCGGGCTCGAAGTCGAGCGCATCGAGGACAAGGCAAAACTGTTCGCGCCGTTCGTCATCGCGCGCGTCGTCGACGCCAAGCAGCATCCCAATGCGGACCGCTTGCGTGTCTGCATGGTCGACACCGGCTCGGGCGATCCGGTGCAGGTGGTGTGCGGCGCGCCGAACGCGCGTAGCGGCATGAAAAGCGTATTCGCGCCGCCCGGCGCTTTCATCCCGGGCAAGAACATCACGCTGGGAATCGGGAAAATTCGAGACGTGGAAAGCCGCGGCATGCTGGTGTCGGAGGCCGAGTTGCAAATCTCCGACAATCACGACGGCATCATCGATCTGCCGGACGACGCGCCGGTCGGCGATGCCTATGCGAAATATGCCGGCCTCGACGATCCGGTGCTCGAGATCAATCTGACGCCGAACCGTGCCGACGCGACCGGTGTGCACGGCATCGCGCGGGATCTTGCCGCGGCCGATATGGGCCGGTTCCGAGACGCCGCCATCAAGCCGATCAAAGGCGAGTTTCCGTGTCCGGTGAGCGTGAAACTCGATTTCGGCGCGACGCCGTCACTGTGCCCGGCCTTCGCGCTCCGCCTGGTGCGCGGGGTCAAGAACGGGCCGTCGCCGGACTGGCTGCAAAAGCGGCTCATTGCGATCGGGCTTCGTCCGATCAATGCGCTGGTCGATATCACGAACTTTATCACTTACGACCGCGGCCGTCCGTTGCACGTGTTCGATGCCGCCAAAGTGCACGGCAATCTCACGGTGCGCCGCGGGCGAGTAGGCGAAAACCTGCTGGCGCTCGACGGCAAGACCTATGCACTCGACGATACGGTCTGTGTCATTGCCGACGATGCGGGTGTGGAATCGCTTGCCGGCATCATGGGCGGCGAACAGACCGGCTGCTCGGCCGCGACTACGAACGTGCTTATCGAATCGGCGCTGTGGGAGCCGCTCAATATCGCGCACACCGGCCGCAAGCTCGGCATCAATTCCGATGCTCGCTATCGGTTCGAGCGCGGCGTCGATCCGGCATTCATGCTGCCAGGCCTCGAACTGGCGACGCGGATGGTGCTCGATTTGTGCGGTGGCGCGGCGTCGGAAGTCGCCGTCGCCGGCAGCGCCGAAGCCCCGGAGCGTATCGTCGATTTTCCGCAGTCCGAGCTTGAGCGCCTCGCCGGCATCGACGTGCCGCTCACCGAAATGCGGCGCGTGCTCGAGCGGCTCGGCTTCTTCGTCGCCGGTCAAGGCGAGCGCGTGAAGATTGCCGTGCCGTCCTGGCGGCCCGACGTGCAGGGCAAGGCCGACGTGGTCGAGGAGGTGGTGCGCATCGTCGGCGTCGACCGCGTGCCATCGACGCCGTTTCCACGCGGCGAGGCCCAGCGCAAGCCGGTGCTGACTTCGATCCAAGTGCGCACCCGCAAGGCCAAGCGCGCGCTTGCGGCGCGTAATCTGGTCGAGGCGATGACCTGGTCGTTCATCGCCAAAAAGCAGGCCGAGCTGTTCGGCGGTGGCAAGCCCGAACTTGCGCTTGCCAATCCGATCGCAGCCGATCTGTCCGATATGCGGCCGAGCCTTATTCCAGGCCTCGTGGCTGCGGCGCAGAAGAATGCGGACCGGGGCTTCCCCGATGCCGGCCTGTTCGAAGTTGGCCAAATCTTTCGCGGTGACCAGCCGGGCGATCAATTTACTGCCGCCGCTGGCGTCCGCCGCGCGCTGGCAAAGCCGTCCGGCATCGGGCGGCATTGGTCAAAGCACGACGGCGAGGTCGATGCGTTCGACGCCAAGGCCGACGCGCTCACGGTTTTGGCGGCAGCCGGCGCCTCGCCGCAAGCGCTGCAGGTTGCGCCGGGCGGTCCGGCCTGGTTCCATCCCGGCCGTTCCGGCACCATCCAGATCGGACCGCAAAATGTGCTCGGCCATTTCGGCGAATTGCATCCGAGCGCGCTGGAAGCGCTCGACGCCGAAGGTCCGCTGATCGCCTTCGAAGTCATCCTGGAGCGCATCCCCGAGCCCAAGGCGAAGCCGACGCGCGCCAAACCCGCGCTTGAACTCTCTCCGTTCCAGCCGTTGGTGCGTGACTTCGCCTTCGTGGTGGAGCGCAATGTGAAGGCCGCCGATATCGTGCGCGCCGCGCAAAACGTCGACAGGAAGCTCATTGCGGGCGTCAGCGTGTTCGACGTCTACGAGGGCAAAGGCGTCGAGCCCGGCAAGAAATCGGTCGCGATTGCGGTCACGCTGCAGCCGCGCGACAAGACCATGACGGACGTCGAGATCGAAGCGCTCGCGGCCAAGATCCTCGCCGAAGTCGGCAAGCGCACCGGCGGCGTGTTGCGGGCGTGAATGAATACCGTGTGGGCATCGCGCGGACGTTTATAGAAGTTCGGCCACTTCGCGCGCGAGACTTTCCGGCCTCGTTGTCGGCGCGAATCGCGCGCACACGGCGCCGGCCTTATCGACCAGGAATTTGGTGAAATTCCATTTTATGCGGTCGCCGAGCAAGCCGCCCTTCTGCTTTTTAAGCCAGACGTAGAGCGGGTGGGCGTTGTTGCCGTTGACGTCGATCTTGGCAAATAGCGGGAAAGTTACGCCATAAGTATCGCTGCAGAACGCGGCGATCTCCGCGTCCGAGCCTGGTTCCTGGTGGCCGAACTGGTCGCATGGAAAGGCGAGGATTTCGAAGCCGCGGGATTGGAATTGTTCGTAGAGCGCCTGTAAGCCCTTGTACTGCGGTGTGAAGCCGCATTTCGAGGCGACATTAACGATCAACAAGACCTTGCCGCGGTAGTCCGCGAGACGGCGCTCTTGGCCCGTGCCCAGCCGAGCGCTGAAATCGTGAATCGGCATGGCGGTTTCCTCCGCCGCGATTACGCCTGGAATTTCTCGAAAAGGAAATACCCAAAGGCCGTAGCCTCAGAAGGCGGCCGGCGAAGACATCGGCTGGGCGGCTGCTTTCTCCACAACTGAGAAACCCAACTCCTGAAGCCGCCTGTTGGTGTATTGCCCGCCGCTGAACATGGGATGGCGCCGATCGGTACTCGCCATTTGCGCGGCCGTGGCCAAGACGAGCTTCGGCGGCAGCGACGCACCGTTTCTGGGATCTATCACGACATAAAGCTTTGGTCGGGAACGAAGCGGCCACAGAGCCGGATCAGTTCCCACGTAAGTCATCGCATCCAGAACGTGGTCTCTTGTTATCGGACTTGATTTCGGCATGTGCTTTTACCTCGAAAACTATCCACTCCATCAGAGAGACGCATTCAGCGCTCCGAAGACCCGTGGGCTGACTGAGCAGGCTTGGAATAATCCGGTTTTCGCGTCGAAGTGAGTGATCCGCATGACCAGGGCATCGTCCGGATAACAGGAACGGATGACCCTCGGGTTGGCCTGCGTCTCTTCAGCTGTCAGTACAACGACGCGGACGCAACCTTCACAGTGCGCAATCGCCCATTTGAGATGGGTTATCCATTGCAGGCTCACGCGTTGCGATCTGCCTTTCAGCGCTGGTCCAAATCGAGACCGATACAAGACCTGACTGTCTTCGCGAACGATCTCGTCTTCCCACATCGCCACAACGACGGTTCCACCGTCGTCGCTAATTGCCGAGCCACCAAAGTGCCGACGCGAGCGGGCGGCACCGTAATGCTCAAAACAAGTCGAGAGGGTCCAAGCTCGCTTCATGTCGCTGCCGCGGAAACGGCGTTTCAGCGCCGGCACCGTGGCAAGCCTTAGGACCGCGAACGGGCGGCCGAAGGCCTGCCAACGTGTTATATTGCATACAATCACAAAAAAATGCATGCTTATAATCCATATTGCATGCATAAAATCTGTGCAGTGGCGGCTTTGCCGTGCTATCGGTTCCACATGAAAACGGAATCGGCCGAGGGTACGACCCGTGCAGAGCGTCTCGCGGACGCGATCGCCGCTTCGGTCCTGTCCGGCGAATTTCGACCGGGACTTAGGCTTGATGAAAAGACGTTAGCGGAGCGCTACGCGGTTTCTCGCACCCCCGTTCGCGAAGCGTTGCGCCAGCTGGCGTCGACTGGGCTTATCGACATCAAGCCTCGGCGCGGCGCGACCGTGGTCCGGGCCACGTCGGCGCAAATCGAGACACTTTTTGGCGCTATGGCGGAGGTTGAGGCGACCTGCGCGCGGCTGTCCGCCATGAGCATGACGCCTCTGGAACGGCGGCGCCTGGCAAGTTTTCACGAGTCCATGCTCGAATTCGTCTTGCAGGAAGACGGCGACGGCTTCGCCGCCGCCAACCTCACGCTGCACACCCAGATTTATCTGGGTGCTCACAACGAAATTATTGCCGATTTTGCGACCGGACTGCGACGGCGGCTGGCGCCGTTTCGCCGCGCGCAATTTCGAACTGAAGGACGCCTTCCGCGCTCGCACAAAGAACACAGGACGGTCATCGAAGCAATTTTGGCGGGCGACCCGGTGGCCGCCCACACCGCGATGTTCCATCACATGAGTCTTGTCGAGGAATCTTTCGAACGCTTGGCGGAGTCTATCTGATCGGCCCGAAATATGGGCGCATAGCCCTTCGCGCCGGTAGATGCGGTGTAGCGATTTACGCTACCGTTCCTCGCGCATGATGTTGGGCGTGCCGCCGTAATATTGCGGCTCGGCAGCCTCGTGGCGCGGCGCCGGATGCTCGGCTCGCACATGGGTGACCTTGCGCTTCGGCGCGGCTTCGGCCTCGGCCGGCGCGGTTTGCTTGAGCGGGCCGAGCCGGCGCAACACGGCATCGGCGGCGCGCTCGCCGGATTCCCAGGCGCCACCGACGGTACCCCACAGGGTTTCGTGCGCGGCCTCGCCGGCATACCAGACGTCGTCGGCGATCGGTTCCAGCAGTTGCCGCCGCGCGAACTGGCTGCCCGGCACGGCGGCCGACCAGGCGCCAAGCGCAAACGGTTCGCTGTTCCAGCGTGTCGCGTGCTTGCGCCCGATCGCCTTCTTTATTTCCGCGCCATAGAGTCCCGCCAGCCATTCCGAAGCGAAGTCGAACATGGCCGCCTCGCCCTGCGCTGAGAGATCGCGGCCGAAGGAGCCCGCGACATCGACTAGGCATAACGGCGTGCCGGACACGTTGGCGAGGATCGCCGCGGTGTGCGTATCGGTCGATTTCTCAAGCACCAGATCGTCGCTTTCGAGGCCCAAAGGATTGCCCAGGAGTTCGAGCGCGATGTGATCGTAGCTGCCGAGCGACATCCGGCCGAACGCGTCGATCTGGTGGTGGCCAAGCTCGGGGCTAAACCGCAAGCCGCCGGAGGCGATGACACTGGTCGGCACGGTGACGATCGCGGTGCGGGCATTAATGGCGCCCTTCGCCGTCTCAACCGTAATCCCGCTGCGACTGTCGACGGCCTTCGCCGGCGTCGCCAGCTGCACCGTCAGGCCCTGGGCGAGTGCGCTGAGCAATGCGCCGAAGCCTTGCTTACAAAACGCCGCCGCGTTGCGCTCGGCCGCCTTGGCGAAGTCGAAAGACGACACCTGCACCAGGTCCTTGGCGCAATTATACGGGCCGAGCACGAATTCGATCGTGCTGCGCCAGTCGCCGAGGTCCTTCGGCATCGCCTGGGCGCTGGGTATATCCGCCTTTTTCGCAATGTCGTCGATCGCGCGGGTGGCGCGGACCTGCGCGGTCAAGAGATCCTCGAGTTCGCCCTCGCGCGCGAAACGCCGGCCGATGCGCACCTTCTGGCTTTGCGGCGCCGGATAGACGTCGAGGCCGCGGCGCGGCGCCAGCTTGGTCACCGGGTTAAGATCGGGCAGATAGATCCAATGCGCGCCGCGGTCGTAGGGCACGCCGAAGCTCTTTAAGTCGGTGATGCAGCGGCCGCCGATATGATCGGTAGCCTCGATTAAGGCATAGCGGCGGCCGGACGCGGCGATTTTCCGCGTCGCAGCAATACCAGCCGCGCCGGCGCCGATAATCACCACGTCGATCGGGCCGGACGCTGGCGCCGTCGCGCCAGCTGCGGGGCCGAAAGCGGGACGGGCGGCAAGCGCGGCCGAGGCGGCGAGGAACAAGCGTCGGCTCAGTCGCGGAACGGCTTTACGCGGCATGGTTTCCAATTGCTTGCTGTCGAACCCAGCTTGCACCAACGGCGCACCGCAGGCAAACGCCATGCTTAAGCATCGCTCAACGGCCCGGGCAAGCATGTGAACCAAATTGCAAGAGACATAACGTAAAATTCGCACGAATAAAGACGCGGCAATACCGCGCGATCCGGTTGGGAGGTCACAAGAGATCCAATGAACAGGATGCTCGATGGCGTCGGGCAATTGATCGCCCGCTACCTGCAAAGGCCCGTCAATGGCTACGAGCCGTTCACGCCGAGCGATCCCGATGCGTTACGCCAGTCGTTGCAGCCCGGCGATGTGCTGTTGGTCGAGGGCAACAACCATATCGCCGGCATCATTAAATACCTGACCCAATCGACTTGGTCCCATGCCTCGCTCTATGTCGGACCGCTGCCGGGCCGGATCGGCCCAGACGGCGAGCCGGATGTTTTGATCGAGGCCAATGTCGGGGAAGGCGTGGTGTCGGCCCCGCTGTCGAAATATCTGCGCTTCCACACCCGGATCTGCCGGCCGGTCGGCTTGAGGCAAGACGATTGCACCCGCGTCTGCGCCTACGCCGTCGAGCGCATCGGCTTCGCCTACGATCTGAAAAACATCATCGACCTGATGCGCTATCTGCTTCCGCTGCCGGTGCCGCAGCGCTGGCGCCGCCGCTTGATCGCGCTCGGCTCGGGCGATCCGACGCGGCTGATCTGTTCGGCGCTGATCGCCGACGCGTTCCGCACGGTGCGCTATCCGATCCTGCCGAAAATCAGGCTGACCGGCAGCCGACAGGCGCGCGAGGAGATCCTGGAAATCCGCCATTCCTCGCTCTACTGCCCGCGCGACTTCGACATTTCGCCCTATTTCAACGTCGTCAAGCCGACCATCGCGCGCGGCTTCGACTACAAGATGCTGCAATGGGCCGATCTGACGCGCGCGCCCGGTATTGCACCGGGCATTGTCCCTGAGGTCGCGGACATTCCGCTGCTGCCGCAAACCGCGGGTGCGGGCGATGAGGCGGAAGCGGTCGTCGCGTAATTGCCTCTTGCGATTGCTGTCCCTTGTGTTCGCCGAGCGCTGTCGTTACCTCTGCCGCTGGCGAGGGGGCAAGATGCTCGACGACGCGATCAAGGCGGTCATCCAGATGTTCGCGCCGCCGCTGCGCGCGGTACTGTGGAAATCGATCGGGTTGGCGCTGGCGCTGATCGTGGTCGCCGGCATTGCGCTCGATCGGCTTCTCGTCCACATGGTCGGCGCCGGCGGCACCTCGGTGGAGACCACGCTCGGCCCGCACGCACACCTGCCGGTGTCGGCGATCGCCTGGTTTGTCTCGATTGCCGCGAGCTTCGGCATCATTGTTGGCACGGTCTTTCTGATGCCGGCGGTGACAGCCTTTGTCGCCAGCTTCTTCGCCGATCAGATCGGCGCCGAGGTCGAGCGCGAACATTATCCGGCCGATCCGCCCGGTCGGGCGCTGCCGCTGTGGCTCGCCATGTGGGAAGGCATCAAGACGGTGCTGCTTGCGATCGTGATCTATCTGTGTGCCGCACCATTCATGATTTTTCTCGGCTTTGGCGCCGTGATCTTCTTCCTCGCCACGGCGTATATTCTCGGGCGCGAATATTTCGAACTCGCCGCCATGCGCTTCCGACCGCCGGACGGGGCGAAGGCGCTACGCAAGCGCAATGCCATGACGGTCTATCTCGGCGGGCTGTTCATTGCGGCCTTTGTCTCGATCCCGATCGTCAATCTGGCGACGCCGCTGTTCGCGATGGCGCTGATGGTGCATCTGCACAAGCGGCTGAGCCGCCAAAGTGTGGCTGCGCAACGCTGACCGACGACGTTACGCGAATGGGTATATCGAATACCCCGCCCCGGCGCGGATGTAGCCGGAGCCGATGGCGCTCAGCATCCCTTCGATCCGCTCGACGGTTTTGCTCATCAAGCCCGGCGATTCTCCGGCTTGAAGCTCGCTCTTGAGTTCGAGGAGGAGGTGATTGGCGCCGTCGAGACGCTGCGCCAGGCTCATCGCCACGTAAAGCAGAGCGACCGGGTCTTGTACCAAGAGTGCGGTGGCGTCGGCGACATAAAACTCCGACGCTTCCAAGGTGAGCACATCCGCGGTATGCGGCTGGCCGAGCAGTGCGGAAAGTTCGCCGAACACGGCGCCGGGCCGCGCTATTTGGGCGATCTCGGTGCCGCCCTTGACGATGCTCACCACACCGCTTTTGAGAATCAGGAGGCGTCCGGTGCTGGTGCCTTCGGTGAGCACCGTCTCGTCGGGGCCGTAGCTTTCTAGTGGAAGCGCGGCAAGCCTTTCTTGCCACAGTTCGGCGTCGTGGGTCAGCGACATCGGTTTAGCGATGGTTTTGGGATCAGCGACATTCTAGTGCCCCTGTTTGGCGCAACCGCTTAGGATCGCGCCCAGCCCGGCAATTTGAAAATACCACGAACACGGACGGATTGGCAAAATCGCCGCCGAGCGGTGGCGGGATCGTGGCCTGGCGCGGGACAGCGGACTCAGCCCCAAACTTCGTCCGCCAGTTCGACGACCATCCGCAGCTTCGCCCATTGCTCGTCTTCGGCGAGCACGTTGCCTTCCTCAGTCGAGGCGAAGCCGCATTGCGGCGACAGGCACAACTGATCGAGGCTTGCGAATTTGGTCGCCTCGTCGATCCGCCGCTTGACGTCGTCCTTTTTCTCCAAGGTGCCGGATTTGGTGGTGATGAGACCGAGAACGACGATCTTGTTGCCTTTCGGCAGGAACCGTAGCGGCTCGAAACCGCCAGCACGGGCCGTGTCATATTCCAGGAAATAGCCGTCGTAGTTCAATTTTCCCAACATGAATTCGGCGACCGGTTCATAGCCGCCTTCGGAAATCCAGGTCGAGCGGAAGTTGCCGCGGCAGACATGGGTCGTGATCACCATATCGGCCGGCTTGCCCTCCAGCGCCGCATTGATGACGCGGGCATAATCTTGCTGCAGGCGGTCGGCATCAAGACCGCGGTCGCGCGCTTTCTTGAGCTCGGCCTGCGAGCACAAATAGGCCCAGGCGGTATCGTCGAATTGCAGATAGCGGCAACCGGCGTCGTAGAAGCCGCGGATAGCCTCCCGGTAGGTTTTCGCCAGATCGTCAAAGATGGCGCTGCGATCGGAATAGAATCTGGTGTCGACCGCGTTCGGCTCGAGCCGGAAGTGCAGCGTGGCCGGGCTCGGGATGCACATTTTCGCCACCGCTCGGGTGTGCGCTTTGAGAAACTTAAAATGCTCCAACATCGGGTGGTTTGAGAAGCCGAGCTTGCCATTGATGCGAATGCTGCGCGGCTTGGTCTGCACGCCCTGAAATTGGATGCCGTGATCGAGCTCGTAGATCTCAACGCCGTCGAGCGCACCGTAGAAATCGAAATGCCACCAGGAGCGGCGGAATTCGCCGTCGGTGGCGAGCTTCAGCCCGACCTCCTCCTGCTTCTTGATAATCTT
Organism: Xanthobacteraceae bacterium; assembly: GCA_049519075.1. Taxonomy (GTDB): domain Bacteria; phylum Pseudomonadota; class Alphaproteobacteria; order Rhizobiales; family Xanthobacteraceae; genus BOG-931. The sequence goes on along the minus strand of JBEKRD010000001.1, from coordinate 78,571 downwards.
TTCGATCTCGCGGTCCTCGACTTCCGTGAGCGCGACCGCGCTGATCGCGCCCTTTTCCCGCTTGGCGCGTGCTTCCTTTAATGGCGCGGTGCGCAACAGGCTACCGACCACGTCGGCGCGGAAAGGCGGCTTGGTCTTGGTCATCGGGGCGATCCTCCGGCGGTATTGTTGGCGACTAACAAGCCGGGGCGACGTACTTCGTCAACTGAAATTCGCGCCGTAGCCGCGCAGGATGGGCGGTATCCCATCGCCTGATTATTCGAGTGACATGTCAGACCTCGATGGTGACCTTGCCGTCGACCACAAGCGCGGGATAGGTCTTGATCGGCACCATGCAGGGCGGCGACACCACCACACCGGTGCGGATATTAAATTGACCGTTGTGGAAATTGCATTCGACAATGTCATCCTCGATATAGCCTTCCGACAAAGAACCCGGCCCGTGGGTGCATAAATCGTCGGTGACGAAAAAGGCGCCGTCGACATTGAACACGGCAAGCGTCAGATCTGCGATCTCGACCTTGAGCGCCGTGCCGGGAGCGACGTCGGCGGTGCTGCAGAGTTCGAGACGCTTGCTATTGGCGATGTGCGGCACGGCGGACATGGTCTTTCCGGGATGAACGGCGGCAATGCGCGAAACGGAGCGTGTTATACAAGACGCGGCGCATAATGAAATATCCTAGGCGGTCCCCTATAATGAGTGGATGGTGTCAGGAGTGCGGATATGGAGAGTGAATCGGCCCGGATGAGTTCGGCGGCGCAGGCGCGATTCCGCATCGAAGCGCCGAATTCGAAACCGCGCGCTGTCAAAGTGATTGCGCTCGACACGCCGAGTGAGCGCGTCGTCAAGGAGCTCGCGCAAGCACCGTGGCAGTCCGCGAGCTTCCTGACCGCTTCGGCGTTCTCGTCGGCGCCGCGTCAGGGCGAGCGATTTTCGGTTGGCGGCTGGCTCAACGATCTCGCTGGTCGCACCAGGGATCTGATCGCCGAAGTCGATGCCGCGGATCTCGTGGTCATGGTGGCGAGCGCCGGCGAGAATGCCGCCGCCGCGGCCATTATCGGCGAAGCTTGCAACCTCAAGCACGTGATGACGACGGCCCTCGTGCTGGGCGGCGCCTCATCGAGCGACGAAGCCTTGTCCAAGATGCTCGCGCAATTGCGGCCTTACGCCATGATGCTCGTGATCTCGAGCGCAGACGAGTATATCAAGGACATGCTAACGGCATTGCGGGCTTAAAGCCCCACGACAGGTGGAATTGTTATGAAGTTTTCCGGACAACTGAGCGTGAAGGCGCCGCGCGCCGAGGTGTACAAAGCGGTGCGCGATGCGCGTTTTTTTGCCTCTTGCGTCGATGGCGTCAGCGAGCTGAGCGAGACGGCGCCCGATACTTACGCGGCGGTGTTCGAGACCAAAGTCGCCTACATGAAATTCAAGTTCAAGGTCACGGTCGAGGTGACCCGGGCGCAAGAGCCGAGCGAGATCGAGGCCAAAGTGGAGGGCGCGCCGCTCGGTATTGTCGGCCGGCTGACCGGGACTTCGCTGACCAGGCTGAGTGATGCCGACGTCGACGGCAGCCCCGGCACCAGGATCGACTATGAAGTCGAAACGGCACTCACCGGCAAGCTTGGCAGCCTCGGCCAGCCCGTGCTGCGCTCCAAGGCCAAGGACATGGAACGACAATTTGCCGCGCGGCTGGCCGCGGCTTTCGCGAGTCCGGCGGCTGCGGCGCCGTGACCAACCGCAATCATTAGGTTAAGCTGAAAAGCAAGGACGAGGCGACTGCGGTGCAGCAAAAGCTGCGCCGGAGCGGGGCCAACCTGCCGCTCGCCGGGACGAAGGGGGAAGACGACATGACGGACATCACCGCCAGCACTACGCCTTGGTATCGCTCGCTAACCCCGAGTCAGTGGCGTACACTGATTGCCGCCAATCTCGGCTGGCTGTTCGACGGCTATGAGACCTATGCGCTGTTCCTCACCATCGGCCCGGCGATGCATTCGCTGCTCGATTCCTCGCAATATTCGCAAATCCCAGCCTATGCCGGCACGGTGGTGGCGATCACGCTGCTGGGCTGGGGCATCGGCGGTCTTTGCGGCGGTGTCATTGCTGATTACATCGGCCGTAAGCGGACGATGATCTACGCCATTCTGGCTTATTCGCTGCTGACCGGGCTCACTGCTTTTTCGTTCAACTGGATATCCTTCGCGCTCCTGCGCTTTCTGGTCGGTATCGCCATCGGTTCGGAATGGGCGACCGGTTCCTCGATGATGGCCGAGCTGTGGCCACAGAACGCGCGCGGCAAGGGCGCCGGCCTCATGCAATGCGGTCTCGGCATGGGTTTCTTCCTGGCGTCATTCGTGTGGCTGTTCGTCTCCGGCTTCGGTCCGGAGGCTTGGCGCTATATGTTCCTCCTCGGCATTCTGCCGGCCTTGCTGACGGTGTGGATCAGAAACTCGATCGAGGAATCGGCGGCTTGGCAAGAGGTCGATGCGCAGCGCCGCGACGCCAATGCGCGCAAGGACGCCGGCGCGGTGCTGACGCCGGATGAACACGCGCTGACCCGCTTCACCATCGCCGACCTGTTCGCCGAGCCGGAAACGCGGCGGCGGACCATCCTGGTGTTCCTGATGTCGCTCACCACGACGCTTGCCTGGTGGGGCATCTCGTCCTGGGTGCCGCCCTACGTCGCTTCCGTCGCCGCCAAGTCTGGCTTGCCCGGCGCGCAATGGGCGAGCTATGCCGGCATGGCCTATAATTTCGGCGCCATCCTCGGTTACGGCAGCCTCGGCTTCCTCGCCGACCGCTTCGGCCGCAAGCCGATCGCTATGCTGTATTTCGCGATGGCCTTTATCATGACGCCGGTGCTGTTCCTGTGGACGCAAGATTTGACCCTGCTGTTGGTGGCAGCCGCGGTCAACGCCTTCTTCACGCTTGGACAATATTCCTGGATGCCGGTGTGGCTGCCGGAATTGTTCCCGACCCGCTCGCGCGCCACCGGGCTTGCCTTCACCTTCAATGCACCGCGCTTCATCGCCTTCTTGGGCCCGCTGTTCGCCGGCGTCCTGATCGTGCAATTCGGCGGCTTCAGCCATGCCGCGATGACCATTGCCTGCATCTATGTGCTGGGCTTCTGCGTGGCGCCGTTCCTGCCGGAGACCAACGGCAACCCGCTGCCGAAGTGACGAAATGTGGGGGAGTCGATGTGACATGAAAAAACATTCGGCTTTTGCGTTTTGTTTGATTGCAGCGAGTCTCGCCGGATCAGTCGCGCACACCGCCGCGGCGGAATCCTGGCCGGCAAGGCCGGTAAAGTTCGTCGTCGGTTTCGCGCCCGGCGGCCCGACCGATCTGTTCGCACGTTTGATCGCGCAGAAACTTACCGAACAGACCGGAAAAAATTTCTACATCGAGAACGTCCCTGGTGCCGGCGGCAATGTCGGTGCCGTCCGCGCCGCGCAGTCGTCGCCGGACGGCTACACATTTCTGGTGACGGGCGGCAACCTCACCAACAATCCGTATCTCTTCAGCAATGCGGGCTTCGATCCGCTGAAGGACTTCGACGCCGTTACGGTCGGCGCCGCCACGCCGGTGGTGCTGGCCGTCAACCCATCGGTGCCGGCGCGGAGCGTCAAGCAACTGGTCGCGCTGATCCGGGCGACACCCGGAAAATTCAGCTATGCGTCGCCCGGCACCGGCACGCCACCGCAACTCGTCGGTGCGCTGTTCCAGCATTCACTCGACCTCGACCTCGTGCACGTGCCGTTCAGCGGCGGCGGCACCGCGGTCGAAGCGACCGTTGCGGGCCACACGCCGCTGTCGTTCGGCGCGCTGGCTCCGGCGGTGCCGCTGATCCAGAGCGGCGGTCTGCGCGCACTGGCAGTCACCGGCAAGACGCGCGCGCCGACGCTGCCCGACGTTCCCACCATGGCGGAGGCCGGCTTCCCCGAAGTGGAGGGCTCGACCTGGACCGCGGTCGTGGCGCCTGCCGGCACGCCCAAGGCCGTCATTGCCGAGCTTCATCGGCTGATCGTCGCGGGCCTAGCGCAACCGGACGTCAAGGACAAACTCGCGGCGATGGCCTACGCGCCCATCGGAAATTCGCCGGAAGAATGCAGCGCGTTCTTCAAGGCCGAAATGGCGAAGTGGGGAAAAGTCATAAAAGACGCCGGACTGAAGGCAGAGTGAATATTATTCGAGTCCGGTAACGGGACGAGGACGCGGTCCGCGTCCGCCGTATCTGCAATGGCACTTGTTCCGGATCGTGTTATTTCTTCAATATCGCATCGCGTTGCTTGGTCAGCTTTTCCAGCTCTTCAGTCTGTTGCGCAATACGGTCCGCGTTGCGCGCCTCATCCTCGGCGCCCGAAGAACCGGCGCCTTGTTCGATCAACTGTCGGATGTTGTCGCGAGCTATGGCGATGCGGTCTTCGAGTTCAGAGATGGAAAGGGGGCTGCCGTCGCTCATCGTGTTCTCCTCCGGGCAAACTCCGAGTGCCTCAAGGCGTCCTGCCACTCGATCCTGGAAGTTTGGGGAAAACAGTACAGCGCATGGAACGGCGGGAGGCAACTTGTTCGTTAATAGAGCCTCTCTCCATTGGCGCGAATTGTGTGCAAATCCGTTGCACAGTCTTCAGACCTACCAGACTACCATGCCCGATTATGTCGGACACACGCGATCCAATAGGTATTTCAAGCGTCGGCATTCAAAGCATTATGCCGACGATGGGATCGTCGCGGCGGCCCTCCAAGGGCGAGCCGGAGGACGATCGCGACACCGATCATGCCCAGACCGAGGCCCAAACCGAGCCCCACGATCCGTCGCCGGCGCCGCTTCCGCCTGGCACAGGCAGGCTTATCGACAAGACGGTTTAGCGGCTTGCGGTGTTGGCTGTCTTCCCGCGCTAAAATCGCCATCGGATTGCTGCAATTTTGCCGCGCACATGCCGCTTCTGCGCGCCGTCCGGTGAGCCCAGCATCGACCCGCGCTTAACCCGCATTTAACTAAAACCGCCGCAATTATTCCTGAGGGATGTTTCACGCGATCTTTGGTCGATCGGGGTGCGGCCTTACTCGCTTCTCCACCGCAATGCGCCACTTGCCTGCCTGTCGAACATTGCCGGGCGAAGCGATATAAATTCGGGACGCGAGGGGAATGACGTTCGGCACCGACTGGCGTTATGATGCCGGAAGCTACGATCATGGACGTTCACGCAAATCGCGGCCGCAACGGGTTGTAGCGGGTGCGGGTCTGGCGTGCGTCGCACTGCTATGCGCATGGACCATGTGCAGCAGTCTTGTCGGCCCCGCGACCAATCAGATCGATGTTGTCGGCAGCCGTGGCGATAAGCTCGCCGTCGTAAAGCCGAAGCCGCCGGTTGCCGCGAACAGCCACGTTGCTCTGTTCGATACCCGTCTGTTCGACGCGCGCTATTCCTTGGGTCTTGCGCCTAGGATGTTTGCACAGACGGCGCCCAGGGCAAATGCGGTGGCATCAGCGTCGAGCCAACCCACGAGCGCGCAAGCACAGCAAACAGCGTCAACGCCGTCGCGAGGCGATCAAGTTGCGCAGAGCGAAGCGCCGTCGCCGCCACTGCCGCCGCAGCTTCGATTGCCGCGGATTGCGTCGCTCAACGCCGACGCGCATGGAGACCGCTCTGGCGCCAACAAGCGAGCCGACACGCCATCACTGTTCGAAAAACTTTTCGGCAAGCCACAGCCCCTGACACTCGCTTACGCCGCGGCGGAAGATGGCGCTTCGGGCGACGCTACGAGCGTCGGTTCGGGGCGTTACGATCGGTTGACCGCCGTTTACGACATCTCCGCGCATAGGGTCCATATGCCGGACGGCACGGCGCTCGAAGCGCATTCGGGTTACGGCAGCATGCTCGACGATCCGCGCCACGCCGATGCAAAGGATCGCGGCGTCACGCCGCCCGATGTCTATGATCTTGAACCGCGGGAATCGCTTTTCCATGGCGTGCAAGCGCTACGCCTGATTCCCGTCGACGAGAAGAAAGTCTTCGGCCGCAGCGGTCTTCTTGCCCACAGCTACATGCTCGGCCCGAACGGCGATTCGAACGGCTGCGTGTCTTTCAAGGACTACGACGCATTCCTTCAGGCCTATATGAATCATAGGATCAAGCGCCTCGTTGTCGTGGCCCGCTTGGATTGAGTATCGGCACGTCCGAATTGACAGTACCCGCCGAGACGGCGCAAAACCACCCGCTCCGACAGCGGGATCAAGTGAATGAGTAGCGAACGAAGGCCGGCTGCGTTTGGCGACCTGCGCGGCTGGTTGAAGGCGCTCGATGCGGCGGGCGAACTGCGGCGCATCGACGCCGAGGTCAATTGGAATATCGAGCTCGGTACCATCGCACGGCTCGCCCAAGGCGCGGCGGACGGGCCGGCGCTCCTGTTCAATAACATCCGCGACTACGGCGCCAACAGCCGTTGCCGGCAGGTCTTCACCGGCGGACTCGCCAGCTATCGCCGGCTCGCCCTATTGCTCGGCGTGCCGCCTGACACCCATGCCCGCGAATTGGTCAAGCTCGGCCGCACTGTGCTCTCGACTGGCATTCCGCCCAACATCGTCAAGACCGGTCCGGTCAAGGAAAATATCGTCAAAGGCGACGATGTCGACCTTTATGAATTTCCGGTGCCGCAGTGGAATCGCATCGACGGCGGCCGTTACATTCTCACTTACGGCGGCGTGGTCACCAAGGATCCCGACTCAGGCGTGATGAATGTCGGCGTCTATCGCGGTATGGTGGCGAGCAAGAATCAGATTCCGATCCTGATGTGGCGCGCCCAGCATGTCGGCCATCACGTCACCGCCTGGCAGCAGAAGGGCCATAAGGAAATGCCCATTGCGGTCGCGATCGGCTGGGAGCCGTCGCTCGATTTTGTCGGCGGATCGCCAGTGCCCAAGGGCGTTTGCGAATATGACGTGGTCGGCGCCATTCGCGGCGCGCCGGTCGATCTGGTCAAGTGCGAGACCGTCGATCTGCACGTGCCGGCCAGCGCCGAGATCGTCATCGAGGGCTATCTCGGCATCGATCCAGAGAGCTACACCATGGAAGGCCCGTTTGCCGAGTTTACCGGCTATGTCGCCGGCGACCGCTCGCCGAAACCGACCATTCGGGTCACCTGCATCACGCATCGCACCGATCCGATTCTGCGCGGCACCATCGAAGGCTCGATGCCGGGCAGCTTTTCCGAGAACGGCGTGTGCTCGTCGATCATGCGGGCTGCGACCGCGTGGAACGTGCTCGATCGCGCCGGCGTGCCCGGGGTGACCGATGTGTGGTGTCCGCCGGTGCAGGCCGGCGTGAATACGCTGGTGCAGATCAAGCAGAGCTATCGCGGCCAGGCCAAGCAGGTCGCCAATGCGCTGTGGGGCAGTTCGGCGGCGCATGTGCGCTACAAGCATGTCACCGTAGTCGATGACGACATCGACATCCACGATTACGCTGCGGTCGATTGGGCGATCGCCTACCGCGTCAATGCCGGTGAGGACGACATCGTCATCATGCCCGGCACATTCGGCGCCGGACTCGATCCCTCGACGCGGCGCCGCGACCGCAATGTCACGCAATTCGGCACCGGCAAGTGGAACCGGGTGTTGATCGACGCCACCATCAATCTCGATTACGACCCCGATCCGGACCTCGGTGGCGCGCGTTTCCCCCCGACGGTGTGGCCGGCCAAAGACGACCTCGATGCCGCCAAAGCGCGCTGGAGCGAACTCGGCCTCGACAAGCCGAAACGCGGGTAATTACATGTTCGAAAATTTCACCAAGGCCGAAATTAAAACCTCCGGCGCGCGCATCGTCACCGTGCACGGCGGCAAGGGTCCGCCCTTGCTGCTGATGCACGGCAATCCGTTCAGCCATTTGTCGTGGCACAAATTCGCGCCGCGGCTGGCTGAAGAATTCACCGTGGTCGCCACCGATCTGCGTGGCTACGGCGATTCCGAAAAGCCCCCCGGCGGCGACGATCATTCCGGTTATTCGTTCCGCGCCATGGCGCAGGATCAGGTCGAGGTGATGGCGGCGCTCGGTTACAATCGCTTTTACGCCGCCGGTCACGACCGCGGCGCCCGTGTGCTGCACCGCATGTGTCTCGATCATCAGGACAAGGTGGCGCGTGCGGCCATCCTCGACATCATCCCCCAGCATCATTTGTTCAACAATGTCACAAAGGGCTGGGCGACGTTCTCGTGGCACTGGTTTTTTATGATCCAGCCCTACGATTTTCCCGAGCATCTGATGAGCGCGGATCCGGATTTCTTCATCGCGAAAAAGCTCGCCAAGACCAAACAGGGCTTGAGCTTCTTCGATCCGCGGGCGCTCGAGGAATACAAACGCTACATGCGCAATCCGGCAACCGTCCACGCCATGTGTGAAGACTACCGCGCCACCGCCGGCGTCGACTTCGATATGGACACATTGGATTTCAATGCCGGCCGCAAGATCACCTGTCCGGCGCTGATCCTTTGGGGCGCGACCGGCGGGGTCGGCCGCAATCGCAAGCCCGATCCGGGCGAGATCTGGCGGCATTACGCCGCCGACATTCGCGGCGCGAGGTCGGTGCCGTCCGGGCACTATCTCATGGATGAAGCGCCCGACGAGACGTATAAAGAGCTGCGGGATTTTTTCGCGGCCGGTGAGCTTTAAACGTTAAGGCCGGTTCTCCTAACTCGCCGCCGGCGCTGGCTCCGCGAGAAAATTCTTCATCGCATACCACGTAAGCGCGCGATTTTTGCTATAGCCCTGGCTGTGCGCGGTGTTTGGCAGGATCACGTATTGGCGGTCCCCGTTCGGCAATTGGCGGAAGAAATCGAGCAGATCGACATCGGTTGAATTGCCGTCCCATTCGCCGCGCGTCATCAGGACCGGCGATTTCACCTTGGTCGGATCGACCAGCGGCAGGTTGGCCGCCATGTCGACATAGGTTCCGGCCGGGATCGTGTCGCCGAATTTCATTTCCGTGGCGACCAGCGCCTCGACCATCGCCGGATCGTAGATCGATGGATGTCCGTCGCGGCTGAAGATCGAGCGGATCATCGAGGCGTCGCGCTTGCGGCGAGGACTGGCACGCAAAGTGGCGAGATTGTCGCGCCGCCGCACAATCTCTGCTGCGCCTTCGCCCTTATAGGTGAACGCCGCGAGGATGAGGCGATCCACTCGTTCCGGCTCGCTCTGGGCGAATGCGCCAGCGCGAATGGCGCCCGAGGATTCGCCGAAGACATGAAACTTGCTGCGGCCGGTCTCGCGCTGCAGCACGTCCATTGCCGCCTTGAGGTCCGCAACGCCGCTGGCGATGTCGGAATTACCTGATGTGACCGTGGAGCGGCCATAGCCCTCATGGTCCATGGTCCACACATCAAAGCCGTAACGGGCGAACACGTCCATTAGCGAGTATTCGCCGCCGTCCGGGACGGCGAGGTCGTAGCTCGAGCGCGCGGACATCGAGGAGCCATGCACCAGGAACAAAACGGGGAGCGGCGCGGAGCCGGAACTGGGTTCTCCGACCCGCTTGCGAAACATGTAGAGCTTCACGTCGCCCTTTTGCGCCCAATAGTCGTTGCTCCAGACAGCCGCTGGCACAGTCGCCGCGGCAGCCGGCTCGGCCTGCGCGGGGGTGAGCCCCGATACCAGGCCTGCACCCAAGCTGGTCCCAAGGCCGAAACCGGCGCTTTTAATCAGGGTGCGTCGTGCGATGCGATGTTCGTTCATCATGCCCTCTCAATGCATTCCACGGAGTGTTTGAGGCTGCGTCCTTCGACGTGTTCGGCGGCGGCGTCTTAGCGGCGGCAGCAGGATAGCAGTCCGTACGGCCGCCGGGCAGATGGGGTGTGGCCAAACATCGCGCGGTGGTGCGGGACCGGTGGAAAGCCCCTGCCGCTCTCGCCCCGGCGCGTCGCATCTGCTAGTGGGGGCCGGAAAATCTATATTGCCAGTGCGGGGATGCGAACCTCCTCCGCGAGTGTGCCGATTGATTGTAAAACCTCCACATCCACCGCATGAGGTGGCGGAACGAGACTGTCGATGGATGCGCAAGCAGCCACTCCGGAGCGCGGGATGTTGACGCGACTGCGCGGAACCGCGCACTATCTAAGCCGCAAGGTCGGCTTCAGCCGGATCGGCCTGGTACTCAGCCTGGCCATCATCGCGGTCGCGGCGGTGGTGCTGTATCACATTTTGCGCGACATCGATGTCGACGAATTGATCGATGCGCTCGAGGCCACCGACTGGCGCACGCTTATCATTGCCGGCTCGTTCGTCGCCGCCGGCTATTTGACGCTGACGTTCTACGATTTGTTCGCGCTGCGCGCGATAGGTCGCGTCGAGGTGCCCTACCGGGTCGCCGCGCTGGCAGGTTTCACCAGTTATGCGGTGGGGCACAATGTCGGCGCCAGCGTGTTCTCCGGCGGAGCGGTGCGTTACCGCATCTATTCCAGCTGGGGACTGAGCGTCATCGAAGTCACCAAAATCTGTTTCGTCGCCGGGCTGACGTTCTGGCTCGGCAATGCCACCGTGCTGGGCTTGGGCATTCTCCATGCGCCGCAAGCCGCCCGTGCGCTCGATCAATTGCCGCTGTGGTCGAATCGCGCGCTGGCGCTGGTGATCCTTGCCATGCTCGCCGGCTATGTGGCTTGGGTCTGGGTGAAGCCGCGCGTCATTGGCCGCGACGGCTGGCAGGTAACGCTGCCTGGCGGTCCGCTCACGCTCTTACAGATCGCCATCGGCATCGTCGATCTCGGCTGCTGCGCCGCCGCCATGTATATGCTGGTGCCGGACGAACCCAATCTCGGCTTCGTCACCGTGGCGGTTATTTTTGTTGCGGCGACGCTGCTCGGTTTTGCCAGCCACGCCCCTGGCGGCCTCGGCGTGTTCGACGCCGCGATGATGGTGGCGTTGTGGCAGTTCGACAAGGAAGACCTGTTGGCCGGACTGCTGCTGTTCCGATTGCTCTATTACATTATCCCTTTCGTGCTCTCGCTTGCCGTGCTGGGTATTCGCGAAGCCTTGCTCAGCCGCGCGGCGCGCCGCATATCTCATGGGCGAGGTTCTCACGCACATGCGCCGCCGCATCGGACGACCGACCGGATTAAGGCAAAATCCGACGCGTCATAATCGGTCGGTGATCGAGCGCGCACGGGGGCTGTTATGAGCTTGGCGGAAGATCGGGCAGGACTGACCGCGCGTCGCTGGCGTGGCGGTCGGCTGGTGATTGTGGCGGCGGCGGTGGTTTTCGCCGCGCTTACGCTCGTCAGCGCGCTGCCTGCCTCTTATGCAATCGCGGGCTTTGTCATCGTGGCGGCTGCAGCCATGCTTACTGTGGGCTCAGGCCAGGAACGGGATCGCCAAGTGGAGCCGATTACAATTTCCGGGCGCGGCGACGATCTGCTTCGCGCCCTCGTCGCAGGCCTGCCTGATCCCGTGGTCGCGCTCGACCGCGACGGCCGGGTGCTGGCGCTCAATGAGCGCGCCCGGGCGCTTGCGCCGGCGCTGCGCCAGGGTGAGCCGGTCGCCTTCGCATTACGGATGCCCGAGCTAATCGAAGCCATCGGCCGCGCGGCCGCGGAGGGCGAGGAGCAGCGCGTGGTGTATTTCGAGCGCGTGCCGCTCGACCGCTGGTTCGAGACCATCGTCATGCCGGTCAAGCGCGAGCCGAGCGCGACGCAACCCGATCTCGTACTGATGACCTTTCACGACCTCACGCCACTGCGCCGCGTCGAGGAAATGCGCGCCGACTTCGTCGCCAATGCCAGCCACGAGCTGCGGACGCCGCTCGCCGCGCTATTGGGCTTCATCGAGACCCTACAGGGCTCCGCCCGCGAGGACGCCAAGGCGCGGGCGCGCTTTCTCACCATCATGCAGGAGCAGGCGCGGCGCATGGCGCGCCTGATCGACGATCTATTGTCGCTGTCGCGCATCGAGCTCAACGCCCATCGCCGGCCCGACACCGCGGTCGATCTGGTGCCGATCGTCCGGCAAGTGGTCGACGGTCTTGAAACGCTGGCGCGCGACCGCGGCGTGACCGTCAATATCGAGGCGGCGAGCGCGTTGACCGTGCTCGGTGATCACGACGAACTGCTTCGCATCTTCGAAAACCTGATCGAGAACGCACTCAAATACGGCGCCGCCGGCAAGCGCGTCGATATCGCGCTTAAGCTCGCGGCCTCCGCGGACGGCCAGCCCGAGGCGCAAGTCAGCGTGCGCGATTACGGCCCCGGCATCGCGCCGGAGCATCTGCCCCGGTTGACCGAGCGCTTCTATCGTGTCGACGTTACCGAAAGCCGCGCGCAGGGCGGCACCGGGCTCGGCTTGGCGCTGGTCAAGCACATTCTCAACCGCCACCGCGGCCGGCTGACGATCGACAGCGCGCCCGGAGCGGGCGCCACTTTCACCATTCACTTACCCACCGCGGTACCGGCGCTTCCGCGATAAATTGTCGCTGTTTCAATCATTTGTCCTGTCATCCAACTGTCATACAGGCCTCATAGAACGGTTGCGTGCCGAACCTAAGCATGTCGGCGCTGCGGGCCAGCCGAAAAAGGCGTCTCCGAATGCAGCGCGTTTCTGACAGACGGTGAACTGAGCAATGGCGTCCGACTACGGGCGTTAATTCGGCGTGGGTCGGCGATCCGCGTCGCCCAAAATTCAGTGACAGGAGAGATCAGGTGAAACATTTCAGGATAATGGCCGTCGCCGGCTTCCTGGCCGCGACGGTTTTCCCCGCCGCCGCCATGGATATCTCCGGCGCCGGCGCCACATTCCCCTATCCGATCTACGCCAAGTGGGCTGATGCCTATAAGAAAGCAACCGACGTTGGGCTGAATTACCAATCGATCGGCTCTGGTGGCGGCATCAAGCAGATCGAGGCGAAGACCGTCACCTTCGGCGCCTCAGACGCGCCGCTCAAGGGCGACGAACTCGACAAGAACGGCCTTGTTCAATTTCCTATGGTCATGGGCGGCATCGTGCCGGTCGTGAACCTCACGGGAATTAAGGCCGGCGACCTCGTCATTGACGGGCCGACCCTCGCCAAGATTTTTATGGGCGATATCAAGACTTGGGACGATCCCGCGATCCAGAAACTCAACCCTGGCGCCAAACTGCCTTCACAGGCGATCGCGGTCGTCCACCGCTCGGACGGTTCCGGCACGACCTTCAATTTCGCCTACTACTTGGCGCAGGTGAGCCCCGATTGGAGCTCGAAGGTCGGCTTCAATACATCTGTAGAATGGCCAGTCGGCATCGGCGCCAAGGGCAATGAAGGCGTTTCCAACAATGTCAGCCAGACCAATGGCTCGATCGGTTACGTGGAATACGCCTACGCGCTGCAAAACAAGATGACCTACACGAAAATGGTCAACAAGGATGGCAAGACCGTCGCTCCGACCAGCGACGCTTTCCAGGCGGCCGCTGCGAATGCGGATTGGAATTCTGTCCCCGGTTACGGCGTGATCCTGGCTAATCAGCCGGGTGCTACGTCATGGCCAATGACGGCGGCAACCTTCATCCTCATCCCCAAGCAGCCGCCGGATCCGGCTGCCGCGACCGAGGCGCTGAAGTTTTTCGCCTGGGCCTATTCCAAAGGCGCCAAAATGGCCGAGGAACTCGACTACGTGCCGATGCCCAGCAAGGTTGTGACTGAAATCGAGGCAACGTGGGCCAAAGAGATCAAGGACAGTACTGGCAAGCCGCTCCACGTGACGTCGAACTGACTTCAGATGCGTAATGGTAAGGCGCTCAACTTCAGCGCCTTGCCTGTTTCCGCCGGCCGCCGTACGGACGTCTCGTGCGGTGGCCGGTATATCGTTTGACTGGGCATTCCGCCGTCCCTTGGAGGAGTGCCGTGATGGAGTCGGCGGGGAGACGATCAGTGGCTGACATCGCATTGCAAAGCAGTATCCTAGGGTCGGCCGAGGCGGTCGCGCGCGCCAAGGTTCTCAACCGGCTTCGTCTTGGCGATGCCGGTTTCCGCCATCTGACGCGTGCCGCGGCGATCGGCGTCTTGCTGCTGCTCGGCGGCGTCATCGTCTCGCTTGTTGCGGGCTCGCTGCCCGCGATCCGAACGTTCGGCTTCGGCTTCCTGGTCAGCGAGCGGTGGAATCCTGTCACGGACAATTTCGGCGCGCTTCCGGCGATCTACGGCACGGTCGTCACCTCATTCATCGCCATGCTGATTGCGGTTCCTGTCGGTTTATTGATCGCCTTCTTCCTGACCGAGCTATGCCCGCCATGGCTGCGGCGGCCGATTGGCATCGCGATTGAGCTGCTCGCCGGCATACCGAGCATCATCTATGGCATCTGGGGCTTGTTCGTGTTCGCTCCATTCCTACAGGGGACGCTGCAGCCCTTCCTGATCAATACGCTCGGCAACATCCCGCAAATCGGGTCGCTGTTCGCCGGACCGCCCTATGGCATCGGCATGCTAACCGCGGGCCTCATCCTCGCCATCATGGTGCTGCCGTTCGTGACCTCGATCTCGCGCGACGTGTTCGAGGCGGTGCCCACAGTGCTCAAGGAGGCGGCATACGGCGTCGGCTGCACCACGTGGGAAGTGGTACGCAACGTGGTGCTGCCTTATGCCCGGGTCGGCGTCATTGGCGGGATCATGCTCGGCCTCGGCCGCGCGCTGGGCGAAACCATGGCGGTGACCTTCGTCATCGGCAACGCGCACCGCATTTCGGCGTCGTTGCTGGCGCCCGGCACCACCATCTCCGCCACCATCGCCAACGAATTCACCGAGGCGGTCGGCGATCTCTATACTTCGGCGCTGATCGAGCTTGGACTGATCTTGTTCGTCATCACCTTCATCGTGCTCGCGTTGGCGCGTTATATGCTGATGCGCATCGAACGCCGGATCGGGTGACGCCATGCCGGATATGATCTTAGCCTCGCGCTATTCCGGCCGCCGCCGCAGGAACGTCATCGCGACAGTGCTGGCGTTCGCGGCAACGGTCTTCGGCTTGGGCTGGCTGGTGCTGGTCCTGGGCGCGCTGCTGTGGAAGGGCTTCAGTGGTCTGTCGGTCGCGGTGTTCACGGAAATGACGCCACCGCCGGGCTCAAGCGGCGGCCTGCTCAATTCCATCTTCGGCAGCCTGATGCTGACGTTCCTGGCCGTCGCGATCGGTACGCCGATCGGGATTCTCGCCGGCACTTACATGGCCGAGTATGGCCGCTACGACCGGCTCACCAGCGTCGTCCGCTTTATCAACGATATCCTGCTCAGCGCGCCATCCATCGTTGTCGGGTTGTTCGTGTACGAGGTGATGGTCGCGCCCATGGGGCATTTTTCCGGTTGGGCGGGCTCCGTCGCGCTTGCGGTACTGGTCATACCGGTGGTCGTGCGGACGACCGAGGACATGCTGACGCTGGTGCCGAACTCGCTGCGCGAAGCCGCGACTTCGATCGGTTTGCCGCGTTCACTCACGATCAGGCACATCTGCTATCGCGCCGCAAGCGCCGGCATGATGACAGGGGTGCTGCTCGCGGTTGCCCGCATCAGCGGCGAAACCGCGCCGTTGCTCTTCACTTCGCTCAACAACCAGTTTTGGAGCACCAACCTCAACGCGCCCGTGTCTAGCCTGCCTGTGGTGATCTTTCAGTTTGCGCTCAGTCCCTACAACGATTGGCAGTCTCTGGCGTGGACCGGCGCCCTCATCATCACGCTCACGGTGCTTGCCTTGAGCATCACCGCGCGCGCCCTTGTGCCATCGGGAAAACAGTCATGAGCGTAGCCTCGACCTCCGTTGCCGTTCCGACCGTCAGCAATGTGCTGACCGACACCTTCGGCTTCAGTGAGGCCATCAGCATTCGCGACCTCAACTTCTACTACGGCGAGAGCCGGGCGCTGAAATCAATTAGCCTCTCTTTGTACAAGAACAAGGTCACCGCCTTCATCGGCCCGTCGGGTTGCGGCAAATCGACGTTATTGCGCGTCCTCAACCGGATGTACGACCTTTATCCGAACCAGCGCGCCACCGGCGACGTGATGTTCGACGGCGCCAATATCCTTTCACCGAAACAGGATCTCAATCTGCTGCGCGCACGGATCGGCATGGTATTCCAGAAGCCGACGCCGTTTCCGATGACAATATACGAGAATATCGCATTCGGAATTAGGCTATATGAGCGGTTGCCGAAATCGGAACTCGACGGCCGCGTGGAAACATCGTTGCGGCGCGCGGCGTTGTGGGAGGAGGTCAAAGACAAGCTCAACACCAACGGATTGAGCCTGTCCGGCGGACAGCAGCAGCGGCTGTGCATCGCTCGCACCGTCGCCGTGCGACCTGAAATCATTCTGTTCGACGAGCCATGCTCGGCGCTTGATCCGATCTCGACCGCAAAGATCGAGGAGCTGATCGACGAGTTGACGGACGACTATACGATTGTGATCGTCACCCACAACATGCAGCAGGCCGCCCGCGTCTCGGAGTTCACCGCCTTCATGTATCTCGGTGAGCTGATCGAATTCGATTCGACCAGCAAAATGTTCACCGCGCCGCAAGACCAGCGCACTCAGGACTACATCACCGGCCGCTTCGGGTAACAACCATGACTGAAATCACCACCAGGGTCGACCACACCACCAAGGCTTTCGACAGCGATCTGCAGGACATCACCCGTAAGGTTGCCGAGATGGGCGGTCTTGTGGAGCGCCAGATTGCCGATTCCGTCCAGGCGCTGGTCGATCGCGATGTCGAACTGGGCGAGCGCGTGATCGGCATGGATCCCGCCGTCGATGCCCTGCAGCGCGAGGTCGAGGAAAGAGCCATCCTCACCATCGCACGGCGGCAACCGATGGCCGTCGACCTGCGCGAATGCGTCGGCGCCATGCGGGTGTGCAACGATCTCGAGCGGATCGGCGATCATGCCAAGCATATCGGCAAGCGCGTTGTCGCACTCGATGGCGATTTCTACCCGCAAAAGCTGATCCGTGGCGTCGAACACATGTCGGCTCTGGTCCTGGCGCAGCTCAAGCAGGTGCTCGATGCCTATGCCAGCCGCGATCTGGCGGCGGCGCTCGCGGTTTGGCACGGTGATGAAGAAGTCGACTCGATGTGCACGTCGCTGTTTCGCGAGCTCCTGACCTACATGATGGAAGACCCGCGCAACATCACCTTTTGTATGCATCTGATGTTTTGCGCCAAGGACATCGAGCGTATGGGCGACCACGCCACCAATATCGCCGAGACCGTCTATTACATGATTGAAGGCCGTCCGATCGCCGATCAGCGGCCTAAGGGTGACACCACGAGTTTTCCGGCAGGTCTTTTGCAAAAATAAATCGGCTGCAGACATAGGAGCCCGGGATGGGAGCCAACATCCTGATTGTGGAAGACGAGGAGCCGCTGACGACGCTGCTCCGCTACAACCTCGAAGCCGAAGGCTACGAGGTCGACGCGGTCGCACGCGGCGACGACGCCGATACGCGGCTCAAGGAGACCGCGCCCGATCTCGTGGTGCTCGATTGGATGCTGCCGGGCCTATCCGGCATCGAACTGTGCCGGCGGCTGCGGGCGCGACCGCAGACCCAATCGCTACCGATCATCATGCTCACCGCGCGCGGCGAGGAGAGCGAGCGGGTGCGCGGTCTCGCCACCGGCGCCGACGATTACATCGTCAAGCCGTTCTCGGTTCCGGAGCTGTTGGCGCGGGTCCGTGCGCTGTTGCGCCGGGCCAGTCCCGAGCGCGTCGCCATGGTGCTGAGCATCGGCGACCTTGAACTGGACCGCGAAAAGAAACGCGTGTCGCGTTCGAGCCGTCCGGTCGATCTCGGACCGACTGAATTCCGCCTGCTAGAATTTTTGATGGAGCGTCCCGGCCGGGTATTTTCGCGCGAGCAATTGCTCGACGGCGTCTGGGGCTCCGACGTCTATATCGACGAGCGTACCGTAGACGTCCATGTCGGACGATTGCGCAAGGCGCTTAACCGCGGCCATGCCACCGATCCGATCCGCACCGTGCGTGGCGCCGGCTATTCGCTCGACGATCGGTTCGGCAGAGCTGCGGGCTAAACGATCACCGCAACGGGCGCTTGTCCCGGCGTCGATCGCTGGCCGGCTGGTAGGCGACTCGCGAATGATAGGTGCAATAGGGCAGGCCGGCGAGCGTATTGCCGCCGCAGAAGAAAAAGTCGCTGCTGCCGGGATCGCCGACCGGCCAGCGGCAGGTCTGCTCGTTGAGTTCCAGGATGGTACGGCGCTGGGTGATCGGAATGATGTTGTCGATCAGCTCCGGTTCGGCCTCGGCCTCGATTTCATAGGAATGCGCCAGCGCTGTATTGCCGCGGATCGCCGGGCGGCCGATGCGTAACATATGCGACGGCGCGCGCGCCTTGCGCGGCCGCGGGGCGGCGCTTGATGTGCTCTTGGCGCGGCCGGACAGGCCGAGCCGATGCACCTTGCCGATGACGGCGTTGCGCGTGATGCCGCCGAGTTCGGCCGCGATCTGGCTCGCCGACAGACCATCGGACCACAACTTTTTGAGCAGTTCGACCCGCTCGTCAGTCCACGACATGCCAATCCTCCTTAAGCGGTATCGGGATCGCCTTTCGGGAATCCTTCACCGGGCCAGGCGGCGCACAGCCGCCCAACACGCAATTCTTCACCAACGCTCGAGAAAAGCCGCCAAGCCGCACGAGATGTCGTACTTGACAATCAGAAGACTACAATATGGCGCGAGTCGGGCGCAAGAGTCGCGCATCGCGCGTCCACATGTTCCTCAGCACGTGTGGATGATCTGGGTACAAAACGGGTTCGCTGCGGCTAATTATCCTGTGTTGACAGTAGGGCGCACGGAAATAGAATGTTGTTTCGTGCCGCCCGGAGAGGCGGCACATTTCATTTGGGCTGCGCGGATAGCAGCGCAGCATTCGCGGACCTAAGCCGTGACAACGCACCTGATGGGGACTTTCGCGCGTGTCCACCTCGCTTTCGAGCGGGGCGAGGGCGTTTGGCTTACGGCGACAAACGGCGAGCGCTATCTCGACTTTACCTCCGGCGTTGCCGTCAATGCGCTGGGCCACGCTCATCCGCATCTGGTCGCGGCCCTGACCGCCCAGGCGCAGAAGCTGTGGCACGTCTCCAATCTTTACGAGATCCCGGAAGCCGAGCGGGTGGCGCAGCGGCTGTGCGCCGCGAGCTTCGCCGACGTCGCCTTCTTCTGCAACTCCGGCGCTGAAGCGGTGGAATGTGCGATCAAGACGGCGCGCAAATACCAGGCGGTGAGCGGCCATCCCGAGCGCTATCGGATCGTCACCTTCGAGGGCGCGTTCCACGGCCGCACGCTGGCGACGCTCGCCGCCGGTGGGCAAAAGAAATATCTCGACGGTTTTGGCCCCGTGGTCGAGGGCTTCGATCAAGTGCCGTTCGACGATCTCGAAGCGACCAAGCGTGCGGTCGGCGCCGAAACCGCGGCGATTATGATCGAGCCGTTGATGGGCGAAGGCGGCGTGCGCACCGTCGAGGCTTCGTTCCTCAGGGCGCTGCGCCAGATCTGCGACGAGCATGGCCTGATGCTCGTTTTCGACGAGGTGCAGACCGGCATGGGGCGCACCGGCGAGTTGTTCGCCCACCAGCGCACCGGCGTCGTTCCCGACATTATGGCTTTGGCCAAGGCGCTTGGCGGCGGATTTCCGGTCGGCGCGTGCCTGGCGACGCGCGAAGCCGCGCAGGGCATGACCGCCGGCACCCACGGCTCCACATTCGGCGGCAATCCGCTGGCGATGAGCGCGGCCAACGCTACGCTCGACATCATGCTGGCTCCCGGCTTCTTCGACCACGTCCAACGGATCGCGCTCCTGTTCAAGCAGCGGCTCGCCGAAATCAAGGATCGCTATCCCGGGGTGATTGCCGAAGTGCGCGGCGAGGGACTGTTGATCGGCCTCAAGGCCGTGGTCCCGGCGAGCGACTTGGTCGAGGCCTTGCGCGCCGAACACATGCTTACTGTGGGTGCTGGCGACAATGTCGTGCGGCTTTTGCCGCCGCTGATTATCAGCGAACAGGAAATGGCGGAGGGTGTCGCGCGGCTCGACCGCGCCTGCGCCCGATTGAGCCGCAAACAGGATGCGGCCCAGTGAACTCCGTGCGCCACTTCCTCGATCTCATCGACATTCCGTCGCCTGAACTGCGGCGGATGATCGAGACCGCGCGCACCATGAAAGCCCACATGAAGGGCAAGCGCGACCGGCCGCTCGCCGGCAAGACGCTGGCGATGATTTTCGAGCGGCCCTCGACACGCACCCGCGTCTCCTTCGAGGTCGCGATGCGTCAGCTCGGCGGCGATATTATTCTGTTGACCGCGGAGGAGATGCAGCTCGGCCGCGGTGAGACGCTCGCCGATACGGCGCGGGTGCTGTCGCGCTATATCGATGCCATCATGATCCGGACGCTGGATGCCGAGGCGGTCGCCGAGCTGGCGCGCCACGCCACGGTGCCGGTGATCAACGGGCTGACCCGGCGGTCGCATCCGTGCCAGGTCATGGCCGACGTCATGACATTCGAGGAACATTGCGGCCCGATCGGCGGCCGCACCGTGGCCTGGACCGGGGACGCCAATAACGTGCTGACCTCCTGGCTGCACGCCGCGGAGCGTTTCGCATTTCGTCTGCGCGTGGCGACGCCGCCGGAACTTGCGCCGAAGAAGCCATTGCTCGACTGGATAAAATCTTCCGGCGCCGCGATCAGTATCGGCAGCGATCCGGACGAGGCGGTCAAAGGTGCCGATTGCGTCGTCACCGACACGTGGGTCTCGATGGGTGATCGCAACGGCGCGCGCCGCCACAATTTGCTCAAACGCTATCAGGTCAATGCGCGGCTCATGGCGCGGGCCAAGCCGGACGCTGTTTTCATGCACTGCCTACCGGCGCATCGCGGCGAGGAGGTCACCGATGACGTGATCGACGGGCCGCAATCGGTGGTGTTCGACGAAGCCGAAAATCGGCTGCACGCCCAGAAGGGCATTTTGGCGTGGTGCCTGCACGCCAATGGAAGTTGAGTCCGGCGCGCCAACGAACAGCGGCCAATAAGCAGCGGCCAGGGCGCGGCGCCAGGGCAATGACGTCAAGCCCTCACAATTTACCCCTCGTCGCCTATATTTTACGGTCATGAACGATCCTGATTTTGCTATCCCGGTTCGCGAGCCCGCTCAAACCGGCCTCGATGACACGATCTTGCCGTTCGCGGTCAAGACACTCGATCTGCGCGGTCGGATCGTGCGGCTTGGGCCGGCGGTGGATACCATCCTGACGAGCCATGATTATCCCGGGCCTGTGGCAAAACTGCTCGGCGAGGCGATCGTGCTCACGATCATGCTGGGCTCGAGCCTTAAATTCGAGGGCCGCTTCATCCTGCAGACGCAGAGCGACGGCCCGGTGCGCATGCTGGTGGTCGACTTCACTTCGCCCGGCAGCGTGCGGGCCTGCGCGCGATTTGATGCCGAGCGGGTTGCCGCGGCGATCGCCGGCAATGCGGCGAGCCCCGGACAACTGCTCGGCCACGGCCATCTCGCCATGACAATCGACCAGGGCCCGGATATGAGCCGCTATCAAGGCCTCGTGCCGCTGGAAGGCGGCGATCTGGAACGGGCCGCGCATGAGTATTTTTCGCGTTCCGAGCAGATTCCGACCCGGGTGCGGCTCGCGGTCGCCGAAGAGTTTCGCTCAGGCGAAAACGGCCTGCGCCGTCATTGGCGCGCCGGCGGCATCCTGGCGCAGTTCCTCCCCAGTTCGGTGGAGCGCCAGCGCCAGGCCGACATCGATCCCGGCGACGCGCCGCCGGGCACCGCGACGCATGTCGTTGCCGAGGACGAGGCTTGGGTCGCAGGCCGCTCGCTGGTCGCGACCGTCGATGCCCTCGAACTGATCGATCCCGAGCTATCGAGCGAGCGGCTGGCCTACCGCTTGTTTCACGAATATGGGGTGCGCGTGTTCCGCGCCGCGCCGGTCAACGCGCAGTGCTCGTGCTCGCGCGACAATGTCGAGAACATGCTCAAGAGCTTCTCGCAGCAGGATCGCGACGACATGGTCGAGGACGGCCGGATCACCGTGACCTGCGAGTTCTGCAGCTCGACTTACGTGTTCGCGCCGGAGCAGATCGCGGCCGACGCCTAGGGCTGGGCGTTGAGCGGGTGCGAACGCTGGTAGCGTGCGCGCGATCGGTCGGTCAATTTCTGCATGAAAACCGGATCGAGTTCCGCCGCAACCAGCGCGGCCGGGACGCCGGATTCGACGCCGCCACCGATCGTGTCACGGTGGCTCGCGGCAGCGCGCACATACTCGGCGCCGATCAGCACCACGATCAACGCCAAACCTACCGCGAGGAATCTTGTCCCCCTGATCGCAGCCCGCTGTCTCATTGCCCACTCCATTGCGAATCAATATGGCGATCAAATTAGCCTTTTTTGTGCAATGCAATATTAAAGGCGCGGCTATCGATGATTTCTCCTATATCTAATTGATATATAACATTATTAAATTTTATTGCGTTGCGATGACGGTGGCTTGTGGCTGGTCAGGCTCCGAGCCATTGCCGGGAACCAAACGGAGTGCCGTGGATTGCCAAACAGAGGTGTCGCGGAGGCGATCCATGGGCAAAATCCTGATTGGTGTAGCGACGGCGGCGGTGTGGTTTGCGCTATCGCATGCCGTGAGTGCCGAGGAGCTCTGCCGGCAATTATGCGTGCCGGGAGTAGGCTTCGGCCAATAAGCATCGGCCGCCGGCTGAACGGACTCGGCGCCCCGCCGGTATCGTCTGCGGAGCCGCTCAATTGATGGTGCGTTTGCTTTCGACGCTGTCGAGCGAGAAGGCCGGCACTTCAATATCGAAATGCTCGCCGGCCGCGGTCACCATGCCGTAGCTGCCGACCATGAAGCCCGACGGCGTCTGCAGCGGCACGCCGCTGGTATATTCGAACGACTCGCCCGCCTTGAGCACCGGCTCCTCGCCGACGACGCCGGCGCCGCGAACGTCCTGACGACGGCCGTGGGCATCGGTAATCCGCCAATGGCGGGTCTTGAGCTGCACCGTCTCGGCGCCATTATTGGTGATCGAGATGGTATAGGCCCAGAAGTAATAATTGTTCTCCGGCGACGACCGGTCGGCGACGAAGCGTGGGGTCACCACGACCTCGATATGGCGGGTCATCGCACGATACATGACGCCGTTCCTGTCGCCCTTGTTGCCGCGCGTTTGCCCCGGCGCATCGTCGCTCGCGCGCTCAAAGCCTTCCCTTGCGGCGGACAGGGGGATGCCGCCGCGGAGAAGTGAATACCGTACCGATAGTTGCAATAACTGTGCGGACGAGCTTTCTCAAGCCACACTTGCCGGATTAGATTGCACAACGATGCGCCCGCGCGGTGCTTTGGTCCATGCTGTCGGGACGCCGCGGCCGCGAAAATCATCGTAGAACTTAAGTCCGCAATGGAAACTCCCACCCCGGCCAAGTCGGTCAACATGTCGGTGATGCCGACCTTCGCCAAGCAGCTTCTCGCAACCCCTGTTCTCGCGGAGGCGCCGCCGCTGGGCTCTGGGCATCCTGCCGTCGCGGCCGAGCGCGACCTGCGGCTCGATCTGTTTCGCGGTTTGGCGCTGTGGCTGATCTTCCTCGATCACATTCCGCAAAACATCATGAACTGGTTCACCATCCGCAATTACGGTTTTTCCGACGCCACCGAAATCTTCATTTTCATTTCCGGCTATACCGCGGCCTTCGTCTACGGTCGCGCCATGCGCGAACGCGGCATCATCGTCGCCTCTGCGCGGGTGCTGCGGCGCGCCTGGCAGATCTACGTGGCGCATATCTTTCTCTTCACCATCTTCATGGCCGAGATCGCCTATGTGGCGGCAACCTTCGACAATCCGCTCTACGCCGAGGAAATGAACATCCTCGATTTTCTCAAATCACCGGATATCACGATCTTCCAGGCGCTGTTGTTGAAGTTCAAGCCCGTCAACATGGACGTGCTGCCGCTCTACATCGTGCTGCTCCTTTTGTTTCCGCCGATGCTGTGGCTCTTGTTGTGGCAGCCGGCCTTCGCCTTGGCCGGGTCGGCGCTGCTCTACGTGCTGGCATGGAATTTCGACTGGAATCTGCCGGCCTATCCCAATGGCGTCTGGTTCTTCAATCCGTTCGCCTGGCAATTGTTGTTCGTGTTCGGCGCCTGGTGCGCGCTCGGCGGCGCGCAGCGGCTGTCCGGCGTACTGCGCTCGCCGATCGTGCTCGGCACAGCGATCGCATATCTGGTGTTTGCTTTCGTGATCACGTTAACCTGGTATAATGAGGCCCTCGCACGTTTCGTGCCCGGCTGGTTAAGCGATTGGATGTATCCGATCGACAAAACCAATCTCGACGTGCTGCGCTTCGCCCATTTCCTGGCGCTTGCCGCCGTAACCGTGCGATTCGTGCCGCGCGACTGGCCCGGCTTGAAATCGCCGCTGTTCCGGCCCGCCATCCTCTGCGGCCAGCATTCACTGGAAATTTTTTGTCTGGGCGTATTCCTGGCCTTCGCCGGACAATTCATCATCGCCGAATGGTCCGGCGGCCCTTTGCTGCAGACCGCCATTAGCCTGCTCGGCATCTTGATCATGATTGCGACAGCGAGCCTGATATCGTGGTACAAGTACATCGAAGGGCGAAGTCCCAACGCGCGCGTCAAGTCGCCGAACGCGGACCTCGCCGGGGGCGAGGCATGAAGCTTTGCAGGTCCATTTTTGCGACCCTGGCGCTGCTTGGCGCTTGTTTGGTTGCTGTTTGCTGGGACGGCGGTGCCCGCGCGGCGTCGGTGCCGGAGGAATGCGATGTGCCGCAATCCTTGGTCGAGAGCGACACCGATCTGCCGCGCGCGACGTCCGAGATCAAGGAGCGGCGCCGGCTCGACATCAGCGTGATCGGCACCGGATCCTCGGCGCTGTCCGGCCCTGACGGCGTCCGCTTTGCCTACCCGGCACGGCTCAACGAGGCGCTCAAGGCCCGGCTGCCCGGCGCCGATATCGCCGTGACCACGCATGTGCAGCCGCGCGCCACCACCGCGACCATGGTGGAGGGACTGGGAAAAATCCTCACCGACGACAAGCCCGTGCTCGTGATCTGGCAGGCCGGCACCGCCGATGCGCTCTCCGGCATCGAGCCGGAGGAATTCCGGTCGAGCCTCGACGACGGCGTCGCGACCATTCAGGCCGCGGGCGCCGACGTCATCCTGATGAACATGCAATACTCGCCGCGCACCGAATCCATGCTCGACGTTTCGGCCTATGCCGACGTCATGCGCGTGGTGGCGCAGCAGCGCGGCACGGTCCTGTTCGACCGCCTGGCGATCATGCATTATTGGAATGACGCCGGCGCGTTCGACCTCTATGCCGCCACCAAGAAGTATGATATGGCGCGCCGAGTTCATGAGTGCATTGGCTGGGCCTTGGCGTCGCAAATCATCAATGCCGCTCATCTTGACGCCGTGAGAATGCAGACGACCCGGTAATGTGCAGAAACAAACAAACAACAAGCGCCTGCTGCAGGGCCGCGGCCATCGCCGCGCTGCTCGCGGCGCCGGTTTTTGTTGCAGCGCAAACGGCCGCGCATGCCGAGGTGTTGCAGGCTCAGGTCCTGGCGCCTGCGCATTTTGTCGCACCTACGATCATACCAATCGCGGCGCCCGGCGGCGCTCCGGCCGCAACGCCGGCGGTGGCGCTGCCGCAAACCAAGCATGCCGCGCTGCCGCCGTCGGCACAGCCCGTTCCGTCGTCGCTTGCCGACTGCACCGCGCCGGCCCAATTGTCGCGCTTCGATCGCCCGCTGGTCCACACCATGCGGCGGCTGGGCTCGGGCGAGCCGCTCACCATCGTCGCCATCGGCTCGTCGTCGACCGCCGGCGCCGGCGCCAGTTCCCCGGCCGCGAGCTATCCGAACCGGCTTGCCGCCGAACTGCGCCAGCACTTCCCCGAGCACGACATTATGGTGCTCAACCGCGGCGTCAACGGCGAGGAGACCAACAACATGATGGCGCGGTTTGCCGCCGACGTGATCGCCGCGCATCCGCAACTGGTGCTGTGGCAGGTCGGCACCAATTCGGTGTTGCGCGACCGGCCGCTGGACAAACATGAGATCGCGCTGCGCGAAGGCATCGATGAACTCAAGGCTGCCCGCGCCGACGTGGTTCTGATCGATCCGCAATTCGCCCCGGCGGTGATCGGCAAGTCCGAAACGCCCGGCATGGTCGAGCAGATCGCGCTCGCCGCCAAGGACGAAAATGTCGATCTTTACCGGCGCTACGCGGCGATGCGCGACTGGCACGACGTGCAGCATCTGGCCTTCGATAAATTCATTTCGCCCGACCAGTTGCACATGAACGACTGGGGCTATGCCTGCATGGCGCGCCTGCTCGGCACCGCGATCGTCGAAGCCGCCAGCCGGCCGATCGCCTCGGCCGCGGCGCATTCGGCGCGCTGAAGAAGTCATCGGCCTAATCCTCGCTCCCTCTAAAAATGTGACGTCGTACTCGCGGCGGCGACTCAAAGTCGTCACCCTGAGGTGCCCGCGCGCAGCGCGGGCCTCGAAGGGTGCACGTGGCACCGCCCGGGCCGCACCCTTCGAGGGCCCCTAGCGCGTCGAAGACGCGCGTAAACGCGCTCATGGCGGCCACCTCAGGATGACGGAAGTGATTCATCGTTCTCGCGTCATTCTCGCGCAGCGCTTCGCGCTACAGCTTCCCCTTCAGGGGGAAATCGTCCGCCAGCGGGTCCTTCAGGTTGGCGATCGAAGCCGCGATCGCGGCCGCGGCTTCTGCGGACGACATGGCAAAACGCGGGACTTCGCTTTTGGCGATGCCCGTGACGTCTGCCGACGCTCTGACCGCGAGTTGGGCTCGTTGCTCATTCAGCCGGTGGTGCTCGCTGCAACGCCTCGGGTCGCCGGCGCAGCCGTGCATGCGCTGGCAACGCGCGGCCGGGCAAGAGCGCCACAGCCGCAGCCGCTCGCAGTAAGCCTGCGTCTCCGCCCAATGCGATGTATCGTGCCCAGTAGCGGCGTTGCCAGATACCGCGCTCATTGCGTTGTTTGCGGACGGCGGATCGCCGCTCCAGTTTCGGCAGAGCTTTCGCGAACCGTGTTTTGACCAATCGCCATCGCGTTGAAAAATCCGAATCGGCCGGCGGCAATGTCCATACCGCGTGCAGATGGTCCGGCAAGACCACGATTGCCGCAATCTTAAACGGATAAGTCCGTCGCGTCTCTTCAAATGCATCGCGCAGCGCATCGACATGATCGACCAGCAGCGTGCGCCGTCGCTCCAGGAGGTTGACGGTAAAGAACCAGCATCCGCCGGGAAAGAAGGCGCGGCGATAGTTTGGCATCCGTTGAGATTAGCCGGCGTTCGGCGGCGAGCGAAGTGGCGGATTACGCCTTCGGCTAATCCGCCCTACGGGCTGTTCAAATGCATCGCGCAGCGCATCGATATGATCGACCAGCAGCGTGCGCCGTCGCTCCAGGAGGTTGACGGTAAAGAACCAGCATCCGCCGGGAATGAAGGCGCCGCGATAGTTTGGCATCCGTTGAGATTAGCCGGCGTTCGGCGGCGAGCGAAGTGGCGGATTACGCCTTCGGCTAATCCGCCCTACGGGCTCCGGGCTTTCCAACTTAGCCCCGCCAAAAACAGAAGAGGGCGCCGGCTCAAAGTCGGCGCCCTCGTCTCACGCGCACGCACGCGACTTACATTCCGTTATTCGTCATGTACTGCTGCGTCGCGGCATTCGCCGCATCGTCTTGTGCCTCGGTACTGATCACGCTCTCGTCCATCTGGAAGGTGTCTTGGTCCACCTGCTGCATGGCTTGGTCCGACGCCTCGATGGCCGCCTGTGACTGGCTGTTGTCGACCGTGACCGCCGGCGCCGGGCCTTGATCATACACCTGCCAATTGTCGTCGTTGGACGCCGCAGCCGGGGCATGAGTGGCCGCAGCCCGCGTGGCTTGAGTCACCAGCGGCACCGCAAAGCCGCCGAAGGTGGCCGCAACGAAACCCGGGAGATCGAATTGCCGTTGCGCGACCTGACGGTGTTTGGCGGCCGCCACCTGACGCGTATGCACGGCACGTGTCGGCTTGACGGTCTTGTGGACCTGCGCTGTCGCCGCCATGGCGGCATTCGCGCCGAACACGAGTAAAGCCGCAAGCAGGATACGCGGGACAATCGCTTTGGTGGGTGGCAGTGTCATGACACGCTCCTTGTTATCGGCCCTAAGGCCTGAGGAGGATCCCCTGAACGCCGCAGATAAAGCTAAGCCGTGCAAGATTGCGCCGCGGTGGCCGGCGAATTAATTGTGGTTCACGTTTTGACGGTAAGGAAGCAGCATCCGCCGGGAATAAAGGCGCGGCGATAGTTCGGCATCCCTTGAGATGAGCCGGCGTTCGGCGGAGAGCGAAGTGGCGGATTACGCCTTCGGCTAATCCGCCCTACGGGCTGTTCAAATGCATCGCGCAGCGCATCGACATGATCGACCAGCAGCGTGCGCCGTCGCTCCAGGAGGTTGACGGTAAAGAACCAGCATCCGCCGGGAATGAAGGCGCGGCGATAGTTTGGCATCCGTTGAGATTAGCCGGCGTTTGGCGGCGAGCGAAGTGGCGGATTACGCCTTCGGCTAATCCGCCCTACGGGCTACGGGCTGCGAGCTTGCCAGTGGGAGTGCGCCGCAGTAGACCGCCGCCGCACGGAGAATTCGCGATGACAGCAAACGACCGGCCGGTGATCACCCGCAAAGGTGACGAAGACGGCAACACCGCGCAATCGGGTGGCCTCGCGCTCGTGACCGGGGTGGGACCGCAGCACACGCCGGCGACCCGGCTGTGGTTCGGCCAGGCCAAGAACGCGCCCGGCTTCCGCTCGTTGCCGCACCATCACGGCGAGGCCGAAACCGGCGCTTACCTGTTGTCCGGCCGCGCCCGCATCTATTTCGGCAAGGATTTCGCCGACTATCTCGACATGACGGCGGGCGATTTCATGTTCGTGCCGCCGTTTCTGCCGCATCTGGAAGCCAATATGAGCACCACGGAAGAACTCGTCTGGCTCGCCTGCCGCACGCCGGAAAACATCGTGGTGAACCTCGCCGATGTGGCGGATGCTTCGCTGGCGGGTTATCGGCGGAAGTGAGGGCGTGGACGTAGCCCGCACGAGCGAAGCGACATGCGGGACAGAAGCGTCGAGGCAATGCCCCGGATATCGCTTCGCTCATCCGGGCTACGCGTTACGCCGCGCCGGGAATCAACTTCGCGACGCCCGGCTTTGCGGATTCGATGGCGGCCAACAAGCTCGGGACCAGGGGCTTCATCTCGGCGAGCCGGTTGGTCCTCGCCGAAAGGATGATGACCGCGATCGACAAGGCAGCGAGGTTTTGTTGGAACGACAGGTTTCGGTCGACCGTCACGAAGACGTCGAAATGCGCCGCTGCAAGAGCGAGCAATTCGCCATTCTTGATCGTAGCCCACCCCATCTGGCGAGCGGTCTTGACGTCGTGGCCGACAAGGTCGCGTGACAAGCGCCAATCGACACACTCGTCAAGCAGAACCTTCACGAGACAGAATCAACAAGCCGATCTTTCGCCTGTTCCAGGAAAGCGATGGCCTGCTCGCGAGTGACCGAAGGAAAACCCGCAAGAAATTCGTCGATCGATTCACCTGCCTCAAGGTAGTCGAGCAGCGTCTGCACCGGGACTCTGGTCCCGGAAAATACAGCAGCACCCCCCATGACTTCGAGGCTGCGGGACACAACTGGCTCGGTCATTTGCGTATTTTACTCTTACGGTCAGCGCAGGCAACGGCCCTAGTGGCCGCTCTTTGGGCCGATACCGGGCTCCGGCCGGAAGGCTCGAATTAAATTGCCCCAGGTAACCTCCCGTTAACCGAACCGCCGCACCGTCGGGTCCATGGACACCGATGCACTCCGACCGCACTGCCCCTATTGCGCTGGCAATATGGAGTTTGCGCCGCCATCCAATTACGGGGCGCCCACCGCGGCGCGAATGTTTGAATGCCGCGGTTGCCGCGTGACGCTTACCGTCCCGCCGGGCGCCAAAACTTTCCGAATGGGCGCGCCCTTAGGCAACGGGTAGCGCGTAGGATGGGTGGAGCGAAGCGATACCCATCATCTGACCGCGAGGCTGCATGATGGGTTTCGCAAGGGCTCAACCCATCCTACGGCGCTACGCCTGCTGGTCTTTGTCACTTGGCCGCGGGGGATGACGCGCGGCCCCAAATAAGCCAGGCCTTCGCCATAAAAAGAACCCCAGGCTCACCGAGCCTGGGGTTCCTCAGTATGTTGCCTCAACTTCGTAGGCTTATCTGGCCGGGCGGCTTATCCTGTCGGGGGATGGGGGGCCGCGCGGTCGGCCTACCGCAAGTACAACTCCGTATAGCGCGATACGTTCTCAATGCGAGATCACGCCTAAGTGTGATCGCATTACATTATGTTCATGGGCGTTGGTGTCGCGGCGACAAAAATCAATGACGTGGATGGCCGGAAGACGTGGATGGCCGGAACAAGTGTATGGCCATGACGGAACTGGTAACGCGTGATTGACGCCGGCTGGGCTCACACCGCCTCAAGCGCGGCGAGCACATCCTCCACGATATCGTCGGGATGTTCGAGGCCGACGGAGACCCGCACCAAGCCGTCGCTGATGCCGAGCTCGGCGCGCTGCTCTGGCGTGAGGCGGGCATGCGTGGTGGTCGCCGGGTGGGTGATCAGGCTCTTGGCGTCGCCGAGATTGTTGCTGATGCGGATGAGCTTGAGCCCGTCCTGAAAGCGGAACGCGGCCGCCTTGCCGCCCTTGATTTCGAAGGCGACCAGCGTCGAGCCGCCACGCATCTGCTTTTGCGCGACGGCGGCCTGCGGATGATCGGCTCGGCCGGGATAGATCAGGCGCGAAATCTTTGAGTGCTCGGCGAGCGCCGTCGCCAGCGTCGTCGCGCTTTCGGTCTGCCGGCGCACCCGCACGGCGAGCGTCTCCAGACCTTTCAGCAGCACCCAGGCATTGAACGGCGACATCGACGGCCCGGTCTGGCGCAGCAGCATATGGACATGGTCCATGATGAATTTCTGCGAGGCGAGCACGATGCCGCCGAGGCAGCGGCCCTGGCCGTCGATATGTTTGGTCGCCGAATAGACCACGCAGTCGGCGCCGAGCGCCAGCGGGCTTTGAAACAGCGGCGTGGCGAAGACATTGTCGACGACCAGCGTTGCGCCGGCCGCGTGCGCGATCTTGGCGACCTCGGCAATGTCGATGATTTCGAGCGCCGGATTGGTCGGGCTTTCCAGGAACAAGGTCTTGGTGTTGGGCCGCACTGCGTTGCGCCAGGAATTCAGATCGCAGCCGTCGACCAGCGTCGAGGAAACGCCAAAGCGCGGCAGATAATCTTCGACGATATAGCGGCAGGAGCCGAACATCGCTTTGGAGGCGACGACATGGTCGCCGGCCTTGACCTGGCCGACCAGAGCCAGCGTGACCGCGGCCATGCCGGTGGCGGTAGCGCGCGCGGCTTCGGCGCCTTCGAACTCGGCCATGCGGCGCTCGAACATGTCGACGGTCGGATTGGCAAAGCGCGAATATTGATAGCCGGGATCGTCGCCCTTAAAGCGCGCCTCGGCCTGGGCTGCGGTGTCGTAGACGTAGCCTTGGGTGAGAAACAGCGCCTCAGACGTCTCGCCGAACGGCGAGCGCAGCGTGCCGGATTGCACCAGGCGCGTTTCCGGGCGGTAGATTTTTTTTGCGGCGTTGGACATGTGTTCCTCCGTGACCGACATTCATCGGCCAAAAACAAAAAACCCGGCCAGGAGGAAAATCCTCGGGCCGGGCACACGCGTCCCCGGCCTTTTAGCAACTTGTTTTACGTGGCTTGCAAGCCGGCCGGCTCAAATGACCACGGGATAACGCGGCTTATACGCCGCAGGCGTCTTTGCGTCAAACCATGGCTCAGGTTAGATCGCTGGCACTCATTGACGAGGCTCGCCCCGCAAGTGGGCAAGGGACCAAAAGGTACTCGCTTGCCGTTTTCCTTTGCGCCTTCCGACCAAGGAATCCTGCCGGACCGCATGATCGCGGAGCTCGCGGCGGACGGCGGCATTGTGGCGCATTACCCGTTCGCCTCCGGCCAGATCCAGCCGGCGAGCCTTGACCTGCGGCTTGGCGCCATCGCCTATCGAGTGCGGGCGAGTTTTTTGCCGGGGCCGGGCACCACGGTCGCTGAACGCATCACCGAATTGAAACTGCACGAATTCTCGCTTGCCGGCGGCGCCGTGTTGGAGACCGGCTGTGTCTATATCGTGCCGCTGATCGAACGGCTGGCGCTGCCGCCTGACATCGCGGCGGCGACCAATCCGAAAAGCTCGACCGGCCGGCTCGACGTGTTTACGCGCGTCATTGCCGACGAGACCCGCGGCTTCGACCGGGTCGCTGCTGGCTATAACGGCCCGCTCTATGCCGAGATCAGCCCGAAGACGTTTCCCATTCTGGTGCGCGAAGGCACGCGGCTGTCGCAGCTGCGGCTGCACCGCGGCAATGCGCTGCTCGATGACGAGGCGCTGCGCGCGCTGCACGCAACCGAACGGCTGGTCGACCGCGCCGAGGCGATCATGGGCGACGGCGTCGCGGTCAGCATCGACCTCTCGGGCGAAGGTAAGCCGGCTGGCATCGTCGGCTATCGTGCCAAGCGCCACACCGCGGTGATCGAAGTCGAGCGCCGAGCCGCCTATGAGGTCGCCGATTTCTGGGAGCCGATCGCCGGGCGCGCCGACAACAGCCTGATCCTCGATCCCGACGAGTTTTATATTCTGGCTTCGAACGAAGCCGTGCAGGTGCCGCCAGATTTTGCCGCCGAGATGGTGCCGTTCGATCCCTTGGTCGGCGAATTCCGCGTCCACTACGCCGGCTTCTTCGATCCGGGCTTCGGCTATGCCGGTGCGGGCGGCCTAGGCTCGCGCGCGGTGCTCGAAGTGCGCTCGCGCGAAGTGCCGTTCATCCTTGAGCATGGCCAGGTGGTTGGGCGCCTGGTCTACGAAAAAATGCTGGCGCGTCCCGACAAGCTCTATGGCACCGGCATCGGCTCGAATTATCAGGCGCAGGGGCTCAAACTGTCGAAGCATTTTCGCGGCTGAACGGATCAGCCCGTGCCGCCCACCGTAATCCGGTCAAGCCGCAGCGTCGGCTGGCCGACGCCGACCGGCACGCCTTGGCCGTTCTTGCCGCAGGTGCCGATGCCGTTGTCGAGCTTCAAGTCGTTGCCGACCATCGAGATGCGGCGCAGGTCGGTCGGGCCGTTGCCGATCAGCATCGCGCCCTTGATCGCGGGGCCTACTTTGCCGTTCTCGATGCGATAAGCCTCGGTGCACTGGAACACATATTTGCCCGAGGTGATGTCGACCTGACCGCCGCCGAAATAAGTGGCGTAGACGCCGTCCTTCACCGAAGCGATGATCTCGGCCGGATCGCGGGTGCCGGCCAGCATGTAAGTGTTGGTCATGCGCGGCATCGGCACGTGGGCAAAGCTTTCGCGGCGGCCGTTGCCGGTGGGTGTCATGCCCATCAGCCGGGCGTTCTGGCGGTCCTGCATATAGCCGACCAGAATGCCGTCCTCGATCAGCACGGTGCGGTTGGTCGGCGTGCCTTCGTCGTCGATCGAGAGCGAGCCGCGGCGGGCGGCCATGGTGCCGTCGTCGACCACGGTGACGCCCTTGGCGGCGACCTGTTGGCCCATCAATCCGGCAAAGGCAGAAGTCTTTTTGCGGTTGAAGTCGCCTTCCAGCCCATGGCCGACGGCTTCGTGGAGCATGACGCCGGGCCAGCCCGGGCCGAGCACCACATCCATCTCCCCGGCAGGCGCGGGCACGGCTGCGAGATTGACTAAGGCCTGGCGCACCGCATTGTCGACCACGCCTTGCCAGGCATCGGTGGCGATGAAGCGCTCATAGCCTTCGCGGCCGCCATAGCCGTCGCTGCCGGTTTCCTGGCGGTCGCCGTCGCCGACCACGACCGAGACATTGACGCGCACCAGCGGCCGCACGTCGCGATAGGTCTCGCCGTCGCCGCGCAACACTTCGACCGCCTGCCAACTGGCGGCAATGCTCGCCGTCACCTGACGCACCCGCGGATCCCTGGCGCGGGCATAGGCGTCGATGGTTTGCAGCAACTGCGCCTTGGCCTCGAACGACGGCGTGGCGAGCGGGCTGTCGTCGCCGTAAAGCTTTACGTTAGTGCGCGGCGGCGGTTCGGCGTAATGGCCGGAATAGCCGCCTCTGACCGCGCGCACCGCGTCGGCGGCGCGCTCGATTGCTGCTTCCGATACGTCCGAGGCATGGGCATAACCCACCGCCTCGTCCTTGACCGCACGCAGACCGAAGCCTTGCGACGTATCGTAGGTCGCCTGCTTGAGCCGGCCGTTGTCGAACGCCAGCGCCTCGGCCTGGCGATATTCAAGAAACAGTTCGCCGTCGTCCGCGCCCTCGAGCCCGCGGGAGATGATCTTGGCAAGGCGCGGCCGGTCGAGTCCGGCGCGGTCGACGAGGGAGGTGGTGTCTATGGTCATGGAGGCGTCCCGTTGGTGTGAGCCCTAACATAAGCGCCCGAGGGGGTGACTACGAGGGGAGGGGCACCGCGGGATTTCGCGAGCGCGCCATTGGTGGGTTGTGGTGGGCGGTGGCATGAAATCGAAGATTGCGCCGCGGCCCCGGCGGTGCAAATCTAACCAGATGGTCGGCCGAAATTGGGAACAGGCACGCATTAATTTTAAGGCGTAGGCGAGGGCACGGGAATGTACAAGTCGATGACCCCTGACGAATACATCGCCGTAAGAATTGACGATCAATGTGCCTACTACGACAAATCCGCCGTCAGGAATAAGGCGCGCCATTTCCTGACTCGGCGGACGGCAGTGATTGGCGCAGCAGCGGTGCCGATCCTCGCCAACGTGCCCTTCGATGCCCTCGGTGTCTACCATACGGTGCCGACAACTCTCGTCAGCTTGCTGGTGACTATCGTGGTGGGGCTCGAAACGGTGAACCGCCACGGCGACTTGTGGAAGAATTTCCGGTCCACATACGAGTTCCTCAGGAGCGAGAAGTTCCATTTTCTCACCGGCGAGGGCGTTTATCGCAACCTCGATTCCGACGCGGCCTTCCTGCTTTTGGTCGAGCGTTGCGAGAACCGCATTGCCACCGAGAACTCCGCCTCGCTGAGCATCATCGAGACGGCGGCGCAGCGCGGCGACGTGTCGGCCGTCCCGCACAGCATCGACGCCACGAGCTCCGGTGACCGAGCGTAGAGAAACTGATGGACAGCTACCCGCCGCAACCGCGCCTCACGCTGTCGATTGGCGTGATCGGCCATCGGCCGAACCGCCTCGTCGAGGCCGCTCACGACGAGATCAGATCCGAGGTCGAGCGGGTGATTGAGCTTATCACGCACGAGGTAGGCGTCGTGCATAAACGCTATGAGGTGTTCTTTTCAGGAAGCATGCCGCAACTGTGCCTTGTCAGCGCTTTGGCCGAAGGAGCGGACCGAATCGTAGCCAAGGCAGCGCTCGCCGAAGGCTTCGTGCTCGATGTGCCAATTCCATTTGTCAAAGATGAATACGCAGGGGACTTTCGCGGCAGCACCGCCCACGATGCAGCCGATCTACCTGCCGGTCATGCAACCAGCAGCTCTCTCGATGAATTCAACGCGCTGACGGCGGACGACGTGACACGATCACTGCTGCAACTCCCCGGGAATCGTTCGGATGCGCATAGCGTCGACATGCGGGACACAGACAAGGCCTATGAAATGGCCGGACTGACGGTGATCGGCCAAGCCGATATCCTTCTGACGGTGTGGGACGGAGGACCATCTGCCGGCGTGGGCGGTACGA
The DNA here is from genome assembly GCA_049519075.1 of Xanthobacteraceae bacterium. GTDB lineage: Bacteria > Pseudomonadota > Alphaproteobacteria > Rhizobiales > Xanthobacteraceae > BOG-931. Next base: position 42,675 of record JBEKRD010000001.1, on the reverse strand, counting down.
CGGACATGCTGCACCAGGCCGTGAGGCGCGGCGTTCCCATTATTGAAATCAACACTGCCGCGCCGCGTGATACACGGATTCGATGGAGCAGGTTGCGCGAATCTCCGATTGCGGCGGAGCAGATCACGGACTTACCTGCGGAGCCTTTCAATCAGGTGTTACCGAAGCTGATCGAGGAATTTCTACGGCCGCCGTCGACGGTAAGCGAGCGCAAGGCGCTTCTGTCCTATCTCGGTGATCGGCCGTCGACGAAGCGCGGCTGGCGTCGCGCCATCGAACTCTATCGAGATCGCTTTGGCACACGCGAAAGATTCGCGGCAAGCGCAACATCTCGGGCGCGTCAGTACCAAGAGTTGATGCAATCCGTTGCCGAGGGCGACGCCGGGTCGCACAGGATCACCTCAACCCTTCTTGCTGAGGCTTTTGGCTGGGCCGACGTGATGGCGATTCGTTTTGCGAAAAATTTCCGCCTCGCCTACTGGTTCAACTTTCTGATGTCAGCCGCCGCTGTCATTGCGGCGCTGACCTCCCTTTTATTCGAGAGCCGGTGGGCGTTGGTGGTGGAGGTCGTGTTGATCGTCCTGGTGGTGGGTAATACCGTGATGGGACGCCGGTTTGGCTGGCACATGCGGTGGATGGAGGCGCGCGAGATCGCCGAACGCATGCGAGTCGCTATTCTGTTTTGGCTTCTTGGCGCCCAGCCGCCGGCGTTTTTCGGTGAGGAGCCGGCATGGACCGGATGGTACGCCCGCGCCGTAATTCGCGAGCAGGGGATGCGCCGTGGATGCCTCGATCGCAACGGTATGAGCGCGGCGCGCGCCGCCATGTTGCGGGTCCTTGAGCACCAGCATGAGTATCATCACGAGAATGCCCGCAAGATGAAATGGCGCGAGAACTGGCTGGAATGGATCGGTTTGGGCCTGTTTTCGGCGACGCTGCTAATCGCCGTGGCCCACGTCGCGTTCCCGTCGGTTCTTGAGTGTCTATTTCAAGGATCCCCTCGCCATAACCTGGTTCTAATCATGCTGAGCGCCATTCTCCCCACACTGGCGACCGCGAGTTACGGCATTCGCGTCATTGGCGATTTCGAGGGAATTTCCAAGCGCTCCGAACGTGCGGCTCAGGCCCACTTGCACGTCATCGAAGCCTTGCGCCGAGACCCTTCCGATCTGGTTCTATTTCGCGCTCGTGCCCAAAATATCGCTGACGCGATGCTCGGCGACGTCGCCAGTTGGCGGCTTTCGGCGGAAAGTCGGGGTCTTGCCATTCCCGGCTAGGCCAGAGCCGCAGTCCGCTCACTCCCGCCGCGCAATCCCCGCCCTCTCGATCACCGCCCCCCATTTCCCGATATCGGCCGTCATGCGCGCCGTCATCTCGTTGGGCGTGCTGGCGCGCATCGCCATGCCCATCAGGCGTGCTTTGTTCTGGACTTCGGGGTCCGGAATGACGTCTTGCATGGCTTGGTTGAGCGATTTTATGACCCTCCCCGGCGTCCCGGCGGGGAGCGAAAGTCCGTTCCAGCTGGTGACCTCGTAGTCGGTGATGCCGCTCTCGATGACGGTCGGAACCTCGGGCAAATAGGCGGTGCGTTCCCGGCCGGTGGAAGCCAGTGCGACGAGCTTCTTGTCGGCAAGCAGGCCCTCGATCGCGGCATAGAACTCGAACGCGACATCGACATCGCCGCGCATCACGGCGCCGGCCATGTCGGGCGAACTGCGGAACGGAACGATCGCCGTTTTGATGTTGGCGCTGCTGCCGAACAGCTCGGCCGCGAGATTCTGCGTGCTGCCGGCGGTGATGGTGCCGATGTTGAGCCGGCCGGGATTGGCTCGTGCCGCGCCGATGAAATCCCGCAGCGTGTGCAGCGGCGAGCCGGCCCGCGTCACGATCAAGACATCGAAGAAGGCGGCGGTCGAAATCGAAGCGAAGTCGGTCAGGACGTTGTAGGGCAGGGATTTGAAAAGCGCGGCCGCGATGGCGTTGTTGTTGCCGGTCATCAACAGCGTATAGCCGTCAGGCGCGGCGGCGGCGCCGGCCTGAGCCGCGACAATACCGCCCGCGCCGGGCCGATCCTCGACGACGAACGGCGCGTCGAGGCGGTGCGATAGCTTGTCGCTCAGAATGCGCATGCCGACATCGGCAACCCCGCCGGCGCCATAGGGCACCAGCAGCGTCACCGCGCGGTCCGGATAATGGCTTTGCGCCCGGCTCGGCGCGGCGGCTAGCAGCGTAACGGCGGCGACCGACAGCATGGCCGAGGCAACCGCGACCTTACGATCCGCGCTCATGAGCTTTCCCCCTCGCGTCGAGTGTCGCAACCGACGCGCGTCACGGCAACGCGGCTCGGCGTTGCCGCGTCATTATTGCCGGCAAGTCAATACCTTCAAGTCAAGGCGTCAATCGGGGACGGAAGCCGCAGGCTAGGGCAACTGGTCATACCCCTCGCCAAAACCCTTCAGGCTTAAGGGGAAGCCGATGCCAGCCTCGGGCGAGTCGAAAATGATGAAGGTCGCGGTGTGACCAGTGCGCATTTTATTGATGAGGTTGTCGTCCATGACCACCTCGGCGACGCAGCCATTGGGCAGGCAGCGGACAAAGCCGGCGCGGCCGACATCCTGGTCGTCGATTTTGAGGCCCAGCCCCGACGGCAACAGAACGCCGAGCGGCGCAAGGACGCGGAGCAGCCGCGATTTCTGGTCGGCCGTTTTCAGCACCAGGACCGTCAAGCCGGTATTGGGCCGGTCCTCCGCCATCACGACCTGCATCAGCACGCACTGGTCGCGCTGCGCGCCCGGCGGCTTGTCGCAGCGGATTTCCCAATCGCCATGGGTCGAGGACAGCGCGCCCTGCGCCAAGGCCTGTCCGCCGAATGCCGATAGAGCAATGGAAAGCGCGGCGCCGGCGAGTGCGGAGGCCAACGGCCGCCAGCGGCAACCCGAAAGAGCCATGATCATGTTTCCCTGAACAGCCGCCCCCGACAGGCTCCCTTTGCGCGAATCACCCGCGCCGGCCGCTCGCCGCGCGAGTCTGCGTACATGGCGTCTGCGTACATGGCGAGCCCAGCCTGTCAAGGTTGATCCAAAACAAGGCATTGTGGCTACGCCAAGGTGGCCCGGACGTCGTCTTGGGCGCCGGGCGCCGGGAGTTGAGCCCCGACGCGAGCCTTGTTGCGGCGCTGTGCACGGCTGTCCGGTGCCTGGTGACGAGTGCATTGCAGCAGTCGTCGATTTGTGGTTTGGAGGAACCGGGATTCCCCTATCCCGACACCTGCCAAGGACGTGGAAAGCCGTGGCGCAAATCGGGCGCCGGTCCTGCCGCAAGTTCCCGCCGGAAGCAGGTGGCGTCATACTGTTGCGGGCGGCGCTGAGGTAAGGTTTGCGCTCATCGCGGACGGCCGTGGTCAAGATCAGAAACAGGGAGCAGAGCGACCGATGAAGTTATTCCCACGCTTGACCGCTATCGCGGCAACCGTCGCCGCCGTACTTGGCAGCGCTGGCGCAGCCCTTGCCGCGCTCGGTCATCCGGTGCCCTGGCAAATGGACCTGCAGGATGCGGCAACGCCGGTCATGGCGGACATCTCGTCATTCCACACCTTCCTGCTCTGGGTCATCGGCGCGATTTCCGCGTTCGTCCTTGCGCTCCTGGTAATCGTCATCGTGCGCTTCAATGCACGCTCCAATCCGAACCCGTCGCGCACAACGCATAACACGCCGATCGAGATCATCTGGACCATCGTTCCGGTCGTGATCCTCGCGGTCATCGCCGTGCCGTCGTTCCGGCTGTTGTTCCTCGAGCTCGACGTGCCGAAGCCGGACCTGACGATCAAGGCGACCGGCAAGCAGTGGTTCTGGAGCTACAGCTATCCCGATAACGGCAATTTCGAATTCGATTCGCTCATGGTCGCCGAGAACGACCTCAAGCCCGGCCAGCCGCGGCTGCTCACGGCCGACAACGAGATGGTCGTGCCGGTGAACAAGGTGGTGCACGTGCTGGTGACCGGCGCCGACGTGATCCACTCCTTCACGGTGCCGTCATTCGGCATCCGCATCGATGCCGTTCCCGGCCGCATGAATGAGACCTGGTTCAAGGCGACGACCGAAGGGATGTTCTACGGCCAGTGTTCCGAGCTGTGCGGCAAGGATCACTCCTTCATGCCGATCGCGGTGCGGGTGGTGAAGGACAGCGATTTCTCGGCCTGGGTCGAAGGCGCCAAGAAGAAATATGCCGGCGTCGAAAGCATTCCGCCCAATACGCTCGCGGCGGCAAATGCTTCGAAGGCAGTTGCGCTGCCGCGGCAGTGACGAACTGAGGCGATAACGAAAGTCGATTAAGTCGGTAACAAAGGAACTGGCAATGGATACGATGGCACATGCGGTGCACGGCGACGACGGCGGGCACGCTATACCGCACGGTTGGCGCCGCTTCGTCTATTCGACGAACCACAAGGACATCGGCACGATGTATTTGGTGTTCGCGATCGTCGCCGGCCTGATCGGCGGTGTGCTGTCGATCCTGATCCGCGCCGAGCTGATGTATCCCGGCATCCAGATCTTCCACGAGACCCATACCTTCGACGTCATCGTCACCGCGCACGGCCTGATCATGATCTTCTTCATGGTCATGCCGGCGATGATCGGCGGGTTCGGCAACTGGATGGTGCCGCTGATGATCGGCGCGCCGGATATGGCGTTCCCGCGCATGAACAATATCTCGTTCTGGCTGCTGCCGGCGTCCTTCACGCTTTTGTTGATCTCGATGTTCGTCGAGGGTGAGCCCGGCACCAATGGCGCCGGAACCGGCTGGACGATCTATGCGCCGCTGTCGACCTACGGCCATCCCGGCCCGGCGATGGATTTCGTCATCCTGTCGATCCATCTCGCCGGCGCGTCGTCGATCCTCGGCGCCATCAACTTCATCACCACGATCTTCAACATGCGCGCGCCCGGCATGACCATGCACAAGATGCCGCTGTTCGTATGGTCGATCCTGGTGACGGTTTTCCTGTTGCTGCTGTCGCTGCCGGTGCTCGCCGGCGCCATCACCATGCTGCTCACCGATCGGAATTTCGGCACCACGTTTTTCAATCCGGAAGGCGGCGGCGATCCGCTGTTGTTCCAGCACCTGTTCTGGTTCTTCGGCCACCCGGAGGTCTACATCCTCATTCTGCCGGGCTTCGGCATGGTCAGTCAGATCATATCGACTTTCTCGAGGAAGCCGATATTCGGCTATCTCGGCATGGCCTACGCCATGGTGGCGATCGGCGGCATCGGCTTCGTGGTGTGGGCGCACCACATGTACAATGTCGGCATGTCGGCGAGCGTCCAGGCCTATTTCATCGCCGCCACCATGGTGATCGCGGTGCCTACGGGGGTGAAGATCTTCTCGTGGATCGCCACGATGTGGGGCGGTTCGGTCGAGTTCAAGACGCCGATGCTGTGGGCGATGGGCTTCATCTTCCTGTTCACCATCGGCGGCGTGACCGGCGTGGTTCTGGCCAATGCCGGCGTCGATCGTACCTTGCACGGCACCTATTACGTGGTCGCCCACTTCCATTACGTGCTGTCGCTCGGCGCGGTGTTCGCCATCTTCGGCGGCTGGTACTACTGGTTCCCGAAGATGACCGGCTACATGTACAGCGAGGCCATCGGCAAGCTGCACTTCTGGTTCACCTTCATCGGCGTCAATATCGTGTTCTTCCCGCAGCACTTCCTCGGGCTTGCCGGCATGCCACGCCGTTATGTCGACTACCCCGACGCGTTTTCCGGATGGAACTTCGTCTCTTCGATTGGCTCGTATATCTCGGGCTTCGGTGTGCTGATCTTCCTTTACGGCATGGTGCTTGCGTTCGTCCGCAAGGAGCGGGCGGCAAACAATCCGTGGGGGCCCGGTGCCACGACGCTCGAATGGACGTTGTCGTCGCCGCCGCCCTTCCATCAATATGAGACGCTGCCGCTGATCCGATGAGCATCACCATAGCCCGCGTCGAGCCCAGCATAGCGGGCGTCGGCGATTACATAGCGCTGATGAAACCACGGGTGATGTCGCTCGTGGTGTTCACGGCGTTTGTCGGTCTGGTGGTTGCACCGGGGCATCTGCATCCGGTGATCGGACTGACCGCGCTGATTTGCATCGCGGTCGGCGCCGGCGCCGCCGGCGCGCTCAATATGTGGTACGACGCCGACATCGACGGGCGTATGGGCCGCACGGCGGCGCGGCCGATTCCGGCCGGGCGGCTCGCGCCCGGCGACGCGCTGGCCTTCGGCCTGACGCTTGCGAGTTTTGCCGTGGTCGTGCTCGGCCTTCTGGTCAATGTCGTTGCCGCGGCCCTGCTGGCCACGACCATCGCCTTCTACGTCGTCGTCTATACGATGTGGCTCAAGCGTTCGACGCCGCAGAACATCGTCATCGGCGGGGCCGCAGGCGCGCTACCGCCGATGATCGGTTGGGCCGCGGTGACCGGCGGTTTTGCGATCGAGCCGGTGGTGCTGTTTCTCATCATCTTCTTCTGGACGCCACCGCACTTCTGGGCGCTGTCGCTCTATCGCACGGAAGATTATGTGCGCGCAGGCGTGCCTATGCTGCCGGTCGTCGCCGGCGCCGAGGAGACGCGACGGCAAATCCTGCTCTATACGCTGTTCCTGGCGCCGCTCGGCACCGCGCCCTGGTTGCTCGGCTACGCCGGACCGACCTATGGCATCGCCGCGATTGTCACGGGCGCGATCATGGTTGGGCTGGCATTCCGGGTCCGCGCCGAAGGCCGCGGCCCGATGGCCAACAAGAATCTGGCCAGCAAGCAAATGTTCGCCTTCTCGATCCTCTATCTGTTCCTGTTGTTTGCCATGTTGCTGGTCGATCGGATGGCCGGGGCGCTGTTCGGTCATTTCGCGGCGTAAGACGGCAGGATTTTGGCTGGCATGACGGTGAGTGTGACGATGGACGACGCGGACAACGAACCGGAAACCGGCATCAGATTGACGGAGCAGCAGCAGCGTGCGCGCCGCGCCCGCTCGATCGCGATCGCGGTGGCGCTCGGCGTCCTGGCGGTGCTGTTCTATATCGTGACGCTGGTGAAGGGGCCGGGCGTGTTGGATCGGCCGTTATGATGACGCGCCGCGCCGCCGCGAAATGCACAGGTGAATCGTGAGCATGCAGCCGCCGCATCTGCCGCGCAAATCCGGCCGCGATCTTGTGGTCGCGTTCGCCTGCGGCGGCTTTGTCGCGGTGATGGTCGGCGTGTCGTTTGCCGCGGTACCGCTTTATTCCTGGTTCTGCCGCTCGACCGGTTTCGGCGGCACCACGCAGGTGGCGACAGCGGCGCCAGCCCACGAGCTGTCCGGCCGCACCGTCACGGTGCGCTTCGATTCCAACGTCGCCCCTGGCCTGCCCTGGGCGTTCGAGCCCGAGCGCCGGACCGTCGACGTCAAGCTCGGCGAGGTCGTGACCATCTATTATTCGGTGACCAACGAATCCGCGCGCGTCACCACCGCTCAGGCCGGGTACAATGTATCGCCGCCGACGGTGGGCATCTATTTCGAGAAGATCAACTGCTTCTGCTTCACCGAACAGACGATGAAGCCGGGCGAGAAACGCGACATGGCGGTCGTTTTCTATGTCGATCCCAAGCTCGCCAAGGATTCGGAACAAGACACGCTCAATACCATCACGCTGTCCTACACTTTCTATCCGGTGCGAACGCCGGAACTGCCAGTGGCGGAAAGTGCAGGATCGGAAAAATCGGGGCACATCTAGAGCAGGATTTCCGAAAAACGGGCCCGGTTTCGGATAGGAGAGAAAGACGATGGCTAATGCGCATGCCGAAGTGCACCACGACTACCATCTGGTGAACCCCAGTCCGTGGCCGGCGGTCGGCTCGGTTTCGGCGTTTCTCTCGGCGGTCGGCGCCATATTGTGGATGCATCATTCGGTAGCCTATGCGCCGATCATTTTCGGCGTGGGCGCGATCGGCATCGCCTACACCATGTTCGCCTGGTGGAGCGACGTGATCCACGAGGCCGAAGTGGAAGGCGATCACAGCCTTGTGGTGCAGATTTCGCACCGCTACGGCATGATCCTGTTCATCGCGTCGGAGGTGATGTTCTTCGTCGCCTGGTTCTGGGCCTATTTCAACACCGCATTGTTTCCGGCCCAATTCGAGGACGTCGCGCGCATCGCTTATACCGGCGGGGTCTGGCCGCCCAAGGGCGTCGAGACGTTCGATCCGTGGCATCTGCCGCTGTTGAACACGCTCATTCTGCTCACCTCGGGTACGACGGTGACCTGGGCGCATCATGCGCTGCTTGAGAACGACCGCAAGGGACTGGTCTGGGGGTTGGCGCTGACCATCGCGCTGGGCTTAAGCTTCACCTGCGTGCAGGCCTGGGAATATGCCCATGCGCTGTTCCATTATTCCGGCAATCTCTATGGCGCGACGTTTTTCATGGCGACCGGCTTTCACGGCGCCCATGTCATCATCGGTTCGATCTTCCTGATCGTCTGCCTGTTCCGCGCCATGGCCGGCCAGTTCACGCCGACGCAACATCTCGGCTTCGAGTTTGCCGCCTGGTATTGGCATTTCGTCGACGTGGTATGGCTGTTTCTGTTCGCCTGCATCTATGTGTGGGGCGGCGGCGCGAACGCCGGGTAACGCCGGCGATTATTGTCCGCTCATTCCCGCGCAAGCGGGAATCCAGCTGCTGGGTCGCCGCCTATACGGGGACGAGCGGGATAAGAAAGCGCGGCAATGAGTGAGAAGACGATCGAGACGCTTTCCGGGTCGATCCGCGCCGGATTGTCGTGCGCTTGTCCGCGTTGCGGCAAGGGCAAGCTGTTCGACGGATTTCTGACGCTGCGGTCGCGTTGCGATGTCTGCGGGCTCGATTACGGTTTCGCCGATGCCGGTGACGGGCCTGCGGTCTTCATCATGTTCCTGGCCGGCGCCATCGTCGTCGGCTCCGCGCTGGTAACCGAAGTCCTTTATCGGCCGCCCTATTGGGTGCACGCGATGTTGTGGCTGCCGCTCATTCTCATTGTCACGCTCGGGCCGCTGCGGCCGCTGAAGGGACTGATGATCGCGCTGCAATACCATCACAAAGCGGCGGAGAGCCGCTTCGGCGACGCCGACAAGCATGATTAAAGCGCAGCGCCAGCATCGCAATGCGCGCCGCTCTTGGCGCGGGCTGCTGGTGCCGGCGCTGCTTGCCTTCGCCGTTCTCATCGGGCTCGGCACCTGGCAGGTCCAGCGCAAGGCCTGGAAGGAAGGCTTGATCGCTTCCCTGACCGCGCGGCTCACGACGCCGCCGCAAACGCTGCCGGCCGCGAATGGCTGGTCAGCCCTCGACCGAGCAAACGACGAATATCGCCGCGTCAAATTTCGCGCCGCCTTCGATAACGACAAGGAGGCGTTGGTCTTCGCCTCCGCCGCGGCATTCCGGCCCGATGTGACCGGGCCCGGCTATTGGGTCTTCACGCCGGCGCGGCTCGCCGACGGCGGCGTCGTGATGGTCAATCGCGGTTTTGTGCCTGACGGCCGGCAGGATCCGAAATCGCGGCCCGCCGGCGAACTCTCTGGCCCCGTCGACATCGCGGGCACAATGCGCTGGGCAGACGAGCGGCATTGGTTCACGCCCAACGACGATCCGACCCATAATCTGTGGTTCACGCGCGACCCGGCGGCCATCGCCGCCGCTAAAGGACTTCCATCCGTGGCGCCGTTCTATGTCGAGCAGGAGACGCCGGTGCCGCCGGGCGGTTTGCCGCAGCCGGGCAGCCTGATGGTGAGCCTGCCGGACAACCACCTGCAATATGCCGTAACCTGGTACGGCTTGGCCGCGGTCCTTGCCGTGGTTTTCGTTTGTTTTGCCTTCACATCCGGGCGCTCGGACCCGGCCGATGCGGGCGGGACCGAAGGCCGCTAGGGTCCGTTGCGTTCCTTGTGAAGCCGGCCGCTTTTCTATTACTGTCGCCCTGGTTCCGGCGTTGTGGAGGGGCCTTCGCCCTGCCATGACTCTTGAAAATAATGTTCGGAATCAATAGCTTAATATTCATCTCCGGCGCTGCCGGACGGTGCGTGAAGGCCGATGCTGCATTACGTTTCGACCAGGGGCGAAGCCCCCTCCCTTGGCTTTGCCGAGGCTATGCTCGCGGGTCTCGCCCGCGACGGTGGCCTTTATGTGCCGGACGCATGGCCCCGCCTCGAGCCGCGCACCATCGCAGGCTTTGCCGGCCGGTCCTACGCCGAAGTCGCCGTCGAGGTGATCAAGCCCTTCGTTGCCGGCGCCATCGGCGAGGCTGACCTCGCCCGCATGGCGCGGGAGGCCTACGGCAGTTTTCGCCATCCGGCGGTCGCGCCGCTCACCCAGCTCGGCGTCAATACCTTCGCGCTCGAACTGTTTCACGGTCCGACGCTGGCGTTCAAGGACTTGGCGATGCAGCTGTTGGCGCGGCTGATGGATCACGTGCTGGCCACACGCGGCGAGCGCACCACCATCGTCGTGGCGACCTCCGGCGACACCGGCGGCGCCGCCGTCGAGGCGTTCCGCGACCGCGCCCAGGTCGACCTGATCGTCCTGTTTCCGCAAGGCCGCATCTCCGCCGTGCAGCGACGCATGATGACGACGTCCGCGGCCGGCAATGTCAGCGCCATCGCCATCGACGGCACCTTCGACGACTGCCAGGCCATCGTGAAGGGCATGTTCAATCATCACGCCTTCCGCGACCGGGTCCGGCTTTCCGGGGTCAATTCGATCAACTGGGCGCGGATCGTGGCGCAGGCGGTCTATTATTTCACTGCCGCCGTGGCGCTCGGTGCGCCTGAGCGCAAAATCGCCTTCACGGTGCCGACCGGCAATTTCGGCGACGTCTATGCCGGCTATGTGGCGCAGCATCTCGGCCTGCCGATCGACCGCCTGGTGATCGCCACCAACGTCAACGACATTTTGGCCCGCACGCTCGCCACCGGCACCTATGAGCTTCGCGACGTGACGCCGACCACCTCGCCGTCGATGGATATCCAGGTGTCGTCGAATTTCGAGCGGCTGTTGTTCGACGCCTATCAGCGCGATTCAAGCGCCATTCGCGCCGTGATGGCGTCGCTCATACAGTCGCGGCGCTTCACGCTGTCGGCGCGCGCCTTGTCGCATATTCGCGCGCTGTTCTCGGCGGATCGCGCCGACGAGGACGAAGTCGCGGCGACCATCCGCACGGTCAAGCGCGAGACCGGCAATTTCGTCGATCCGCATACCGCGGTCGGCATCGCGGTGGCGGAAAAAGAGACGCGCGATCCGTCGGTGCCGATGGTGGTGCTGTCGACCGCGCATGCGGCCAAATTTCCCGATGCGGTGGAGGCGGCCTGCGGCCTGCGGCCGCAATTGCCGGAATGGCTATCGGATCTCGAGGACCGCCCGGAGCGCGTCACGGCGCTGCCGGCGGAGCAGTCTGCGGTCGAGCGTTTCGTCATTGCGACGAGCCGCGCCGCGCAGGAAGGAGCGGCAGCATGAGTGTTGAGGTAACGACCTTGAAATCCGGCATCAACGTGGTGACCGACGCGATGCCGCATCTCGAGACGGCCTCGCTCGGCGTGTGGGTGAATTCCGGCAGCCGCGACGAACGCCGCGACGAGCACGGCATTTCGCATTTCCTCGAACATATGGCGTTCAAAGGCACGAGGCGGCGCACCGCGCGGCAGATCGCCGAGGAGATCGAAGCGGTCGGCGGCGATCTCAATGCGGCGACCGGCACCGAAAACACCGCCTATTACGCACGCGTGCTCAAGGCCGACGTGCCGCTGGCGCTCGAAGTGCTCGCCGATATCCTCTCCGAACCGGCCTTCGCGCGCGAAGAACTCGTTCGCGAGCAGAACGTCATCGTTCAGGAAATCGGCGCCGTCGCCGACACGCCGGACGATCTCATTTTCGAGCATCTCCAGGTCGTCGCCTTTCCCGACCAATCGCTCGGCCGCTCGATTCTCGGCACGGCGAAGACAGTGCGGTCGTTCGACGACGGCAAATTGCGCGACTATCTGGCGCGGAATTATCGCGCGCCGGACATCGTGGTGGCCGCGGCCGGCGCCGTCGAGCATCAGGCCGTGTTGGCCGAGGTTGAAAAGCGCTTTGGCAGTTTCAACGGACCGGCCGGTCCGGCGCCGGAGGCCGCGCGCTTCGGCGGCGGCACCCATGTCGAGAAACGCGAACTCGAGCAGGTCCATTTGGCGTTGGCGCTGCCGGGCGTCTCCATCGTCGATCCGACGCTTTACAGCCTGCAGGTGTTTACCCATGTGCTCGGCGGCGGGATGTCGTCGCGGCTGTTCCAGGAGGCGCGCGAGCGGCGCGGCCTGTGCTATTCGATCTACTCGTTCCATGTGCCGTATTCCGATATCGGCATGTTCGGCCTTTATGCCGGCACCGATGCCGCCGACACCTCGGAATTGATGCGGCTGATTGTCGACGAGATCGCCTCGACCGTCGCCACCATCTCGGAGCCCGAGGTGGCGCGCGCCAAGGCGCAGATGAAGGCGGGCCTGCTGATGGCGCTGGAAAGTTCCGGCGCGCGCATCGAGCAATTGGCCCGGCAGATGATCTCGCGCGGCCGGCCGATACCGTTGGCCGAACTGGTGGCGAAGGTCGAAGCGGTGACGGTCGAAAGCGCGCGCGCCGCCGGCCGCGCCTTGATCGGGCGCGGCAAGCTTGCCACGGCCGTTCTTGGCCTCGGCTCGGGGCTTGAAAGTGCGGCGGCAATTGCCGAGACTTTGACTCGTCGGGCGGCATGATAAGCTATGCCATAGTCCGCTCGTCCCCGCGGCAGCGGGGACCTCGTTCTCGGGCCACCTTCCTGGATTCCCGCATTCGCGGGAATGGGCGGAACAAGGGTCGTCTGCGCTGAAGCCGAATGGCCTTCTTCCGCACCATCAATTTCACCGAGTCGCTGCCGAGTGTCGAAGGCGACGGTGTCATGTTGCGCACGCCGCAGATGACGGACTTCGAGGAGTGGGCGGCGCTACGCGAATCCAGTCGCGACTTTCTCACGCCGTGGGAGCCGACCTGGCCGGACGACGATCTCACCCGCAGTTCGTTCCGGCGCCGGATCAAACGTTATGTCGAGGACCTGCGTGCCGACCAGGGCTATGCCTTTCTGATCCTGCGCTATTCCGATGGCGCGCTGATCGGGGGACTGACGCTCGCCAATATCCGGCGCGGCGTCGCCCAGGCCGGCAGTGTCGGCTATTGGATGGGTCGGCCGTTCATACGTCAGGGCTACATGACCGCGGCAGTGCGCGCCGTCATTCCGTTTGCTTTCGCCACGCTGCGTCTGCATCGCCTCGAAGCGGCGTGCATCCCCAGCAACGCCGGCTCGGTCAGGCTGTTGGAAAAGACCGGCTTCCTGCGTGAAGGCTATGCGCGGGAATATTTGTGCATCAATGGCATCTGGCAGGATCATCTGCTCTATGCCCGGCTCAAGGATGCTCCACCGGCATGATTCCGTCCTGCCTCGGGGTGGGGGAGGGCGGTCTTAACCAAATCCTCTCCATTTCCTCCCCCGCTTGCACGGGACGCTAGTGTGGGGTGCCTTGGGATGGCCACGGTTGGTTTGGTATAAGACTAAGGGGCATCGCGGTTCATGGCGATGAAGCGGGGAATGCCGCGGAACGTTTCTTTGATGCGTTGGTGTGATCGACTGCCGCTCGCGGCTTTGCTGGCGCTCGTGCTCGTGGCGCCGGGCTGCTCGGGCGGCAGCATTGGCGCGTCGACCATGCCGGCGCAGACGGCCACGGCGCCAACGGCCGTTCCGCCGACCGCGCCATCGACTGCGACGCCACCGTCCGCGCCTCCGGCGTCACCTTCTCTGAAGGACAAGATCGGCGGCTTTTTCTCGAGCAAGTCGGCGACCGCGCCGCAGCCGGTCGCCAATGCGCAGCCCGACATCGATTGCCCGTTCATCGACATCCGCCAGGGCGCTTCGACGCTGACCATTCCGCCGCCGCCGCCTGACGGCGGCAACGAAGCGATGGCGCTGAAATATCAGGGCGACTTCGTCCGCGCGGCGCGCGAATGCAAGGTGGTCGGCGGTCAAATGGTGATAAAGATCGGCGTCCAGGGTCGCATCATCGTCGGACCGGCCGGCGGGCCGGGTCAGGTCGAGGTGCCGTTGCGCATTGCCGTGGTCAGCGCGCCGACCGTCGGCTCGAAAGTGATCGCCACCAAGCTCATCAGAATTCCGGTGACGGTCCCGCCCGGTGAGGGCAATGCGTCCTTCACCCATATCGAGGAGGGCGTGGCGTTTCCGCTGCCGTCAGCAGCCGAACTTGCGAGTTACATCGTCTATATCGGCTTTGATCCCGTGGGCGCGGCAGCCGAGGATCAGGCGCGGCAGAGGCCGGCCGCTGCACCGAAGGTCAAGCCGAAGCCGGGGGCCAAGCCCAATCCGTCGGCCCCGACGGGCTGACATCATCGGCCTCTTGCTCATAGCCCCGAATGCAGAGGCTACCAGCCGCGTAAATCGGTGATGGCGCTCTTCAATGACCGCAGGTCCGCGACAATATTGCGGGCGCCGGCGGCGCGGAGGTCGTCGGCCAGCCTGCCCGGCGCGTGGCTGCCGCCGACAAAACCGATCGGCGTCATGCCGGCCGCCGCCGCTGCGGTGACTCCAGGGGCCGAATCCTCCACCACGATGCAATCCGCCGGATCGACCTGGGATCGCGCCGCCGCGAGCAGAAACAGGTCCGGCGCTGGTTTGCCCAGGCGCACCTGGCTTGCCGAGAACAGACGCGGTTCGAAGAAGCGTATCAATCCGGTGATCTCGAGGCTCATCCGGACGCGATCGGGCGGCGACGATGAGGCCACCGCCTTAGGTCCGCGAATCCAGGTCAAAGCGTGGGCGACCGCACGCAGTTCCGCGCGCATGCGCCGCAGCGTTTCGGCCGCCACGGCGGCGGGAAAATCGGACGGCAGTTTTGTCGCGGCAGCAGTTTCGACCGTGGCAAAGATATCGGCTGGGCGGCGACCGTGAAAGCGGCGCATGATGGTTTCGACGGACACCGCAAGGCCAATGCGTCGCAATGCCTCCGCCAGCACCGCTGCCGCGATCGGTTCACTGTCGACGAGTACGCCGTTACAATCGAAGATGACCATCGGTCCCTCCGAGAGTTGCTCGGCCACGGGCGTGGCCGCAGTTCGGCTTTCCAAGGAATTGCAATAAGAATTGCAGAATCAGGATAGCGCAGTCCGAATCGCAGCAAAGGGCATCGACGCCCTTAGTAAGTATTTATACACAGAAATCAAATCGGACTTGTGTGTAGCGCGGTACGATACCGGGCACCCAAATAACACCGGCCGATTGTGTGAAAGATTGCGTTCAAATAAAGCGCCGACGCAATAACCGAGATCTCGCGCCGATTGCGGCTCAATTGAACTTGTTACGGACGTCGGCGATGCCCTGCGTCAGCAAATCCTCCGCGACTTTGCCTTTGGCGGCGGCGGCGGTGAGGATCTTCTCGGCTGCGGCGACCGCGGCGTCGGATGCGGCGGAGCGGACATCGGCGAGCGCCTGGGCTTCAGCCTGGACGATCTTGGCTTCCGCCATCTTGGTCCGGCGGGCGACGAAATCTTCCATTTTGCCCTTGGCCTCGACGGTCAGACGTTCGGCCTCGACCTTGGCGCCGGCAATGATCGCCGCGGCCTCGGATTCGGCCTCGCGGCCCTTGCGCTCGAACTCGGCGAGCAGCGCCTGCGCCTCCTCGCGCAACCGCCGCGCTTCGTCGAGCTCGGATTTGATGCGCCCCTGTCGCGCATCGAGCGCCTCGAACACTTTGCGATGGGCGCCGAGATAGATGAGCAGCCCGATAAAGCAGAGAAAGGCCAGAGCGACCCAGTTTTCGGTTTCCTTCAGCGGCTCAAGCATGGGGCGTCTCAGCTGTTGCTCGCGTCGCCGAGCGCGGCGGCGACGTCCTGCGCGGTCGGCGTCGTGCCGATCAGGCGCTCCACGATTGCCGTAGCCGTGTCGGCTGCGATTGTCCGCACATTGCTCATAGCGGCGGTGCGGCTTGTCGCGATCGATTGCTCAGCCGCGGCGAGCCGCTCGTGCAATTGCGCATCGAGCCGCTTCTGCGCGGCTTCAGCCTCGCGCGCCTGCTGTTCGCGGGTCGCATTCGCGATCGCCTGCGCGCGGGCGCGGGCGTCGGCGAGCGCCTTGTCGTAGGCGATATGCGCCGCGTCCGACTGTTCCTTCAAGCGTTCCGCCGCCGCCAAATCGTCGCTAATGACGCGGCTGCGCTCGGCCAGGATCGAGCCGATCCGTGGCAATGCCAGCTTCGACATCAGCACGTAGAGCAGCACGAAGCTTACCGCCAGCCAGGCGAGCTGTGACGGGAAATGCTCGGCCTGGAACGGCGGGAAGGCGTGGTGCCCCGCCGGCGCTTCGGTATGGGCGGTCGGTTCGGCCATGATGACAGGCTTACAGCCCGAACAGCAGCAATAGCGCGATCAACAGCGAGAAGATGCCGAGCGCCTCGGTGATGGCGAACCCGAAGATCAGGTTGCCGAACTGACCCTGGGCTGCCGACGGATTGCGCAGCGCTGCCGCAAGGTAGTTGCCGAAGATGATGCCCACGCCGACGCCGGCGCCGCCCATGCCGATGCAGGCAATGCCGGCCCCAATGTATTTCGCGGCGGTCGGATCCATGAGAAAACTCCTTTTCGAGGTTGCAACAAGCGGCCGTCAGTGGCCCGGGTGTATCGCATCGTTGAGATAGATGCAGGTGAGAATAGCGAAGACATAAGCTTGCAGGAACGCCACCAGAAGCTCGAGCGCGGTCAGCATCACCACCATGATGAACGGCAGTGTGGCGCCCAATATGCCGAGGACGCCGGCGCCGGCCAGCATGATGATAAAGCCGGCGAAGACCTGCAGCGTGATATGGCCGGCGAGCATATTGGCGAACAGCCGCACCGAGTGCGACACCGGCCGCGACAGAAACGACAATACTTCGATGATGACGATCGCCGGCAGGATCGCTTTCGGCACCCCCTTGGGCACGAACAGATTGAGGAAGCGAAAGCCGTTCCGCCAGAAGCCGTAGCCGACGACGATGAAGAAGACGAGGAGCGCCAAAGTCGCGGTCACGATCAATTGGCTGGTCACCGTGAAGGAATAAGGGATGAGACCGATCAGGTTCGCGAACAGAACGAACATGAATAGCGTGAACACGAAGGGGAAGAACTTCATGCCCTCGGTGCCGGCCGAGCTGCGCACGGTATTGGCGACGAACTCGTAGGAAATCTCTGCGATCGACTGCAGCCGTCCCGGCACCACCGCGCGAGGCGCGGTGGCCCCGATCAAGAGCGCCGAAATCAAGCCGACGATGATCAGCATCAACAGCGCTGAATTGGTGAAATGAAATTGATGGCCGCCCAACTCGAACAATGGGAGCCAATTGTAGATCTGGAACTGATGGATCGGATCGACGTGCATGGTCCTGTACCATCGCCTGCAGCTTGGCGCCGCAGCGCCGGATCAATTGTCCCGGCTTCCCCGGGTGCTGTCGTCAAGCGCGGTGCCCGCGGCGAGCCCCGCGGAGCGCATCACATTGAGCACGCCCGCGGCAAAACCGAGCAAGAGAAATACCATGAGCCCCCAAGGCGAGATGCCGAGCCAGCGGTCGATGAGCCAGCCGAGGCCGGCACCGACCACAACGCCTGCAACGAGTTCGCTGGAGAGCCGGAAGCCTCTGGCGTAGCCGGATGCAGTCGCTGCCCGATCCGCACCAGGACTATCGGAAGATTGGCTGCCCCGGGCGCGGCCAAGACCTTCGTTCAGCCGCTGGAGTCTCGCGGAGAGAGCGGCCTCGTTGGTTTGTTGCTTGCCCCGGTCCCCGTTTTCGCGCGCATCGCTCATGCTTTTGGCACTCGCGGCTTGCGATCGCGGCACGCCCGCACCTTGAAGCCGCGCGGACCATACTGATTGGGTTCCGCCAAGTCAAGAAACGGTGGGGCTGCGCTAATGCTTTGAATTCACAAGCGATATGGCTCGCGCAAAGAGCGGCGTCGGTGTCGCGTTTGTGCACTGCGAAGTCGCGGTGGAGGGATTAAGATGGCGGCCACGCAAAATCCTCGCGGAAGGACTAGGTCATGATCCTGAAAACCATGGGTTTAGAAACAGCGGCTGGCGCCATCTTGGCTCTCTGTCTGGCCGTGCCGGTCGTGGCGCAAAACGCTCCGCCGCAAGACGCGGTGCCGGACAGCAGCGGCGGCCGCTACGTTTTCAGCAAGCAGGCCGACGGCTTCGTCCGGCTCGATAGCCAGACCGGCGAGGTCGCGCTGTGCAGCCAGAAGGCGGTTGGGATGGCCTGCGAAGCGGCCCCGGAGGATCGCGCCTTGTTGGAGAACGAGATTGCGCGGCTGCGCCGCGAGAACGGCGCGCTGAAGAAGGATATTCTTGCGCACGGCCTGCCGCTGCCGCCCGGCGCCACGCTGGAACCGCCGGTGGCGGAGAACGGCGGGTCGACGCTGCGCTTGCCGAGCGACAGTGATATCGATCGCATGGTCGCCTTTGCCGACCGGGTCTGGCACCGGCTGGTGGAAGCTCTCGAGCGGGCGCAAAAGCAGGTCTTGAACAGGAGCTAGGCGACGCCAGTTTGATAGAAGGCGATAGAGAAATTCCGTCTTGAACACATTGTCCGCCGTCCTCACCACCCGCATCGAGACGATGGCGAGCGCCGCATTGGCGGTGGCGACACCCGGTGAGGGTTTTTTCGAAATCACCCCCGATGTGGCGCGGTTCCTGCAACAGATCGAAGCGCGGGATGGCGTCGTTTTGCTCTATCTGAAGCATACCTCGGCATCGCTGGTGATCCAGGAGAACGCCGACGCCGACGTGCGCACCGATCTTGTCACCGCGCTCGATCGGTTGGCGCCGGCCGATGCCGGCTGGGTGCACGACGTGGAAGGCGCGGACGATATGCCGGCCCATGTCAAAGCCATGCTCAACGGCGTTTCACTGCACGTGCCGGTCATGGCCGGGGCGTTGGCGCTCGGCACCTGGCAGGGTATTTATATCGCCGAGCACCGCGCGCGCCCGCACCGGCGCGAGGTGATGCTACAATTTCTCGGATCCTGCGCTCGGCCATGAGGGCGATGCGACGGATCATAGTGACGGTGGTCGGAAGGTTGCGCAGATAGGAATTTATCGGGGGCCAAGGCCATGTCCGGCAGACGCAAGACGGTCACCATTGGCGTGCTTATTTTCCTCGCGGGCTGTACCGCCGCCGCCGCGCAAGCCACGCCGCCGCCCGCCGTCTCCGTCAGCCCCGTGGTGGCCCGCCAAGTCACGGTAACAGGCGATTTCATCGGCCGCATTGTGGCGATCGACAAAGTTGACGTTGTCGCGCGGGTTCCGGGCTTCATTGAAGAGCGTAATTTCACGGAAGGCCAGCAGGTCAAGAGTGGCGACCTGTTGTTCCGTATCGAACAGGACACCTACAAGGCGGCGGTCGATCAGCAGAAAGCCAACCTCGCCAAGGCCAAGGCGACCGAGGTCAACGCCAATTTTCAGTTGCAGCGCGGCCAGGAACTGGTGCGCAACCAGAACATCCCGCAGTCCACCGTCGACCAGCGCTTGGCCGACGAAGAGGCCGCCCAGGCCGACATCCTGCAGGCGCAGGCCCTTCTCGAACAGGCCCAGATCAATCTCCGTTACACGGAGATCCGCTCACCGATTAATGGACGGATCGGGCTTGCCATTTTCACCGTGGGCAATCTCGTCGGTCCGTCGTCCGGCAAACTCGCGACGATCGTCAGCCAGGACCCGATCTACGTCACCTTTCAGGCGAGCGAGGCCGACATCATCGAGTACAAGCACCGGATCGCGGCGTCGGCCGACAAGAACCCGCACGTGACCATTCATATCAAGCTACCCGATGGGACGATCTATCCGCTTTCAGGCAGTACCAACTTTCTCGACGTCCAGGTCGAGGCCGACACCGACACCATCGTGGTGCGTGCTCAATTGCCGAATCCCGAAGGCGTGCTGATCCCCGGCGGCATCGTCGGGGTTTCGGTGGATCGCGGCACGCCTAGCCCCTCGCTTGTCGTGCCGCAATCGTCGATCTTGCTCGATCAGGCCGGCAATTACGTCATGGTGGTCGACGCCAGCAAAAAGGTCGAACAGCGGCGGGTGACGACCGGCGTCGAACAAGGCCGCAACATCGTCGTGTCGAGCGGCCTGAAGGAGGGCGAACTGGTCATCGTCGAGGGAGTGCAGAAAGTCCATCCGGGTCAAGTGGTGGCCGCCACCGTGCTGCCGGAAAACTGACCCGATGTTCTCCAGCATCTTTATCGATCGACCGAGATTTGCCGTCGTCATCGCCATCGTCATCACGCTGGCCGGCGCGATCGCGATTTCGGCAATCCCGATCGCGCAATTTCCGGATATCGTGCCGCCGCAGGTCACGCTGACCGCAAACTACCCCGGCGCCGACGCGGAAACGGTCGAGACCACAGTGGCACAACCGATCGAGGAACAGATCAACGGCGTCGATAATGCGATCTATTACCAGTCGGCCAGCGGTTCCGACGGCAGCTACACCTTGAACGTAACCTTTGGGCTCGGCACCGATCCGGACATCAACACCGTCAACGTGCAGAACCGCGCCAGCCTTGCTTTGGCGCAGCTTCCCGACGAAGTGTCGCATTCGGGCCTGAGCGTGCGGAAAAAATCGGCGGCGTTGCTGCAGGTCATCAATATCTATTCGCCGAAAAAGACTTTCGACGCCGTCTATCTGAGCAATTACGCGACCATCAATATCATCGACACGCTGGCGCGAATCAAAGGCGTCGGCCAGGTCACGTTGTTCGGGCCGCTCGATTATTCGCTGCGGATCTGGCTCGATCCCGATCGGTTGACCGAGCTCAACCTGACGCCAAATGACGTCATCCAGGCGGTGGCGAACCAGAATGTTCAGGCCGCGCTCGGCCGCATCGGCGCGGCGCCTTCGCCAAGCGAGCAACAGGTCCAGATCAATATCAAGACCAAGGGCCGGCTGACGCGGCCCGAGGAGTTCGCCGGCATCATACTGCGCGCCAATCCCGACGGTTCGGCCGTTCGCGTCAGCGACGTCGCCCGCGTCGAAATGGGCGCCAGGTCGCAGGATCGCTACAGCCGCTTCAACGGCGCGCCGGCCGCCGCGATCGGCATCTATCAGTCGCCGGGCTCGAACGCGGTGGCGGTGGCCAAGCAAGTCAGCGAAACCATGAATACGTTGGCCACGCGCTTTCCCGCCGACCTCGCGTATACGGTGTTTTTCGACTCCACCGTCTTCGTCACCACGACGATCGTCGAAGTGGTGCGTACGCTCGTGATCGCCATCATCCTCGTCGGTCTGGTGGTGTTTTTGTTTCTCGGCAAGCTGCGCACGACACTGATCCCACTGGTCGCGGTGCCGGTCTCCGTCGTCGGCACCTTCGCCGTGCTGCTGCTGATCGGCTACTCGGCCAATACGGTCTCGCTCTTAGCGCTGGTGCTCGCCATCGGCATCGTCGTCGACGACGCCATCGTCGTCGTCGAGAACATCGAGCGGGTGATCGAGGAGGAGCCGGCGCTGAGTATACCCGAGGCCTGCAAGAAAGCGATGGCCGAGATTACCGGTCCTATCCTCGCCATCACCTTCGTCTTGCTCGCGGTGTTCGTTCCGGTCGCCTTCATTCCCGGCATCAGCGGCCAGCTGTTCCGCCAATTCGCGGTGGCGGTGTCGATCTCTATGCTGATCTCGGCGCTCAACGCGCTGACCTTGAGCCCGGCGCTGTGCGCGGTCTTGTTGACACGCCAGGAGCGCAGCCGCGGCCCGATGCGTTACGTGTTGGGCGCCATCGATAAAGTCCGCGACGGTTATGTCGCGGTGGTGCGCCGGCTGATGGGTGTGGCCGTGGTCAGTGTCGTGATCATCGCCGCCGTGGTGGGGGCGTCTTTTTTGTTGTTTCGCCATATCCCGCAGAGCTTTTTGCCGGAGGAAGACCAGGGCGCGATCTTCGCGGCGCTGCGGCTGCCGGAAGGCGCTTCGCTCCACCGCACCGAGGCGGTGGTCAAACAGGTCGAGGATATCGTTCGTCCGATCCCCGGCGTCGAAGGCATTTTGTCGGTGGTCGGCCTGAATTTCATCGACTATGTCGCATCATCCAACCAGGCTTTCTTCGTCATTCGGCTCAAACCCTACGAGGTGCGCAGCGATCCGGCGCAGAGTGCCGGCGCGATCATCACCCGGCTGCGGCCGCAAATGGCGGCGATCCAGGGCGCGGTCGCCTTTCCCTTCAATCTGCCGCCCATTCTCGGTCTCGGCTCAACCGGCGGGTTTCAATACGTGCTCGAGGCGCTGCAGGGCCAGCCGCCGACCGATGTTGCGGCGGTGCTGCGCGGACTGCTCGTTTCAGCCAATCAACAGCCCGAACTAGGCGGCGTGTTCAGCACTTATGCCGCCGACACGCCGCAGATCTATCTCGATATCGATCGCGACAAGGCGCAGGTCCTCGGCGTCAAGATCAGCGATATTTTCAACGCATTGCAATCGACGCTGGGCAGTTACTACGTCAACGACTTCAACGTTTTCGGGCGCACCTGGCAGGTCAACGTGCAGGCCGAGACGGATTTTCGTGACCGTACCGAAGATATTCAACAGATCTATGTGCGTAACGCGAAAGGCGGGTCGGTGCCGATTCGGGCGCTCGCCGAAGTTAAACTCGTGCAAGGCCCACAGACGGTGGTGCGCTACAACGGCTACCGCGCCGCGGTCGTCAATGGCGCGCCGAAGCCCGGCTATAGTTCCGGCCAGGCGCTCGCCGCGATGGGGCGGATGTCGGCGGAAACGCTGCCGCCGGGCTACAGCTTCGAATGGACCGGGACGGCGTTTCAGGAAGTGGCCGCGAGCGGCGGCACATCCGTCGTGCTCGGCGTCGCCATTCTGTTTGCTTATCTGTTTCTGGTGGCGTTGTACGAAAGCTGGAATATTCCGGTCCCCGCGCTGTTGTCGGTCAGCGTCGGAATATTCGGCGCACTGGTCGCGGTGGCGCTCGGGGGCTTAAGTTTCGATGTCTACGCCCAGATCGGCCTGGTTGCGCTGATTGCACTGGCCGCCAAGAACGGCATCCTGATCGTTGCCTTTGCGGTCGAGCAGCGGGGTCTCGGCAAGGATGCACACGCTGCCGCCACTGAAGCTGCATCGTTGCGATTTCGTCCGGTCATGATGACGAGTTTCGCCTTTATCTTCGGTCTCATTCCGCTGGTGATCGCACACGGCGCCGGCGCCACCACCCGCCATGCCGTCGGTACGCCGGTCTTCGGCGGCATGCTCGCGGCGGCGGTCTTTGGAATTTTCCTCATTCCGCTATTGTTCGTCACCACGGAACGCATGCGGGAGTGGCGGAAGGTGCGAAATTGACTGCGGCCTTGCGCTTCACGCCTCGCCTATACGCAAACGGCCGGGCGATCCGCCCGGCCGAATCCGGCTTGACGACTCTAACAATCAGTTAGGCCAGCACCGCTTGCCTTCGGGTCCGAGGTGATAGCCGATCGGGCAGGCGCGACCCATCGCCATCGGGTGACAACGGCCGCCCGGGCCTCGCCAGAATCCGGGGCCGCAGCCCTCCGCCACTTTGATCACCAGATTGCCGTTATTACCGATTGTGCCGGACGCGACACCGGCGCCGGCAGCGCTTGCCAGGCCGAAGACGAGCGCGGCGCTCAATATGATTGACCGAACCATTGAATTTCTCCCGACTGTGATAGGGGACGGTTGCACTGCGTAACGTCCGATTTAAGCAGCGGGGGCCCTGAATGGCGGCTGAATGCTCCGAAGCCGCGCTGTTCATGATCGCACCCGCCGTTCCATGGGGCGCGGGCGTCCGAACGCGGCGCCCTATGGCCTCCGGTGGACCGCCGTCGCCAATCGGCGGTAACATGGCTGCGCGCTCGCGCGACCACGCGCGATCGACCGGGGCGGGGCTTTGACCGAGGCGGAATCGCATCATCTTCTGATTGCCGACGACCATCCGTTGTTTCGCGGCGCGTTGCGCGAAGCGGTCAACGGTCTGTTCGCGCGTGCCGCGATCGGTGAGGCCGGAACTTTCGAAGAAGTCACGGAGCTTTTGGAACGCGGCGGCGAATTCGACCTGGTTCTGCTCGATCTGGGCATGCCCGGCGTGCGCGGCTTTTCCGGGCTGATGTATTTGCGCGCGCAATATCCAGGTCTGCCAATTGTCGTGGTCTCGGGCAATGACGACCCTGCCGTGATTCGCCGCTGCATGGAATTCGGCGCCTCCGGCTTTATCCCGAAGACGCTCGGCGTCGAGGCGCTGCGCCAGGCGATCGGGCGCGT
Organism: Xanthobacteraceae bacterium; assembly: GCA_049519075.1. Classification (GTDB taxonomy): domain Bacteria; phylum Pseudomonadota; class Alphaproteobacteria; order Rhizobiales; family Xanthobacteraceae; genus BOG-931. The sequence continues at coordinate 18,326 of JBEKRD010000001.1, read as the reverse complement.
GCTGCAAGGCGAAGTCTGGACGCCGCCCGACGTCGATCTCGGCCGCGGCAGCGATGCCGAGGGTGCCGCCACCATCGCGCGCCTTGCAACGCTGACGCCGCAACAGGTCCGCGTCTTGATGATGCTGTCAGGCGGCTTGCTGAACAAGCAGATCGCCTACGAACTCGGCGTCTCCGAAGCCACCGTGAAGGCGCATGTCTCCGCGATCTTGCAAAAGCTCGGCGTCGAAAGCCGCACCCAGGCCGTCATCGCCGCCGGCAAGATCGAAGCCGGGCAGTGGCCGCAGGTGCCGGTGCGCGAGGGATGAAAGTCTCATATAGATTGGATTGATAAAGACGCCGGCGTGTCCGCTACTTCATCGTGCCGCAGAAACAGCGGCACGAGCGGCGAAACTCACGGGGGGAAAGCCATGAAAATCCTGATCGGTCTATTTCTGACTGTCGTATTCTCCGCGGCCGCTGTTGCGGCCGACAATCCGGATTGGGCCTACCCGGTCACAGCGCCACCTGAAGCGCTCGACAACACTGTCCTGAAGACGGCGCTCGGCAGCACCAGACAATACACGGCGGCGCAGATCGACGATGCGTTCAATCCGCCCGACTGGTTTCCTAACGATCATCCGCCCATGCCGGAGATCGTTGCGCACGGCGGTCAGAGGCCGGCGGGGCGCGCCTGTGCCCTGTGCCATCTGACTTCCGGCGACGGTCATCCGGAATCCGCGGGTCTTTCGGGGCTGTCCTCGGCCTATATCGTTCGCCAGATGGCGGCATTCAAGAATGGCGAGCGCGTCGCGGGCCGCACGGGCGTCATGATCGCCATGGCGAAAGTGCTCTCGGACGACGAGGTGAAAGCCGCCGCCACGTATTTTTCAGGCCTCTCGCCTGCGGCCGGCTACAACAAAGTGGTTGAAACCGAAACCGTCGCGAAGAGCTACATCGGCGCCGGCGGGATGCGGTTCGCGGCGCCGGATGGCGGCACCGAACCGATCGGGGAACGTATCATCGTGCTGCCGAAGGACGCGACCGAAGCAAAGCTGCGCGACCCTCACTTCGGCTTCATCGATTACGTGCCCGTCGGCAGCATCGCCAAAGGCGAGACGCTGGCCACCACAGGCGCCGACGGCAAGACCATTCGCTGCGCGATTTGCCACGGGCAAAACCTCAATGGGCTGGGTGAGGTCCCCTCGATCGTTGGACGCACCGGCACCTACGTGTTCCGGCAGCTCAACGACATGCAGAGCGGAGCCCGCAAGGGTCCATGGGTCGAGCTGATGAAGGGCGTCGTCGCGAACCTGACGCAGAGCGACATGATCGCACTTGCGGCCTATCTGGAATCACGCACTCCATAGCGCATGATCCAAAAACCTGCGCCCGGGAACGAACAAAAGCCGGTACTACTCCGCCGCCACCCGCTGCACGCGCCATTGCGCGATCAGCGCCCGCAACGATGCGGGCTTCAGCGGCTTGTTGAGGACATGCGCGGCTTCGCCGTGCGCCTCCTCGCGCACGCGCAGCGAGCGGTCCGCGGTGATCAGGATCGCCGGCACGTGACGGCCGCGGCGGCGGCGTAGCTCGGCGATCGCCGTAATGCCGTTGCCGCCGTCGAGATGATAATCGACCAGCAAGCCGTCGGGTTCGAGACCGCTCGCGTCGATTGCCGCCAGCGCCTGCGGCAGATCGGTGGCTTTGAGCGTGCGGCAACCCCAGCCGCCGAGGAGCTTCCCCATGCCGTCGAGGATCGCCCGCTCGTTGTCGATGCAAAGCACGACAATGCCGTCGAGCCGTCCGACATCGAGCCGCGACATATTCCGCGGCTTCGCCGCAGTGGAGACACCCCTCGCCCGCGGCACTTCGATGGAAAAGCGGGAGCCGCGGCCGACCGTCGACTTCAGCGCCACCTCGCAGTCGAGCACGCGCGCGATACGTTCGACGATGGAGAGGCCGAGGCCTAAGCCGCGCGCCACGCGTGCGCCCTGATCGAGCCGGTGAAACTCCTTGAACACCGCGCGGCGTTTCCCGGATGGAATGCCGATGCCGGTATCGTAAACCTCGATGCGCAGGCGCGCGCCGTGGCGCCGGCAGCCGATCAGGACGCGTCCCGCAGGGGTATATTTGATGGCGTTGGAGATAAGATTTTGCAGGAGCCGCCGCAGCAATCGGCGGTCCGAGCGAACCTGCAGTGAGCACGGCATGACGCCGAGGTCGAGGCCTTTTTCGCGCGCCAGCGGCGCGAATTCGACCTCGAGCCGGTGCAACAATTCGTCGATGCGGAAATCGGCGATTTCCGGCTTCATCGCGCCGGTGTCGAGCCTGGAGATGTCGAGCAGCGCCGTGAATATTTCTTCGACCGCCTCAAGCGAGGCGTCGATATTTTGCACCAGCTCAGCGTCCTCGCCAGCGCGCTCGTTCTGGCGTTGGCGCTCGCTTAAGCTCGTCACATAAAGCCGCGCGGCATTGAGCGGCTGCAAAATGTCGTGACTGGCGGCGGCGACGAAACGCGTCTTGGAAACATTGGCGTCGTCGGCTTCGGCCTTGGCGCGCTCCAACTCGCCATTGAGGCGTGTCAGTTCGCCGGTCCGCTCGCGCACCCGACGCTCCAGCGTCGCGTTGGCGCGCTCCAAGGCTTCGGCCGCCTTTACGCTCGGTGTGATGTCGGTAAATGTCGTGACCAGGCCGCCGTCGGGCATGCGGTTGGATCGCACTTCGGTTACGACGCCGCGCTCGGCGAAACGCTCGAGAAACGGCGCATCGGCGGCGGTGTATTGCGCGATGCGCGCGGCGACGAAGCCGTCGACATCTCCTTCGCCTTCGCCGTGCCGGGCGATGTGCCGCAGGATATCGTGGAGCGCGACGCCAAAGCGCGTCAGCTCGTGCGGCAGATCGAAGATGTCGCCGAACTGCCGGTTCCAACAGACCAGCGCCAGCTCCTTGTCGAACACGGCAATGCCTTGGCCGACGTGGTCGAGCGCGGTCTGCAAAATTTCGCGGTTGTAATGAATCGCGGCATTGGCGTCATCGAGGAGCTTTAACGCCGCCTTGGTCGAGACCGTGCGCTTGCGCAGCAAGAGCGACAGCACGAGCCGCGATGATGCCGCCCCGATCGCCGAGGCCAAAAGATATTCGGCGTATTGCAGCAGCTGGAAGTCCGCTTCGGCCGCGGGTTCCAGGCTGATGCGGCGGGTGGCCGCGAAGCTTGCGAAGGCTTCGCGGGTGCGCTCCTCGCCGAGATAGCGGGCGACGGTCGAAATCAACTCGTCGACGGCGACCGAGGCGCGGCGCAGCCGGAAGCTCGGCGCCATCGGCGTGAGCGTCGACGGCACGAACAGATCCGCTTGCACGCGTTCGATCGCAGTCGGGCGGCTAGCCAACGAGCCGCCGATGTAGCAGGCGATATTGGCCGCTAGACTCAATAATACGCCGTGCACCAGCGGCGGCAGCTCGATGCCGAACAGCGCCTGCGGCCGCAAGACATCGAGACCCCAGGGCCCGTCGGTGAGAATGTGCGCCCCGACAATGCCGGCGTCGGAGATGCTCGGCAGCAACAGCGTGTAGCCCCAGACCACGATGCCGGCGCTCATGCCGGCGATTGCGCCCGGCGCGGTGCCGCGCCGCCATACCAAGCCGCCTAAGAATGCCGGCGCGAACTGCGCCACAGCAGCGAACGACAAAAGCCCGATCGCGGCCAGCTGCGCTTCGCCGGCCGAGCGGTAATAGATGTAGGCGAGCAGTAAGATGACGAAGATGGCGATGCGCCGCGTGGTCAGAAGCTTGGCGCCGGCGTCGCTTGGCTCGCCGGCCAGCGTGGCGCGGCGCTTGAGCACCAACGGCATGACGATGTCGTTCGATACCATGATGGCGAGCGCGACGGTCTCCATGATCACCATGGCGGTCGCCGCCGACAGCCCGCCGACGAAGGCCACCAGCGTGATCAGCTCGGAATGCGCGGCCAACGGCAGCGCCACGACGAACATGTCGCTGTCGAGCTGGCCGGCCGGGAACGTCAACAGTCCGGCCATTGCGATCGGCAGAACGAACAGATTGATCAGCACCAGATAGACCGGAAACAGCCAGGCGGCACGGCGGATCTCGGCCTCGCTGTGGTTCTCGACCACCGAAACGTGGAATTGCCGCGGCAACAGCACGATCGCGAACAGTGACAGCGCGGTCATGGCGCAGAACGAGGCGAATTGCGGCGCGCGCGTCAGCACCGCGGCGGTGCGCGGCTCGCCGAGCGCCTGGGAGAACAGCGCCAACGGCCCCTTGAACATGACAAAGGTCACGAAAACCCCGACGGCGAGGAACGCCACCAGCTTGACGATCGATTCGGCCGCGATCGCCAGCATCAATCCGTCCTGATGCTCGGTGGCGTCGATCTGGCGGGTACCGAACAACACCGCGAAGGTCGCCATCGCCAGCGCGACGAACAGCGCGACGTCGCCGAGGAGTGGCTGCGCCCCCGGCGACGCTTGCGCCAATATGGTCGAGACCGAAGCCGCGACCGCTTTAAGCTGCAGCGCGATATAGGGGATCATGCCGACAATGGCGATCAGCGCCACCGTGGCCGCCACCGCCTGGCTTTTGCCGTAGCGCGCCGCGATGAAGTCGGCGATCGAAGTGATGTTCTGGCTCTTGGCGAGCCGCACGATGCGGATCAGGAAAGGATAAGCCAGCCCGACGACCAGCATCGGGCCGATATAGATGGTGAGGAAATCGAAGCCGGCACGCGAGGCAAGCCCGACCGAGCCGAAGAAGGTCCATGACGTGCAATAGATGGCAAGCGACAGCGGGTAGATGAGCAGACGCGACCTCGCGCCGCGCGCCAGCCGCATGCGGTCGCCATAGCTCGCGACCAGGAACAACAGGCCGATATAGGCGAGCGCAATGGCGACGACGACCCACCCTTGCAACATGACCTATCCCTGCGGTGGCGCCGTTTGACGCCCGAAACCGTTGAATTTGGCCAAGGTCACCACGTTTGTGCCAACCTGTCCATGTGGCGCCACGCCGTTATTTGACGCCACCGGCCGCAGCGGGCATTCATGGCCGTTCGATGCTGCCCTCCCTTCCTCCGCCGCGCATGCTCGCCGAAACGGCCGAGACGCTTGCTATTGCGCTCGCCGGCGGCCTTGCCTTCACTTTTCTCGGTCTTCCCGCTGGCCTCGTATCCGGCTCGGTGCTCGCCGTGGCGGCGGCGGCTTTGCTCGGCCGCCCGGTGCGGCTGCCGCTTGGCTTAGCGCGCATCTGCTATGTCATTGTCGGCGTTCTGCTTGGCGCTGTGGTGACGCCGGAGACGTTGCACGGGGTCGCCACCTGGCCGGTCAGCATCGCGCTTTTGATGCTGGCATCGCTCGCCATGATTGTCGCGACCACGGCCTATCTGCGCGTCGTGCACCGCTGGGACATGTTCTCGGCGCTGCTTGGCGCGAGCCCGGGCGCGATGGGGCAGGTGATCGCGCTGTCGACCGAGCTTGGCGGCGATCTGCGCGCCATCGCCATCGTGCAGACCGTGCGCGTTCTTCTTCTCGTCGTCGGTCTGCCGAATGGACTGGCTTTATTCGGGCTGGTGGTGCCGGCCGTGCCGGTACCGCGGGGCCCGGCGGATTTTGCCGTGCTCGGCGAAATGATCGCCTTGGTGGCGGTGGCGACCGCGTGCGCGATCGCCTTCCAACGCTTTCGCTTTCCCGGCGGGCTGTTGTTCGGCGCCATGGCCGGGTCCGGCGTCCTGCACGGCACCGGTCTGGTTCACGCGGTGCTGCCGTGGTGGGTCGGCGGCGCTTCGGTGATTACGCTCGGCGCGCTGGTCGGTTCGCGCTTTGCCAATACCACGCCGCGGATGCTCATTCGCGATCTCGGCGCGGCGCTTGGCTCATTCGCCGTATCGATGGCGGTCGCCACGGTCTTCATTCTGTTCGTGGCGCATTTGTTTGCTTTTCCGATCGCCAATATCGTCATCGCGTTCTCGCCGGGCGCGCAGGATACGATGATGGTGCTCGCACTCGCTTTGCACCTCGACCCGGTCTATGTCGGGGCGCACCATCTGGCCCGCTTTTTGGTGGTCACGATTGCGATCGCGGTGACCGCGCGCCGCGTGGCGCGACACCAATCCGCGCCGCACGATGCCGAGCGGCAAGCCGGCGTCGACGAATAATCCGGCATCACAAACTATTAAACAGGCGACACGTCGTCCTTGTGCCGGTGCAGAAATCTGGCGATCTGGCCTCTCAATTCGGCCGTGTCCAAAACCTCACCCATCGATCCGGCAGCGTCGAAGAGCTGGCGTTGGAGCTTCGCCGGGACGGTGTTCCACTGCATGATGAGGGCGGCACCGAGGCAGCGAAGAACACGCTCCCCTTCGGCGGCGAGGATGGCGCCGCTGGGTTTTGGTTTGGCCAAAACCTCGGGCGGCTCATCGTCCGAAACCTGAACCATCTTCTCGACATTGTTCGCCAGCCACGCTTGGTTGTCGGCAAGCGAGCTGAAGCTGTCTTTGCAATCCTGATATTGGCGAATTTTGCCCGGATCGGTCGCTCCCTTGATCAGTTCGCCGTATTCGCTCGACTTGGCGCGAAATTTATCGGTGGTGATCATGTGAGGCTCCGTTCCGCGGCCGCAGGATGGCTCAGCGATAGGAATAATGACGATGACCGTAGCTGTCGTAATAGACATGGTGGTGGTGATGCAGACCCATCCCCTGAGCGATATTGGGACCTGCGGTATAGCCGACCACGCCGCCGACCACCGCGCCAACGGGGCCGCCGACGAGGAGTCCGGCGCCGGCTCCCATGGCAGCGTCAGCCGGCCGGTCCTGGGCTAAGGCCGCGATCGGCGTGAATATCGTGACGGCGATGAAGACGGTGGCGGTGGAAAAAACGTTCATGAACATTGTCCTCGTTGTCGGCGACTGCGTTGCCCCCGAACGCGGCGCGTTGTCGCAAGACACTGAAGCAAGACCGCGGCGCTTGGGCTGCGCGGCCCGGGCGAGGTAATCGGCCTAGATATGAGCGCGGGCGATCATCATGATCGCAAGGACAATCGCTGCTTCGGCGATGTAGAGCCACAAGGCTCTTCGGGCGAAATCGCGAACCACGGTCGCTTTTGTCATTACGCCCTCTGTTTTAGTTTTTTTGGAAGCATCAAATCGAATAGCAAATATGGGGTTTGAAACTTGTTATTTCAATGGGCTGGCTCGGAAGGTTTCAGCAAATATGCAGAACCAACCGAACGGCTGCCGCCGATGCGAAGCCGCCCGCCTCCGCGACAGACCGCCAGGTCCGCGGCGGCGGGTCTGACGTCAGATCCGCCCAAGCAGCATGAGAATGACGACGATGATCAAAACGGTGCCGATGATGCCAACCCCGCCGTGTCCATAACCGTAGCCGTAGCCGCCGAAACGACCGCTAAAGCCGCCGAACAGGAAAATGACGAGGACGATGACGAGGATGAGTCCAAGCATGTTCTTATCTCCATTTGCATTGGCGGCGCGTGACGCGCGGCTATTGCGATGTGTGGACGATCGATACGGTCATGCCCGGCGATTGGCTGGTGATCTCGACGCGGGCTTTGAGCTGCCGTGCCAGTGCTTCGACGATGCTGGTCCCCAAGCCGGTGCGGCCGCGGCGGCCGCCGTCCTGCTGCAATCCGACGCCGGTGTCGGAGACCGATAAGCACCAACTGGCCTCGTCGACGGCGTATTTGACCAAAATGTCGCCGCGCCCGCTGCCCGGGAAGCCGTGCTTCAGCGCATTGATCACGAGTTCAGTGGTAATCAGCCCGATGCTCAATACCTCGGCGGATACCGCCGTTCCGGCGTCGGCCTCCACCCTGAGCACAATCGGACGGCTGTCGCCGATCATGGAGCCCGCCAGCGTGTCGCACAGCCGGGACAGATACGGGCCGAGCTCGATCGGCTCACCGTGTCCCGAGGCTTGGAGTTGCTGCTGAACGGTCGCAACCGACATGACCCGTTGATGGGCGTCGCGCAGTTGCAGCCGCGTTTCCTCGGACTGCACCGTCTGCGCCTTGAGCAAAAGGATGCTCGCGATAATCTGCAGGCTGTTTGCGATCCGATGCTGCATCTCCTGCAGCAGCGTCTCTTTCTGTTGCAACAGCTTTGTCGTCATCCGTTCGGCGGCGCACCGGTCGGTGATGTCTTCGATCGCCACCAGAATGAGCTTGCGCGCATTCTTAGGACCGAACACCTCGCGCGCGTTCAACAGCATCGTGCGGCGGCCGATAATGGGGAAATCCTGCTCGACCTCGTAGGCCTCGATCACCGCGTGCTGCGACCCGACCGCTTCGAGCAGGAGCCGAAGCTCGGGGATGTCCCACTGCTCGTCGCCCAGGCTGTAAATCGGACGGCTGCGAATATCTTGCGTCAACCCGAACGTCCGATAGAAAGCGCGGCTCGCGGTAACGACGCAGAGGTTCTGGTCGAGCACCAACAGCGGATCGCGGACCGTATCCACGATCGCTTCGGCGAGAGCGGTCGCTTCGCCGAGGTCTATGTTCATCTCGCTGTCGGGCAACGGCAGTGCACCTGGCGGCGGGGCGATGTGCTGATAATTTGACGGTTCCAAGCTGGCCCTCCGAGAGTAGCTCTCAAATAAGCGCCCCACAAATCGGTCCTTCCCCGGCGGTCGGCTATTCGCGCGCTCCCCAATCCTTCGCGACTTCCGCTGGCAGAAAAGAGGGGATCGCTTGGTAGCGCGATTGAGCTTATCCGCAGATCGCGCTGCGGACTGAGCAATATTGCTCACATCGAGCGCCGCGAGAATTTTGTGCCCCGGAGCCGTTAAAGCATAACTTTGAAGCTTAATGTGCGGACCCAATGGGCGCGCGATGCGCTGACGCCCCTTTCAAGCACACGCGAACGTGTGAGCATCGCTTGCAACGATTGCAGCACCGCGGCGTTGGTCATGTCCTCACAACACATCCTTGTTGGAGTCATATCAGGAGGCCCGCGTGCTTCATAAGACTCTTGTTGCTTGTTCTTTCGCTGCCGCCTTTGCTTTTGGGTGCCTGCCGACGCTTGCATTGGCTGCGCCCCATGGTCACGCCGGACATGCCACGGCGGCCCATGCAGGTAGCGGCGGTCATGTCGCCAGATCCGGCGGCGCCCGTGGTGGTGGTTACGGCGGGGGCTACGGTGGCGGCTACGGCGGTGGACCGATCTATGACAGCTGCGCCGGCTATGGCCCGGGCTACGGCTATGGTTACGGCTACAATGGATGCCCCGGTTATGGCGGCGTTCCCGGTGCGGTGATCAATGGCGTTCTGGGCGGTTACGGCCCCTACTGAACGCGTCTGGCATCGTCAAACAGCAGCGGTCGCGCATTCCCGCTCGGGAGCGCGACCGCATCCCATGTCGGCTGCCGCACGACCTTGCGCCTAAGATCCGGCATTTGCTTCGGCGGTTGTTGAATCCCGGCCGAAATCGCCCTGGTGGTCGAGTTCGAGCAATTCCGCAAGCCGGTTGCGGGCGCGATTGACCCGGCTCTTGATCGTCCCGACCGCGGTCTGACAGATCGCAGCCGCGTCGTCGTAGGAGAAGCCCGACGCGCCGACGAGGAGTAGCGCCTCGCGTTGTTCGAGCGGCAGCTTTGCCAGCGCTGCGAACAGCTCGTTGAATTCCAAGCGGCTATCCTGCTCGGGAGACGATTTCAGGCTGTCGCAGTAGCCGCCGTCCGCGTCTTCGACCTCGCGGCGGCGCTTGCGAAATTCCGAGCGAAAAAGATTGTGCAGGATCGTGAAAAGCCAGGCTGACATGTTGGTCCCGGGCTTGAACGACTGAATGTTGGCCATGGCCCGCAGCAGCGTTCCCTGCACGAGGTCATCCGCACGATCGTATTTGCCGCTGAGCGACATCGCAAAAGCGCGCAGGCTCGGCACCGCGGCGAGCATGACATCCTGCACCGAGGGCTCAAGCGCCGGCCGCTCGACTCGCGGACGGTCGCGATCGATCGCCTTTTGACGATCGCTGGTGCCTCCCAAGGCGCTCGTTTTGTTCTTTGCCCGGGTCGCTGTGGCTATCCGCATTGGCTGCGAGCCCTCTTGGCGGAATGACGTCCGAGGCTCGACATGAGTAACTCGCTCCCACAAACGCGGCTGCAAAGGCATGAAGTCAATCGTCGGCCGGCGAAATCGACGGCCATGATAAGGTTTAGGGGCGATTGGCGTGGGGCGTCTGTATAAGAATGCTCACTTATGGGCTTTCGCCGCATCTCCGGACGGGACACGACGATTTAATTTTCGATCTGCGGCTGGTCGTGCAAGACGACATTTAATAGCGAACTATGGACTTCGATGCCGCTATCGATGCCGCCATTATAGGCAATGAAGCCGAGCTTCCTGAACTTGTTCATGAAAAAGCTGACGCGCGACCGCGTCGTTCCGATCATCTCGGCAAGGGTTTCCTGGCTGATCTTGGCGATAATCGCCTCCGGCCTGCTCTCCTTGCCGAAATTCGCCAACAGCAGCAGCATGCGGGCCAGACGCTTTTCGCTCGAATTGAACAGCTGATCGACGAGGTCCGCTTCGACCCGGATGGCCCGGCCCAAAAGGTGGGCGATAAACATCTCGGAGAATGCCGGTTCCTCGTGGATGACCCGGATAATGGCCGTTTTTTCCAGTCGCGCGATGACGGCGTCCGTCATGACCGTGGCCGTCGATATCCGCAGTGCCTGCCCGGCAAGACAGCCTTCGCCGAAGAACTCGTCCGGCCCGAGAATTGCGACGACGGCTTCCTTGCCTTGCTCGGAAACCACGGTGACCTTCACTTTGCCTTTCTGGACGTAGAACACCGCATCGCCGGCATCGCCTTGTGAATAGACGGCCTGGCCCCTGTGGTACTTGCCGATGCTGCGGCCGTCGCCGACGCGGGCGAGAAATGATTTGGGATCGAACGGCTCACGGCGTTTAGCCGCCATCGATAGGACCTTGCGTACCATAACGTACTATACGCCTCATTTCGGGAAAAAGCCTGCCTGTCAAACATGAATGGCCGGGCTCAATCCCCCTGAAGGACGCGCGCCTCATGATCAGCCGGCGAGGCGCGGGCGGGAGGTGGCGGCGGCACAAGAGACCGCATGCTGGGACTTGCGCCGGCGCGGCGACGATTTGAGACCAATCAGGTGAACAGCACCGTAAATCGCGGGCCGTGGTTGTTATCGCCCCGAGCGATCCGCAGTTCGCCGCCGATCCGTGCGACAAGAGATCGAACGATGTTCATTCCCAATCCTTTGCTGGCCGCTGGATCAAATCCTTCCGGCAAAGCGGGGCCATCGTTGGCAACCGAGACCGCGTAGCCCTTTGCCGGGGCCGCTTCCAAGGTGACCGTGATCCGGCCTTGGCCGTATTTGGCCGCGTTCGTGATCAGCTCATTGGCGATGAAGCCAAGTGGTATGGCGGTCACTGCCGGCAGCGTGATTTCAATCCCCTCTACCGCAATGACCCGCTCGGGGCGCTCGGCAGCCAGGATCATGGAGAAATCCCGACATAGATCCTCAAGATAATGCTTGAGCGTAAAGCTTTGGACGCCGTCCAATGAGTGGAGACGCCGGTGGATGCGCCCAATAGTCGCAACGCGATCGGACGCGGCGGCCAGTTGCGCGGCAACCTCGGGATTCGCCGCCGCCCGGCTTTGCAGCGAAAGCAGGCTCACGATCATTTGCAGGTCGTTCAACAGCCGATGATCGGATTCCCTGCTCAAAATCTCCTGCAGTTCGATCGCTTCGTCCTTTTGGCGAAGCAGCGCGTCTTCTCGGGAGAGAGCCGCTCGCAGCTCGGCTTCCGTGCGCTTCCGTCTTATCAGCTCGCGTTCCAAGATTGCGACTGTCAGATCCTCGCCGCTTTCGAACATGATATTCAAAGATGAGTCTGCGCTGTGCGGCGATTGTTCGATGGCCATTTTGGCGACCTTCCCTCTACCCCGGCCTCGTTGCCCGGGCGCCCCGTAATGAACAAAACTTTGCGACGCAAGTCGCCAAGCCACATTGATTCACGTCAAGTATGTCCGGCACCTGACATTGTGCCGCTCCGTTTGTCTCGTTGTGCCGCCGGACTTTTATTTCCGTCAAAACACCGATACGGCACAGTCACCAAAAGCAGCCGGTGGTGACGAAACTCGCATCTACTGCATAGCCCTCATTCTTTCGCCCCGGCGATCCAGCGGAGCGAACGCGACAACCTGCACCGGGCTGAGACGGCGAACCGAAGAGGCGGCCCTGGGCGCGTGCTCTATCACAGCGCCCTCTATCGCAGCCCTCTCATTAGCAACCTGCTCTTCTTATCGAGCGAAGTCGAGTAAAGTCGAGTAAAATGTCCGCTACCGGACATTGAGCTTGCTGCAGCCGCTAAAAGGGCGCTCAACATGGCAAGTGTGCCTTGGTTCGAGGCCGATATCGAGGATCAGCACCGTGGCGGTTGACCGCAAAGCTGTGGAGGTGCCGGCCAACCGGTTGCTTGGTTTGCTGCCGCCGCGGGATTACGCGCGGCTTCTGCCGCACCTTCAGCGGATTCCGCTGGGGTACAGGCAGTCGCTCTACCGCGCTAACAGCGCAATCCAATTTGTCTATTTCATCGAGACCGGCGTCGGCTCGCTGGTGAACACCATGGCAAACGGTCGGGCCGCCGAGGTCGGAACGATCGGCAATGAGGGGCTGGTGGGCCTGCCCATCGTATTCGGCGACGACAGGGCGCCAACCAGCGTCTACGTGCAGGTCCCCGGCGCGGGCCTGAAAATGAAGGCCGCGCTGTTCAAGAGGGAAATGGCGCGAAGCGCCTCGATGCGAAGCGTGATGCTTCGCTATGCTCACGCTTTCTTCAACCAGGTCGCGCAATCCGCCGCGTGCAATCACTTTCATTCCATCGATCAGCGATGCTGCCGTTGGCTGCTGATGACGCATGACCGAATGCAATCGGATGAGTTTCTGCTGACGCAGGAGTTCCTGGCCATGATGCTCGGTGTGCAACGCACCGGTGTGACGGTCGCTGCAAGCGCGCTGCAGCGGGCGGGCCTCATCCGCTACAGCCGCGGCAACGTCACGATCATTGATCGCCGCGCCCTGCTCCGCCGCTCGTGCGAGTGCTACGGCACTTCCAAGAAAGAGTTCGACCGGCTGCTGGGCGATCGAACGATCCGCTAGGTCTTAAGTCGGCAACTCAAAGCCTGCCGAGCAACACCAAGACCAGCACGATGATGAGGACGAGGCCGAGTCCGCCGCCGCCGTAATAGCCGGTGCCATAGAACGGGCCGCCGCCGAATCCGCTAAAGCCGCCGAGTAATATGATCACCAAGATGATGAGGAGGATGGTTCCGATCGACATGGCATTATCTCCGTAGTCGGATGTGAAAATCGCGTAGGCGAAGACATTTGCTCCGATTGCACCGTCTGCGCCTTCGTGAGGCAGACCACGACTGTGCTCATCCGACACAGTCGTGGGCATTGACTCATCGCCCGCGGGGCAATGCCCCGCTTGAGGCTGATGTCAGATTAACGCTTGCCGCCGTGGCCACCACCGCCGCCGTGTCCGCCGCCACCGGCATGGGCGCCACCACCGCCGGGATGACCGCCACCGCCGCCGTGACTGACTGCCGCGCGCGCCGGAGCGCTATGACCGACCGATGCACGCGTATGGCTGACATGACTGACCGCTGCGTGCGTATGACTGACATGACTGACCGCTGCACGCGTATGAGTGACATGACTGACCGCCGCATGCGCATGACCGCCGTGAGCGCCGCCGGCGTGCCCGCCGTGCCAATGATGCCAGCCATAGCCGCCGCCCCAGCCTATGCCGGACGTAAGATATTGGCCGCACCAGTACCAGCCTGGGCCGTTCCAACCGTCGTCGTACCAGCAATAATCATGACCGAGCCAGACGAACTGCGCGCGTTCGACGATATTGAGACTGTCGGCCGCACCGCGAATCGCCGCGGGTGCGACCATCGGCGCCGCGCCGGCGCCCAGGATAGAAGCGCCAGCAACGAGCACCGTTGCAGCCGCAACAGTAACAGCAAATCGACGCATGATGATCTCCCGAACATTTGTTCAAATTTAACAATATGAGCGAAGTGCCGAGCAGCGCTGATCCAAACCAAGCAATGTACGACACCGTACATTTGCACATGGTGTTTGCTGCCGCTTCCGGCAAGGGTCGGCGCGGGATCTAATGAAATATGATCCTCTTTTTTTCCGCCAATGCTCGCGAAAGCTCCTACGCATGAACTTCCAAACAAAGCGCTGCCTCACCGTGTTCGAATCTTGGTCAGAAAAACTTCGTGCATCCTTAGGCAACAAAGTTGGAAAGCGGCCGCCGCAGTCGCGATAAGAACGATTCCATTCTCATCAGCATCTCGCTCGACGGGCGTGACATTTCAGCAGAACGACGCCGATCCGCTGGCGCGGCCTGTGAGCAATATTGCTCAGACATGCAGCGGATCGCAGATCATCATATTTCCCTGTGGCTCGCGCTCCGATCGAGGAGCGAGCGCCATTGCGGTTATTCTGATTTCTGTCCCTCGCCTGCTTGCGCCGAAAGCGCGTCGAGCGCGGTGCGCACATGTCGGGAGATTGTTCAATTCGGAGAAGCTCTTCGAATGGATCGTTCGCGCGAGTCTTTCGCGGCAAAAGGATATGTCTGGTGTCATACATAGTTGATCCACATCAATGCGGCTCTGTCTTGATGCGGCACAATTCTGAACACCAGGGTACTCAGGCAACAAAGAAAATAAGGGGAGCTGGTGATGTCGAAATTTAAAATCGGATTTTTGGTTGTTGTTCTTGCGACTGCGCTGTCAACCGCGGCCTATGCGGCCAAAGGCGGCGGTGGTGGCGGTGGGCATCCCGGCGGCGGTGGCGGCGGGCACGCCGCAGGCGGCGGCGGACATGCTGGCGGCGGTGGTGGTGGGCATGCCGGCGGCGGCGGTGCGCATTTCGGTGGCGGTGGCGGTGGCGTCAGTCACGCCAGTGCCAGACCGGCGATGTCCCGCGCATCTGCTCCCCGTGCTGCTGCGCCCCGCGCATCCGCATCGCGTTCAACAGTCTCCCGCTCATCTGCATCCCGCTCGTCTGCATCCCGCTCATCTGCATCCCGCTCATCTGCATCCCGCGCATCCGTCTCCCGTTCATCTGCATCGACGGGTTCGCGCACCAACCGATCCTCGGCGGCCCGCAACACCACGAACAATGCCGTCGAGCAAAAAACGCTGCTTAATTCGGCGGGGCACGAAACGCGCGGCGCCAACCCGAATGTCAGAAGCAACGCCGTACGCAGCACGTTGAATTCCCGCGCGGTCGCCGGCGCGTTACATAATACCGGCGCGTTACGCAATGCGAGCAACCGCTCCCATATCACCGCGACTGCGGCGACGGCGGGATGGCATGGCGGACGCGACGGCGGCAATGGCTGGTGGCGCCACAATAACGGCGGCTACGGCTGGGTCGGCCCGCTCTATTGGCCGTTCGCCTATTACGACATGTACGACTACGCGATGTGGGGCGATGGCTACGACGACTCGTTCTGGGGCTACGGCTATGGCGACATCTATGCCGGCATATTCGCGCCCTATGGCTATGACGACCTCACCGGCTACCTGCCGCAATACGCCAGCAATAACCCGACCGATACCGGGCAACCGGCGCCGGCAGCCACCGCGCCGGCTCCGGCCACCGATCAGCTGACGCAAATGTGCGGCGCCGACAGCCGCGACATCGCCGGCCTGCCGATCGATCAGTTCCAGCAGGCGATCCAGCCGACCGCCGAACAAAGCGCAGCGCTTGACGATCTTGCCAACGCCTCGCTGAAAGCGGCGCAGGACCTCAAGGCCGCATGCCCGACCGACATCGCGCTTACCGCGCCGAGCCGGCTCGCCGCCATGCAACAGCGCATCGGGGCGATGCTCGCAGCGGTCCAGACGGTGCAGCCGCCGCTGGATAAGTTCTATGGCCTTCTCAACGACGAGCAGAAGGCGCGGCTGACCGCGCTCGGCAACGATCAGCGGCAGAACAAGTCCGCGGACGATACGAGTGGCTCGCTCGGCCAGAACTGCGGCGCTGCACAAGCGGGTGTGATGGAATGGCCAACCGCGCAGATCGACCAGGCGGTACGCCCGACCGATGCGCAACGCGCCAGTCTCGCCGCGCTGCAGAACGCCACCACCCAGGCGGCGGATTTGCTCAAGACCTCGTGTGTGAGCAGCGATCCGCTGACGCCGCCGGCCCGGCTTGCCGCGGTCGGCAAGCGGCTCGAAACCATGCTGCAAGCGGTCAAGCTGGTGAGCGCGTCGCTCAACGACTTCTACAGTTCGTTGTCCGATGAGCAGAAGGCGCGGTTCGAAGCGATCGGTCCGCAGCGCACGGCCCAGGCCGAATCCCTGGAAGTTGCGCCGACCGAGACCCACCACAGGTACCGGCGCGGCCTTCCGAACCCCGAGCAAATCATTCGGCGGTTGCTGGGACCATTGTAGAGCATTCACCGCTCCCGCAAATCGGCGCACCTCGGCGGAGGTGCGCCGGATTGAGCAAAATTGCTCAGATGCGGACCGAACCGAATGTCACCATATGCTTGGAGGGGCGCCCGATCGAACAGGGAGCCAAGGCAATGAATCCCATCACAGTGTTTGTGACCGCGGTGTGTGTCGCGGTCGGCGTCGGATTGGCCGCACTTGGATATCTTTACGCCGGCATCGCCACGGTGATCTTGGCGATCGTCATCGCCGCCGCGCTGAAGATGGCCAATACCTGGGAAAAATTCGTCATTCTGCGCGCCGGAAAATTGCTCGGCGTCAAGGGACCGGGATTGTTTCTCATCATTCCGGTGCTCGACAATATCGTCGCCATCATCGATGAGCGCATCCAGACTACGGCGTTTTCCGCCGAGGCGGCTCTCACCAAAGATACCGTCCCGGTCAATGTCGATGCGATCATCTTCTGGTTCGTCCATGACGCGCAAAAAGCGGCCTTGAACATCACCAATTACCGCGAGGCGATCGACCGCGTCGCGCAGACCTCGCTGCGCGAAATGATCGGATCGTCGATGCTGGCGGCACTGTTGTCGGAACGCACCGCCGCCGACGATCTGTTGCGCGCCGAGATCGGCCGCAAAACCGCCGACTGGGGCATTTCGGTGAAATCCGTCGAGATCCGCGACGTCGCCATCCCGGTGGCCTTGCAGGACGCGATGTCCCGCCAAGCCCAGGCGGAACGCGAGAAGCAGGCCCGCGTCATTCTCGGCTCCGCCGAAGCCGCGATCGCCAGCCAGTTCGTCGCCGCGGCCATGACCTATGCCGATCATCCGACGGCGCTGCAGCTGCGCGCCATGAACATCATCTATGAGACGACCAAGGAGCGCGGCGCCACCATCCTGATGCCGACGTCGATGGTCGACGCCATGAATCCTGCGGTCGCGTTGGCCTTGGCCGGGCAGCAAACCGCGTCGCCGCAGGCGAACGGACCATTAGCGCCGGATAAACGGGCCTAGAAAATGGCCGGAGTGGAGCATGCCGGAAAAACCATCGGTTAAGTCCGCAAATCCATCGCTGCCGAGCATCCCGGCGTTCTGGCCAATGGCGATGGCGATGGCGATGTTGGAGCAGGGCACTGCGCTTTACGCCAAGAACATCAAATTCGTCGACGAAGAGATCAAAATTCATGATGAGCTGAGACCCGCCCTTGCGACGCCGAACACGGTGCGGCTCGATCTGCGGACCATGGTGTTGCGGGATTACGGAAAGCCGGGCGGAATTGCGACGCTCATCGATGCGCCTCATGCCGGGCATACCGCCATGATCGCCGACTATCATAAAGGCCAAAGCCTCATTGAGACGGTCTTGGCCAACGGCATTGGCCATGTTGCGTTGACCGACTGGAAAACGGCGACCGAAGATATGAAAGATCTGGAGATCGACAACTATCTCGCCGAGATCGTTGTCGCCATCGACGATCTCGGCGGCCGTGTGAATCTCGTCGGGCTTTGTCAGGGCGGCTGGGTCTCGGCGATGGTCGCGGCGCGCTTTCCCGACAAGGTGAATTCGCTGGTGCTCGCGGGCGCGCCGATCGATACCGATGCCGGCAACGGGTCGATCAAACGGATGGCGCACGAATCGTCCGACTCGTTCTATCGGGAGCTGGTCGAACTGGGCGGCGGATTGATGCTGGGCAAATACATGCTGGCCGGCTGGAAGAACATGCATCCCGAGCAGCATTACATCCAGGACCAGATCGATCTTTACGAGCACATCGACGATCCGGCCTATTTGGCCAAGGAAGAGACCTTCAACAGCTGGTATGAAAATCCGATCGACCTGCCCGGACGTTGGTATCTGCAGGT